>CASDXF010000025.1 GCA_949285075.1 uncultured Bacteroides sp. | reverse complement strand
GATTCCCGTCTGTCATAACCTCAGGCGCTACGCCAACAAGGTTTTCAAGGATATGGCTACGGACGGGAAGGGAACGATGGGGTGGTGTCATGGATTCAAACTGCACTTCACCTGTAATGACCGGGGAGAAATTATCACCTTCTGTCTTACCGGGGCCAATGTGGATGACAGGAATCCCGAAGTCTGGAACGTACTCGCCAAAGGGCTGTACGGCAGACTCTTCGCGGACAGGGGATATATCTCTCCAAGACTCTTCGAGGATCTTTTTAAAGATGGCATACATCTCGTTACGGGAATCAAAGTGAACATGAAGAACAGACTGATGCCATTGGGGGATAAAATCATGTTACGAAAGCGTTTCATCATCGAGTGCATCAATGACATGCTCAAGAATACTGCCAAACTGGTACATTCAAGACACAGGTCCATCAATAACTTCTTAATGAACCTTGTTGCGGCATTGGCGGCGTATTGCTTTTATGACAATAAGCCTAAAGCGTTGCAGGGGTATACCATTGAACATACAAAACAATTGGTTTTGTTTTAAGCTTATCCCGAACTCACGTATAAATCTGAAGCTCGTAGGTTAAAGGACAAGGATATTCCGCAATATCTCACGAACTAATCCTTTAATTATCAGTACTATATTTGCCGCTTGAGAAACAGCCCTGTTTCTCGTGAGCCGCTGCCCTGTTTCTCGTGAGCCGTAGGGCTGTCTCTCGCGAGGCGTAGGGCGGTCTGACAAATGAAAAGGAAGTCGTGCGGTTACGGGGTTCGTAGCCGTTTTTTCACTATCTTCGCGTAGACGGGCTTTGTTAGGGCTTCGGGATGGCGTTGGCGTCCGTTGACTGACGGAAAGGGAACGGATATCGACGGCGAACGTCATGAAGAAAACTTCAAATTAAACGCTATAAGCATGGATATACAACGTATAATCAGCTTGGTCAAGGAGACTCAAGGAATTATCAGGAATCGGGAAATGGCGGCCCATGTAAGGGAAAAGGGAGTGGCCGATTACGTTACGCAAGTAGACATCGCGGTGCAGGATTTTCTGAAAAAGGCGCTATACGCACTTGCGCCGGACGTACAGTTTCTTGGGGAGGAGACCGGGTTGCAGCGGATGGATACGGACAGCTACTGGATTCTTGACCCGGTGGACGGCACGACCAACCTCATGCACGACTATCAGCATAGCGTGGTTTCGTTGGCTCTTTGCCGCCAGAAGGAGATTGTGCTAGGCATTGTCTATGACCCGTTTCATGATGAGCTTTTTTCCGCCGTCAAGGGTGAGGGAAGTTTCTTAAACGGCAGGCCCGTGCGCGTCTCTTCCGCCAAGAAACTCTCGGAGACCATCATTGGCGTTGGCACGGCGAAAAGGGAGCTTTCCAAAGAGAACTTCGCCAAGTTTCTCAAGGTTTATGAACACTCGCAGGACATCCGGAGGCTCGGTTCCGCCGCATTGGAATTGGCGTATACCGCGTGCGGCAGGCAGGGCGGGTATTTCGAGGTCTATCTGAATCCGTGGGATTATGCGGCGGGAATGCTTCTGGTGCAAGAGGCCGGAGGCAAAGTTTCCGATTGGAACGGCGGAAAGCTTGACCCGTCTCAGGGGAGCCAAGTGGCCGGAACAAACGGGCGGGTTCACGAAGAGTTACTAAGGCTATTATTGTAAGCGGCGAGGTTCCGTAATCCTCCTGCCGGAATACGCGGCGCATGGGGCTGCGGACGATGCCGGAAGATTACACGAACGGCATAGAGAGAGAGCGGGCAAGGAACGATTGGTTCCCTGCCCGCTCCGCGGTGTATTTAGGCCCATAGGCTACGCCATGTCGCATACCGCCTTGAAATATCCGATAGACTCCGCAATCCCAATGAAGGGGTCCTTCATGTCTTTCTCGAACTCAAGGCTGCACATTCCCGTGTAGTTCACCTTGCGCATCATGCGCACCAATGCGGGAAAGTCGATTTTCCCCCGGCCTATCTCGATGCCCCGTCCGGCCTTAGAGCCCTCCGTCACGTCCTTGATGTGCATATCGAATACCCGGGTATGATACTTCTTCAAGTCCGCTACGGGGTCACGGCCGTTGCGCAAGTCATGGCCGATGTCCAGACACATACCCATGCGAGGGTCCAAGTCCTTCGTGTGCTCCCATACGTCCGCGGCGTCCGGATAGGTCTCAATGTCCGGGCCGTGCAGGTGGATGGCGTAATGGAAATCGTATTCCTTTACCTTCTTGTCCACGTAAGGCAGAAGCTCGTAGTTCGGCACGCCGACAATGGTCTTTACGCCGACACGCTTGGCGTACTCGAATCCTCTGTCCACCTCCGCCTCGCTCTTCATGTAAATCGGGCCAACGGCGTATCCCGTCACGCCGTAAGCTGCGCACTTCTCATGAAAGGCCTTAATCTGCTCGTCGGTACTGTTCAACGGCAGATGGAAGTCCTTGATGCACAAATAATGAATGTCCAACCGCTTCAATGTCTTGAGCGTCGTTTCCAAGTCGAAATTGACGAACGTGAATCCCGCCATTCCTAAATGGAAAGGATTCTTGGACACCGAACGGCGTTCGGGCGCGGGAGCCAACACCTCGCTCGCTTCCGCTACTCCTCCCGTTCCCAGCAGGATAGCGCCCGCTAATCCTTGCTTTAAAAAAGTTCTTCTTGACAATTTCATGGTGATACTTTTATTGTTTATTAATCATATAATTAAACCTCCGCTTGCGCCCGGAAACGGAACGGGGCGAGAAACCCCCGGGCGCTATTTCCGTATCGTAAAGGTGGCGAGATTGCCGTTATGGTCACTGGGCCATACGCAGTCAGGAGTCAGAACCTCGTCTTTCGAGTCATGCTCCACCACCTTTCCGCGAAGCAAAGTTTCCGAAGGCCCTATTATCTTGGCCTCTTTCAGGCGGAGGGTCGACGCCGCGGGCAGATAATAGATAAAGTCTATGCGGTCGCGCTCGTCCACCTCCGGAGCCCAAGCCAGTTTCTCCAACTTCGCCTGCTCAGCCAACCGGTTGCCGGCGGGGAACGTGAATCCCGGACAGCGGACGGGGTCGGGATGCTTCTCGCGGTAAGCGTCCTTGAATCCGGCCTCGTGCAGCATCATAGAGCAGTCCCAACGGATTACGGCTCCGTTGTGGTCCCACAAGTCTTTTGTACGCTCTCCCCAGTCCAGATGGGACGGCTCGTTAAAGTCGCCTCCCATAATGACCGCCCGTCCGAGGGCTGCGTCTCTCTTGGCTTCGGCGATGAACGCCCGTATCGACTCGTCCCGATAGGCCAGTCGGTTGGCTTCCAACACAGTCTTCTCGTCCGTCACGGGGCCGTCTATCTTCTTCCAAGTCGTGCCGCTGTACCCTCGGGGCAGATAACACTCGTAGTGCGTATAGTCCAAGTGGCACGAATAGAAGGCCACCTGCCGCCCCTCGATGGTAGTCAACATCTTCACCATCGCTCTTCCCTCGTCGCCCGGAACGATACAGCGCTTCTGAACGCTGTCCGGCTTAAACTTGGTCAGCACCCCGATGGCAAGGTCGAACGTCTCTCCGTAGTACGTCTTTCCCCTCTTTTTCATCTCCTCCGTAATGTTGGCGATGAACTTGGGCCCGTCCCAAATCTCGCAGAAGAACACCACGTCCGGGTCTACTTGCTCCAAGATGTCAATCACTCCCTGATAGCCTCCCGGCACTTTGGACGTACCGTGCCAAAGGTTCATTTGCAACACCTTGAAGGTCGTCTTCGCCTCCGTCCCGCAGAAACCGGTCAGGCAGAATAGCCCCGCTAAAAGCAATATGTACTTCTTCATACGGCCGCAGCCTCCCTTATTCGTTCAACGGTTTCAGTACACACATGGCCTCGGCCAACATGCAGCCGGAAAGGTGAGCCGTGAGGCATACGTGCTCGTCGTCCGCCGGAGCTTTTCTCCATCGGCCCGCGAACAGCATCGTATTCAGGTTGACTCCCTGCTCGGCCATAACCGTAGCGCAGCGGGTAATGTACTCGTGGAAGCTCTTGTGGGTCTCCTCGTCGAGGTCCGGTTCATTAATCAGTTTCACGAAATAGCGGAAGAAGATGCCGTTGAACAGTCCGCCGTCTCCATACGAGGCGTCGGAGAGTACCCCGCCATTGTTCGACATGAAGTGGATGACGTAGTTGCCCGCCTTCACCGCGTCGGCCAGATACTGCTTGTTGCCCGTTATCTTGTACAGCTCGTGGGCGGCTCCGATAAACGTTCCGACGTTGTAAGTGAATACGGCGGGGCTAATCTGGCCTCTCCGGTTCATATTGTCGTACACGGCTCCGGTCAGCGGATTGAACAGGTTCCTCTTCAGCCACGAATAAATCTTCACCGCCTCGTTCAGGTACTCGGCCTTAGGCTTCCCGTCCTTAAACTTCGCCTTGTCGTAGAAACTGTAAAGGCGTGCGGCGATGATGGCTGCCGGCCCGTTGGAGCAGGCGTTTTTCGACTTCTCCACGTCGGTTTTCCACGTGATGCCTCCGTACCACGGCGACTCGTTCTCCGGGCCCCAAGTAGACCAAATCCAGTCATCGTATATCTGACGCGCCTTGACGATATAGTCCTTCTCGCCCGTGCTCTCGTACATACGGATTTGGGCGAGGGTTATCCATTCCATGTCGTCCACGAAGTCATTCCACCACGGGTCTTCCGTCCGTCCTGCGAAGTTGAACCGGGGAGCGCCTTCCCACCACAGCGGATATAGCTTACGATACTGCTTGTCTCCCGTGCGCATGTAAGCGTCCACGACAACATCCATAGCGTGCGCCTGCGGCCAATAGTGAGCCGTAGTCATGTTGGCGAGGTCACTCTCGTAGTTAAAATAATAACGGTCCGCGTATCCGTCGAAACTGGCTCCCCAGAAATGCTTTATCAGGGCCTGCGACATGCCCTCGGCCAACTGCTGCCAGTACTTAGCGTCCTTCACTTCGCCCGCTGACCCGTCCTGAGCCATAGCGCTGCCATTGCCGCCCGTAAAGGCGGAAAGGGAAAATAGCAATGAAACGATAACAAATATTCTCTTCATGTAGTTTAAATTAGAATTAGTAAAAACAATTATTTAGTGTATATCCAAGTCAGTTTCTTCCACACGTACTCAAGCGGCCCTTGACGGAAACGGGAGAGCCAACGCCTGCTCCAACAGAGCTGAAGGGCAACAATGCCCACGCCTATAAGTATGGATACGGTAGCTCCCGCACTTCTCCAGAGGCCGAGGCCGTATCCCGCGTAAATCGTACAGCCGATGATTGACTGGGTGATGTAGTTGGTCAGGCTCATTCGCCCGTAGGGAATCAGCAAGCGTTGGAATCGGTAGCCATTCTCCGCATAGAACCAACAAAGCACGAAGCCCGCCACCAACACGCACATCATGCTGAAGTTCAGGTAAGAGCCAAAAGCTACCCGGAAGGCCGTGTCGAAAGCGTCGGTTCCCTTGTCCGTCAGGGAAGGCGCTACTAAACGCTGAAAGGCGTACAGGAAGGCGAAAGCGATAAGGGAAACGCCCAATAGCCGTTTCCAAAAACAGATTGAGGCGATGCTCTTCTCGAAATAGCGTAAGCGTCCCAACAGCATACCGTACATAAACAGGGCGGGCACTTGAAAGAGACGCCCGTTCTCTACCTGCCAACAGTTGTTGTACGCCTGCCCGTTGGTAATGTTGGAGTGCACGAAGGCCAAGAACCCGCCTTCGCGGACAATCGGGTCACATTTCTCAAAGAACGTGACGAAAACGTTACCGACCACGGTCTCGTACGAAGAATCGAGCAGGGCGTGAATCATCCGGTACCACTCGAACGGCTGAAGCAGCAGAAAGGTGGCTATCCAGAAAACGGCCTTGTTGGACAGCTTGCACACAGCCAATAGCGAGAACCCGCAAAACGCGTATAACAGCAGAATGTCTCCGTTGTAGAACAGTGAGTGCAGCTCGGCGAAGAGCATCAGCAATACCAGTCGCCAAGCGAAGCGGGCCCGGAAGTCCCGTCCCCGCCTTTCCTGATTGCTCAACTGAATGAAGAAGCTGAAGCCGAACAGCAGCGAGAAGGTGGCGAACGCCTTTCCCGCCATCAGGAAAAAGGTAGCGTCCCACACCTGCTTGTCCAGAGCGGTCAGCCAGTCCGGCTGCCCTTCCGGAAGGTGGAAGATATTGTAGTGCTCCACGTTGTGAATAAGCACGATGGCTAATAGGGCGAATCCCCGCAGAGCGTCTACAACATCCAGTCGTTTGGTCGTTTGTGGTGGTATCTGGTTCATTCCGTGCGTGGCTTGTTGCGATGAGTCAATCCTTCTTGTGCGGATAGTCGATTGTATAATGCAATCCCCGGCTTTCCTTGCGTTCCATGGCCTGACGGGTAATCAGATAACCGACGTTAATCATGTTGCGCAGCTCGCAAAGCTCGCGGGTGGCCTTGCTACTCTTGAACAGCTTCTCCGTCTCCTCATAGAGGATGTCCAACCGGTTCCACGCGCGGGTCAGGCGGAGGTTACTGCGCACGATGCCCACGTAGGCCTCCATGATTTGGTTCACCTCCTTCATGCTCTGCGTAATCAACACCCGTTCTTCCGTAGAAATCGTTCCCTCGTCGTTCCATTCGGGGATGTCCTCGTTGAACTCGTAACGCTCAATCACGCTGAGGGCGTGTTTGGCGGCGGCGTCGGCGTAGACCACGGCCTCTATCAGCGAGTTGGAGGCCAGACGGTTTCCGCCGTGCAGTCCGGTGCATGAGCATTCGCCCACGGCGTACAGCCGGCGTATGCTCGATTGCCCGTCAAGGTCGACCTTGATTCCCCCGCAAAGGTAATGCGCGGCGGGAGCCACGGGGATATAGTCTTTCGTGATGTCGATGCCGAGGCTCAGGCACTTCTTGTAAATGTTCGGGAAGTGCTTCTTCGTCTCCTCCGGGTCTTTATGCGTCACGTCGAGGTACACATGGTCTTCTCCCCGCTGCTTCATCTCGTTGTCGATGGCGCGGGCCACGATGTCGCGCGGAGCGAGCGAGAGTCGAGGGTCGTACTTCTGCATGAACTCCTTGCCGTCCTGCGTGCGGAGTACCGCCCCGTAGCCCCGCATCGCCTCGGTGATGAGGAAGGCGGGACGGTCGCCCGGATGGAACAGCGCCGTGGGGTGGAACTGGATAAACTCCATGTCCTTCACCGCTCCCTTAGCACGGTAGACCATCGCTATTCCGTCGCCCGTCGCCACCAGCGGGTTGGTCGTGTTCCGGTAGACGGCCTCGCAGCCGCCCGTCGCCATGACGGTAATCTTCGACAGGAAGGTATCTACCTCGCCCGTCGCCTCGTTCAGCACGTACGCGCCGTAGCACTTGATGCCCGGCGTGTACCGCGTCACGATGATGCCTAAATGATGCTGGGTGATAATCTCCACAGCGTAGAAGTTGGGAAATATCGTGATGTTGGGATGCTGCTTGACAGCCTCTATCAGACTGGTCTGAATCTCCGCTCCCGTATTGTCCTTATGGTGCAGGATGCGGAACTCGGAATGTCCGCCTTCCTTATGTAGGTCAAACTCTCCCTCCCCGTTCTTGTCGAAGTGCACGCCCCACCGGATAAGCTCCTCTATCTGCTGCGGAGCGTTGCGCACGACCTTTTCTACCGCCGCGCGGTCGCTTATCCAATCACCCGCTATCATCGTATCCTCAATATGCTTCTCGAAATTGTCCACTTTCAGGTTCGTCACGGAGGCTATTCCGCCTTGCGCGAAATACGTGTTGGCTTCCTCCAATCCTGCCTTACAGATAAGAGCCACACTCCCCTTATGGGCCACTTTCAACGCAAAACTCATTCCGGCAATTCCGGAACCAATAACGAGGAAATCGAATTTTCGTACCATAATCTTGTCATTTATCGGGGCAAAACTACAAAATAACTCACTTCGTTGTATATTTCGTTGCCACTAATTCATAAAATTATTACCTTTCGCACCAAAAATAAAACAACAATGAATCGCATTTTCCACGCGCGCATCGCTTGGTATCAGTATTTTCTATTAGCCGTGCTTACCGTAAATATGGTTGGCGCGCTATGGTGCAAAATCATTCTGCCCGCCATCCTGTTGGCGTTACTGACGATAGTCGTCATCGAACAGATTATCCACACTTCCTACACCTTTACCGCGGACGATACGCTAATCGTATCCACCGGCCGGTTCATGCGCAAGAAAACGATTCCCCTGAGCGAGGTTACGGCCGTCCGCAAGTGCCGTTCCATGAGCGTCGGCCGCTTCTCGGTGACCAACTATATCCTCATCGAATACGGGAAGGGGAAATTCGTGTCCGTCATGCCCGTCAAGGAACGGGAATTCGTCGACTTAATCACGAAGAAAACGAGTCATTCATAAACATACGGTACGTCATGAAATATCAGGTTATCATCATTGGCGGCGGGCCCGCGGGGTACACGGCCGCCGAGAGCGCGGGAAAAGCCGGGCTCAGCGTATTGCTAATCGAGCGGAACACAGTGGGCGGAGTCTGCCTGAACGAAGGGTGCGTCCCCACGAAAACGCTGCTTTACTCGGCGAAGACGTACGACACCGTGCGCCACGCGGCGAGGTACGCGGTCGACGTGTCGCCGGAGCTTTCGTTCAATCTGCCTAAGGCCGTCGCCCGCAAAGGCAAGGTCGTGCGCAAGCTGACGTTGGGCATAAAGGCAAGACTGGCCGCGGCCAACGTGACGCTCGTCACGGGAGAGGCTTATATCGAGAGCCAAACCGCGGTGCGCTGCGGCGAGACGAGCTACGAGTGCGACTACCTGATACTCTGTACGGGATCGGAAACGCTGATTCCTCCCATTCCCGGCGTTGATAAGGTGAGCTACTGGACGCACCGTGAAGCGCTGGACTGCAAGGAGCGGCCCGCTTCGTTGGCGGTTATAGGCGGCGGAGTCATCGGCATGGAGTTCGCCTCCTTCTTCAACAGCATAGGGACGGACGTGACGGTCGTCGAGATGGCGGATGAAATTCTGGGCGGCATGGACCGGGAGATTGCCGCGGCGTTGCGGGCAGAATACACGAAACGGGGCGTTCGCTTCCTGCTCGGAACGGGCGTGACGGACCTTGCGCCTTCCGGGCCGGAGGGGGAGAAGGTGAGATACGCCTACAAGGAGGGAGAAGGCGAGGCCGACCGCCTGCTGCTGAGCGTCGGCCGTCGTCCGGCGGAAACGGGCTATGGCCTTGAAAACCTTCCGTTGGAAAGGACGGAGAAGGGCACGGTCAAGGTCGACGGACAGATGCGTACCTCCTTGCCGAACGTGTACGCGTGCGGCGACCTGACGGGGCGCTCCATGCTCGCGCACACGGCCGTCCGTGAAGCGGAGGTAGCCGTACACTCCATCTTGGGACGGACGGACAGCATGAGCTACCGTGCCGTGCCTTCCGTGGTCTATACCAATCCGGAAGTCGCGGGGGTAGGCGAAACGGAGGAGTCCGCCTCGGCGAAGGGCCTGCGCTTCCGCACGGTCAAGGCGCCCATGACCTACTCGGGACGCTTCGTGGCGGAGAACGAGGGGATAAACGGACTGTGCAAGATACTGCTCGACGAGCGGGAACGCATTATCGGAGCGCACGTACTGGGCAATCCCGCTTCGGAAATTATCACGCTCGCCGCCACCGCCATCGAGCTTGGACTGACCGCAGAGGAATGGAAAAGGATAATCTTCCCGCACCCCACGGCAGGAGAAATCTTCAGGGAACTACTGGGTTAGCTTTAAAATCCTATTTAAATTTTGCTCAGGTTTATTTTGAGAGTTCTTTTCGAGGATGTTTTTCCGGTTTTATGAGGAGGATAGCAGTTATCTGACGAGCAGAATCGGGGAAAGAGGCCGGAAAGGAACTCAAAAGAGACCTGACAAAATCACTTAAACGCAAAATTTAGCTGTTTTGAATCTATCGTGCGATGATTTGATTAGAAAAAGCCGTCACCCCGCCAGATACGAAGCATCTCATTATCAGCATCTTATTACCCGTACGAGAAACAGGGCTGTTTCTCGTGAGCCGCTGCCCTATTTGTCGCGAGCCGTAGGGCTATCCCTCACGAGCCGCAGCCCTTACTGATAAATTAATCATTACTCATTAATCATTACTCATTAATCATTAGTCACTAGTCACTACTCATTAAAAACAAAGCGGGGGAGGCGGTTTACCCGTCTCCCCCGACTCTTATGCTCACGCGTAAGCCTGACGGCTTACAGCCTCACTGTTACCACTGGATAGCCTGATCCTCGTCCGGTATCTGCGTGTTGATGTCGCGGGCTACCGTCATCGTTCCTTGCACATGATAGCGGATGGCGGTTCCTTCCGAAGGCTTGTAATTGTACCAATAGTCGATGTTATTGATAATCACATAGCGGTGCTCCAAGTAAGGTTGGGTCGCGTCCATCGAAGAGGAAATGCGGAAAGAGGTCGTCACGTCAGGATTCACCTCAAAGCCTATCTCCTCCGCATTGTCACAGGAGAGCGTTACGACACCGTTCGTCTCGCCGTTGAATGTGAACTTGACCTTATACAGCCTGCGGTCGGTATAGTCCTCGTCCACGATACCCGCGTAAGTGAAGATGGTTTTGTCGTCTACGACATATCCCCGGATAGTCTCCTTTGTAATAGACTCCGTAGTTTCGCTGCCGTCGGGAAGCACCACCTTATTGGTGACACCCGTACCGGAGTATTCGCCAGAATAGTCGTTGAACGGGAACACGCGCAGGATGGCCTGAGCGTAGTTCTTGCGCGGGTGCGACTGGTATCCGTACGACGGGTCGTCGGCGACCTGTATCGGAAGCACCCACTTCTCGGCCATGTCGATGCCGTTGAAGTCGAACCGCAGGTCGAGCAGCCCCTTGTTCTTCCCTTTCTCTATCACCATCGTCTCGGGATAGGAAGCGTAGGTCAATCCCTCCGCGCCCATGTCCTCATAGTAGAGGTCCATACGGGTGGCGAAGCGGGCGGGGTTCAGGTCGTTCAGCGTATCCGAGTGCTCCACGTGCACCGTGATGTCGCGGGTATTGTCGGTCGTTCCGGTAAAGAGCAACGGCAGCTCGTAGCTGGAGATGCCCTCGCCGTACATGGGGTCTCCGTTCTCGTCATGACGGGTGTAGGGCACGTAGATGTCCGTCACTCCCGTATCGTTCAGCTGCGTGCTGAAGGAGATGTAGTGCTCGTACTGCTCCTCCGTCCACTCGTCGTTGCAGGAAGCGCCCAACATAGCGGTCGCGGCCAACGCCGCCATAAAATATATCTTTCTCATATCGTTTACGTCTTAATATAGGTTCATTAATCGTACATTGTCCATCCCGGGTTCTGCGTCAGCTTCACGTTACGCTTCAACTCCCTGTGCAGAATCGGCCAGAGCCACAGCTTCTCGGAGAAAGTGGATGGCAAGTTATACACTGGAATCGGTTGGTGGAACTCGTCCCTGTTAGCCTCGGTCACGTAGATGTTGCATCCGTAGATCTGCAGGGCCTCTTCCAACGGAGCGTCCTTCCATCGGCGCAGGTCGAAGTAGCGCTTGCCCTCGCCCATCAGCTCTATCATGCGCTCGCGCTTCAGCGTGGTGCGCATCAGGTCGGCGTCGGCGTAGGTCGCGTCGTCATAGTCGGGCAGTCCGGCGCGGATGCGTACCGGGTGGATGCCCCGCTCCATCTCCGCCCTGTCGCGGCTGATGGTATAGGTGGTCGACTCGTTCCACGACGGAATGTTGTAGGTCGTGGTCAGCTCGTTCAGCGCCTCGGCGTAGAGCAGCAGGATGTCCGCGTAGCGGATAGCCGTCTCCGCCTTAGCCACGTAGCGCTTGTCGCTATTGTTTCTGTTCCAGTCGGTCGGGTGTACCCATTTCTTGACACCGATTCCCGTGCGCAGATAGAATCCGTCGTTACGATAGCCGTTGTCGCTGCCGAAATAGTACCACACCTGATGGTTTACGATTCCGGGCTGCTCCGTAGAGGCTCCCGTCTGATACCACGTGCTGCCGTTGTAAGCCACGGAAGCATAGAAACGCGGCTCGCGGTTGACGTATTGCTTGGAGACGTTCATGCCCGTAGAGGCTGATTCGTCATCCTGACTCCATCCCAGTTCCGGATACAGTCCGGCTCTCAGATCTTCGACGGTCGTATAACCGGGCACCCGCGGGCGGCTGTCCACGCGACCTTCGTTCACGTACTCGGGCACGTTGGCGTATTCCGAGTTCATGCCCGGACAGTTGCTTCCGTCGTTCATGTAGTACGCGTCCACCATCTTCTGCGTCAGTCCGTGGCAGTTCCATCCCGCGTCACTCTTGGGCATCTGGTGAAGCACCATCATGTCGATGCTCGTCGTTCCCCGAGTGAATATCAATTCCGAATTAGTAGCGGGAATTATAGAACCGTCGAACACGCTACGGTACGAGCGAAGCGGGTCGATGTTTGCCCATCCCTCAGGCCAACTCTGCGTGGCGAAGGGGCTGTTCGTGGCGGCCGGCTCCACCGTCGGACGGTCGGAGGGACCGCTATTGGACGTGGAACGGCCCACCGTAACCAAGTCGTAGCATCCCAACTCGATGACGTCGCGGCAGGCGGCCGCGGCTCTCGCCCACTTCTCCTCGCTGTATTCCGCCGACAACAGGCGGTTGCCCTCGTCGTCCACCAACTGCTGCGCGTACTCGTCGTTGTTCCCGTTGGCGAACGGGCTGGCGGCGAACATCAGGGCGTAGGCACGGGTAGCGAGCGCGGCGCCGCGGGTAGGACGGCACACGTTCTCGTTGTCCGTGCGGCGGTCGTACTGAAGCTCCTTGGCGGCCTGCAGCATCTCGTCGCTGATGTAGTTGGCCACCTCCTCGTAGCTGCTGCGCGGCGTGGCGAGCTCCTCGTAGCTCTGCGTGTAGTCCGCCGTCTCGTCCGGCATGATGGGCACGGGCCCGTAGCGGCGGAGCAGCAGCCAGTAGTAGTAGGCGCGCACGAAGCGGGCCTGACCCTTGTAGTCCTGACGCTGCCACTCGGCCATCTCCGCGTCCGGACACATGTCGATGTTGTTGATGAAGATCGAGGCTTGGTAGATACCCTTGTAGCACATGTCCCAAGCGCCCACGTTGTACGAGTTCTCGTCGTAGTTGCCGAGCTTGAAGCGGTTGTAGTCAAGCTCGTTCTTCGTCGCGTCCACCGCGTGGTCGCGGTCGCCGAAGTACATGTCGTCGGCGAAGCAGAACGGGTTGTAGTACGGCTCCTTAGTGGTCACCTCGAAGTTCTCCCCGTCAAGGAAGGAGAAGGCGTAGGCCAGCCACTCCTCCACGTGGTCCAGTTCCGTGAACACGCTCTCTATGGTCAGACGGTCCTTGAAGTATTTCTCCGAGTTCAGGTAGTCGGAGCAGGAGGACATGGTTCCCATGCCCAAGACCGCTAATGCTATTGCGTAAATCTTTTTTCTTATCATAATTGCATGAGGTTTATTATAAGTTAACTGTCAGTCCCACCGTAACGGACTTCGGCAACGGGTAATCCTCTCCTCTCGGGTTAGTCGTTTCAGGATCCCACATGTCGAACTTCGACCACGTGAGCAGGTTCGTGCCCGTAACGTATATGCGGACGTTGTTCATGTGCAGCTTGTTGACGAACTCCTTCGGCAGCGTATAGCCGATGTCGAGGTTCTTCAGGCGGATGTAGCGTCCGTCACGCATCCAGTAGGTCGAGGTCTGCTGATTGTTGCTGTTCGCTCCGTAGGTCAGGCGAGGATAGGAGGCGTTGGGGTTCTCGTTGGCGGGAATGCCCAGCTTGGCCGCCGTGTCCGCGTCCACGTACCGGTCGTCAAGCATGCCCTTAAATATCTGTCCCCAGTCGTTCTCGCTGAACGCGAACACGCACTTGCCGTAGATGGGGTATGTGCTCTTGCCAGCCCCTTGGAACAGGACGTTCACGTCAAAGCCTCTCCAAGCCGCGGATACACCCACGCCATAAATCAAGCTCGGGCGGGTAGTCGCTCCGATGGCCACCTTGTCATTGTCGTTCACTACGCCATCACCGTTCACGTCGCGGTACTTGATGTCGCCCGGCTGCACCGTGCCCCAACTCTGCTTCGGACTGGTGCGGATGTCGTCGTAGTCGGCGAACAGCCCCTCGGCGATGAGGCCCTTCACTTGGTCTACCCGATAGCCTTTCTGGTACAGGTAGGGGTATACTTGGCTCTCCTCGTCCCTTTCAATTATTTCGTTCTTGTAGTAGGTCATGTTGCCGCGGACGGTCAGGTCCACCTCTCCTATTTTTTGTCGGTAAGCGAAGTTACCGTCGAATCCCCGAGTCTTCACCTCGCCCACGTTAGCCTGCGGTTGGCTTTCCAGACCGACGATAGCCGGAAGGTAGGCGCGGCTCATGAAGATGCCCGTACGGTCCTCGTGGAAGTAGTCCACGGTAGCGGTAAACTTGTCGTTGAAGAGCGAGAGGTCGATACCCACGTCGTCCTTCTTGGCCACCTCCCACGTGATGCCCGTAGAGGCTACCTGAGTATAACGCGTTCCGGATATGAAATGACCGTTGGTATCGAATCCCCACTCGTACCCGGTCTGTCCGGTAGAGATGGTGTACAGGTACGGGAAGCGGATATTTCCCAAGTTGTCGTTACCCACCTTACCGTGCGAGTAACGAATCTTGAACATGTTCAGCCACGGGAGGTTCTTCTTGATGAACGGCTCCTCGGCCACGTTCCACGCCAGAGAGAAGGCGGGGAAGAAACCGTACTGGTGTCCCGGAGCGAAGTTCTCCGAACCCGTGTATCCGAAGTTGAAGTCAAGGAAGTAGCGGTAGTTCCAGTTGTAGGCCACGCGTCCGGCCAAGCCCTGATTCCGCTTGTTCACGCCGTTCTTGATGTCCGTGCCGATGTCCACCGTACGGACTTGGTTGTCTCGCGTATAGCGCAGCGTGACGCTCGGGTGATGGTTGCCGAAAGAGCGGTTCCAGTCAAGAAGCATTTCGAGGAACTCGCGGCGGGAACCGGTACTTCCGCTCTCCTGATACATGTCGCTTGCGGTGCTCACGCGGTTCCACACGATTTCTCCCGTGGTCTGGTTCCGGCTCAGGGCCTTCCACTGCTCCGGCCAACGGCGGCGGTTGATGTAGTTGCTGTTGTCCATGTCGTATCCGAACCGTCCCGTGAACTTCAGCCCCTTCGTGATGAAGTCGAGCTTCTGCTCAAGGGTCACGTTCGTCTGCAGGTTGTTCGTCCAGTTCTGGTTGTATCCCGTCTGCGTAGCGGCAACCCACGGGTTGGTCTGGCCTCCGGTTCCCACGGCGGGGATGTAGCCGTTGGAGTAGATGACAGGGGTGGAGACGGCGTTGTAGCCGAACAACGCTCCCCAGATGTCATTCGCTCCCATTCCGGGACTGTTCTGCTTTTCGAGCGAGCCGCCCACGCCCACCTTCAGCAGGGTGGTCTTGGTGATGTCCATGTCCACGTTCAGGCGATAGTTCCAGCGCTTGTAGTTGGCGTTTGTGTCGTAGTCCTTGCGCAGCGTCTCGTCCGTGTTGTACATACCCTCGTCTTCGGTATAGCTGGCCGACACGTAGTAGCGGGCCGTGTTACCGCCACCGCTCAGGTTCACGTTGGCGCGGTAGCTCCACGCGCCGTCCTTCAGCAACAGATCCTTCCAGTCCACGTTGGGATAGAAGTCCGGGTCCATCTGCGTGCGTATCAGTTCAATCTCTTCCGGTTGGTAATACACGCCGCGGTTACGGGTCACGAGGGCCTCGTTCTTCAGCATGGCGTACGTATAGCCGTCCTCAAACTCCGGTGTGATGGTCCGCGTGTTGTACGAAGTCTCCACCTTCACGTCGACGTTCACCTTGCCGGCCTTACCCCGCTTGGTGGTAATCAAGACTACGCCGTTCGCACCCTTAGAACCGTAGATGGCCGTGGCCGAGGCGTCCTTCAGCACGGTGAACGACTCGATGTCCTCGATGTTCAGCTCGTCGATACTGGCCCGCTCGAATCCGTCCACCAGAATCAGCGCGCTCGCGTTGGCTCCGAAGGTGGAGATACCGCGGATCCAGAACTCCGAGGTGTTTCTTCCCGGCTGTCCCGAGGTCTGCATGGCGATGATACCCGCCACGTTACCGGCGAGGGCGTTGGAAAGATTGGAGGTAGGGAAACGTTTCAGTTCTTCCATGTCCACGTTGGTCACGGCTCCCGTCACGGTCAGCTTCTTCTGCGAGCCCAGACCGGTGACCACCACCTCGTCCAGTACGCTGGCCTCGGATTCCTTCATCTCCACGTTCACCACCCGTTGCTCCTTCACGAGCACCTCCACGGGATCGTATCCCAAATAAGAGAATATGAGCCGTTGATAGGGTTCCATCTTGATGGAGTACTTACCGTTGATGTCCGTAATCACGCCGCCCGGAACGTCCCTGACGACGATGCTTACGCCAATCATCGGCTCGCCTTTCGTATCGGTTACCGTTCCTGTCACGGTGACCGTCTGCGCCTGTTGCTCTTGCTCCTCCTGCGACCACAGGCTGAGTGGAGTGAGCAGCGCCGCTAATAATATGATAATGTATTTCTTCATTTGTTTTTCGATTTATTCGTTAGACACTTCCGTTGACTCGTCACCGGTTCCCGTTTCGCCGGTGGTGTCCCCACCTTCGTCGACAACGGTTTCCGACGGGTCTTCTTCCATAGAGATGGTACGGATGGTACGCCCCACCTCGTCCTGTATGTAGAAGATATTCTCCTCAGGATAATATACTATCGCGCAGATGTCGCGGAAGCGGGCCGTCTCGCGGAGGTCACCGTCGTCGGTTCCCCACTGGTTTCCGTCACCTAAGGCCGAGGTGCTGCCTCGTCCGGCGTATGTAGAGGCGATACCTTCCGGTGTCAGCTTGCGCACGCAGAAGTTCAGGCGGTCGCAGAAGTAGTAGTCGTACTCGTCCTCGCTGCCCGCGTAATCGGGATTGTAGATGAACACGCCCTGACGCTGGTTGTTGAACCGGGCGGAGGCGCCCACGTCGTCCGAATAGCCCGACTGCTTGTATCCTCCGGCGAACACGTACGGGGTAACGAGCCGCTGGGTCTCCTCGTTGAAGTCGGAGCGCATGATGTAGTGGTTGTTAATCACGCTGATATAGGCGTACTTGCCCGTGGGATGGAAATAAATCTGGAACTCCCAGTTCGGGTCGGCGATGGTGAACAGATAATCGAACAGCTCCGGATGATCAACCACGTTGGGAGTCCAATTCCTTCCGGCGTTGATGACATCGAAGTACTTCTTTAAGTCCAGCCGCCATACCTGCCCCAACTCGTAGCTGTTGAAGTACAGGTCTCCGTTGATGGGATGAACCGTGGCGCCGTTGCATTGCTTGTACGAGGCTATCAGGTTCACCTCGGAACCGTTGTCGAACTGGTTCGTGGACGGATTGCGCTTGGCGATATACACGCTTGGGCTTGTGTTGCCCTGACCGTCATAGTCAATGGCGATAAACATGTATTCCCCCTCCTCGGCGTATCCCGGTATGGCCTTGTTGAAGCAGATGCTGCGGATACGGTTTGTCGGAATTTCGTTGATGTCCATCGCATCCTCTACCCACTGCCTTTCCAAGTCGATGAGCTGAATCTGCTTGTGCCCGTCGTAAGCGATGTAGATGTGGTTCTTGTTCAGCGGGTCTACGGCCATGAAGCCGGGATTGGCGAATCCGCACGCCCTCACGTTGTCCGGACCTTCAAAAGGACCGTTTCTCCATCCTTGATTGTCGTTGTCGTTGCGGTATCCGCAGAGCGTTCCCACCACCATCTTCTTCTCGTAGGTGAAAGGCGTGCTGGCCGCGGCCGTCACCGCGTTGTCGCCCTCGCCTACGGTCACCTCGATGTTGCCGTCGAAGGCGCCCGAGGGCACGAAGCAATAGATGTACGTGCTCTTCACGTTAATCACCACGGCGTCTACGCCGCCGATTTTCACCTTCACCTGCGACTTGTCCGTCCCGAAGTTCTCACCGTAGATGAGCAGGCGCTGGTAAGCTCCTCCCTCCTTCGGCGTGAAGTCGGTAATCACCACCGGCTGCGTCGGGTCGAAGGGGACCGATGTGGCGTCCACCGCGTCGTCGTCCTTACATCCGCCGAGGCAGAAGACGAGGACGGTCAGCAGGGCCCACTGAAACCTCTTGAGTTTTTCTTTCATAGTTTTACCATTCATTACTAGTTAGACATTAAATATTTATTGATGATTTTGCAGTCGTTCAACCGAAAATCAAGAGTCCTGCCCAGACCGCCCGTGTTTTTGTATATTTCTGTAAATCAACATGCTATGATGACGTTGTGGCGCTTCTGAATTTCATGTGAGCGGAAGGGCTACGGCTCGCGAGAAATAGGGCAACGGCTCGCGAGAGATAGGGCGACCCCTCGCGAGAAATAGGGCGACCCCTCGTGGGCGCCTGATTTCCGTCTCCAGTCGCCCCGATTGTAAGCTCATTGCAGTGTCACCTTAGTGATGTGCGGTTCGGGCGCTAAGCGTGGAAGCGGTAACAAGCGATTAGTCGGGGAATGGCGGATGCGGAATCGTTTATTTTAACTTAATTTCGTATTGCGCTTGTGTTGCGTATTCTCTCAGATAAATATTGAGAGCGTGTAAAAATATGAGCGACAAACAACTTTCAGAAGGCATGAATTTACTATAGGGAACCGTCCCTGACCAACAAGCGGCGAAAGTCTACCGCATTTTAAAATATATTTACTTCAAATTTAAAATGGAAGAATAAATAATCTACAATACTACTCACCAATGACTAACAATACCCACCCGATTTCTGCGCTTCTTGCAAAATGAAACTCTCTTTTCCTTTTTGCCATAGGAAGCGCCTTATTTCTCCGCCATTCGCTTATTCAGGGGTCAAAACGGGTGAATTTTGCATAAAATGAACTGAAATTTTCCTTTTCTGAACGGAATTTTCTTTTTATATACCAATGTTTATAATTATCTTTGCATCAACAAACATAAAATACTATGAAAGGAATTTGGTTTTAGAGAAGCTACAACAAAGCTACAAACAAGAAAGAAACTGTGGATTTATAAAAACTGACATTTATTGGTAATTTTAAGAGGTTGTTTTTGTTCTCAACAAGTATGAGATTAAGTTGAAAAAGGTATGTTTTTATCGGGTAAATAAGAGAGTTTGAAGGATAGCCTTAAATTTTAAAGTTTTAATATGAAAAAATTACTAACTGCAACAAACCTTAACGTTGACATTTTGTCAACTGTTCGAGCCTATGATTTATTCAATCCGGCAAGAACTACGCTGTCACGGGCGCCTTCTGCGCGTATTATGGATTCAGAGTCGTATCCTCCCGCCGTTAAACGGATGGGGAAAGGGGGAGGATATTCCTAAAAACGCCAGACTACTCCTTAATTAATGTGTTTGGTTATCACATTTCCCTTTTAGAGTCTGGGCAGGACTCTTGATTTTCGGTTGAACGACTGCAAAATCATCAACAAATATTTAATGTCTAACTAGTAATGAATGGTAAAACTATGAAAGAAAAACTCAAGAGGTTTCAGTGGGCCCTGCTTGCCGTCCTCGTCTTCTGCCTCGGTGGATGTAAGGACGACGACGCGGTGGACACCACATCGGTCCCCTTCGACCCGACGCAGCCGGTTCTGGTAAGTGGAATTAATCCCACAACCGGAAGCTATGGGCAGCGCTTGGTAATAATGGGAGACAATTTTGGCAATGATCCTTCGAAGGTAAACGTGTTTATCGGCGGAAAAAAAGCCATTGTAATCAGTGTAAAAAGTCAGGCGATTTATTGCTTGGTTCCGTCGCAAGCATATTCTGGAGAGATTGAAATCCAGATGACGGACGGAAAAGAAGAGTTGGCTTCTACCGTAGCTGACATCAAGTTCGAGTATGTACGCAAGCAGCTGGTAAGTACCCTGTGCGGTTCTATCAGAGACGATGGAGCCTATGATACGAAGGACGGGCCGTTTAACGACTGCGGAGCGTTCGGGTCGCCCAACTGGATGGAGTTCGACCCCAAATACCCTCATCTATTATATGTAGCGGCTGACCGGGGAGCGAACGAAGAAAATCAGGGTAACGGTAATATGCGCGTGCTTGACTTTGAAAACGAGTACGTAGGCACTGCCCTGACCGAAGGTGAAATAGGAAGCAACCGCGGACGCTCAATCGCTTTTTTCGATGAGGACCACATGGTGGTAGCCGTGGATCAAGGCGACGAACTAAGAGGAGCGGTATACGGCTTTAAACGCACGAAGGAAGCTCCTCAGGGAGACAGTCACGATTATAAGATGTGGAGCAATAAAGTACAGTTGGTTAACTTTAAGGAATGTAATACGGTAACGTTCCATCCGGTGGACGGGGACATGTACTTCAACAGTTACAATAAGGGACAGTTCTTTAAGGTAGAGAGACAACAAATTCAAGACATATTCGACGGGAAACGTACGGATCCCGCAGACAAGGAAGTGCTTTTCCAGATGGACAACGGATGGGAATATAATATCCGCATCCATCCGACCGGAAACTACGCCTACATTGTATGCATGAACAAGCATTATATCCAACGAACCAACTATGACTGGGCGAGCAAGCGATTCGTCACTCCCTATGTGATAGCCGGAACCGCGGAAAGATCGGGTTGGGAAGACGCGGTAGGAACAAGCTCGCGCTTTAATAAGCCTTATCAGGGAGTATTCGTGTACAATCCCGCTTACGAGGGACAAGAAGACGAATACGATTTCTACCTCTGCGACAAAATGAACCACTGCATCCGAATCATCACTCCTCAAGGAAAGGTAACCACATTCGCGGGACGTGGAAGTACCAGTCTGAACGCCAATAAATGGGGATACGTGGAAGGAGACTTGCGGCAAGAAGCGCGTTTCGACCGTCCGAAGGGATTGGCTTACAAGCAAGAGACGAATACATTCTACATTGGAGACGGTTCCAACCGCCGCATCCGTAAAATCGCTTATGAAGGAGAGTAATTAATGACTAACACATGAATGATATGAAAAAATACTTATCACTGTGCGTTATGCTATTATGCTTGTGCACGATGGCCATGGCGCAGGAAAACGTAGTTATAAAAGGCATTGTAACGGACGAGAACAAGGAACCGCTAATCGGAGTGAACGTAACGGTGAAAGATATGCCGGGACTTGGCTCGATTACCGACGTGAACGGACGTTACTCCATTACGATGGAACCCTATCACAGGCTAGTCTTTTCCTATCTGGGCTATGAATCGGTTGAAGTCATGGTAAAGGAACAGCGTACCGTGAACATCGTAATGAAGGAAAGCATCGTAAAAGCCGTGGACGAGGTCGTTATCACAGGTACGGGAGCGCAGAAAAAACTGACCATGACGGGAGCGGTCAGTACGGTAAACGTGGACGAGCTGAAACGTAACCCGTCTTCCAGTATCGTTAACGCCCTTGCGGGTAACGTGCCGGGAGTATTGGCGCGCCAGACATCCGGACAACCGGGCAAGAACGTTTCGGAGTTCTGGATTCGAGGTATCTCCACGTTTGGAGCCAACTCGTCCGCCTACGTGCTGGTAGACGGATTCGAGCGCAGTATGGATGAGATTAACATCGAGGATATCGAGTCGTTCACCGTCTTGAAGGACGCTTCGGCTACGGCCATCTACGGTTCGAAGGGAGCCAACGGCGTAGTATTGATTACCACAAAGCACGGTAAGGCCGGAAAGATTAAAATTGACGCGAAGGTAGAGACGACTTACAATACCCGGACTATCACTCCAGAGTTTGAGGACGGATATAAGTATGCCAGTCTGATGAACGAGGCGCGCGTCACCCGTAACAACGAACCTGTATATCAGGCGGAGGAGCTGGATATCCTGCGTTTAGGATTAGACCCAGACCTTTACCCGAATGTGGACTGGATGGGCATGTTGCTCAAAGACGGAGCGTGGAGTCACCGCGTTAACCTCAACATGAGCGGTGGTGGTTCTACAGCCCGTTATTTCGTTTCCGCTAGCTATGTAAGGGAAAACGGTATGTATAATACGGACGAGTCTCTGAAAGATGACTATAATACCAACGCGGCTTATCACCGTTGGAACTATCGTATGAATGTAGACATCGACATCACGAAGACTACGCTGCTGAAAGTGGGCGTAGCCGGATTCTTGTCCAAGCGGAACAGCCCGGGACTTGGCGACGGTGACGTATGGGGGGAACTCTTCGGATACAACCCGATTAAGACTCCGGTAGTATATTCTAACGGATACATTCCGGCTATCGGAACGGGAAACAAGACTAATCCGTGGGTAGCCGCCACGCAAACCGGATTCAATGAAAACTGGACGAACAACGTGGAGACGAATATTTCGCTGGAACAAAACTTCGATTTTATCACAAAGGGGTTAAAGTTCGTCGGCCGGTTCGGATATGACAACAACAGCGCAAACACGATTCGTCGCTTACAATGGCCGGAGCAATGGTTGGCCGAGCGCGCGAGAAATCCGGAAACGGGTGAGCTAGTGTGGAAGAGAATCTCTACGAGCCAAAACATGAAGCAGGAAAGCAGCTCTAGCGGTAACCGCAGAGAATTCCTTGACTTAATGCTGAGCTGGGACCGAGGATTCGGCAACCATCACCCTAGCGTTACATTGAAGTATACGCAAGATTCTTATATTCAAACGCAGAACTTGGGTGACGACCTGAAGAACGGTATAAACAAGCGTAATCAAGACTTGGCGGGCCGCGTGGCTTATAACTGGAATTACCGTTATTTCGTTGACTTCAACTTCGGTTACAACGGTTCGGAGAACTTCGCCGCCGGAAACCGCTTCGGCTTCTTCCCCGCATTCTCCGTAGCGTGGAACATCGCCGAAGAGCCTTTCATAAAGAAAGCCCTGCCGTGGATGGGCATGTTCAAGGTACGCTTCTCTTACGGAAAAGTTGGAAATGATAATATCGGAACCCGATTCCCCTACTTATATAGTATAGCGGACCGCTTTAAGGATGGAGATAATGAAATTGTCTATGGCGGGTACGACTGGGCTCAGTATCCTTCCACTTACTCGTTTGGAGGATTGAGCTTCGCCGACGTGGCTTCCAACACCGTAACGTGGGAAGTAGCGGAAAAGAAGGACTTGGGTATAGACCTTGCGCTGTTTAATGATAAGTTTACCGCTACCATCGATTATTTCGATGAAAAACGTACTGGAATCTTCATGGTCCGTAACTATTTGCCGCAAATTGTCGGTTTATACGGGCATAACCCTTCAGCGAATGTGGGTGCGGTGAAACAGCAGGGTTTTGACGGAAACTTTGCTTTCCGAGAAAAGCTCGGCGACGTGAACCTGACGGTGCGCGGAAACATGACATACAGCAAGAACGAAATTCTGGAGAAAGATGAAGAGAATAACGTTTATGCTTACCAGATGGAAAAAGGCTATCGCGTGAACCAATGCAAGGGATTAATCGCGGAAGGTCTGTTCAAGGACTATGATGACATTAGAAACAGTCCTACACAAAGTTGGGGAGCCGTACAGCCGGGAGATATTAAGTATCGGGATGTCAACGGAGACGGTGTAGTAAACGATGGAGACCGAGTAGCTATCGGCGCAACTGACCGCCCGAACTTAATCTACGGACTAGGTGTATCCGCCCAATGGAAAGGACTCGACGTGAACGTTCATTTTCAAGGAGCAGGAAAGTCCACTTTCTTCACTTACGGTAAATGTGTATGGGCCTTTACGGAAGGTGAATGGGGAAACGTGTTCAAAGGCATGCTGGATGGCCGTTATGTGGACGCGGAGACGGCGGCTAAGCTAGGCATCCCCGCCAACGAGAACCCGAACGCTTCTTATCCGCGCTTAAGCTATCAGGGAGACAGCTCTAGCAGCAACAACTACCGTAACTCGACCTTCTGGCTGAAGGACGGACGTTATATTCGTCTGAAAACACTTGATATAGGATATACTCTTCCTAAATCACTTGTAAACCGGATACATCTGAACAACATCCGTGTGTTTGTAGTCGGTACCAATCTGCTGACATGGTCGAAGTTTAAGACTTGGGACCCGGAAATGGGAGACCCGAGAGGTGAAAGCTATCCTTTGACGAAATCGGTCACGTTAGGAGTCAGTGTTAATTTATAAAAAACGAAATATGAAAAAGAATCATATATTATCCATCTTATTATTCTCGGCTTTAGGGCTAAGCGTGCAGTCTTGCTCCGATTATCTGGATTCAGACTACATCTTTAAGAACCGTGAGACCATCGAGAAAGTATTTACAGACAGAGACAAGACAGAAGCGTGGTTGGCTACCGCCTTCAGCTACCTAAGCGACGATTGCGCTGACGTGTGCAATAAGCGGCAGACTCCTCATTGCTTCGCCGACGACATGTATTACGGCGATGACGATGGAAGCATTCAAGAATCTAAAGAGGGCGAATTGTCCTACAATGAGTTTAAGGAAGGAACTTATGACGAGAACACTAAACAGGCGATATGGCAACGTTGCTACCGGGGAATCCGTCAGGCAAGCCTCTTCCTGCAATATGTGGATATGAATAAGGAATTGGAGGAAGCCGGAGAATTGGCCGACTACAAGGCTCAGGCCCGCTTCGTCAGAGCTTACTACTATTGGTTGCTGTTGCGTAGGTATGGTCCTGTTCCCTTGCTGCCAGACGAAGGGCTGAATTACGACGACTCTTATGACGACTTGGCTACCCCGCGTTCATCATACGAAAGCGTAGCCGAATACATCAGCCAAGAGATGGCTCTGGCCGCTAAGGATTTACCTTTGGTACGGGGAGAAAATTCCGCATCGCGCCCTACCCGAGGAGCCGCTTTGGCTACCCGGACATTTGCGCTGATTTATGCGGCGAGCCCACTTGCGAATGGTAATAATGATGAGTTCGCACAACTTTTAGTAGACGACAAGGGTGAACGACTGCTTTCGCCTGACTATAGCGAAGAGAAATGGGCCAAAGCTGCCGCAGCCGCTAAGGATGTGATGGATTTAAATGTATATCATTTGTACACTACCGATATCCGTTCTACAGATTCGCCGGCAGAGCCCGCGACTATCATTCCGCCTTATCATGAGATATACAGTAATGCGGACTTTCCTGACGGGTGGAAGAATGTAGACCCGTTTGAGTCATACCGTTCCATTTTTAATGGACAAACGGGTATGTTAGACAATCCTGAGCTGATATTCAGCCGGGGGCGTAATATTGGCGGACAGAACATTCGGGACATGGTGGTTCACCAATTGCCACTCACCGCTACCGGATGGAACACAAGCGGATTGACCCAGAAGATTGTAGACGCCTATTACATGAATGATGGCACAAACTGTCCGGGAATGAACTCTGAGTACGCTAATATACAGGCTTACAATAATGTTCATCGTTTAGACATGAGCGAACGGCCTAAAGGATTCACCACGCAAGAAGATGTGGATGCCGGAAGATACAAGCCGTTGGCGGCGGGAGTCTCCTTACAGTACGCTAACCGCGAGCCTCGCTTTTACGCGTCAGTAGCTTATAATGGAGCTTATTGGTATTTAGGAAACGAAGAGGAAGCGGAAGACAGGAACAAGCAGATTTTCTATTATCGTGGCAAGAGAGACGGATATAACGCGGGAATGTTTTGGCTGCGCACGGGAATCGGCGTAATGAAATACGTTCATCCGGAAGATACGTACCTGAACAACGACATCAACAATCTGCGTTATAAGCCAGAACCGGCTATCCGTTACGCTGACATCTTGCTTATGTACGCCGAAGCCTTGAATGAAGTGAGCGACGGGACATATCAAATCGCGTCTTGGGACGGCTCGACTACCTATACCATCCACCGTTCTATTGAGGAAATGAGAAAGGGATTCAAGCCTGTCCGTATGCGCGCGGGCATTCCGGATCTTGACGACAACATTTACGCGGACAAGGAGACGTTCCGTATTTATTTGAAGCGTGAACGCCAAATAGAACTGATGGGAGAAGGGAAGCGCTATTATGACCTCCGCCGTTGGAAAGACGCTCCCGTGGAAGAGACGACCCCGGTATACGGGTGCAATACGCTAATGACAGAATCGGAACGTGAAATGTTCCATACTCCTATCGCCATTTGGAATCTATCAGCCACGTTC
The DNA here is from genome assembly GCA_949285075.1 of uncultured Bacteroides sp. Classification (GTDB taxonomy): domain Bacteria; phylum Bacteroidota; class Bacteroidia; order Bacteroidales; family Bacteroidaceae; genus Bacteroides. The sequence goes on along the minus strand of CASDXF010000025.1, from coordinate 15,706 downwards.
TCGGATAAGATGTGGTTCTGGCCTATTTCTCACAGTGAGCTTAAACGCAATAAGCGTCTGACGCAAACGCCGGGATGGACTTACAATGATTAATTCTAACATAAACGAACGATGAAAAGAATATATACACTATTGACCGCTTTATCTTTGCTTGCCTGTTTTAGCGCTTGCAACGACGAATGGGAGGACGAACAATTCGAGCATTATGTCTCGTTTAAGGCCCCTATCAACAGTAACGGAGTAACAAGGATTAACATACCTCACACGGAAACGGGAAAAACGACTTACCGCCTTCCGGTATTAGTCAGCGGCTCTACGCTTAACGACCGTGACATTACCGTAAAGGTTGGAGTCGATCCTGATACGCTTCGTACCTTGAACATAGCCCGGTTCTCTAGCCGCGAGGATTTATGGTACAAGGAACTTCCAAGCAAGCACTATAAATTCCCGGAAACGGTGCATATTGAAGCGGGTAAGAATATCGCTTACCTTGATATTGAGTTCAGTCTAGACGGCTTGGACTTGGTAGACAAATGGGTGTTGCCTTTGACGATAGAGGATTCTCCCAATGGGGAATATACGCCTAATTACCGTAAAAATTACCGTAAGGCGTTGCTACGCGTCATGCCGTTCAACGACTACTCTGGCACGTATGGCGGCACTAACCTGATAGGTAATCTGGTAGAAGCGGGCGAAGGCGAAAACGAGCCGTTAGTAAAAAGTCAGATAACCGCCTATACGGTGGATGACGAAACGATTTTCTTCTATGCGGGTACTATTGATGAAAGTCGTCAGGACCGGGCTAATTATAAGATTTACGCCCATATTGTCCCTAATACGAATATCGTAGAGCTGACTAGCGATAACGCTGAAAACAATGGCTTCAAGATAAACGGACAAGCAAGCAGTTACATTGAGGAGGAAATGGATGCGGTACGCCCTTACTTAATGCGCCGCACCACAATGATTCGTGACATTAGTTATGAGTTCGAAGACTATACGTTAGCGCCGGGCGCAAGAATCAAGTATAAGTTTGAAGGAACGCTTACAATGCAACGTAACATCAATACTCAGATTCCTGATGAAGACCAAGCGATTGAGTGGGACTAAAAAAAGAGGCTGTCCCATTTTGAAGCATACGCTCAAAGTTGGACAGTAAACCGTCAATCTTTAGAAAGGGGAGGGTGTACATTTCGGCGCACCCTCCCCTTTGTTTTTGGCCCGCGCCGGGCCATGTAAGCCCAAATCGGGCATCAGAAAATCGCCCTCATCTCTCCAGACACTAAGCTTCTTATTATCAGCGCCTTATTACCCGTACGAGAAACAGGGCTGTTTCTCGCGAGCCGCCGCCCTATTTCTCGTGAGCCGTAGGGCTATCCCTCACGAGCCGCAGGGCGAGCTGACAAGCGGAGATGGCTTGATGTGAGTCCTGCTCCACCCGGGGCGATGAAAAAAAGCCGTTCCACCCGCTCCGGGTGAAACGGCCCTCCCCGTTACAAAGTGCCGGGGTACCCACGAATTTCCGACGGCCTAAGGTCAGGACAACGGGACGAACGGCACGGACAAGACGTGGTCTCTCCTGTACTCGGAGGGCGTCTTTCCCGTCTGTCTCTTGAAGAACTTGGTCAACGCGGCTTGGTCGGGAAAGTTGAAGTTCTCCGCAATCCGCGACAAGGGCAGTTCCGTGTTCTCCAGCTCGTGGATGACCGCTCCGGTCAGCGCGGCGGAAATATGGTCATGAATCGTTCTCCGCGAGTTACTCTTAACCACACGGTTCAGGTACTGCGACGTGACGCAAAGCTGCGAAGCGTACCAGTTCACCGAGCGTTCTTCCCTGACATGGGCGAACAGCAGCTTCATGAACTGCTTGAACAGCGAGCCTTTCCGCCCGGCCTCCACATGCTCCGCGTACCTGTTTTCCCGCTTGATGTGCTCGTTCGCCACTTCCATTATCAACATCCAGAGAGCGCACCTCACCATTTGCTCGCGGACGTGAGCGGGAGCGTAGGTAAACGCTTCCGCTATCGCCTCTATTCTCCGCTGGAAAATCCGCGCGGTCTCGGAAAGCATCGCGGATACAGGCCACGTCTTTATCCTTAATAAATAAGAAGAGGGAAAGGGAAGAGACTCTTTCAGCATCAGCTTTACAAACGACTGGCTGAACAGCAGCACGTAGGCCTTAGAGCCTTCGAGCACTTCATGCACCTCCAGCGAAGTCCCGTCGATGAAGTCGGAGAAGCTGTCTTTCGCCAACAGATAGGGCGTTCCTCTCCAACTGACCTTCATCAACCCTTCCAACATAAGAATATGTACCACCATATCGGTGTCGCCGTTTTCCAAAAGGACAGGCTCGGCGCACTCCTCGGGACTGATTTCCCACAGGACAAATCCATTTTCCATGACACGGCAGTTCCCGTTCTGCCGTCCAAAATCCATAAAGTTCATAGTTTTTTCACAAGTTTTGATTTTAAAGATGGAACAAATATAAAATACAGGAAAAAACGCTGTTCTCTTCGCCACGCATTTCTAACTTTTTTTCATAAGCTCCATTTCCATATTTACAAATTCAGGTTCCAAACGGCCAAATTCCTCTCTTTCAGCCTCTCTTTTGGTTTTAATACGGCAAATTTTGGAACGTACATGGCACAAAGTGTTCAGAATAAATAATTGATTTTTGCAAAAAAGAAACAAGAAAGCGAATAGGCAGCCGTCTACCCAAGCACCATGACTACTTACCTAAAAGCTATCTGCAACATGAAACCTAAACAGGCTTAGATAAAGAGAGCAAAACAACAAATTCAATATTTACTCTATTGTCTAATTTAAAATTAATGGTAAAACTATGAAAGAAAAACTCAAGAGGCTTCAGTGGACCCTGCTGACCGTTCTCGCTTTCTGTCTCGGCGGATGTAAGGACGACGACGCGCTGGACGCCACATCGGTTCCCTTCGACCCGACGCAGCCGGTGCTGATTACCGACTTCACGCCGAAAGAAGGGGGAGCCTACCAGAAACTCCTGATTTACGGGGAGAACTTCGGGACGAACAAGTCTCAGGTAAAGGTGAACATCGGCGGAAAGGACGCCGTAGTGATTAATGTGAAGAGCACGTACATCTACTGCTTTGTGCCTTCGGGGGCTTTCAGCGGCGTGATTGAGGTCACCGTGGGCGAAGGCGACAACGCGGTGACGGCTACCGCCAACACAGCCTTTACTTATGAAAAAGAGATGGTTGTGGGCACGCTTTGCGGATTCCGCAACGAGCTTGACGATCAGGGATGGAGAGACGGCCCGTTCAAGGGTGAGGACGACGTGAGATGCTGCGGATTCGCAGAGGACGGCCGCCTGTACTTCGACCCGTTGAACAAGAACCACCTGTACATCTGCTACGACGGGCACAAGTCTATCCAACTTATCGACTTGGAGAATGAAGAACTGTCTACCCCTCTCAACATCAACACGGTAGCGAACAACCGCATTCGAAGCATTACCTTCAACAAGGCGAGCCAGTACGCCACGGAAGCGCAGTACATGATTATCGCCATCGACTATGACGGACAAGGCGACGAAAGCCCTAGCCTTTATATCATTGAACGGAACGAAGACGGAACCTTCGACGACGATTCCGACATTCAGCTACTGGCTTCTTATAAACAATGTAACGGAGTTACCGTCCATCCGATAAACGGCGAGCTGTACTTCAACAGTTACGAGAACGGACAGGTGTACCGGCTGAATCTGGACAACTACTTCGAAACCGTACAGAATGGAGGCACATGGGACCCTATCGTGAAGGACAATCCGCTCATCTTTGAACAGCTGTTCACCATCGCCGACCCGAGCTGGGAATTCCAAATCTTTATCCATCCCACCGGAAACTACGCCTACTTCGGCGTCATCAACAACCACTATTTCATGCGGTCGGACTATGACGAAGAGACGCAAAAGCTGATTACGCCCTACACCGTGGCCGGAGGATACAAGGAGTCCGGATATCTGGACGACGTAGGTACGGCCGCCCGGATGAACGAGCCTTCGCAGGGAGTGTTCGTCTATAATGAAGAATACGCGGGCAGCGAGGATGAATACGACTTCTATTTCGTGGATAAATACAACTACTGCGTCCGCAAGATGACTCCGGACTGTATCGTGTCCACGTACGCCGGACGAGGAACCTCATCGGCCTTGAGCGACAACAACCAGTGGGGAACCGACGACGGAGACCTCCGCGAGACGGCCCGCTTCCGCGACGTGACCGGACTGGCCTACGACGAGGAAAGCAACACGTTCTATATTCATGATTTCGTCGGACGAACCATCCGCACCATCTCTATGGAAGAAGAAGAGGAGGAAACGAGCGATGACGTGGAAGAGGAAGAAGGAGAGGAAGATGCCGGAAGCGAAGAAACGACGGAAGAGTCTAACCAGTAAATATGCAAAATAACTATGAAGAGAACTTTAACCATTTTATTTTGGATGCTGCTAATGCCGTTGACCATAACGGCGCAGCAACAGCAGACGATAACCGTGACGGGAATCGTGACTGACTCGCAGGGCGAGCCGATGATCGGTGTCAACATCACCGTAAAGGACGTGCCCGGACTGGGAACCATTACCGACATCAACGGACGGTACTCCATCAAGATGGAAGCTTACCAACGGCTTGTATACTCTTACATCGGATATGACAATGTGGAGGTGCTGATTAAGGAGCAGCGCACAGTAAACGTACAGATGAAGGAATCCGCGGCCAGTGTACTGGACGAGGTGGTGGTCACCGGTCTGGGAGCCCAGAAAAAACTGACCGTGACGGGAGCCGTGACCAACGTGGACATGGAGGACCTGCAACGCTTCCCCACTTCTAACCTTTCCAACGCCCTCGCGGGTAACGTGCCGGGCGTATTCACTCAGCAGACCTCCGGACAGCCGGGTAAAAGCACTTCGGAGTTCTGGATTCGCGGTATCTCCACTTTCGGAGCCAGTAACAGCGCCTTAATATTGGTCGACGGGTTTGAACGGGACGACATTGATGACCTGAACATCTCGGATATCGAGTCGTTCACCGTGCTGAAGGACGCCTCGGCCACGGCCATCTACGGTTCTAAGGGAGCCAACGGCGTAGTATTGATTACCACCAAGCGAGGTAAGGCCGGCAAGATAAACATCGACGTCAAGGCGGAGGCGCAGTACAACACCCGCACCATCACGCCCGAGTTCGTGGACGGAGTAACGTACGCTAACCTGCTGAACGAGGCGAGGGTAACGCGCAACGAAAGCCGATATTACCAACCGGAAGAGATTGAACTGATACGCACGCAGATGGACCCGGACTTCTATCCCAACGTGGACTGGAAAGACTTGGTGCTGAAAGACGGGGCCATGAGCTACCGGGCCAACCTGAGCATGAACGGTGGAGGAAGCACGGCGCGCTACTACGTGTCGGCCAGCTACTCGGAAGATCAGGGTATGTACAAGACGGACCAGACCTTAAAGGACGATTACGACACGAACGCCAACTATAAGCACTGGACTTACCGCATGAATATCGACATCGATATAACGAAAACCACTTTGCTGAGGCTCGGAGTGGCCGGAACACTCGACAAGCGGAACAGCCCGGGACTGGGAGACGACGACTTGTGGGGGCAGCTCTTCGGCTATAACAACGTCTCCACGCCGGTATATTACTCCAACGGTTACGTTCCTTCCGTAGGACGAGACGAATATCAGATGAATCCGTGGGTAGCGGCCACGCAAACCGGATACAACGAGGAATGGAATAACAAGCTGCAAAGCAACGTCACACTGGAACAGAACTTCGACTTCATCACGAAGGGGTTGAAGTTTACCGGACGGTTCGGATTCGACACAGAGAACTATAACTACATCAACCGCCGCCGCAAGCCAGACATGTACATGGCCAACGGACGCGACCAAGAGACCGGAGAGATTATCTTCGACAAGATGCAGGACGCGGAGGACATGTACGTGGAGAGCGGGGCGAACGGTAACCGCTTAGAGTCATTGGAGATGCTGCTAAGCTGGGACCGCGGGTTCGGCAACCACCACGCGGGAGCCACGCTCCGATATACCCAAGACTCGAAGAAAGAAACGGTAGATATAGGTACGGACATCAAGAATACCATCGCACGACGGAATCAAGGTTTGGCCGGACGAGTCACCTACAACTGGAACTATCGTTATTTTGTTGACTTCAACTTCGGATACAACGGCTCGGAGAACTTCGCTGAGGGACATCGATTCGGCTTCTTCCCCGCCTTCTCAGCGGCGTGGAACATAGCCGAGGAACCGTTCATCAAAAAGAACCTTCCGTGGCTGAACATGTTCAAGATTCGCTACTCGCACGGTAAGGTGGGTAACGACAATTTGATTGAAAACGGCAGTGAGGTCCGCTTCCCTTATCTGTATACCATCTCTACCGGAGGCTCCAGTTACAACTGGGGATTCGGAGACTACAGCAATTCTTATTCAGGTACTTACTACTCGCAAGTAGCCTCTCCGCAGATTACGTGGGAAATCTCGACCAAAGACGACATCGGCGTCGACCTCTCCCTCTTTAACGACCGCTTTACCCTTACCGCGGATTATTTCCACGAAAAGCGTACGGGTATCTTCATGACCCGTAGCTACCTGCCGGAAATTGTCGGACTGGACAGCTCGCCAAAAGCGAACGTAGGCGCGGTAAAGACGTGGGGAGCTGACGGAAACTTCGCCTTCAGGCAGAAGATAGGTCAGGTGGACATGACTATCCGAGGCAACATGACGTACAGCCGGAATGAAATATTGGAAAAGGACGAGGAGAATCAGGTGTATTCTTACCTATACGAGTCGGGATACCGCGTGGACCAAGTAAAGGGCCTCATCGCTGAGGGACTGTTCGCCGACTACGACGACATCCGCACCAGTCCGAAGCAGAGTTGGGGAACGGTGCAGCCGGGCGACATCAAGTATAAGGACGTCAACGGCGACGGCGTGGTCAACGACAACGACAAGGTAGCCATCGGAGCCACCACTACCCCGAACCTGACTTACGGCATAGGCGCGTCCTTCGCTTGGAACGGATTCGACCTTAACGTTCACTTTCAAGGCGCCGGAAAGTGCACCTTCCCCATATACGGCAAGTGCGTCTACGCGTTCAGCGAGGGCACATGGGGAAACATCTACGACGGAATGCTGGACGACCGGTATATCGACGCCGAAACGGCGGCGACGCTCGGCATAGCCGCGAACGAGAATCCGAACGCGTCCTACCCGCGCCTGAGCTACGGAGGAAACAGCAACAACTATCAGACCTCTACGTACTGGATGCGTGACGGACGCTACATCCGCCTGAAGAACTTGGACATCGGCTATACGCTGCCGACGGCTTTCGTCAACAAGATGCACCTCAACAAGGTCCGGGTGTACCTCACCGGCTCGAACCTGATTACGTGGTCTCCGTTCAAGCTGTGGGACCCGGAGACGGCCGACCCTCGGGGAGAAACCTACCCCCTGTCAAAGTCCGTCACGATGGGTATTACTATTAACTTATAAACAAAATTATGACTTGGAATTATGATAAGAAGAATTTCTATTTTTTCTATAGCGGCCGCATTGGTAGCGGGGGTGTTCTCCTCCTGCTCCGATTACCTCGACTCAGACCAATATTTCAAGGATCGTTTGACTCTTGAGACCGTATTCGAGAGCAAAACCCATTCGGAAGAATGGCTCGCTTACGCCTATTCGTTCCTGACCGGAGAGAACTACGAGGTGACCACTAAAGAGACGAACTACAACCCGTTCTGCTTCGCCGACGACATGTACTACGGCGACCGGGACAAGACGATAGACGCCACGAAGAACGAGCTGTCGTACAACATGTTCAAGCTCGGCGAATATGACGAGAACTCGTACAACGTAGGCGCGTGGGGCGCTTGCTATAAAGGCATCAACCAAGCGACCGTCTTCATCAACAACATCGACATGTGCACGGAGATGGACGACTGGGAAATAGAGGACTATAAGGGACAGGCACGCTTCGTGCGGGCTTACTATTATTGGCTGCTGCTACGCCGCTACGGGCCCGTGCCCATCATTCCGGAAGAAGGCATCGACTATACGGACGATTATGACGAGATAGCCACGCCGCGCAGCAGCTACGAGGAGGTGGCCAACTACATCAGCGACGAGATGATACAGGCAGCTAAGGAGATGAGGTACGACCGCCGTACGGATTACTACGCCGTGACCCGCGCCACCCGCGGAGCGGCTCTCGCCACCCGCGCCTACGCCCTGATATTCGCCGCCAGCCCGTTCGCCAACGGCAACAACGACGAGTACGCGCAGCAACTGGTGGACGACGAGGGCAACCGCCTGCTGTCGGCTGAATATAGCGAGGAGAAGTGGGCGAAGGCGGCCGCCGCCTGCCGAGACGTCATCGAGTTGGGAGCTTATGATTTGTTGACCGTCAGAAACTCCACGTCGGACACCGGGCCTTCCGACCGTCCGACTGTAACTCCTCCCGACGACGGGGAGTTCTCCAACCAGTCTTGGCCGGACGGTTGGGCCAACATCGACCCGATGAAGTCGTACCGCAGCCTGTTTGACGGAAGCATACTGCCCGCCAACAACGAGGAGCTTATCTTTACCCGAGGCTCGACGAGCATCGACATGCTTGTACTGCACCAGATGCCGAAAGACGACGGCGGATGGAACTGCCACGGACTGACGCAGAAGATGGTGGACGCGTACTACATGAACGACGGAACCGACTGTCCGGGAATGAACGACATGTTCTCCGGAGTTTCCGGATACGAGGGACGGGTAGACACGCGAAGCCGACTGACCGGGTTCACCACGATAGAGGACCTGAAAGCGGGCCGCTATCCCGAACTGGGATGGGAGTACGACGAAACGCTAAGCGACGACGAGCAGGCGACGACCGGCATGAACGTCTCCCTGCAATACGTCAACCGCGAGCCGCGCTTTTACGCCTCGGTAGCCTACAACGGCGCAACATGGTATTATTTGAGCCAGACCAACAGTAAGCCTGAGGCCGTTAACCAACAAGTATGGTACTACTTCGGAAACGCCGACGGATACCGCAACGACGGATTCTATCTGCGCACGGGAATCGGTATCAAGAAATGGGTACATCCCAACGACTATCCGGACAACTACGTATCGAAGGCGGAGACCGCCATCCGCTACGCCGACATCCTGCTGCTCTACGCCGAGGCGCTGAACGAGCTGACCTCTACCTATAACATATCCTCTTGGGACGGGTCGACCACCTATACCGTCAGCCGCGACAAGACGGAGATGGAGCGGGGCATCCATCCGGTACGCATACGCGCCGGACTGCCCGACTATGACGACGCGACCTACGCCGACGCCGACCTGATGCGCCAGACGCTGAAGCGCGAGCGCATGATAGAGCTGATGGGCGAGGGCAAGCGCTACTTCGACCTGCGCCGGTGGAAGGACGCTCCGGTAGAGGAGGCTCTTCAAATCTACGGGTGCAACGTGTTCGTGGGCGAGTCCAACCGGGACGAGTTCCACACGCCGATTCCCATTTACAACCTGCCGTCCACCTTCTCCGAGAAGCTGTGGCTCTGGCCGATTAAGCACAGCGAGCTGCAACGCAACTCCCGCCTGACGCAGAACCCGGGATGGACAATGTATGAATAACTTAATACGTATAGAAGATGAGAAAGACATATATTTTAGCGGCCTTGACCGTAATCATGACAGTGGGAAGCTCTTGCAACGAAGAGTGGACGGATGAACAGTACGAGCACTACATTTCGTTCAGCGCCCCATTGGACGACGAAAAGGGAGTGACGCACATCTACGTGCCGTATAGCCGGACGGACACGACGGGCAACTATTCCGCCGGGGGAGAGGGACGCTCCAATTACCAGTTGCCGATACTCGTGAGCGGCTCCACCGACAACACGAGAGACATCACGGTACACATAGAGCACGCCCCGGACACGCTGGAAGAGCTGAACTACGCGCGCTACGCCACCCGAACGGACCTCTACTATCAGGACATGGGCGCGGAAGGGCTGAACTACGTCAGCTATCCGGAAACCGCCGAAATCAAGGCGGGAGAAAACCAGACCCTGCTCGAACTCAGCTTCGACTTCCGGGGCATCGACATGTCCGACAAGTGGCTGCTGCCCTTGCGGATAGCGGAAGACCCCTCCTACGGGTACGAGGCGCATCCCCGAAAGAACTACTCGGAGGCCCTGCTGAGGATATTCCCCTATAACGATTATTCGGGAGACTACTCCGGTACGCTCGTCACCAACAAGGTGGTCACGGGATACAACGACGACGGCACCCCGATAGAGACCTCGGAGTCCATCACCAAGTCCACCATCCGGGCATACGTGATAGACGAGAAGAGCGTGTTCATCTACGCCGGAATCGTAGACGAGGACTACACCGACCGCAAGACGTACAAGATTAAGCTGACGTTCGAGGGAGACACGAACGGGGCCGTCGACATCTCGTGCGACAACGCGGAGGAGATAGGCTTCGAGCTCGCCGAGGACGTGACACCCTCCTACCGCATCTCCTCCTCTATGGACGACACCCGCCCCTACTTGGAGCACCGATACGTGATTATCAACAACATCGACTATTACTTCAACTACATTCCGGTAGAGGGAACATATATCCGCTACCACGTGGAAGGCTCGATGACGATGTCGCGCGACATCAACACGCAGATACCGGACGAGGACCAAGCCATCGAATGGTAATGGTGAGATGGTAAGCCGACAGGTTTACTGATAAACATAAATTGTCGGGAAGGCGAAGACATCGCCTTCCCGACTTGTTTTTGGGTACGGTCCGCCTTCCCTCCTCCATCCTGATTTACAGGGCGGTAATACGGCCCGCGAGAAACAGGGCAACGGCTCATGAAAGATAGGGCAACGGCTCGCGACAGATAGGGCAACGGCTCGCGACAGATAGGGCTATTTCTCGAATGGAATATAAGACGTTGATAATAAGACATTTTGTATATAGGGCGTTATGACGGTGTATTTAGAGCCTGTCAAGTGTTTTTTCTAATTTGAGCTTATCAGCGCCAGTTCACTCTATATTACATATTCTAAATGTCTTTGTTTAAAGGCGAAAGACACGCTGTTTTCCGGCTTCATCTTTCCGGCGATTATCGTTTTTTTCGTATTTTTGGCCCTTGTCCGGGGAGCGATTTCCGGACAAGGGCTATAAGCCGGAAAACTTATAAACTTAAAACTCACGACTTTATGGATTCAAGATTCTTATTTCTGCCTGCCGCGTTAGTTGTGGCGGGACATTCCGTAGCGGCGGCTAAAAACAAGAAAAGCGACAAGCGCCCCAACATTCTGGTGATTCTGGCCGACGACTTGGGCTACTCCGACTTAGGGTGCTATGGAAGCGAGATACATACGCCCAATCTAGACCGCCTTGCGCAAGAGGGCGTGCGCTTTAATCACTTCTACAACGCGAGCCGAAGCTGCCCAACGAGAGCCTCGCTACTGACAGGACTGTATCAGCATCAGGCGGGAATCGGACGGATGACGTTCGACGAAGGATTACCCGGATATAAAGGTACACTGTCGAGAAACGCCGTCACGATAGCCGAGGTTCTGAAGGAAGCGGGATACGCTACCAGTATGGTGGGCAAATGGCACGTGGCGGAGACTCCCTTGCGTAAGGACCAACGCGAATGGTTGGCGCATCACGTCTATCACGAGACTTTCTCCGATTTATGCAACTATCCCGTAAACAGAGGATTCGACTCCCACTACGGCATCATCTATGGGGTGGTGGATTACTTCGACCCCTTCAGTCTGGTAGAAGGAGAAGTACCCATCAGGGAAGTTCCGGAGGGGTATTACATCACGCAGGCGCTCTCTGACCGGGCCGCGGAGGAGGTAGAGAAATACGCCGACGGCGATAAGCCGTTCTTCATGTACTTGGCGTACACCGCTCCTCACTGGCCATTGCACGCGCTGCCCGAGGACATAGAAAAGTATAAGGACACGTACAAGGCGGGATGGGAGGCCATACGCAACGCCCGTTACGAGCGGCAGAAGGAGCTAGGCCTCTTCCCCGGACAGGACGACTTCCTGTCCGAACGGCAATTTAAAGACAAGTGGGAGGACAATCCGACGGCGGAGTGGGACGCGAGAGCAATGGCCGTGCACGCGGCGATGATTGACCGCATGGACCGCGGCATCGGTCAGGTGATTGACGCGCTTGAGCGTACCGGACAACTGGACAATACACTCATTCTGTTCCTTTCCGACAACGGGTGCAGCAACGAAGATTGCCAGAACTACGCTCCCGGAGAAAACGACCGGCCAGACATGACGCGCGACGGAGAAGAAATGGTTTACCCCCGCCAGAAACAGGTTCTTCCGGGTCCCGAGACTACCTACGCCTCGCTCGGCGCGCGCTGGGCGAACGTGGCCAATACGCCTTTCCGCTTCTGGAAGGCCAAGTCGTACGAAGGAGGCATCTGCACGCCGATGATAGCCCACTGGCCCAAAGGCATCAAGAAGAACGTCGGGGGCGTAACTTCCGAGATAGGACACGTGATGGACATCATGGCCACCTGCCTCGACTTGGCGGGGGCCGAGTATCCCAAGACATACAAAGGGCACGACATCGTTCCTCTTGAAGGGAAAAGCCTGCTGCCCATCTTCGAGAGCGGTCACCGAGAGGGACACGAGTACTTAGGGTTCGAGCACTTCAACGAGAGGGCTTTCCTTTCCAATGACGGGTGGAAGATTGTCCGTCCGGGAGAAAACGCCGAATGGGAACTTTATAATCTGAACGAAGACCGGAGCGAACGGCACAATCTGGCCAAAACGTACCCGGAAAAGGTGGCCGAGATGGCGGAGGCTTACAAGGCATGGGCCAGACGCTGCATGGTAGAGCCTTATCCGGGCCAAAAGAATTAAGGGCTGTCTCAGCCCCACTACGGCACGCGCGGGAATGTCGGCCTTCTCTTCGGTTCCGCAAGAGAAGGCCGACTCCCTTTTACCTTATCGTCCGAACAAGGCCCGCCTGCCTAAAGCTCGTCCATCTCCTCCCCGCTCCGCTCCATGATATTGGCCGCGAGACTGTCCGCCGCCTGCACGATAACAACCAACGGATAGAGTTTCTGCGAGGCGTCATAGCAACGTTGGTCCTCAAAGCTGTTCATGTTTATGCCCCACGCGCCCATGTGCCAACGTACGGCCAACATCTCGTCATCGGTCATTTCCAGTCCGTTACACAGCAACAGGATGACCGACTTCTCGCCGTGGCCCATCGGAAAGTCCCTGTACGAGATTTTATACCCCTCACAATCCTCCCAGATGCCTAAGGCGTTCTTGCGCTTCTTCACGGAGCGCTTGTAGATGTCGCTCTTGCATACGTCGTGCAGCAGACTGGCGATGATGACATTGTCCCTGCCCACCTCCTTTTCCAGTCCCGGTTCTAACGCCTTCATGCCTTCCCACACCATCAGCGCCGCCCGGCAGGTGTTGAGCGAGTGTTTCAGCAGTCCGCCCTCCTTATTGAGGTGATGTCCGGCCGAGGCCGGCGCACTGAAGAACCCCATATCCTCCAACCCTTTAATCAGGTCTTCTACTCCGTCGCGCCCGGTAGAGCGCAGCAGTTCGAGAAATTCTTGTTTACTTTTCTGTATATCCATTTATTTTTATGTAAAAACGTTTAGAACAGTCTAAAAAAAAACGAGACTGCATCAAAAGAATTTGGCTGAAAGCCAATGCCTCGACACAATCCCGTAAAAAAAATCAAGACTATTTCTTCTTATCTGTGGCAGCATCCTCCGCCCCGGTGGTGACGCCTCCGGCTCGGGCGGTCGTAGTCACAACAATGTCCTTCGTGGTCGCAATCTCCGCAAGCGTAGCACGCCTCGTGTCTTTCGCAACCTTTACACTCGGAGCAGTCGGTATCGCACGTGCAATCTTTACAATCACACTTCTTGCAGCAACACTCTACCTTCTCCTTCTTGTTCTCTTTGTCTTTTTCTTTATCCTGCGCAGCGTAGGCCGACAGGCAAAACGCGCCGAGAACAAAAGCGCAGCTTAGCATAAGTTTTTTCATACCACGTTGTCGCTTTAATTGTTTCATTGCAAAAGTAATAAGATTCTTTCCCCACCCATAAATTTTTAGTATTTTTTATCACACGACCTATGCGCTATTCTTCCGTATGGCTATCCTTACCTATATACATATCCGCCGTTATCGGGGATTTGCACACTGTTTATCAATAAATATGCTACCTTTGCGGGCAATAAGGCTCAAGTACCTATATTTGAGGTATTCAGTATAAACGAAAGACATATCGCTTATGGTATAAACTTTGGACATCGACCGCGATGTCATATTTGAGAGGGTAAAAAGAAAAAGAAACGTTGTGTTTTCATCTTGCCGCAATAAAGCACGGGAGACTTTAAGGCCGACAACAAGATTCTGTCGCGACAGTTTTCCGCATGGTTTGCATGAGGCCGTCGCTTCCATTGTCGGGTCAAGACATGCCGTATATCAGGGAAGGGATGAAAACATATAGTTCCACGTTTCAATGCCTATTTAAGATTCAGCCGAGCGGGAACTAGTGAGGCTAAGCGAACCACATGAATATTAAAAACTTAATCTTGTCAGTAGTCCTGACAATTACTCTGCCAACGGGAATGCGCGGGCAACAGGCGAATCGCGATTCCTTATCCGCAAACAACAGAAATATAGAGAACTACAAGTTCGAGTGGCGACAGACGATTCTACCCGCATCCTTAATCGGGGTTGGCGCGGTGGCGCTCGCTCCGAGCTTCATTAGGGACGGTAGCCGTAATATCACAAACAGCGTGATTGATTTACGAGGAGACAACAAGCGACTAGAGTTCGACGATTATATCCAATATCTGCCTGTCGCCGGTTCTCTGATGCTGGGCTGCGCGGGGGTCAAGGCGAAACATTCATTCAGAGACAGGTTCTTTATTATCGCTACTTCCTATGCTACGTTGGCTGTTCTGACTAACATTCCCAAACTCTGCATCAACGAAAAAAGACCGGAGTTTGCCGGACACAACTCTTTTCCTTCAGGACATACCGCAACCGTTTTCATGGGCGCGGAACTGGTACGGATAGAATACGGCGGTTGGTACGGCATCGGCGCTTATACCATCGCGACCGGAGTAGGATTCATGCGGATGTACAATGGAAGGCACTGGCTTCATGATGTCGTAGCGGGCGCGGGAGTAGGTATATTGAGCGCACGGGTCGGCGAATGGAGTTGCCAGTTGTGGCAAAAAATCTTTCAAAAAAGAGGAAAAGAAAACAACCTTGTCTTCACTCCGATAGCCACCCCTTTGAACGGCGGGTATTACGGTTTCACTATGGGATGCCGTTTTTAGAAGTGTTTTTTGAATTTCTCCAAAAAGTTATTCTTAGCTTGATGTATCCGTTTTCGTGCGCGCTTTGGGCGATTTTTATCGGGTCGTCTAGGCCGCATTACACTTGGAAGCCGCGCCGTCATATACGCGCGGAAGTGTCCGAGAAGCCGTCTAAATTTTGCGCCCAAGTGACTTGGTCAGATTCTTAAAAACGGAACATTCTGAAAAACGGAACATCCTGATGCCCGAAAATCGCGATAATTCCGGCCGAAGTACGGCTCGGACGAAAAGAAGGCGGTTTTGA
>CASDXF010000024.1 GCA_949285075.1 uncultured Bacteroides sp. | reverse complement strand
GCGGGCTATCTGACGAACGTAATCGGGAAAAGAGACCGGAAAGGGACTCAAAAGAGACCTGACTAAATTACTTAAATGCAAAATGTAAACAGGCTCTTAATTGCTTAGCGCACAGGGAATCTTATAGATATGGTATGCGTCAGGCGTGAAGAGGCATGGCGGAGATTTTGATAATTTAACGGATGATTAGTCTTTCGTTCAATCCCGGAATTGTAATTTCGCATTACAAAATCAGACATCAGACAAGGGGGGATTACATTATCTTGTATCTTGGCGATTCGATACGGGATAAGGTTTGTTTGATGTATTGAAAGTAATGGGACGGCTTTTTCCCTTTATAAGTAATTGTTGCTGTACCCCGTCTAGCGGAACTTTAATTATTGAAAATCGAATTCAATATAGTAATTAAAAACAGTAATAGTCATGTGGAAAAATCATTGTAAGATTTTGTTTTCTTTTCTATTAGCGGCGTTAGTAGTGCCTTGTTTCTTTTCTTGTAGTGATGACAGTGAAAGTGAAGAAGAATCTACTGTCTGCATAAATCCTCCCAAATATGAATCTGTCAGTGGAAAGTATGAAATTACAGACACTTCTTCTCCGTATGAAAGCATTGAACTTGGGGCAAGCGGTGACTATATCGTCATCAAACGCGGTAGCGGTTACACCGTTTCTTCATTGAAAAAAGAAAGTCTCTTTTCCCGAAAAGCCTCGGCAAGCAGAGCCGTAACGTATGATAACTTGGTCTATGGCACTTATACCCAAATCGACAGTGAAACTTTTGATTTGGAGGGATTCGGTGTCATACAACTGAAATCAAACGGCGGTCAGGTAATTACGGACATAACAATTAAACCTAATGGTGGAAACGAGATGACCTTCACCGTAGAAGAGGCTGAAACGATGGGGGATGATGACTTGACCAATGCTTTGTGCCGTACATGGAAAGTGCTGAGAGTACATGAGGCAGGGTATGATTCATACGACGGGGAATACGACGAGACTTATACTCCTGATGAACATTACGGTGCGATATCGGAAGTTATGTTCTCCAAGTCCGGTACTTTTCTCAGCTTTTATAATGACAATGAAATGGAAGCTCATTTCTGGAAATGGGAAAACAGGAATGAACGTCAGATTCGCTATTCATGGGATAACGTATGGAACAATGGTGATGAAGAAGGCAATATCACTGTAAGTTTTTCGTCCGACAACAAACTTACCATTTATGAGTATTATAAGGATTATGAAAGTAATGAATGGTACGAATCTACAGTGGAATTAGTTGAGAAAAATCCGTCAGAAAGCGATGAAGGTGACGAGGATGTAACTATTCCAACGGACAAGACTCCGGTTGAAAGAGTATTTACAGGGAAATTGGTAGATGAAGTGGATGACCACGGATTGGACAAGTTCGTTTATGAGAACGGTTTCCTTACCCAAGTGTTAGCTGATGATGGTGACGATAAAATAACATTTGAGTATAATTATCTCAATCCCAATAAATCGGCTTCAGACCCTGATGTAAGATATACAAAAGAACGCGCTGATGGAAGTGTGGCTTATGTGTATGATGTTTGGTTGAACGAATTAGGATTTGCTCGCCGTATCGATTCAAGGCATTATGATGATTATTATAGTTTTGATTTCCAATCTACTTGTGAATATGATAGCGAAGGTCACCTTGTTTATATGAATGAGGGTCGGGAAGAAAGGGAGTACTCGCTTACTTGGACTGACGGAGATTTAGTTCGTGTAGATAGACTGAACCATGATCATACTACTGATTTTACTTATTCGGAAATGTCCAATGCCAATAACCTGATGTTCTTCTATGACATTTATGATATGGATTTAGAAGAATTGAAATACCTTTATTGGGCAGGATTGCTCGGCGTATCTCCCAAGCATTTAGTGGCATCTTCATATATACATTCTGACGGTTATGGCCAGCCGTATGAAGAATATCAATGGGAAGCGGATAAAGTCTTGTACAGACATGACGATGGGGGGGCTTGGACTGAATTAATACAGTTTACATTTGCGGAATAAAACAGAGTTAACTCTTTAGTTTCTCTGAAAAGGTAAGCATTCTTATCTGTCTAATTATTATAACCCGTTGGCGGAATTATATATAGCGCATATTTAATTCTGCCAACGGGTATTTTATAAGTTTTTGGTATGGTGAGCGGCGAACCGCATGAACACCTGTGACAGTCCGCTCTCTTGGCCTTGTAATTGGACGAAGTTGAATTCTCGTCTCATCGGCATTCCCTTAATTTCGACGATGCGGAGATGACCGGCAGCTAATTCCTTACAGACAGAACGGACGGAGACGATTCCCATGCAGTTGGCGTGCTCCAAGAAGAGCTTTATGCTCTCCGTGCTGCCGAGGTACATCAGTACGTTCAGCGAGGAGAACTTTAGTCCGTGCTCCGATAAGGCGCGCTCAAATACGTCTAACGTGCCCGAGCCTCTTTCCCTCAAGACCAAAGGAATTTGCGGCAAATCGTCGGGAGCAATCTCGTCTTCGACAGAAAGCTTGCTTTTACAATGTATCACCGCCACCAATTCATCTTGCAGGAACGGCGTATATTTCAGGTTGGGCAAGCGGAAGATGCCTTCGACCAACCCCAAGTCTATTCGATGCTCTTGCAGGGCTGTCTCTATGTGTCGCGAGTTGCCGTTAAGTAGCGACAAGTTGACTTGTGGAAAGCGAGAAATGAAGTTCGCTAATAGAGGAGGCAGTACGTATTGGGCTATGGTGGTGCTTGCTCCTAACCGCAACTCGCCGATATATTCTCCGTGCAGTAAGTGCATTTCATAGTCGAGTCGTTTGTAGTCCTCCATAATCCTTTCACAGTGGTTCAATAGGAGCCTGCCTGCGTCGGTCAGGGAAATCCGGTTTCCTTGACGTTCGAACAGACGTACCTGATAGTGTGATTCAAGTTCCTGAATATGTTTTGTAATGGCCGGTTGGCTGACGAACAGTTCTTGTGAGGCTTTCGTGAAGCTCAGATTCTTCGCTACGCTTTGAAATACCTTTAGACGAAAATCAGACATGATTTGTAGGATGTTGAGGTTAGATATCGTCCGCTGTAATGCCTAAGGCGTGCATGATGGGGAAGGCCAGCATGTCCCATTTATAGTTTAAGGAGGAAGTCGGCTTATCCATACGGAACAGGAAGATGTCTTTTCCTTTTACTTCGTGGAGAGTGTTTTCCACCTTATTCCCGTACTCCTCGTTGAAAGGAATAATAATGAGTCTCTTGACTTCCTCCGAGCTTGCTATGACGGAGAGCAAATCCAAGAATAGTTCTTCTCGGGAAACTACTCCCTCAGAAGGTACTCCAGCGAAGGTGTACTCACCATAAACGCTTTGGAAGGCTACACCGTCAAGTTCTGTCCTGAGATTGGAAGGGTGGCAATGGAAAAGACGGGAAGACGCTTCGTCGTAGACCATAAGGAACTGTATGCCATTACCGCCTTCCTTGATTCCCGCATCCAAAGTCAAGTACATCGATAGCATGGAGAAGTCTATCTTCTGAAATTTACGTTGGGAAGTCTTTTCAAAGTACCCTTTCACATCCTTAATTACAAAATTCAGAAAAGCGGCGTCGATTAGTACCACAGTTTCCGAGAACTTTATTTGAGGCTTACTTATCATATATATAATTGCACCAAAATTTACCTGTTTTATTGGGGAGCGAATAAACAAACTAGGGCTAAAGATACGATAATACTTCTACTCAGGCAATCCTTACGTCATTTTTTCGCTCGAAATTGTGTCATTCCCGTCAGTGTTACTTCGTCTCAAATGACATTTTGTCTCTATTTTTCAAATTTGGATGAAGAAAAGTCAGCTCTTTTTGCTTGGCAGAACTTTTGCGCTGATTAAAGCGTTATCGCAATAATAATGAAGAAAGGAGAACAATAATATGAACTTTAACAACTTTACCATCAAGTCGCAAGAGGCGGTGCAAGAGGCTGTAAACTTGGTACAAAGCCGAGGTCAGCAAGCCATCGAGCCGGCCCATCTTCTGCAAGGGGTGATGAAGGTGGGCGAGAACGTGACGAACTTCATCTTCCAGAAACTGGGGATGAACGCCCGTCAGGTAGCTCTTGTGATTGACAAACAAATTGAATCTTTTCCGAAGGTGTCAGGAGGAGAACCTTACTTGAGTCGGGAGGCGAACGAGGTGTTGCAGAAGGCCACGCAATACTCCAAAGAGATGGGCGACGAGTTCGTCTCGTTGGAACACATCCTTTTGGCCCTGCTCACCGTGAAGAGTACGGTCTCTACCATCCTGAAGGATGCGGGCATGACGGAAAGCGAGCTGCGGAACGCCATAACCGAACTGCGGAAGGGATCGAAAGTAACGTCGCAGACGAGCGAGGACACCTATCAGGCATTGGAGAAGTACGCCATCAACCTGAACGAGGCCGCGCGGAGCGGAAAGCTCGACCCCGTCATCGGACGTGACGAGGAGATACGGCGGGTGCTCCAGATTCTGAGCCGACGGACGAAGAACAACCCGATTCTGATAGGCGAGCCGGGTACAGGTAAGACCGCCATCGTGGAGGGACTGGCCCACCGTATCCTGCGGGGCGACGTGCCGGAGAACCTGAAGAACAAGCAGGTCTACTCGCTCGACATGGGTGCGTTGGTGGCCGGAGCCAAGTACAAGGGCGAGTTCGAGGAGCGACTGAAGTCGGTGGTCAACGAGGTGAAGAAGTCTGAAGGGGACATCATCCTCTTTATCGACGAGATACACACGTTGGTCGGAGCCGGAAAGAGCGAAGGCGCAATGGACGCGGCCAACATCCTGAAGCCCGCGTTGGCGAGGGGTGAGCTGAGAGCCATCGGAGCGACGACGCTGGACGAATATCAGAAGTATTTCGAGAAGGACAAGGCGTTGGAGCGGCGTTTCCAAATCGTGCAGGTGGACGAGCCGGACAACCTGAGTACCATATCCATCCTGCGAGGGCTGAAGGAGAGGTACGAGAACCATCACCACGTGCGCATCAAGGACGACGCCATCATCGCCGCCGTGGAGCTGAGCAGCCGGTACATCACCGACCGCTTCCTGCCGGACAAGGCCATCGACCTGATGGACGAGGCGGCGGCCAAGCTGAGGATGGAGGTCGACTCCGTGCCCGAGGAGCTGGACGAGATTTCGCGGAAGATTAAGCAACTGGAGATAGAGCGCGAGGCCATCAAACGCGAGGACGACCAACCCAAACTGGAGAGCATCGGCAAAGAACTGGCTGAGCTGAAGGAGCAGGAGAAGTCGTTCAAGGCCAAGTGGCAGAGCGAGAAGACGCTGATGGACAAGATTCAGCAGAACAAGGTGCAGATAGAGAACCTGAAGTTTGAGGCCGACAGGGCCGAGCGGGAAGGCGACTACGGCAAGGTGGCCGAGATTCGCTACGGTAAGCTTCAGGCCCTGAACCGGGAGATTGAGGAGACGCAGGCCAAGCTGCACGAGATGCAGGGCGACAAGGCCATGATTAAGGAGGAGGTCGACGCGGAGGACATCGCCGACGTGGTGTCGCGGTGGACCGGAATCCCCGTCAGCAAGATGATGCAGAGCGAGAAGGACAAGCTGCTCCATCTGGAGGAGGAACTGCACAAGAGAGTCATTGGGCAGGATGAGGCTATACAGGCCGTGGCCGACGCGGTGCGCCGCAGCAGGGCCGGGCTGCAAGACCCCAAGAGACCCATCGGCTCGTTCATCTTCCTCGGTACTACCGGCGTGGGAAAGACCGAGCTCGCGAAGGCGTTGGCCGAGTTCCTCTTCGACGACGAGACGATGATGACCCGTATCGACATGAGCGAGTATCAGGAGAAGCACAGCGTCTCCCGTCTGGTCGGAGCGCCTCCCGGATACGTGGGCTATGACGAGGGCGGACAGCTTACCGAGGCCATCAGGCGGAAGCCTTACTCCGTGGTGCTGTTCGACGAGATAGAGAAGGCTCATCCCGACGTGTTCAACATCTTGCTGCAAGTGTTGGACGACGGAAGGCTGACCGACAACAAGGGTCGCATGGTCAACTTCAAGAACACCATCATCATCATGACCTCGAACATGGGAAGCGCCTACATCCAGAGCCAGATGGAGCGGATGAACGGCCAGAACAAGGAGGAGGTCATCGAGGAGACCAAGCGCGAGGTGCTGAATATGCTGAAGAAGACCATCAGGCCCGAGTTCCTCAACCGTATCGACGAGACGATTATGTTCCTCCCGCTGACGGAGACGGAAATCAAGCAGATTGTCCGCCTGCAAATAGAGGGAGTGCGGAAGATGCTGGCCGGAAACGGGGTGGAGCTGCGCATGACCGACGAGGCCGTGGACTTCCTCGCCCGTACGGGATACGACCCCGAGTTTGGCGCGCGGCCGGTGAAGAGGGCCATACAGCGTTACCTGCTGAACGACCTCTCGAAGAAGCTGCTCGCGCAGGAGGTAGACCGCAGTCGCCCCATCGTGGTAGACGCGGCGGGCGAGGGGCTGACCTTCAGAAACTGACCGCTACGCGATGTATAGGAATGCGGGATTGCGAAAGGAGTCCCGCATTTTTTTGTCCCCTTTTCCCGCCTCCGGAACGGGCTGCGGGTCGCGGGCGTGGCGCATGGAGTCGCCTCCTTCCCCCTGCCATTCCGCTTCTTCGCAAGTATGCGGCGGCCTCCTTCACGGTGCGGAGCTGTCGCTTAGACCCATTCAAAAAGTTCGCTCGCTCCCTTCGGAAAGTCACCTGACATACTGACAAAAAGTTCATGAGACGCTGACCGAATCTATATTCAAAGCCTTTGAATATACAAACGAAGCCTTTGAATGTACATTCGGAGGCTTTGAATGTACGAACGAAGCCTTTGAATGAAGAATAGTTGCCGGCGTCGCTGTGTTTTCCCTCCGGTGTCTTCATGTTTTCCTTACCGTGTCTCCGGGATTCTCCCACCGTGGAGCAATGGGAGGGCTTCCGTGGGACGGGCCGTTCCTTCCCGGTGCGGAGCTATCGCTTAGACCCCTTCGAAAAGTTCGCTCGCTCCCTTCAGAAAGTAACCTGACATGCGGACAAAAAGTTCGTGAGACGCTGACCTAATCTATATTCAGCGTCGTCGAATGTGCATTCAGCGTCGCCGAATATAAATTCAACGTCGCCGAATATACATTCAGCGTCGTCGAATGTGCATTCAGCGTCGCCGAATATAAATTCAACGTCGCCGAATATACATTCAGCGTCGCCGAATATACATTCAGCGTCGTCGAATGTGCATTCAGCGTCGCCGAATATACATTCAGCGTCGCCGAATATACATTCAGCGTCGCCGAATATACATTCAGCGTCGCCGAATGAAGAATAGTTACCGGTGTCGCTGTGTTTTCCCTCCGGTGTCTCCATACTTTTCCTACCGTGTCGCTGAGATTTTCCCGCTGTGGAGCAGGGGAGGGCTTCCGTGGGACGGGTCACCCTTTCCCGTGAGGAGAGGGAAAAAGAATCCCCGAGACAGACATCACGTCTCCCCCGGGGCAGGTTGTATGATTTTTGGATTAAGAATGTCTTTGTAGATAAATCCGATGGGTGATGGTCGAGGGAAGTTCCTCTTCGTAATGGGTCACCATGACCATCGTCTTGTCCCTTCGTTGGCAGAAGGTCTCGATGACGTTCTTCACCCTCCGGCGGTTGTACGTGTCCAAGCCGTGCAGCGGCTCGTCCAGAATCAGCAGCTCGGGGTCCTTGACGAAGGCGCGGGCCAACAGCGTCAGCCGCTGCTCGCCGCTGGACAGTTGCAGGAAGGGCCTGTCCTTCAGCCCGGCCACCCCGAACACGTCCATCCACCACTCGCACCGCTCCATCTGCTCGGGCTTCGGGCGCTTGTACAGCCCGATGCTGTCGTGCAGTCCGCTGGCCACAATCTCTATGGCGGGCAGGTTCTTCAGGTAGGCCCGGTGCATCTCGGGGCTGACGTATCCGATGTGCTTCTTTATCTCCCAGATGCTCTCGCCCGTGCCCCTCTTTCTTCCGAAGAGGCTGATGTCGCAGGCGTAGGACTGGGGATTGTCGGCGCATACCAGACTGAGCAAGGTCGACTTTCCGGCCCCGTTCTCCCCGCTCAAGGCCCACTTCTCGCCCCTGCGGACGGTCCAGTCAAGCTCTTTCAGGATGATGCGGTCGCCGTAGCGTATGCTCACCTTGTTCAGCCTTATCACCTCGTCCGAGTCGAAGGTCTCGCCCTCGTAGGGCAGCTTGAGCACCCGCTCGCGCAGCGCGGCGTAGCTCTCGGGCCTGTCTTGTGCGCGGAAGGCTTCGAGGTACTCCCCGCGCTTCATCTTGGGACGCACCGTCAGGCGGTCTACGGGAATCACGTGGGTGATGAACGTCGGCACGTCGTCTAGCATGGAGAGCACCAGTATGACCTGCACGCCGAACATCCTCGTCAGCCGCTCCAGCAGCGAGGTGAGCAGGCTGCGGGTTGGCGCGTCGAGGCCGATGAAGGGGTTGTCCATGACGAGCACCCTCGGGGCCGTGAGCAGCGCCTTCGTGAGTTGGAGCTTGCGCAGCTCTCCGCTCGACAGCAGGATGACTTTCTTGTCGAGCATCGCCTCCACGCCGAACAGCTCGAACAGCTCCCGGCTCATGGGACCGTCCTTCACCTCGCCCAGCGTCTCCCTCACCGTGGGAGCCTCGTCTTGGTCGTGGGCGTTCCACCGCTGCTGATAATAGTAGTTGGCGTCGGCCGCCCCGTAGGTGTCGCGGAAGGCGATGTACTTCACGTTGTCATATACCGTCTGGGTGGGCGAGGGGGCGAAGTCGTACCTTAGCGTCCCTTCCCTCAGCGGGTATTTTCCCAACAGCATGTCCACGAAGAGCGTCTTGCCCGCCCCGTTGGGGCCTACGATGGCGATGTGCTCGTCCGCCCCGATGTCCACCGTGACCGGCGCGGCCAGTCGGGTCAGCGGGTTGCGGGCTACGCCTTCTTCTATGCTGAATGTATATTGTTTCATTCTCTTTTACTCCTTTAGTTCTTATACATGATGAGGGCCGACCGTGCGGGCACCGTGACTTCCGTTCCGATGTGCATGCCCAGTCCTCTCGCGTCTATCTTTCCGTCTTGGCATACGACGGTGTATTTTCCCGGGGGTACGGTCAGCTTTGCGGGGGTCGTTCTTGCGTTGAACGCCACGATGATGTCCTCCCACTCGTCTCCGTTGGCGTGTTCGCTCAACCGGAAGGC
The DNA here is from genome assembly GCA_949285075.1 of uncultured Bacteroides sp. GTDB lineage: Bacteria > Bacteroidota > Bacteroidia > Bacteroidales > Bacteroidaceae > Bacteroides. The sequence continues at coordinate 78,379 of CASDXF010000024.1, read as the reverse complement.
GACAAGGCAGTTTCCTTCCGTGGGCAGGAACTCCAATCGCTCCCTTATCATGTCCGCGTCGCCCATGCGGAACGCCGGATGTGACTTCCGCAAGTCAATCAGTCCCTTATAGTACATGAAGAGGTCTCCGTTCACTGTTTTTAGCCTCCAGTCGATGGCGTTGACGGAGTCCGGGGCGTTGTAGGTGTTGGCCATTCCTTTCTTGTCGCGCATCAGTTCCTCCCCGGCGTAGATGAACGGTACGCCCTGCGAGGTGAGTACTACGGTCTGCGCCAGTTTGTCCAGTCTTGCGAGCTGTTCGAGGTCGATGCCCGGGTTCTGCGCCTTCAGCCGGTCCGCCAAGCAGAGGTCGTCGTGGCACGAGGCGTAGGCTATCATCTGCGTGGGCTGCGCGGCCCACGGCTTCTTGCTGTAATTCACCGAGTCGAGGTTGACTTGCGGATGCGCTATGGCTCCCGCTATGCCGAACTTCACGCTCTCTTCCCCTCCGGGCACTCCGGAAACGAATCCTCCCTGTTTACGGTCTCTCACGGGGCCGAGCAGTCCGTCGCGCAGCTCGTCGGAGAAGGCGGCTATTCCCGGCATCCGGGCGACGTTGGCCTTCATCGCCAGAGAGTCTTCCGGATAGGCGGGGAGCTCTGCCGCCCATCCCTCTCCGTACAGACAGATGGTCGGGTCTACTGCGTCTAGCGCCTTTCTGACGGCGTTCATCGTTTCTATGTCGTGCAGCCCCATCAGGTCGAACCGGAACCCGTCGATGTGGTATTCCCTCGCCCAGAAGGTGACCGACTCTATCATGAATTTCCGCATCATCGGCCGCTCGCTCGCCGTCTCGTTGCCGCAGCCCGAGCCGTTGGCCAGTGCGCCGTCCGCCTTGTGGCGATAGAAATAGCCGGGAGCCGTGCGCTCGAATCCGCTCTCCGCTGCGCTGAAGGTATGGTTATAGGCTACGTCCATGACGACCCGTATTCCCGCGTCGTGCAGGGCCATTACCATCTGTTTGAACTCCTTGACGCGGGTTTCCGGCCGATAGGGGTCGGTCGCGTAGGAACCTTCGGGCACGTTGTAGTTTTGAGGGTCGTATCCCCAGTTGTATACGTTGTCATTCAGTCTTGTCTCGTCAATAGAGGTGAAGTCGAACGAGGGCAACAGGTGTACATGGGTCACGCCAAGCTCTATCAGATGGTCGATGCCCGTCAGGTTTTGGGCGGAGTTCAGCGTGCCGTGCTCGGTCAGCGCCAGATATTTCCCTTTGTTTTTGACTCCTGAGGTGGAGTCCGCTGAGAAGTCTCGGTGATGCATCTCGTAGACTATCATGTCGGCGGGCGATTTCATGGGCGGCCTTTGGTCTTTGTCCCACCCCTCGGGGTTCGTTGCCTCCCAGTCGATGATGGCTGCCCGGTTGCCGTTCACCCCTACCGCCCGGGCGTTGATGCCCGGCGTATCTCCCTGCCATTTGTCGTCTATCTTGACGTTGAAGGTATAAAACATGCCTTTCAGGTCTCTCTCTATCGTAACCTCCCACGTGCCGTCCTCCTTTGGCGACATCTTTTCCGTTTCACGGGCGTGCCCGCCTTCTCCGGCTTCGTATAGCATCAGGCGTACTTCGTCCGCCGTGGGAGCCCATAGGGTAAAACGGGTGGCCCGCGGCGTGTATTCCATTTCCGCGAGACTTCCTTCGCGTACCGGATACGACTCGAAAGAAGTATATTCCTTTTTTGCGCGAGAACATCCCATCATTATCGTGATTATAGCGATTCCTGCAACAACTGAACAATTCGTTTTCATTTTCATACCTCTCTCCTTTCCTCTTTCTTCCTTATCTGATTCTGTCGGGATGCTTGGCGATGAAGTCCTTCCATCCGTGGTATCCTTTTTCGGAAACCGGACGCCCCATTTGCAGAAAATGGCAGTAGGCGGCGGCCAATCCGTCCGTGGCGTCCATAAAGGTAGGCATGTCATCTTTCGGGAAGTGCAGCATTCTTTGCAGCATGTCCGCTACCTGCTCCTTCGACGCCTGCCCGTTTCCCGTGATGGCCATCTTTATTTTCAGGGGGGCGTATTCCGTAATGGGGATATCGCGACTCAAGGCCACAGCCATCGCTACCCCTTGCGCCCGTCCAAGCTTCAGCATCGACTGCACGTTCTTTCCGAAGAACGGGGCTTCGATGGCCACCTCGTCGGGCAGATAGCTCTCGATGATGCTCAGCACCCGCTCGTGGATATGGCGCAGCTTCAGGTAGTGGTCACCGAACTTACGCAGGTCGATAATGCCCATCGCCACCATCTCCGGCTTGATTCCCTTGACTCTCAGGATACCGTATCCCATAATCGTCGTCCCGGGGTCTATACCCAAGATTATTTTCTCCTTTACCGGTTGAATCACTCCACTATCTCCATCAAAGTCGGAAAACCGACAACCTTATCCTTGAAAATCTTAATCATCTCTTCGTTTAGCCGAGCGCCTTGCTCCAAGTGCCAACGGTGCAGCGCTCCGCTGTTCTCCACGTCCCACTGCAAAGAGTAGGAGCTTCCCTCATCCCGATGGCTTAATATCCGGCACATACGAGGATTCTTCAACGCTCCGTGCCCTTTTACTTCGGGGATGTAGCACTCTTTTATCCAGATTAAGAAGTTATTGTGCGCGTCATCGTCTACATGAAAAGTCGTATTGTAAACCAACATATCCTGAATCTTATAATTTGGTGCAAACTTAGCGATTATTTTTTATATTCCGCAATATTTGGGGAACAAAACGATGACGATGAGGGCCGTTCTTCGTCACCGAAGGGAAAGTCGGGCGAAACGTTTCGGAAACCCCTTGCGGAGTAGCCGCTCGGAGCGTTGGCTTCCGCTGTGAATGACGGGCCAAAATGTTCCATTTTTAAGATTTTCCTCAAAAAAATATCGTCGAGAACGACGCTTTTAGCGGGCCGGAGCGCATAAAAAACTCGTAAAAGCCGTGTGTTTTTGGAGTAAAACCGTATAAAATACGCTTCAGAAGGCTCTCGACTGCCGTTGGAAAAGGCGACGGCTCGTGTTGGCTCGCCCTTTCGCTCGCGAGCCGCAGCCCTGTTTCTCAGGCGAGAATGGGGGGATAAGCGCGGGAAATCGCCTTTATCGGCGGGTGAAACGTAGTTTTTACATTTTTTAGCTACTCGTTGCTCTCGTTTTCTGAACGGGATTGAAGTGACGATATTTTACTATAATCGTTTATGTGAGGTTAATATGATATGGTTTTCTTTTTAAATAAATAAAAATATCGGTTGGCATCCTGATTTTGTGACACTATGAATTTCGCTAACGCCTCTACGCCGCGTTCTTTTCGTTCGAGCCGTACCCCGGCCGGAATTATCGCGTTCTGGAGGCGTTTGGATGTCCCGTTTTTAAGAATGTTCCATTTTTAAGATAAGCGTTCGACGCGGAGCGTTTCGCGTTTTTTTCCCGCTTTTCCTGTTCGTATACAACTTTCTCTCTTTTGTTTAGTCTCTAAGTGGGCGGTTGCCTGTACCTTTGCGGCGTCAATCAATACTAAAACAGATGAAAGTCAATGATAAGGATATAATAACGGTCGATACGGTCGAGCAGTACGCCGCCTTGTTCGGTTGTCCTCCCGTACGCCATCCGCTGATGAGCGTCTGTCGGCTGTCCGAGGTCAAAGATTATGTTCCCGTAGGCAAGCCCGTTCAGCTGAACCTGTATTCCGTCACGATAAAGGACGGCGCGACCTGCAACGCCAAGTACGGATGGCGCGACTACGACTTTAGCCGGGGTACGATGAATTTTTTCGCTCCCGGGCAGATACATTGTTGGGACGAGAAGGCCGAAAACTCGGGTAGGTGGGGATGGCTGTTGGCCTTTCACCCGGACTTTGTCCGGAGATACCCTTTAGGAGAGAAAATCGGCCGGATGCGGTTCTTCTCGTACGAGGTGAACGAGGCATTGCACGTCTCCGACGCGGAGAGGAACATTGTGGAAAGTATTCTGAATAATATGGAAAGCGAGTACGGGCAACGCGTTGACGCGCATACGCAAGACATCATCGTGTCCCTGCTCGATACCTTGCTGAACTATGCGGAACGCTTCTATACCCGTCAGTTTCAAACACGGAACAGCGTCGACTCGGACATCCTGAGCCGGGTTCAGTCAATAATCCGGAAATACACCGAGGAACGGAGCGGCAAGTTCATATCCGTGAGCGGCATAGCGGGCGAGTTGGGCATGTCGCCCCACTACCTGAGCGATCTTCTGCGTGCCTTGACGGGAATGAACGCCCAACAGCACATTCACGCTTACCTGATAGCCCGGGCGAAAACGCTGTTGGTCAGCACCCGGCTTTCCGTAAGCGAGATAGCCTATGAGCTAGGCTTTGAATACCCCCAACACTTTAACCGCCTGTTTAAGAATAAGACGGGCGTCACGCCATTGGAATATAGAAAAGCGAACTGAACAATCTGCATGATATGGAACGGAAAGACAAGAAGGGAATGTCCCGCCGAGCGTTCCTGAAAGGACTGGCGGCCGTCGGGATGGGAGCCGGATGGACTTCCTGCCGCAGCGGAAGCGGCGGACGGGAAGCGAGTGGCGGTGAGATGACTTACCGCGTAGACCCCGTGACCGGACAGCGCGTCTCGCTGTTGGGATATGGTTGCATGAGATGGCCTCCCGCCGAGAGGCCGGACAAGAACGGCAACCCGATAGACCAAGAAACGGTGAACGGGCTGGTGGATTACGCCATAGCGCACGGCGTGAACTATTTTGACACCGCACCCATATACGGGCAGGAATGGTCGGAGAGGGTTACGGGCGTGGCGCTGAAACGCCATCCGAGGGAGAGCTACTTTATCGCCACCAAGATGTCCGCCTCTTCGGATAACTCGCGCGAAAGCCTGATGGCCATGTACAGGAGTTCTTTAGAGAATCTGCAAACGGATTACATCGACTATTATCTGCTGCACGGCATCGGGGGAGGGGGGATGGAGCTGTTCGACCGGCGCTTCGTGCGCAACGGGATGCTCGATTTCCTGCTCGACGAGAGGAAAAAAGGCCGCATACGCCATCTTGGATGGTCGTTTCACGGGGATATAGAGGTCTTTAACCGTGTGCTCGCCATGCACGACCGAGTTCACTGGGATTTCGTGCAGATTCAGCTCAACTATGTGGACTGGAGACACGCGGCCGCCTATAACTCGGACTGGCAGCGCGCGATGGGCGATGACACGAACGCCGAGTACCTCTACGGCGAACTGGAGAGACGTGAGATACCCGTGGTTGTCATGGATCCTTTACTGGGAGGGCGGCTCTCCAATGTGCCTCAGCGTATTCTGGAGCGGATGAAGCGGAAACGTCCGGAGGATAGCGCCGCGTCGTGGGCGTTCCGGTTCGCGGGCTCTTTCCCCGGCGTACTCACCGTCTTGAGCGGCATGACTTACAAGGAACATCTTCAGGACAATCTGCGCACCTTTTCGCCCCTTGTCCCGTTATCCGCCGAGGAGAGGAGTCTCCTTGACGACGCGGCGGAGCGGATGATGGACAGCCCTAACATTCCCTGTACCGACTGCCGATACTGTATGCCTTGTCCTTATGGCGTGGATATCCCCGCGGTATTCCTTCACTACAACAAGTGCGTCAATCAGGACAGTGCGCCCCAAAGCGGTCAAGACGCTAATTATCGGGAAGCGAGGCGCGCTTTCCTCATCGGTTACGACCGTTCCGTTCCCCGCCTGCGGCAGGCCAGTCACTGTATCGGCTGCAAACGATGCCTTTCCAAGTGTCTGCAAGGTATCGATATTCCCTCACAAATGCGGCATGTCGACGACTATGTGGAGCGGCTTAGGCGAGGCGAATAGGAAGCCCGCCGTACGGTACGGTTGGAGCGAGTCCGGATAGGCGGCGAAGCGGGCCGAAAGGAGACTGTGATTCATGTACAAGAACCTCCGGGTCGATGTACATGAATAAGGCGGCCGATGTAGAAGAACCGGGAGGACGCTCTACAAGAAAAAAAGCCTAGCCGGATTCGGCAAAAGACGAGCGGTTGGCGAATGAAGAAACGGAGAAAATATTCGTTTCGGCGGGTTGCATTCTCGTTTTATTTCCCTACTTTTGTAGCAGAAACATCGTATACATAAAAGAATACAACCATATACTTAATAGAATTATGAAAGAAAGGATTTTAGTAACGGGAGGAACCGGATACATCGGTTCTCACACTGTTGTAGAGTTACAGAACAGTGGTTACGAGGTAATTATCATCGATAATCTTTCCAATTCGAGCGCGGATGTTGTCGATAATATCGAACAGGTGTCGGGCGTTCGCCCCGCTTTTGAGAAATTAGACTGTCTTGATTTCGCGGGGCTTGAGGCCGTGTTTGCGAAGTACGAGGGCATCAAGGCCATTATTCACTTCGCAGCGAGCAAGGCTGTGGGAGAGTCTGTACAGAAACCCCTGCTTTACTACCGGAACAACTTGGGCTCTTTAATCAATATTCTGGAGTTGATGCCTAAATATGGGGTGGAAGGCATTGTTTTCTCTTCTTCCTGTACCGTTTATGGCCAACCGGACGAGTTGCCGGTAACGGAAAACGCGCCTATCAAGAAGGCGGAATCTCCTTACGGAAACACCAAGCAAATCAATGAAGAAATTATACGGGACACCATCACTTCCGGCGCTCCTATCAGCGCGATTTTATTGCGTTACTTCAATCCGATAGGCGCTCATCCTACGGCCTTGTTGGGAGAACTGCCTAACGGCGTTCCTCAGAACTTGGTTCCTTACCTTACTCAGACGGCTATCGGCATTCGTGAGAAGTTGAGCGTTTTCGGCGATGACTATAATACTCCCGACGGGTCTTGTATCCGCGACTTTATCAATGTGGTTGATTTGGCTAAGGCCCATGTCGTGGCTATTCAACGTATTCTTGAGAAAAAACAGAAAGAAAAAGTGGAAGTGTTCAATATCGGTACGGGACACGGCGTTTCCGTATTGGAGCTGATTAACGCTTTCGAAAAGGCGACCGGAGTTAAGCTGAATTATCAGATTGTGGGCCGCCGTGCCGGTGATATCGAAAAGGTATGGGCCAATCCGGACTTCGCCAATAAGGAATTAGGATGGAAGGCCGTAGAAACTTTAGAGGATACTCTGCTTTCGGCATGGAAATGGCAGTTGAAGCTCCGTGAAAGAGGAATACAATAAAGTTAAAGATTGCAGTTTGTAGTACATAGGCATGAGAAAAGCCTGTTTAAATTGCGGGAACGCATTTAGACAGGCTTTAATTATGTCTGGTTTGGTGCTGTTATGAACTAAAAGGGCATGGGGCCATTGTCTGGAGCGGCGGCGAAAGGATTTTCCGCAGGCGGAGTAAAGTCAGGCATGGGGGCGTAAGCGGAGTTATTGTTAACCTTCGAGCCTAACATGGCTCCGGTTTCTCCGGGCATAGGTATAATCATGTCATCTTCCGGATTAGAGAATCGGGTGTATTCTCCCTTGAAGCGGAGCAATACCTCGCCCACCGCACCGTTACGGTGCTTGGCGATAATGATTTCCGCCATGCCCCGCAGGTCGTTGCCCCGGTCGTCCTGATAAATCTTGTAATATTCGGGCCTGTGGATAAAGCATACCATGTCGGCATCCTGCTCTATGGCTCCCGATTCGCGCAGGTCGCTCAGTTGCGGTCGCTTGCCGTCTATTCCCTCGCGGTTCTCCACGCTACGGTTTAACTGCGATAAGGCGATGATGGGAATATTCAATTCTTTAGCCAATCCTTTTAAGGAGCGCGAGATGGTGCTGACCTCCTCTTGGCGGTTGCCGTATGACATTCCGCTCGCGTTCATCAACTGGAGATAGTCGATGATGATGAGCTTCACGTCATGCTCGCGTACCAGTCGTCTGGCTTTTGTACGCAGCTCGAAGACAGAGAGAGAGGGCGTGTCGTCCACGTATAAGGGAGCGTCCAACAAATCCTTCAGTTTATAGTCCAGTTGTTGCCATTCGTAGGTGGCCAACTGTCCACTCTTAATCTTCTCGCTAGGTATTTCGCACACGTTGGATATCAGACGGTTGACTAACTGTACGTTACTCATTTCCAAAGAGAACAAGGCAACCGGGTTACGGAAGTTGACCGCGATGTTTTTAGCCATTGAAAGCACAAAAGCTGTCTTTCCCATTGCGGGACGGGCGGCGATGATTATCAAGTCAGAGTTCTGCCAACCGGAAGTCATTTTATCTAGTTTGGTAAAGCCGCTTTCGAGTCCGCTCAGACCGTCTGTCCGTGCGGCAGCTTTTTGAATCAGTTTATAGGCTTCGTCAATTACGGGATTGATTTGCGTATAGTCTTTTTTCATGTTCTGCTGTGAAATCTCGAACAACTTTCCTTCCGCTTCTTGCATCAAGTCATCTACGTCCAGTGATTCGTCGAACGCCTTACTTTGGATATTGCTTGTAAAGGTGATTAGCTCTCTCGCCAACGCTTTTTGGGCTATAATGCGAGCGTGGTATTCGATGTGTGCGGAGGAGGCGACCTTACTGCTGAGTTGGGTAATATAGAAAGGTCCTCCAACCTCTTCCAGTTCTCCGCGCTTGCTGAGTTGTTCCTTTACGGTTAAGATGTCTACCGGTTTCTGGTTAATGGCGAGGTCAGTAATGGCGGCATAAATCAGTTGATGCCGATGCTCATAGAATGATTCCGGACGAAGAATCTCGCTGACTAACGAATAAGCGTCTTTTTCAATCATTAATGCGCCTAAAACAGCCTCCTCTAGTTCTGGAGCCTGTGGCTGTATGCGGCCATAATCGTTGATAGGTTGTACTTTTGAAGACTTTGTATTTCGGGTGTTCCGTTTCTGTTCTGCCATAGTTTTCTTTGTTAATGGACAACAAAGATAGGCAGATTTTAATAACTTTGCACGTACAATAGTAATTTAACTAATAGGCGGATTGATTAAACTTTTACGTAATGATTGCTTTTCCAAACGCTAAAATAAACTTAGGACTTTCTGTAACAGAGAAAAGAAAGGATGGTTATCATAATCTGGAGACCGTTTTTTATCCGATTACATTAACGGATGCTTTGGAAATCCAGACTGGGCGAGATGCAAGAGAAAAGGTGACTTTATATCAATATGGGTTTAAGGCCACGGATGATTTGGAAGATAATTTAGTAGTGAAGGCTTATCGCTTGTTGGATAATGACTTTAATCTTCCTTCAGTGTCCATTTATTTATATAAACGCATTCCTTTTGGAGCGGGATTAGGTGGAGGCTCTTCAGACGCCGCCTTTATGCTGAAGCTGCTGAATGATCAATGCGCGTTAGGATTGTCGGAGGAAGAGTTAGAACAATATGCCAGTCAGTTAGGAGCCGATTGCGCTTTCTTCATCAAGAATAAGCCAACATTTGCCGAAGGTATTGGAAACATATTCTCTCCCATAGACTTGTCTTTGAAAGATTATCAGATTATCATTATCAAGCCGGATATTTTTGTCTCCACACGGGACGCTTTCTCCAATATCCGTCCTTGCTGGCCGGAACGTTCTTTAAGAGAAGTTGTGGCGAAGCCTGTTGGCGAATGGAGACAGCTGTTGGCGAATGACTTCGAGAAGAGCATTTTCCCCAAATACCCTTTGATAGAAGAGATAAAGCATACGTTATACGAGAAGGGGGCGATATACGCCGCCATGAGTGGTTCCGGGTCTTCCGTGTTCGGGCTGTTCGAGGCGGGGGCATCTCTTCCCGAGATTGTTTTACCCGACAACGCCTTCCTGTTCAAAGGCAAGCTTCTTTAGGCGGATTGTTGCTTGTGTCGGTAACTGAAAAAAGCCACCCGTTCATGCGGATGGCTTTTCTTTTAAGGATATTGTAGCCTTTAACGGGCTGCGAACATCATTCCGGTTGTTGTCAGTTGCCGAGCGGCTAACATGCCACGGGCATCCAGAGTTACATTCGCGGTCTTGCCGTCCGGTAAAAACAGGTCAGCTGTTCCGTCATTGTTCATCTTAACTAGCGGAGCGCTTTCGCCGTTAGCCACTACATTCCATGTGTTGGCTTCCTTATCGTAGATTAAATCCATAGAAGCGGTCTCTCCTTCTTTAGTGATGGAATAACCGTTTTCAAGCGTCTTCACTAAATAGTTCCCGTTCTCTCCTTTTACCTTTTTCACGTCACCTACATTAGCCATCGGATTGCTTCCGCTCCAAAACTCGATGGAGTTAATTACCAATACGTCGGCCAGATAGGATACGCCGTAAATAGGAATAATGTTAAAGGCGAGGAACACAAGCTCGTTTACAAACTTGTTGCTCAGAGATTGATTCCATGAGCTCAAACGGTTAAATAAACCGAATGAACCAACACAAGAGCTGAACAATAAGCTCCCACTTAGCACAACGGCTACTAACGTCATTTTATTTCTTTTCATAGCTAAAAAATTAATTAATAAAATTATTCTTTTTTTCTAATAGACGCAAATATAGTGCTTTTAAGTTATATATAATCTTAAAATCTTATTTTTTTCTGATATACATCAACTTTTTCTATTTCTCGGAATGAATTCATGCGATTATTTTTTCTCGCTTACCACAAATTCGTAGCTCCCGGATTCCAATTCCAGTATGGCCTTTCCTTTCTTAAATGTCAGTGAGGATACTCCCTCGGATTTGATAGCTATCCGGCCGTTCTCTTCTACTGTATAGTCAAGTGTTGGCAGAGGCAGATAGAGTGTAGCCGTTGTATTTGTCGGCACGGTTACTTTATAAGTTACGCTTCCGTCATCTTGTCGTTTCCATGCGCTTTTGATGATTCCGTAGCTTGAGCTGAAAGAAGCGTCTACCCATGAGATTCTTTCTTGTCCTTCTGGCAACGTTATCCGGGTGTCCGGTTCGGGGCGTAGGACGATGTGTTTGAACCCCGGGCAAGACTCATCGGCGTCTATGCCTGCCATCGTGCCGTACATCCATTCGGCCACCGCACCGTATGAATAATGGTTGAACGAGTTCATTGTGACGGTGTTGAATCCTTTCTCCTTTGTATATGAGTCCCAACGTTCCCAGATAGTGGTGGCTCCCTGATCGACGCTGTAAAGCCATGAGGGGTTCTTCCGTTGCAGCAGGAGGTTGTAGGCTATGTCTGTCCTTCCGTATTGGGTCAGGGTCTGGTTCAGTATGGCGGTTCCCACAAAGCCGGTGCTCAGGCGGTTGCCGTTCGCTATGATTTTGCTTACTAACTTGTTGACTCCCCGCTCGGCCGCTTTCTCATTGGGGAAGAGGTTGAGTCTTAAGGCCAGTAAATAAGCGGTTTGGCTTCTCTCCTTCAGGTCTCCCTCTTCGGTGACGTATCGTTCTTGGAACTCCTCCTTGATGCGGCACGCTAGCTCGGTATATTCATGCGACTTCAGGTCGTACTCGTCTCCACCCCTTTGGCTCAGGGCCGCGGATATTTTCGCCATCAGTTGGGCCGCATACGCGTAATAGCATACGCTGACATATTGGTTGGAGGTTCCCTCGTAAGCCAACCAGTCGCCGAAGCTCGTTCCGGCTCCGTTGTAGTCATAGCCTTCTCCCTTCTGGGCGGCAAGAAAGTCCATGTATCTTTCCATCGAGGCGTAATTGTCTCTTAGGATATTCTTATTGCCATAAACCAAGTAGATTGTCCACGGAACGATGATTCCGGCCTCCGACCACGCCGATTGTCCGTGAGGAACTCCCCACGCCTGCGGCGCGACGCTCGGATAGGCTCCATCCTCTCGTTGGCAATCTCTCATGTCGCCCATCCATTTCTCGAAGAAGGCGGAAACGTCCGCATTGTAGGTCGCCGCCCGGCAGAATACCTGCGTATCGCCAGTCCAACCGAGTCGTTCGTCACGTTGCGGACAGTCCGTAGGGATGCTCAGGTAGTTTCCCCGTTGTCCCCACAGGATGTTGCTATACAGCTGATTGATGAGGGAGCTACTTGTGGCGAAGGATGAACCCTCATCGGTGACGGTTCCTACTACCTGTCCTTCTAAGGACTGAATTTCAATGTCCGCGTCGGCGGTCACTTCGCAATACTGAAAACCGAAGAAGGTCATGGACGGGTTGAAGGACTCGCCGGATTTGTCTCCTTTCAGGATGTACCGCAGTGTTGCTTTGGCGGTGCGCAGGTTCGCCGTATACACGCTTCCCGCCGGGCCGTCGTCGCCTCTGGACTTGTCTCCCGTGTCGTTCAGTATCTCCGCGAACCGAAGCTTCATGGCTGTTCCGGCATCGCCCTTCACCTTGAAGCGTACCCATCCCACCATGTTCTGGCCTAAATTGTAGATGGCCGTTTCTCCTTTCTTCAGCCGGATGGAGGCCGGGCCGTCGGTTACCTGAATCACATTAATCTTATTGTCCTTCTCTCCTTGATAGGTCGTTATGCTCACCGGCTTGCGTTCCAGTTCGGGGCGTACTTGCACGGCGGGACCTATGAAAGCCGTGATGTTCCCCTTGAAGTAAGGGTTCACGGCGGTCTTGTTCCACCGGGAGGTGTTGTAGCCGGGCTTCGTCCACGCGCTCTCCTTGCGGGCGTCATACGTTTCTCCGTGATAGATGTCACCCAATCGTATGGGACCTTCTTGCGAGGAGAGCCATGAGGTGTCCGTCACCGCGGTCTCCTCGGTTCCGTCGGTATAGCGTACTTTCAGCTTGGCGATGAAGCCGAGGTCGTGAACACCGTACTCGCCGTGGTTCACGTCGCCCGCGAACCATCCCGAGCTGACCTGCGCTCCGATGGCGTTCGTCCCTTTGCGCAGCAGGCCGGTCACGTCGTAGGTCTGGTAGAATACCGTCTTGCGGTAGTCCGTCCATCCGGGTTTCAGCTCGTCGTAGGTCACGCTTCCGTCCTCCGCCGGAGTGCCTACCCGCTCGCCGTTGATGAACAGGTCGTACACCCCTAAGGCTGAACTGTAAAGGCGAGCGGAGGCTATCTGTTTCTTCAGCTTGAGCTCTTTGCGGAACATGGGTATGCCCTGCGCATTGGACTGGAACACGCGGTAGTCTCCCGAGGGAGAGGCGACCCGAAGCTTCCCGTTTCCATTGACGGACAGCACCTCCCCGCCATCGAACTGCGGGTTTCCTTTCTCGAAGTCTTCCTTCAGGGTGATGGTTGCGGCCCCGTTTCCCTCTTTCGCATATCGGGTCAGCGAGACGTTGTCGTATAGCGCCGTTTCGTTGCCTTCTGCTCCGTTGAAGGCCCGGAAGCCGATGCTTCCGTTTTTCAGCTCCCCGTTCTTGTCCTGATACGTGTCTACCAGTACGTCGTTGATGAAGGTCTTGACCGTCCCGTCCTTCGCCTCTATGCGCAGGTGCCATTCTTTGCCGAGCAAGTCCTCCTTTGTGAAGAATTGTCCGATGGGCGTATCGCTGGCTTGCATCCTTCCGTCCGTGTAGACGTGCCTGCGGATGAGGGGTTGGGCCTTGTCGTCAATCGTGTTGACGGACCACATGAAGAGATTGCCGGGGTTCTGTACGCCGAAGAGTACCGAGGCGTTGCCCGAGGTGAGCGTCACGTCCGTCTCCAACGTCATGCGCGCTTTTTCCGAGGAGGCGCTTCCCGGCGTTTCTTTCGAGTTCTTGGGAATATTGGTGGCCTGAATCCATTGAGCTCCCGACCATCCCTCGTCCATGAGGCCCGTCTCGAAGTAGGCTTTCTCGGCGGATGTCTCCTTGCCCGTCTTGTTGTTCCATACGGCTACCTTCCAATAGTAGCGGGTGGAAGGGGAGAGGGCGGGGCCTTCGTAAGATACATGGACAGAACGGCAGGAGTTGACCTTGCCCGAGTTCCATACCTCGCGGGTGTAGTTTTCGTCCTTGGCCACCACGATTTGGTAGGCCACTTGCTTCACTCCGCGCAGTTCGGACTGTAGCCACCAACTGAACCGGGGCGTCCGCGCGTCTATTCCCACCGGGTTGGTGAGATACTCTACTTGCAGTTTTTTCACGGCGGCTTCTATAGGAGACAGAAGCAGAAGTGATAGTAATAAGATAGTAATTCGTAGCATAGTTTGTTTATTATATTAATGTATTCTTATTTATAAGTACACGATTAAAAGGTCTGTGCCGTAGGCTTCTGGCGGTAAAGGCGTTGAGCTTGTTATTGTCCGATTGCGGGCTCTAAGCGATTAGCGTCAGATTTACAGAGCCTAAAGTTACGGAGTTTTATTGTATGGTCGGTGAGTTTTTGCGAAGAATTTACGTTTTAATAGAAAAGAATACACAATAGAAGATGCAGGCAGGGCGTGTAAGGGCGAGGTGTATCCGGACAATGCGTTTGAGGGGAAATGGTCTATTTTTAAGATTTTCCCTTCGGATAAGTCCGCCTAGCGCTTCACTTTTAGCGGACGGACTGCATAAAAACGGTATAAAAACCGCATATTCTGGCGAAAAAACGCATAAATATTCATCTTTTAGCTCTTCGGCGGATGTTGGAAAGGGCTTTCCCGTTTGTCGGAACGGGCTATCGCTTGTGAGCTGTCGCCCTGTTTCTCACGAGCCGTAGGGCTAATTTTCGGAGGAAAGATTAAGGGCAAGTGATGGGGAAAGCCCGCTTTAGTGAATCGAACGTGAAATTTACACTTTTTAGCTTCTAGTTGCGCCGATTTTCTGAACGAAATGAAAGTGTCTATATTGTACGATATGGGGTGGATAGATTACTATAAGAAATAATTCTTGCCTTATGGGGTTGGAGGTGTTCCCTAAAATCCGCTTTTGATGACATCTTGAATTTCGCCGATGCTTCAGGAACGCGTCTTTTTCGTCCGGACCCTGCTTCGTCCGGAATTATCGCGTTTTTGAGGTGTCAGAATATTCCATTTTTCAGAATGGTCGTTTTTTAAGATAGGTTCGTAGGAGACGGACTTCCGGTGGAAGGTGGGGAGAGCGTCGCTTTTCGTGCATGAATAGTGTTTACAACTTCTCCGCTTGTTGGAGCCCTTTTCGAGGATGTTTTTCCGGTTTTGCGAGGAGGATAGCGGGCTATCTGACGAGCGAAATCGGGAAAAGAGACCGGAAAGGGACTCAAAAGAGACCTGACTAAATCACTTAAACGCAAAATTTTAAACAGGCTCTAAACCGGAACGCTCGTGCGTGAAGGCTGAGCGCCCCTTTATTCCTTATGTTTTTGAAGAGCTTTCTGGTACGCTTTTATACGGAATGGCACGTAGAGGGTATAGTTCGTTCCGATAGGATTCCCGTCGGCTACCGCCGGCTTCCATTTCGGCATTTCCTTGACAAGGCGCAACGCTTCCGCCGCGAACTCGGGATGAGTGGCTTGCAGAATGTGCGGTCGCAACACCGTTCCCCCCTTGTCTATGGTAAATTCGCACAGGGCGTATCCTTCGACCTTCTCTTTAAGCAGTTTCGCCGGATATTGCAGATGCTCGTCCAAGTATTGGTCGGTGGTTCCCGAGGAGAGTTCCGGTATAGAGTCAATCGTTTTTCCCGAAAGCGTCTTTAGCTGCGCTCCTACCTGATAGATGCCTACATACAGAGGCTTTTTATAAGCTTCCGGCTGTTCTTTCGCTCTTTGCTTCAAGTCTTTCAGCAGCGCGGCCGCCTCTTCGGTCAGTGAGGCTTCGGAAATGTTCTTTCCTATAGACAGCTGATAGGCTGACTGGCAGACCGTAACGAGCCTCTCCATCAAGGAGCCTTCGTCCGGCGACCACTTTTTACCTTTTATTATGTTCCCCCTCGCGTCGGTGGAGTAGAAGTAGTACACTACACCGTCCAGTCCCGCCGCGGTGCCGTCCAAGTCTTGTACTTCGGTGGTTACTTGGCGGAAGATGCTTCCGAGCGTCGTGTATAGTTCCTGCTTAATGAATGTGGTCTTGCTGTTCACCTTTACCGAGTTTTTGTCCGACTGCCAATAGGTGCGCGACAGCGTGTTTGACACAAGGCAATATCGGCCTTGTCTACGTTCAACGGACATGGCGTATTCCGGCGTGAAGGAGGGAATCACTACAAGACGCGCGTACGGTCGCCGTTGGAATCCGGTTTCTAAAAGGGGAAAGACATTGCGATAATATTCGCCTAATTCGCCAGTATAAGTGCTGAACGACCGTACTGGTTCCAAATAATCGGTTTGCGCGGTGAGCCAGAAAGGAAAGAGTATGAATATAAGAAGGGTTAAGTACCTTTTCATATACCGTTTGTTATTTCTACGTATAAGTTGGCAACAAAGATACGGAAAAATGGTATATGTTCTATCTTTTTGCTATAAAACGTGGCTGCGCCACCTGAAGTAGTCTTGATGATTGATTCTTGTGGATGAGTTTTGTTCGCTTACGTCGTACTGCTTACAAGATAAATCCGAGCGGAATTTAGTCAGGTCCTGAGAGGACTTCTCCGGTGAGATGTTCGGCTAAGGTCCTGTTGTCAAAGAATGTGTCCGATGTTCTCTTTTTGTCTGTGCGAGGTACTTTTTTTCGTAAAAAAACATGTTTTTTCCCGAAAAGTTTTTGTAATATCAGAGTAAAGCGTAAATTTGTGTACAATTTTAGTGTGGTAATGACGGAAGAAGATAAAAAGTTATTGAGTTCCTTCGAAACGCGGTTACGGCATTTGATTTTTTTACATGGCGAAATCAAGCGCGAAAATGCGGAATTAAAGAGGCTTCTCGAAGATGAACGGTCGAACAACGAGAAGATTCGGGCTCAATACAATGACTTGGAAGTCCGCTACACAAACTTAAAGACTGCGATGGCAATCAACCTTAAAGGAGGCGACATTAAGGAAACGAAGCTGCGTTTGTCTAAATTAGTGCGTGAAATCGATAAGTGCATCGCTTTAATGAATGAATAAAAAGGAGATGTATGAACGATAAAATAAAGATAAATCTGCAAATAGCGGATTCTAACTATCCGTTGACTATCAGTCGGGAAGAGGAGGAAATCGTACGGAAGGCCGCTAAGCAGGTAAATGTCAGGCTATACGCCTATCGGGAGCGCTATAAGGGCTTAGCTCCCGAGAAACTTATAGCGATGGTGGCCTATCAGTTTTCTTTAGAGAAACTGCAATGGATGCAACGGAACGATACTCAGCCCTATAAGGAAAAGATAAGGGAATTGTCGGATTTGTTGGAGGAATGCTTTAAAGAAGAATGATAAAGCCAGTGTAGAGATATAAAAATAGAAAACAACCACGCACTGTAACTGTTCGGGCAACTTTGGTTGCAACGATGAGTGACAGTGCGTTTTTATTTATATTTAAATTTAACATAGAATGACGGAAATAATAGTAGGGGCGATAGCCTGCCTTGTTGTAGGAGGTGTTATTTCATACCTTATATTCAGGTATGTATTGAGATCGAAATACAATAAGGTGTTACAAGATGCGGAAGTTGAAGCGGAAGTAATCAAGGAGAAAAAATTATTATTAGTAAAGGAAAAGTTCCTGAACAAGAAAGCGGAGTTGGAAAAAGAAGTCGCCGCGCGTAATCAAAAACTTCAGCAGGTGGAAAACAAACTGAAGCAGCGCGAAATGGTGCTTGCTCAACGGCAGGAGGAGCTTCAGAAGAAAAAGGCGGAAGCGGAAGCCGTAAGAGAGAATCTGGAGGCTCAGCTGTCTATTATCGATAAGAAAAAGGAGGAGTTGGAACGATTGCAGCATCAGGAAATAGAAAAACTGGAGACGATTTCTGGCCTATCGGCTGAGGAAGCTAAGGAACGCTTGGTAGAGTCTTTGAAGGAGGAGGCCAAGACGCAGGCGCAGTCATATATCAATGATATAATGGATGACGCTAAACTGACAGCCAGCAAGGAAGCTAAGCGCATCGTCATTCAGTCTATCCAACGGGTAGCTACAGAAACAGCGATAGAGAACTCTGTTACGGTATTTCATATTGAGTCGGACGAGATTAAGGGTCGGATCATCGGTCGTGAGGGACGTAACATCCGTGCGCTTGAAGCGGCTACAGGCGTAGAGATTGTTGTGGATGATACACCGGAAGCGATAGTACTTTCCGCTTTCGATCCTGTGCGCCGAGAGATTGCCCGTTTGGCTTTACATCAGCTTGTTACTGACGGCCGTATTCATCCGGCGCGTATCGAAGAGGTTGTGGCTAAGGTGCGTAAGCAAGTGGAAGAGGAGATTATTGAGACCGGTAAACGGACAACCATCGACCTCGGAATTCACGGGCTACATCCTGAACTTATCCGTATTATCGGTAAAATGAAGTACCGCTCTTCATATGGTCAGAACTTGTTGCAGCATGCTAGGGAAACTGCGAACTTATGTGCTGTAATGGCTTCTGAGTTGGGCTTGAATCCGAAGAAAGCGAAGAGGGCCGGACTTCTGCATGATATAGGTAAAGTGCCCGACGAAGAACCGGAATTGCCTCACGCGTTATTGGGTATGAAGTTGGCGGAGAAATATAAGGAAAAACCGGATATCTGCAACGCTATAGGCGCGCATCATGACGAAACGGAAATGACCAGTTTGTTGGCTCCTATCGTGCAAGTCTGCGACGCTATTTCCGGGGCGCGTCCGGGAGCGCGTCGTGAGATTGTGGAAGCGTACATCAAACGTCTGAACGACCTTGAACAGTTGGCTATGTCTTATCCCGGTGTAACCAAAACATACGCTATTCAAGCGGGACGTGAGTTGCGTGTTATTGTTGGAGCGGATAAGATTGACGATAAACAGACAGAAAGTCTGTCAGCGGAAATTGCTAAGAAGATTCAAGACGAGATGACTTATCCGGGTCAAGTAAAGATTACGGTTATTCGTGAGACGCGAGCGGTCAGCTTCGCCAAGTAAGCTGTGCCGGACAGTTGATAGTTTTAGAGAGAGCGAATTGTTCAGCGAGCCTGCATAATTCGCTCTCTTTTGATTCGTTTGGCAAGAAGTAAATTTGTTAAAACATAAAGTGAAATGTTTCAATTTGAGATTTGCGCAAATTCGGTGGAAAGTTGTGTGGCAGCCCAAGAAGGTGGAGCCAATCGGGTGGAACTGTGCGCTGGCATCCCCGAGGGGGGGACGACTCCCTCTTATGGCGAAATCGCCGTAGCCAGAGAGTTGTTGACTGCAACACGGCTACATGTCATCATCCGTCCGAGAGGGGGAGATTTCCTTTATTCCTCCGTTGAGGTTAAGACAATGTTGAAAGACGTTGAAATCGCTCGTAGCCTAAAGGTTGATGGAGTAGTGTTTGGTTGTCTGACAGAGGATGGCGAGGTGGACAAGAACGCTATGCGTCAACTTATAGAGGCCTCTTACGGAATGTCCATTACTTTTCACAGGGCATTTGATGTGTGCCGGAATCCTCAAAAGGCATTGGAGGAAATCATAGAGCTTGGCTGTGATCGCATATTGACCTCAGGGCAGCAGGCGAACGCAGAAGCGGGCATTCCTTTATTAAAGGAACTGCAAACGCAAGCGGATGGAAGAATCATTCTTCTTGCAGGTTGTGGAGTAAATGAAAAAAACATTGTTCGTATAGCGAAAGAAACAGGTATACAGGAGTTTCATTTTTCAGCTCGTGAGCGTATCCGTAGTAATATGAAGTACAAGAACGAGTGTGTGTCTATGGGAGGGACGGTACATATTGACGAATATGAACGTAATGTGACAACTGCGAAACAGGTAAGAGCTACTATTCACGCTTTGATGCCGTAAATTCCGTTCTAGATTCCGATTCTGCGGAATTTCTCATATCAATTCGTAGCTTGCGCTCTGTATCGGCATGTCCAGATTATGGAGAACTTTTTCTAATAATATCCCTTCCCGATTGTCATATTCATAGCCGAAGGTGGCACGGATGCCTTGCAGAATGAACTGTACGGCCCGGTCTAAAGCGATGGGGAGGCTGTCTCCCTGCATCAGCGCGCCCGTTATCACGCTTGTGAAGGTATCTCCCGTACCGGGATAATGGGCCGGCAGGTAAGGGCAAGTCACCTTCCAGTAACGATTCCCTTGACGGTTGTATGCGTATACCGAGGTCTTGTGGCTGTCACCAAATACGGGTACGCTAGTAATAATCACTATTTGCGGCCCTCGGTCGGACAATAGTCTCAAATATTCCTTTAATTCCTCGTCCGTATTATTTTCCTTATAGGGCTTGTTCAATAAGTAGAAAAGCTCGGTCAGGTTGGGGGTGATTACGTCAGCTTGAGTAATTAGCTTACGCATTTCTTTAACCATATTTTGATTAAAGTTAGCGTATAGACGCCCATTGTCTCCCAATACCGGGTCTGCGACGACTAAGCTGTCCGGTCTCCTGAATTCATTAATGAAGTCAGAAACAATTCGCATCTGCAAGGAAGAACCCAGATAGCCGGTATAAATGGCGTCAAAGCTTACTTGTAACTTTTTCCACTCGGCTATTATCTTGGGCATCTCGTCCGTTAAGTCCAAAAAGGAGAAGTTTGGATATTGAGTATGGTTCGACAGCACTGCCGTGGGAAGGGGGCATACTTGAAATCCCATTGACGAAAGAATAGGGATAACGACGGTCAACGATACACGACCCATTCCTGAGAGGTCATGGACCGCCGCTATCTTTTTTACTTTATTCGTGTACATCGCCGAATCTTATTATTAGTGTTTATTTTTTCAAGCTAACGCCCGTTACGCTTTTCCGCATAAATAACTTTCCCTCTTTGGCTTATCGTCCATTGGTCGTCAACGAAACGTACGTTTTTCGTATCATCGTCTTCTACATTCCACACATAATTTCCGGAAGGAAGAGAACGCCTGTCCAATATTTCATTCGGACGTTCGTTTGAGAAAAATAATTCCACTTGTGTAGAGTCTGGACTGAAAACGATAAAGGCTGAAACGGCGTCTTCATTCAGCGATTCTGTGCGTATGCCTTGTTCGAAGAGACGGATACAATCCTTGCGGACTTCACTCCACACGTATCCCGCCGAAGCGATACAGCCGTGCTCGTCCCGGTCTCCTCCAAGCAGAGTTTCCGGTTGCGCTTTTTTCTTTGGTGCGCAACTAACAGTCAATAAGACATATAATAATGCAATATATTTAACCTTCATGACTTATTTCTCCCTACATTTATATTAATATGATTAAGACATTCCGAGCCCCGTGCGCTCCCATCACCAGAGCCTGTTCAATGTCTGCGGTCTTTGACGGCCCTGAGATAAACGTACCGAAGCAGTAATCCATGCTCTCCAGTTTTCGGTAAGCGTCGTACATCGTGTCCACAATTTTAGTGCGGTCAAGCAGAATTACCAAGCATTCGGCTATAAAGTAGATGGCTTTATGCTTCACCGTCTGAGGAATCCATACTGCACCATTCTCCGCCACGCCGATTTCCCCAGTGACCACTGCCACCTCGGTTCCATCTAGCTCCTTCGGGTCATTCAAGTTATCTGGATTAAATGTCGCCCACGTTACTTCCGGCAGAGTGGAAGCGATACGTTTGGCCTCGGGAAACTTGCTTTGGAGTACATCGTTCACATCCTCTCCTTCGTCCAATAGGACGGCCTCTCCTCCTACCATGCGACTGACGGCACAGAACTGTCCAATCTTATCCTCGTAGTTTGATCGGCCCATATTCTCAATATTGGGTTTATCATACTTTGTCTGTGTATTGTTGCGAATTCTGGCTAATATTTCTTCCTTACTGCTCATGCTCAATCCTCCTTTCCTTGTACCTTATTCTTTTTCCACATTTTATTAAACGATTCACTGGCAAACTTCGGAAGCTCCCGTCCCTTTCCCCATTCATTCAGTCCATTATACTTCATGAAACGGGGCAGGCCGTTCACTATGGGAGAAGCCCACAGCGCAGCGTTGAACAGTGCGGGCCGGTTCATCAGGAACTTCAGTCCCTCGGAGAT
This sequence comes from uncultured Bacteroides sp., assembly GCA_949285075.1. Classification (GTDB taxonomy): domain Bacteria; phylum Bacteroidota; class Bacteroidia; order Bacteroidales; family Bacteroidaceae; genus Bacteroides. Next base: position 56,577 of record CASDXF010000024.1, on the reverse strand, counting down.
AGCCTTCTTCTCCTTATTCGCCTTGCCCATCCCGTCGAGTTTCTGGCGCCATTTGTATATCTGCTCGCCCAAGTCAACTTTCACCGGGCAAACGTTAGAGCAGGACAAGCACAGCGAGCAGGCGGAGAGGTTGTCGTAATACCGCTCCGGAGCGTGCGCCATCCCCAAGTTAATGCCGATAGGCCCGGGAATAAAATAGGTATAAGAGTAGCCTCCGCTTCTGCGGTACACCGGACAAGTGTTCATGCAGGCTCCGCATCGAATACAGTTCAGCGTTTTAACGTGTTCCGCCTTAGCTAGTAATTCGCTTCGACCGTTGTCCACGATGATGATGTGATATTCTCCTTCTTTCCGAGGTCGACGGTAGTGTGAGGTATAAGTGGTGATAGGCTGTCCGGTAGCTGATCGCGCCAACAGACGGGTAAATACTCCTAACGCTTCTAAATCCGGTACGATTTTCTCAATGCCGAACGCTGCGATATTCAATTTCGGATAAGAAGTGCCCATATCCGCATTCCCTTCGTTCGTACAGACCACAACATCTCCTGTAGAGGCTACGGCAAAGTTACATCCGGTCATGGCCGCTTCCGCATTGAGGAAAAGGTGACGCAGATTCTTACGCGCGGCATGAGTCAGATAGGTAGGGTCGAAGTTCCCCTTTTCCGTCCCCATCTCTTTTTCAAACAACTCGCTTACCTGTTCCCTTTTTATGTGGATGGCCGGCATCACGATGTGGCTCGGTTTCAGGCGCATCAGCTGCAAGATGCGCTCGCCCAAGTCGGATTCCACAACATCGATGCCCCGCTGCATAAGGAAAGGATTCAGCCCGCACTCCTCGGCGAGCATGGACTTGCTCTTAATGAAGTGGCGCACCTTATGGCTCTCCAGTATGTTATACACAATGTCGCAATACTCGGCTGCATCCTTCGCCCAATGCACGATGGCTCCATTGGCCGTGGCGTTCTTCTCGAACTCCAGTAAAAGCTCCTCAAGGTGGCTGTTGGAATAGAGCTTCAGTTCACAGGCCTTATTTCTTAGCTCCTCCCATTCGGGAATCTCCTTACTCAGTTTATCTCTCTTGGCTCTTACCATCCAAAGAGTCTCGTTATGCCACGCCGCCTTCTCGGCATCCCGCAAGAATTTCTCGGCGGCTTCCGAATGTTTTGTACTCATGACTGTGACGCTAATATTTCTACGATATGACGAACTTTTATAGGCAAATGTTCACGCTCAATGACTCCCTGCATATGCATCAGGCAGGAACTGTCGGCCCCAACGATGTACTCGGCTCCGGTAGACATATGGTCTTTCACTTTGTCACGTCCCATGCACGCAGACACCGCCTGCTCCTCCACGGCGAACATTCCCCCGAAGCCGCAGCACTCGTCGACGTGCTTCGGTTCAAAAATCTCGATGCCCTCCACCATTTCGAGCAGATTGCGCAACTTATTATAATAAGGTATATTCCGTTCGCTCGGAGAGGAGAGGAAAAGCTCGCGCACCCCGTGGCAACTGTTATGGATGCTGACCTTATGAGGGAAACGTGCCGGCAGGCTTGCCGGCCTCAGTATGTCATGAACAAACTCGCAAATGTCATATATCCTTTCCGCGCTGTGGCACACGTGTCCCGCCTTCTTCAGGATGCCGGGATGGTTCATCTTCACAAACGCCACGCAACTGGCGGAAGGCCCAACGATGTAGTCGTACGCCCGGAACAAATCGTCGAACCGCAACGCCAATTCCGCCGACTCGCCCTCGAACCCCGCGTTCGCCATGGGCTGCCCGCAGCAAGTCTGGTCTAAAGGGTAGTCCACATCAACCCCCAAGTTTTTCAACAGCCTATACGACGCTACTCCCACGTTAGGATAGATAGCGTTAATATAGCAAGGAATGAATAATCCTATCTTCATAATCTCATTACGCTAATTATAATGGTTCGTTTAGATGATATTTATCAACTTATGGGTTTGTAAACTGAGCCGCCAAGATGGATGACGTAGCACGCAGCCTACCGTTTCTTCAATATTGGCGCAGGAGCAAGGTTGAAGAAAAAAATGCTTGGCGGGAAAATGTTCATAAGCGCAGACGTCTTGTCCCTCATAAACGACCTTTACTTCATCCATGCGGTCTATACACACCATTCCGTCCCGCTTGGGCGAACAAGTCACCCAGTCGATTCCCTTAGGTAAAGGACGGGTCCCGTTCGTCTCGATACAGACGTATTTCCCGGAATCGTGTAACAACGCTATCAATTCCTCGTCTATCCACAGTGAAGGCTCTCCCCCTGTCAAGATAACCATTTGTGCGGGATACCTGTTCACTTCGGCCAATATCTCTTCGTCAGTCATTAACACGCCTTTCTCATGCGACGTATCACAAAACCCGCATTTTAGATTGCAACCGGAAAAGCGTACGAACACAGCGGGAGTTCCCGTGTGATATCCTTCTCCCTGTAAGCTATAAAAGATTTCGTTTACCTTTCTCATAACCGTTGTTCCTCCATGTCATCTTTCTCATAGATGACCGTATTCCCTTCCGATTCACGCACTTCTACTTTATAGCAATGAGGAATGCGGTCGCATATCCATCGGGCGATATTCTCTGCGGTCGGATTGAAAGGCAACACGTCATTCAGATTTTGATGGTCTAACTTATGCATAACGACTTCTTTAATATGCGCAAAGTCTACAACCATTCCATCCGGATTCAGCTCTTTCGACCGACAATAGACAGTAATAATCCAATTATGGCCGTGCGGCTTAGTGCATTTACTCTGATATGGAAGCGACAACTGATGAGAAGCCGATACTTCCATGCGCTTGATTACTGTAAACATCTTAGTGATAAATTAATAATTACCTGCATCTAATGTCACCTCGATGCTGCCGCAAAGGTAATACAAAACAATCTATATTCTTTCTTTCAGTACATTTAAATAATGTGAGAGTCCCTTACGGGCATCCGCCAACTTATCCTCCCAGTGCTTGACTGAGTTCTGTCCGATAACGTCGGTGACGTACTTCACCGAGATGAAAGGTATTTCTTTAGCACGGCAGACAAAGGCTTGCGCATAGGCCTCCATATCCACTACGTCACCACTGACGTGGGCAACCTCGGTTAAAAAACTGTCGCCTGTATTGCAGACTCCCTCCTCTGTCCAATGGGAGCAAAAGCCCTTTTCATTCAACATGGCGGACACATCAATTTCCGACTCTATCTCCAGACCGCTCATCTTTTGGAGGTCACGGTCGATAAACTTGCGGCAAACGAAGATGTCCCCTACCTGATGGTTCAGTGAGCCCGCACTCCCGAGGTTTAATACCAAGTCGGGTCGCACTTGCCGGATGGCTTCCGCCACGTGAAAAGCGGACTTTACTTTTCCAATGCCGGTGCGCACATAATATGGTTCTATATCCGGCCACTTTATTTCTACAAACTCGCCTTGTACGGCGTAGGTCACTAATACCTTCTTCATTTTCTCCGTTTTTATTCAACGACACATTTAAATAACGCAAAAGTAGCCACTTTTCCATCAAATCTGCCGTTTTTGAGCTGTTTTTATCCTAAAAAGAACAGTTTATTTTCCCCTTTTCTCGTTTATATCTCTACTTTTGCCCGCAAATTATCTAATAACAAAATAAATTATGATTCAACAAGCTACTACTGACAATCGTATTGTATGGTTAGACGTCATTCGTTGCGTCGCCATGCTGATGGTAATCGGCGTGCATTGTATCGACCCGTTCTACATCTCGCCGACGATGAGAGCGATTCCCGAGTACACTCACTGGGCCGCTATTTATGGCTCTTTGCTTCGCCCGTCCGTTCCGCTCTTCGTCATGATGACGGGTCTGCTGTTACTTCCGGTCAAGCAACAGTCATTGGGCGAGTTCTATAAGAAACGCATTTATCGCGTGCTGTTCCCATTTCTTATCTGGTCAGTCCTTTACAGCATGTTCCCGTGGTTTACTGGGGTACTCGGATTGCCGAAGGAAATTATTGGCGACTTTTTTTGCTATACGCAAGGGCACGAGTCGCAGAGTCTCGTCGACTCACTGAAGGATGTGGCGATGATACCGTTCAACTTCAGCCATAAGGAGAACCACATGTGGTATATCTATCTGCTTATCGGATTATACCTCTATATGCCGTTCTTCTCGGCATGGATAGAGAAAGCTAGCGAGAAGACCAAGCGGACGTTCTTGCTGATTTGGGTACTTTCTCTATTCCTGCCCTACATACGGGAATACGTAGTCAACGGGCTTTTTGACCGCGGTGGTTATGCGTTGGGCGAGGACACGTGGAACGAGTTCGGCCTGTTCTATTACTTCGCCGGGTTCAACGGCTACCTCTTGTTGGGCCATTATCTGAAAAAGGGGAACGATTGGGGCCTGATGAAAACGCTGATTATCTGCGCTGTTATGTTCGCTATAGGCTACTACGTGACCTATACGGGATTCAGCGCGACGGCCGCCAATCCGAATGCCACGGAAACGGAAATGGAATTGTATTTCACTTTCTGTAGTCCTAACGTACTGCTAATGACGGTGGCCGTGTTCCTGTTGTTGCAAAAGTCGGTTGTCACGACACCCGTCGTCATGAAGGCGTTGGCCAACATCACCAAATGCGGATTCGGCATTTATATGGTACATTATTTCGTAGTAGGTCCTTTCTTCCTGCTCATCGGCCCATCGGAGATTCCTATACCGCTCCAAGTGCCGCTGATGGCCGTTTGCATTTTCCTTTGCAGTTGGGGATTTACGGCATTAATGTATAGGCTGATGCCTAAAAAGGCGCGCTACTTTATGGGTTAAGGTTCGTCGGAAACACCTTTCGCCTTTCTGAAGACGTAAAGTCAGTCTTCAATTCCACAATACTATTCAGCCCGGACTGGTAATTTCTCGGTCCGGGCTTTTTTCCCTAGTACAAGGAGACAAGGGGGCTAACTCTCCGCTTTGATAGGTCGGAAAGGACCTTAAAGCAGAGTGGGCAATTACTTTAGCGCAAGATTAGGACGTATATAATCCTATCGTTATCGAATCAATGAATATAGAAAACTAAAAAACTTTTAGATTATGGATAAAGTGAACCGTCTGCCGAGATTCCTGATAATCTTTGCCGGATTAGCCTTTTCTTTATGCGTAAGGGCCTATACGGAACGCGACCTGTTGCAAGGCTTGGCGGATGAGACGGCATTGAAGGAACTGCTGATAATGGAACAGAAATGGGTGCCTTATCCGGCTTATGATAATCGGGCGGCATGGGATTCGTTGCTCGGGCCTAATAAACGGCTTTTGATTCGGGAGGGAGAGAAGCTTCTTCACTATAAATGGCAGCTGATTCCCGCTACCGCATATTTGGAGTACGAGCGTTCGGGCAACCGTACGGTGATGGAGGCGCCTTACGGAGCCAATTCCCGCGCGTTGAACACCTTGATGCTGGCCGAGTTGGCCGAAGGAGAGGGGCGATTTATAGACCAGTTGCTGAACGGTGTATATATGAGCTGCGAAATGAACTCGTGGGTGTTGTCCGCTCATCTGCCCAACCAGAGCACTAAGCGTTCCTTGCCGGATTTCAGGGAACAGTTTATCGATTTGGCTTCAGGAGGGTATGGAGCCTTGCTGTGTTGGATACACTATTTTTTCCGTTCCTCTTTCGACAAGATAGACCCTGTCGTCACCATACAGCTGCGTGAGGCGGTAGAAGAGCGCATTCTTGCTCCTTATATGAATAATGACGGCATGTGGTGGATGGCTTTCAGATGGAAGCCGGGACAGATTATCAACAATTGGAATCCGTGGTGCAATTCGGACGTGCTGCAATGCTTTCTTCTGATGGAGAACGATAAGGAACGTTTGTCGAAGGCGGTCTATCGTACCATGCGCTCTGTCGACAGGTTCCTCAATTTTGTGAAGGCGGACGGAGCTTGCGAGGAAGGGCCTTCTTATTGGCAGCACGCCGCGGGTAAGCTGTGCGATTATTTACAGATTCTTTTCGACGCGACGGGAGGCAGGCTGACGCTGTTCAACGAGCCAATGGTGCGTCGCATGGGTGAGTACATCTCCCGTTCCTATGTCGGTGGCGGTTGGGTTGTCAACTTCGCCGACGCGTCGGCGAGGGAAATACCGCTTCGGACAGCGTGTGGGGAGCGATGAAATGCGAGGCTTTGCCGCCAGTCTGCTGAACGGCAAGGCTCCTGAGGTAACGAAAGGAAACGACGCCTTTCGCTCTTTACAGTCATTGCTCTGTTTGAGGGAATTGTCAGAAACGGCTCCCGTATATGATACGCCGGATGTCGTGTGGTATCCTGAAACGGAGTTCTGTTACATGAGAAATGGGGAAGGCATGTTCGTGGCGGCTAAAGGAGGATTCAATAACGAGAGCCATAATCATAACGATGTTGGTACGTTTTCCTTATATGTGAATGCCGTTCCTTTGCTGATTGACGCGGGAGTAGGGACATATACCAAGAAGACTTTCAGCGGGGAGCGTTATTCTATTTGGACCATGCGGAGCGCTTACCATAATTTGCCTGTAATAAATGGGATTGAGCAGCGTTTTGGCCAGCGTTATAGGGCGATGAATACGGTTTGCGACGAGAAAAGACGGCTTTTTTCTACGGACATAGCCGCGGCGTATCCTGAGGAGGCGAAAGTGGACAGTTGGGTGCGGACTTATCGGTTGAAAGGAGATAGACTGATTATTACCGATGATTATGCGCTTAGCGAGGCTTACGCCGCAAGCCGGATAAACTTTCTGGTGAGAGGGAATGTCACTTTTCCGGAAGAGGGAAAGATACGCATTGAAGCGGACGGACAAGCGGTGGAGATGAGTTATCCGCTTGGGATGGTTACTGAGATGGAACGTATAGAATTGAACGATTCCCGTCTGTCTAAAGTATGGGGAAAGGAGATTTTTCGTATCTCTTTAAAAGCGGAGAAAAATTCACCGAAGGGAACGTATGAGTTTGTAGTGAAGAAGGTCGGTTGAGTCCCGATGTTAGGAAATCGCCTTTGCGATGTTATCTTAAAGATAGGCCATTCTTAAAAATGGAATATTCTGATGCCTCTACAGCGCGATAATTCCGACTGAGGTACGGCCCGGGTGAAAAGAATGCGGGTTTTGAGGCTTTGGCGAAATTCAAGTTGCTTGCGAATATGGAGATTGTCGTTCTTTTGTCTTGCGGTTCAGGTGGTGTGACTGTCTTTTTGCTCGTAATCGTTTCTGGTATGGCGTAATGTTGTTACTTTGGATGTGTGCGGGAGGAGCGCTCTGTTAGGAGCTGAAAATCGGGAAATACCTCTCGAAATCGCCGGGAAGGAACCGTGGGAGGTGTGGGGAAGCGCCACGGCTTGCGAGCGGCAGCGCTATTTCACGTGAGCCGTGGCGCTATGGCTCGCGTGCGACAGCCCTTTCCCGTAACCTTTGGTGCCCTTTCCGGTGGTATAATATGCGGTTTTTATGCGAAAATCTGCATATTTATGCGCTTTTTTGTATATGTCTGCCGCTGGAATGAGAGTTTCGCGCAATGTCTACCGGAGGCGAAATCTTAAAAATAGACCATTTTGGCGTTTCTGAAAACATGCCGGAAATCATGCTGTGGAGATACTGTCCGGCAGCGTAAGGAGCAAATAAAAGAGAGCGGAAAACCGGTAAAGGTTTCCGCTCTCTCTGTACATATTATATAAGAACAATATTTCTACATGGCCGATTGTTGGCTTAGCAGCTTTTGGAGCTTTCCGTTCAAGAATTGGCACATTGTACCGTTTCCCATCGCATGGTAGCGTTTGATTCGATACTGCAACATCATAATTTTTTCATCTAAAGTCTTTTTCATAATTTGTTTCCTCTTTTTTTGTTCCTCACCTTTTGAGGAACGGTTCTACATGTTTCTATCTTAATAACGCCGCGAAGGTACGAATAGTTCTTCAAAATATGCTATAAAACATGTTTTTTCTTTTTCTCGTTCGGAATATCTTGCCGTTAGTACAGCTTGTATTGCTTTATATTACAAACACATGACTATATTTTCAGCCTTTTCTTTAGGGTATTCAAAAAAATGTCGTACTTTTGTTTGTGTGAAAAGCTTTTGAGGCCTTTTGTATCACTTAATAAATGTTGAAAATGAAAAATCTGCTCCGTTTCTTGTGCGTGCCGCTGCTGTCGGCTATTGTCTTGTCTTGTGGCGAGTCCCATTTTCTTAAAGAAAAGTCTTATAGGGACCAAGTGATTAATGATTTTGAGCAAAAACGTCGGGCGCTTCCGCATGGAGACTTGTTCGCGGTGTTCTCGGACGATGAACTGACGTCTTTCGAGCGGGAGGCGCTGATGTTCCTATACGCTTATATGCCTATCGGCGACGTGACGGATTATCCGGGAGAGTATTATTTAGAGAATGTCCGTCTGTCGGAGCAGGCTCGGGCGGAAATGCCGTGGGGAAAGAGCGTGCCCGATGACTTATTCCGGCATTTCGTGCTTCCTGTCCGGGTGAATAATGAGAATCTGGACGACTCCCGTAAGGTGTTCTATCAGGAATTGAAAGACCGGGTGAAAGGCTTGTCGATGGAGGACGCTATTCTTGAGGTTAACCATTGGTGCCACGAGAAGGTCGTCTATCAGCCGAGCGATGCCCGTACCAGTTCTCCGTTGGCCACCGTCAAGACGGCTTATGGGCGGTGTGGGGAAGAGTCCACTTTTACGGTAGCCGCTCTCCGCGCCGTGGGCATTCCCGCCCGTCAGGTATATACGCCGCGTTGGGCGCATACGGACGACAATCACGCTTGGGTAGAGGCTTGGGCCAATGGCAAGTGGTATTTCTTCGGCGCCTGTGAGCCGGAGCCGGTATTGAATTTAGGATGGTTCAACGCGCCGGCCAGTCGGGGCATGCTGATGCACACGGAAGTCTTCGGGCGCTACAACGGGCCGGAGGAAATCATGTCCGAGGTCTCAAGCTTTACGGAGATTAACGTGACGAGCAACTACGCCGCTACCGCTAAGGCGACCGTAACGGTGGTGGATGATAAGGGAAATCCTGTATCTGGAGCTAAGGTGGAATATAAGATATATAATTACGGTGAGTTCTATACCGCCGCCGCCAAATATACTGATGCGGACGGGAAGGCTTCGTTGACTGCCGGAATGGGGGATATGTTGGTATGGGCCTCTTCGGATGACGGACATTTTGGCTTTGCCAAGTTGTCGTTCGGAAAGCAGGCGGAGTTGACGCTGCCTTTGGATAAGAAAGAAGGAGACCTGTTTGCGTTTGATTTTGATATTGTCCCTCCGGCGGAACGGGCGAACCTCCCGGAAGTGACTCCCGAACAAAGAGCGGAGAACGACCGTAGAATGGCCCGTGAGGACTCTATTCGCAACGCCTATGTCGCTACTATGATGAACGAGGAGCGGGCGAAGAAGGCGATAGAGCCTTTCCGCCTGCCGCGGTCTTGTAGCGAGCGAATGGTCAAGATATTGGTCGCTTCGAGAGGAAATCATCAAACTTTGATTGACTTCCTGAAGTTTGCCGCCGAGAAGAAAGGCGAGGAATTCGCGGTTGGTCTGCTCGGGGAGCTTTCCGCAAAGGATTGGCGTGACGTGACTTTAGACGTTTTGAAGGATCATTTCCTTAATGCTCCCGATGTCCGGGAGGTTGGGCTTCAGGCGAGCGTGCGCATAGCGAATCCTCGTGTCTCCAATGAGATGCTTACTCCTTATCGGGGCTTCCTGCGCGGCGCGGTAGCTCAGGCGGACGCGGAGGCTTTTGTTAAAGATCCGTCTCGTTTGGTGGAATGGTGTAAGAAAGAGATTCGGATAGACAATAGCTTGAATATGAAACGCATTCCGATGTCTCCCATAGGCGTGTGGAAGGCTCGTGTGGCGGATGAGAAGTCGCGTGACGTGTTCTTTGTCGCGTTGGCCCGTACATTGGGCATTCAAGCTTGGATTGACGAAGTGACGGGTAAGGTACAGTATGCCGATGCGGATTATCTTGTGAAGGACGGGAAAGCGGCTATTCTGAATGAAGGAAGAACAGTAGACGTGAACTTTGAAGAGATTTCAAGCGAGCAGGCTCCTACGGGGATGATACGGGTCACCTATCAGCCCATTCCTTCGTTGGATGACCCGAAATATTACTCCCATTTTACGTTAAGCAAGTATATGGGTGGCGACTTCAAACTGTTGAGCTATGACGAAGGCGACACGGATATGGGAGGTGGAGTTGTCTGGAGTAACCTGATGAAAAACGGTCTGACGTTGGATACCGGTTATTATATGCTGACATCGGGCACTCGTATGGCGAGCGGGGCGGTGTTGGCCAGAGTATGCTCCTTCAACGTGGAAGCCGGAGCGTCTACAGGCTTAGGGCTTGTGATGCGCAGGAGCGACGATCAGGTTCAGGTTATCGGCAGCTTTAATTCGGAATCTTTGTTCCATCCTTTGGACGCTTCGTCCGCCGAGGATTTGCGGAGCGTATTGCAAGCCTGCGGCCGGGGGTATTTCATCGTTGGCGTTTTGGGAGTTGGCCAAGAACCTACCAATCATGCGCTGAAAGACATTGCGGCTTTGAGCGGAGAGTTTGAGAAGTGGGGGAGAAAGATGGTGCTTCTTTTCCCGTCCGAGGAGCAGTATAAGAAATACCGCCCGGAGGACTTTCCGGGGCTTCCGTCAACGATTGTATACGGTATCGATGCGGACAATCGCATTCAAAAGCAGATTGCCGAAACGATGAAGCTGTCAAACGCTTCAAGTCTTCCGATATTTATTATAGCCGATACCTTCAACCGGGTTGTTTTTGTATCGCAAGGCTATACCATTGGACTTGGGGAACAATTGATGAGGGTCATACATGGATTGTAGTGAATAACCCGGTTTTTAAATTGCGTTGTATAAAGTAATTCGGATTATTCCGTGATGCGATTTAAAGAGAAGTAAAAAGGGTGCATCGTTCATATTGATGCACCCTCTTTTTATTCATTTGAATAATAATTGTTTATTTAAGGCGATTACTTTCTCATTTTAGGAAATGATTTGGATTTTAAGCCTGACTACACCGATTGTTTATTTTATTTCGATTTCTTCTTTCATATCAATTTCCTCTTTGTGCACATCGTAAAATATGTACTGTAAGAAGGCTAATTTCTGATTAGGAACAATTTTAATCCCAAATCCGTATTTCAGCTGCCACTTACGTTTTAAGGATACTAATCCTTGATTAATGTAGGCGGCTACATATGGATGAACATGTAATGAAAAGTTCTTTATTCTTAGCTTGTTAACTAGATAGTCAATTTTACTCTCTAAAGTGTCAGTGAAAAGAATGGATGATTTGATCGTTCCCTTCCCGAAACAGGTAGGACAAGTTTCCGTTGTATTTACATCCATTGCCGGTCGTACACGCTGACGAGTAATTTGCATTAGCCCGAATTTACTGAGAGGTAAAATGTTATGTTTGGCTCTATCTTTTTGCATGTTAGAGCACATGCGTTCATAAAGCTTCTGGCGGTTTTCGGCTTCATTCATATCTATGAAATCGACAACGATGATTCCCCCCATGTCTCTTAATCGCAATTGGCGTGCTAATTCGTCTGCGGCTCCTAGATTTACTTCCAATGCGTTACCTTCTTGTCCGTTTGCGTTTTTTGTACGGTTTCCACTATTTACATCCACTACATGCAGTGCTTCCGTATGTTCGATAATTAGGTAAGCTCCGCTTTTGTATGAAACAGTTTTTCCAAATGACGATTTTATCTGTTTCGTGATATTAAAGTTATCATAAATAGGAAGGTTTCCTTTGTATAGTTTTACGATGTTGGTTCGTTCCGGAGCAATTAATGTCACGTAATCCTTAATCTCGTTATATACGGATTCGTCATTTACATATATATTTTCAAAGGAAGGGTTAAAGAGATCACGTAATAAACCTACGGCTCGGCTAGTTTCTTCATAAATTAATGTAGGATATTTAGTCGCTTTTTGTACTTTCGCTATAGCGTCTTCCCAATGCTTGATAAGGACTTTTAACTCTCCGTCGAGTTCTGCTACTCGTTTACCTTCTGCTACCGTACGAACAATAACGCCGAAATTTTTTGGCTTAATGCTCATTAATAATTGTTTGAGGCGAGCCCGCTCTTCACTTGATTTTATTTTCTGAGATACGGAAACTTTATCGTTAAAAGGAATAAGTACAAGATAACGTCCTGCAAACGAGATTTCAGAGGTTAATCTTGGACCTTTAGTGGATATTGGCTCTTTAACAATCTGAACTACAACTTCCTGACCTTGTTTCAGCGTATTGGAGACAGTACCTTCTTTATCAAGGTCTGGGAGTAGATTCATCTTGCTGATAGAATTTATCCTTTTCTTGTCGCTAGTAGTCTGTCTTATATACTTTTCAAGAGAGTTGAATTGGGGCCCAAGATCTAAATAGTGAAGGAAGGCGTCTTTTTCGTAACCGACATCTACAAAACAAGCATTTAATCCTGGCATTAATTTTTTTATACGCCCTAAATACATATTACCAACAGCGAAAGAACTGTTTCTTCCTTCGCTTTGAAGTTCCACTAGACTTTTGTCTTCAAGAAGAGCGATGGATACTTCTTTGGATTGTACATCTACTACTAATTCGCTTGTCACACTATTTATTCTTTCTTAATTTATTACTATTGATTTTCCATTAGTAACGAATGTCTTGCTTCAATTGTTTATTTAAACAAAGAACAAACTTGAAAACATGAGCTTCACAAGTTTGTTCTTTATCTGTTTTTTAACAGACCTTATAAAACTATTTTTTGCTTTTATGTCTGTTTTTTCTTAGTCTTTTCTTCCGTTTATGAGTAGACATTTTGTGCCTTTTTTTCTTTTTTCCGCTTGGCATAATTCAAATGTTTTATGGTTAATACTCTTTTTTAATTATTTCTTTACTGAAATTGTAAATGTTTTAGCTGGTTTGAAAGCCGGAATATTATGCTCAGGAATGATGATGGTAGTGTTCTTAGAAATGTTACGAGCGGTTTTTTGTGCTCTTTTCTTTACTACGAAACTACCGAATCCACGAAGGTATACGTTTTCATCATTTGACAAAGAATCTTTTACGACATCCATGAAAGCTTCAATAGATGTAAGCACGGTAACCTTATCAATCCCGGTCTTCTTTGCAATCTCGTTTACAATATCTGCTTTAGTCATTTCTCAAAAAAATATTATTACTTTATTATCGCTAATTTTTTGGTGTGCAAATATATAGCTTTTTAAGTTCCTAAAAAAATATATTCTGTATTTTTTGAGTAAAAATGGGGCGATTAAGTTTTCTTAGAGGCGGAATCGACTAAAGTGTCCGGCGGATGCGTGCCGGAATGTGCTCCGGGCGTTGTGAAGATCCCTTGTACCCATGTACAAGATTCGTTCAATTCTTGTGCAAGAGTCAGGTGATTGATGTACAAGATTCTGGCGGTTGTTGTACATGAAAAAAGCTTCACCCGTTGGATGAGAAAGTGTCGACGACTTCGCTATGGCTTTTGTTTTTCGGCGGGATAAAAGCTATTTTTGTGCCTTAGAGTCTGTTTGCGTTTTGCTCGGGTTTATTTTGACGTCCTTTTTGAAGATGTTTTCCGGTTTTGCGAGCGGGCTATCTGACGAGCGGAATCGGGAAAAGAGACCGGAAAGGGACTCAAAAGAGACCTGACAAAATTACTTAAACGCAAAATTTAAACAGCCTCTTAAATTAATAATGTAGAAGGAAACGTTGTGGACATGAATGATTTTACGAAGAAGATTATAGAGTGGTATGGAGAAAACCGGCGCGATTTACCGTGGCGTGAATCTTCTGACCCTTATTTGATTTGGATATCTGAGATAATTCTTCAACAGACGCGTGTGGCGCAAGGGTATGATTATTATGTTCGGTTTGTCTCTCGTTTTCCAGACGTGGATTCATTGGCTTGCGCAAGTGAGGATGAGGTCATGAGGTATTGGCAAGGATTGGGATATTATTCTCGCGCTCGCAATCTGCATTTAGCGGCTAAGAGTATGAATGGATCTTTCCCGAAAACATACGAAGAAGTTTTAAAGTTGAAAGGAGTTGGTGAGTATACGGCGGCGGCTATTTGCTCATTTGCTTATGGAATGCCTTATGCGGTAGTAGATGGCAATGTCTATCGTGTCTTATCTCGCTATTGGGGAATTGATGTCCCGATAGATTCAGCGGAAGGAAAGAAAGTGTTTGCGGCTTTGGCCGAAGAGATGCTTGATAAAAAGTCTCCGGCAACTTACAATCAGGCTATTATGGACTTTGGAGCTTTACAGTGCACCCCTCGTTCGCCAAATTGCGCATTTTGTCCATTACAAGAAGGTTGTTTGGCTTTAAGAAAAAAAAGAGTCTCTTTGCTTCCGGTAAAACGGCATAAGGCGAAAGTTGTTTACCGTTATTTTAATTATATATATGTGCGTTCGGGCGAATACACTTATTTGCATAAGCGTAGTGGCGATGACATTTGGAGAAATTTGTTTGAATTTCCTTTAATTGAGACGCTGGCAGAAATTAAAGAAAAGGAAGAGCTGTTGGATTTACCCGAATTCCTATCGTTCGCTTCTTCCGTCGAAAAGGTGTATTCATTACATGTGGTTTATACGAATGTGAAGCACGTGCTGTCACATCAGGTAATTTACGCTAATTTTTATGAGATGTCGTTACCTTCCTGTCCACTTCATCTGTGCGGCTATGAGAGAATAAGGATTGACGATTTGGATAAATATGCGTTTCCTAAATTATTGTGCACTTTTATAGATAAGCATGTCTTTCAGAAAAAAATGGAGTAATTTTTTGTGAATATTGTTATTCTGTATAATTTTGGCTGCGAATTCAATTCGTTTTTTAATAGTAAACGTCAGTATGTCGGTAAATAAAGTTATATTATTAGGTAATGTCGGGCAAGACCCGAAAGTGAAATATTTTGATTCAGGGGCAGCTGTGGCGACTTTTTCATTAGCTACGACTGAGCGCGCTTATACGTTGGCGAATGGAACCCAGATTCCGGAAAGAACGGAGTGGCATAATATAGTTGCTTCCAATCGCTTGGCGGAAATTGTAGATAAGTACGTGCACAAAGGAGATAAGTTGTATATAGAGGGAAAGATAAGGACGCGTTCTTACAGTGACCAGTCGGGAGCTTTGCGTTATATTACAGAAATATATGTGGATAATATGGAGATGCTGACACCGAAGAGCAATTCCACTGGTTCTTTGCCTTTGGGATGTGCCGGTACGCAGGCCCAGAATAATTCAGCGAATGATCTGCCCTTTTAAAGGCCGGAGAAGGATAAGTCCTTCTCGGTTAACGCTTAAGAAAGCGTGTTTTGTTTAATTTAAATATAAATCTTTTGGATTCGGACGATAGTTTAAGCTTATTATTGGCTAATGTTTTTGACGGTATTGCGATAGACGTTCCTTCTATTATTACCGTTTTGTTGATAGTTGTTCTTTTATTGATTTCTGGCTTTGTAGCTGTTGCGGAGGAGGCTTTTTCTTCTCTTTCTGCCGCTGATTTAAGGAACCTTGATGAAAGCGGTGATTTTTCCTCTGATAAGAAGATTGTGAAGTTGTTGGATACCCCGAAACGATTACTGATGACGGTGCTGATTACAGGTGCTTTTGTGAATGTATCCGTGGTTGTGCTTGGGTGTCTTTTCTTTGCTAATGCGTTTGGGTGTGATTCTTTCTTAATACCCTTTTTGGTGTTAACTATAGCGCTAACCGTATTGCTGTTGTTAACCAGAATACTTTTCAAGATATATTTCTCGGGGAAAACGTTGGCTTATTGTCGATGCTCCGCATCCATATTTTGTTTTTTAGAGAATCTTTTTTATCCCTTGTCTTCAATGCTGCTCCACATGGTGGGCTTTTTTGATAAACGTTTCGTGAAGAAGAATCAGACTGTTTCCGTCGATGAACTTTCGCATGCGTTGGAGCTTACGGATAAGGCGGAGATTTCGGAGGAGAATGATATTCTGGAAGGTGTTATCCGTTTTGGTGGAGAAACAGTAAAGGAGGTTATGACCGCTCGCTTAGATATGGTCGACTTGGATATCAGGACACCTTTCAGGAAGGTGATACAGTGTGTCGTTGAAAATTCATACTCGCGTATCCCCGTATATTCAGGTTCGCGGGATGATATAAAGGGGATATTGTATATCAAAGACCTGTTCCCGTATATTCAAAGAGGAGATAGCTTCCGATGGCAATCGTTGATAAGGCCCGCTTATTTTGTGCCGGAGACGAAAATGATTGACGACTTGCTAAGGGATTTGCAAGTAAACAAGGTTCACATCGCTATTGTTGTGGATGAGTTCGGAGGGACTTCCGGACTGATAACGATGGAAGACATTATTGAGGAGATAGTGGGCGAGATACATGACGAGTATGACGAGGAGGAGCGAACCTACACCGTATTAGGCGAAAACGTGTGGGTGTTCGAGGCGAAAACCTTGCTTACGGACTTTTATAAGATAACGAAGGTAGATGAGGGGGAGTTTGAAAAAGTAGTGGGTGAAGCGGACACGTTGGCGGGAATGCTGCTCGAAATAAAAGGAGAATTTCCCGCGCTTCATGAAAAAGTCTCTTACCGTAATTATGAGTTCGAGGTATTGGAGATGGATAACCGGCGTATCTTAAAAGTTAGGTTTACGATTAATCCTGTGAAGGAGCGGGATGACGAGGAGAAAGAGGATTAAGACTATGGCTTTATTCTTCGCATATAGGGGCGAGTCTTGTCTATTGGCGGTGTGGAAGATGGATGAGTCCGTTGAGACGCTGCTGAGGCTATTGCCCCGTTCGCTCAGGATGAATTACGAAAAGGCCGTCGGACGGTTCGCGTCAGTGCAACGGAGGCAGGAATGGCTGTCCGTCCGGGTATTGCTGTTTACGCTTTTGGGAGAGGATAAGATTATCGCTTATCACAGTGACGGAAAACCTTATTTGGAGGATGGGTCTTACAGCATAAGCGTATCTCATACCGTGGGTTACGCGTCGGTAATCGTTGGTGATGGCAAGAGGGTGGGGGTTGACATAGAACGGTATGGCAGGCGCATTCATCGGATAACGGACCGTTTCATACGGCCTGACGAACTGGTCTTTCCGTATCGTGCGGATATCACATGGGGACTTCTACTGCACTGGTCGGCCAAAGAGACCGTCTATAAGTGCATGGACAGGCCTGACGCTGACCTTCGTTCGCTTCGCCTGTCTCCATTTCTTCCGGAAGCCGGCGGGCGCTTTCAGGTCTCGGGCCATACTGAGGGAGGCGAGGCGCTTTTCCGCATAGCCTACCTCATTCATCCGGATTTCGTCTTAACTTGGACGGTTCTGTAGATTTGCCGTCTTTGCCGTGCGGGGCGAGCGAACTTTTCTTCTTGTACCTTTTCGCTTTTTCCCATTCGGCTTTTCTTTTCTCATATAGTTCCCGTTGCTTCTCTAAGTAGTTATCTGCCATAAGCGAGAGAGTGTGTCTGTTAGGGTTGGACGTGGAAATGTAAAGCGTTCATGCGATAGGATGACGAAAGGCGGCCTGCCGGCCGCCTCCCGTCTTTAAGGTGAGGTTATTTCGTAAGCGAGAGAACTGGCGTCCCGTTAGCGTCGTACAACGCGACTTCGTTATCGGAGAGGAAATCGAACGACTTCACCTCGTTCATCGCTTTCAGAATCTTGCTTTCTGTCTCCATGTCGGGGCAGGCCATCATTGTAGTAGCCACTCCGGGAAACGAAATGGACTTGGCTTGCTCCGCATGAGTCTCAAATCCTCCATTCATCAGGTTGCATCCGGCGTTGCCGTGGATTGTTCCCTTTTTTATGTCGAAACTCAAGAACGGCTGTTTTTCCATTCCGGAAGGAATCGCCTCTCCGTTCACTTCCTTTATGTTCCATTTTCCGTTCAGCTTCAGCAGGTCTGCGCCCGCTTCTCTCTTTTCGAGCACTACTACCGGGCGTTTCGCTTCGTTGCATAAGTACATTTTGTTTTTTCCCGCTTGCCTGTACAGTTTCACTTGCGCCAATGCGTTCAGTACATTTCTTTCCGTTACCATGTCCGGGCACATCATTCGGGTGCTCGCGATTCCTTTGAGGTCAAGGCTTCCGGGATTGGCGTTTATGTCGAATTTTCCCATCATGCGATTACAGCCGCTGTTTCCCGATATTTGTCCCTTTTCCGTGTCGAAAGCGATGAAGGGGAGTGTCCCGTTTTCTCCGGTTAATACATCGGAGCCGTTGACTTCAACGATGTTCCACTCTCCGTTTATCGAAGATAAGGGCAGAGCGCCTTCTGTTGAGCGGCACGACATCATCGTGCACATCGCGCTCGCGATACAAATTGAAACAATTGTTTTTTTCATTTTTGTGACGTTTAAGTTAAACCGAAGGCAAAGATAAGAAATAAAGGAAGAAACGCGGGAAAATAGAGAAACGGTTTCGTTTTTTTTGCTTTTAAGAAGCTGTTTTGAATTTATCGTGCGATGATTTGGGATGAGTTTTTGAGCCGTTTTCGCCACAGTGATGAGGAAGATAGCGGGCTATCTGACGAAGAACCTTCTTAAGGCTCATCGCGTGTTGCCTTCCGTCCATTTTGCTATGTTTCACTTTTTTCAAGGAGAATTTTAAAAAACGGATTTCGTAATGGCTCGAATGCCTTCGGGATAGGATTCGCCAAAATGTTCCATTTTTAAGATTCCGGCCTGAAAGGATTTGGGTAAAAGCGTTCCGTTTAGCGTACGGACTGCATAAAAAACGCATAAAAACTGTATATTTTGGCTCGATATTGCATATTTATGCGGTTCGCGCGCGCTTTTTGGGTTGATGGAAAGGGACGTTTCTCGCGAGAGGTCGCTCTATGGCTCGGGAGAAATGGGGCTATGGCTCGATAGCCGAAAGGCTTTTCCACAAGCGACCTGCGGTTTTGGGGAATTTTCGGGCGGGATTTAACACTCTTTCGCCTCTAATTGCCTGTAAATTCCGATGCGTGAGGAAGTGTCTTTTTTACGTCAGATAAAGGGAATTGAAACCGTGAGGAGGTGAATATTGAATAGGAAAAAGCAAAAAGACGCATTAGCGTTTCTTTCGATAGCAAGCTGAATTTCCCTAACGCCGTAAAAGCGCGTTTTTTTCGTCCAAGCTGTACCTCGGCCGGAATTATCGCGTTTCTCAGGCATTAAGATGTTCCGTTTTTCAGGATGGTCATTTTTTAAGATAAGAAAGGGGGTAAGGACGGGAGATTCCGTACAGGGCGGATTTTAAAGAAAGATAACCAAATATTTGTTTAATATGAGCGGGAAATGTACTTTCGCGGGCAGATAATGGCTTCGCGTAAAGCGAAGCTTATGTTAAATTAAAAATATAAATGAGATGAAAAAAGCATTATTGGTAGTGGCTGTTCTAATGGCTGCGGTAGCGGTGAAGGCGCAAAACGTTTATGTAGGGGGCTCTTTCAGCTTATGGCGTAACTCTACGGAGAATTACTCGAACTTTACGGTAGCTCCCGAGGTGGGTTATAACTTTAGCGAGAAATGGGCGATAGGTACGGAGTTGGCTTACTCTCACGACTACAATAGCGGATTGACGGTGAATTCCTTTGCGATAGCCCCTTACGTCCGTTGGTCTTACTATGAGAATGGGGCGGTTCGTTTGTTCTTGGACGGAACGGCTACCGTCGGTTTCAATAAGGTGAAGGATGTGGAGACTCTTAAATATGGTCAGGTAGGTTTCCGTCCGGGCATCGCGGTTAAGTTGAGCGACAAGTTTTCTTTTGTGGCTAAGTATGGCTTCTTGGGCTATCAAAGGAATGTAGCGGGAGAGGGCGACGCCTTTGGGCTAGATTTCAGCAGCGATAATTTAGCGATAGGCTTTCATTATAATTTTTAAGGGACGTTTTTGGCGGGTTTAGCTACCCGCCTTGCCTGAAACGAAGAGTCCCCGTAAAGCTTTTAAGGCTTTACGGGGACTCTCGTTTCTTACTCCGTCAGTTTCTTTAGCTCCTTAAAATGTTGGATTATGGCCGAGAAGTCTTGGTCTGAACAGGCGTCGAACTTGTTCCATAAGTCTCCCAATACGGCGGCTCCTCCGAATCCGAAGTCCTTTATCTCTAGCAGATTATCCGCGCTGACACCTCCCAACGCGATGACTTTGGAATCGATAATCTTGGCTTTCCTCGCTTGCCGAAGCTCTTCCGCCGTGTAGGTGGAATGGTATCCGTTCTTGGAAATGCTGTCGTATATGGGGCTCATGAACACGTAGTCGTAGAAATGCTTCTTGTTCTTGACTTCCTCTATCGAGTGGCACGAACAACTGATATGTCCCTCATAGTCTTCCGGCGGGGTAGGGTTGCGCGAGTTGAGGTGGATTCCCATCAGGCAGAATTCTTCCTTCAGGTAGAAGTGCTCGTGCGTTACGATACGCCGGTGATATTTTTCGGGGATGAGCGTGAGCAGGCGTTCCGAGAACATGGCGGGGGTTTCGGGCTTTCTGAGGTGCAGGATGTCCAGTCCTTCCTCAAACAGGGCGGTGATAATCTTGTCTTCTTCAACGAAGAAGGTGGGGGTAGTGACTACAATCAGTTTCATTCTTGTTTTAAATTATTTATGTCAGGCGATTGGCCATCTCTAATTACTCAACTAGGCGGTTCCAGCTACCCGGGCGGGCAGTTCCGACTACCCGGGCGGGCGGTTCCAGCTACCCGGTTGGGAAATTTGAGCTATCCAACCGTAAAGATAGGGCCAATCGGCAGAATCGCAAAATAAACCCGGGCAAAATTTAAGCGACAGGCTCTAAGTGGTTACCTTTCCGCGGCCTTCTTGTTTATAGTGAAAATAGGTTAGACCGCCATGTCCGCAGGTCGATAGTCCAGAGCTTTCCGCTCAATACTTCTCCGAATCCGCAAATTATCTTTAGCGCCTCCGTAGCCTCTACGGTTCCTACAATGGCGGGAGTGACTCCCATCACGCCCTTAGAGGCGGATATTTGGCTCGCCGACTCCTCGTCGGGAAATAAGTCCCGATAGCTTTTGGGGGATTTCCCGTAATTGAATACGGACACTTGCCCTTCAAACTCGCTTATGGCTCCATAGACGTATACTTTCCCTAATTTGATGCACGTGTCGTTTATTAAGTAGCGGGTGGCGAGATTGTCGCAGCCGTCTATCACGATGTCGTAGCCACTGATGATATGCTTGGCGTTTTCCTTGACGAGACGGGTGGGATAGGCTTGGAAGTTCACTTCGCTATTGAGCGTTGACAGCCGTTCGGCTGCCCGAGTCGCTTTGGCCCGGCCCACGTCCGCCTCATTGTACAGTATCTGTCGCTGTAGATTGCTGACGCTCACCTTATCGTCGTCGATAAGTCCGATAGTTCCCACGCCCGCTCCGGTCAGATAAAGGGCGATGGGAGAGCCTAAGCCTCCCACGCCTGCGATTAGCACACGGGCCGCCTTCAGCTTCCGCTGCCCTTCCTCACCAATTTCGGGGAGTATGGTTTGCCGGTCATACCGCATGCCTGTCCATATTTTGAGGGAGCATGTCGAAACTTTGGTCCCAGTCCTTCCATACCGGTTCCCGTCCGAGTTTCTTCAGGTCCCGTTCCACCTCTACGGCCTTCCGCTCATCGCTCACGTGGAATTGCTCTAACGTCTGCGGATAGCTGTAATATCCTCCCGGCTCCGTTTTACTCTCCGCGCTCATGGTCGTCACTCCCAGTGTGGCCATGTGGTTTCGGAATTCCGCGCTTTCCCGGGTCGAGTAGGATATGTCTACGTCGTGGTCGAAGATGCGCATGGCGAAGGTGAGCTGAGCCAGTTCACGGTCGTTCATGATAACGTTCGGTTGGAATCCTCCGTTTTCGGAGGGGCGCATACGGGGGAAATTGACGCTGTACTTGGTCTTCCAGTAGTGTTTCTGCAAATAGCGGAGGTGATAAGCCATCATCGTGACATCCGTTCTCCACTCTTCCAAGCCAATCAGCACTCCCAAGCCTATTTTGTGTACGCCCGCTTGCCCCATCCGGTCGAAGCCGTTGACGCGCCACTCGAACTTGGACTTCATGCCTCTCGGGTGATAAAGCTTGTAGTTGTCCTTATGATAAGTTTCCTGAAAGCAGATGACTCCGTTCAGACCGTGATAAGTCAGATCCTTGTACTCTTCGGCCTTCAGCGGCATGACCTCGATTTGCAGGTTGCTGAAGTAAGGCTTGGCCAAGTCCAGTGCTCGGGCGATGTAGGGAACGCCGGCTACTGCGGGATTCTCTCCCGTGACAAGCAAAAGGTTCTCGAACGGGGCCAATCGCTTGATGGCCTTGTACTCGTTGACGATTTCTTCTTCCGTCAATATCGTGCGCTTCATCGGGTTGCTGATGTGGAAACCGCAGTACACGCACGAGTTGGTGCACGAGTTGGTGAGGTATAGTGGCACGAACATGGAGATGGTTTTCCCAAATCGTTCCATCGTGTATTTTTGACTGAGGCGGGCCATTGTTTCCAGATAAGGAGCCGCCGCGGGAGAGATTAGCGCCATGAAGTCGTCAACGTTCAGTTGCTCTCGTTTTCCTAAGGCGTGACGTACGTCGGAGTCTGTCTTAGAGTAGATAGCTTCGGTTGTCTCTTCCCAAGATATTTTTTCTAATTCGTCAGAAAACATTTCTTTAATCCTTTGAGGTCGTAAACTATGAGTTTGATTTCTTTTTGATGTCGCGTGACAGGCGCATCGCACAGAAGTTGGGACCGCACATGGTACAGTATTCACCGTCAATGTGATGCCCGGCACGGAAATAACCTTGCGCGCGCTCAGGGTCGAGCGACAGGTCGAATTGGTCTTTCCACCGGAATTCGTAGCGGGCTTTGCTCAGGGCGTTGTCCCTTACCTGCGCTCCGGGGTGGCCTTTCGCCAAGTCAGCCGCATGAGCGGCGATTTTATACGTGACGACTCCTACGCGTACGTCTTCTTTCTCCGGAAGGGCGAGGTGTTCTTTGGGAGTCACGTAGCAGAGCATCGCCGTACCCATCCAACCGATTTGGGCCGCTCCGATGGCCGACGTGATGTGGTCGTATCCCGGAGCGATGTCGGTGACTATGGGGCCAAGCGTGTAGAAAGGCGCGTCGTGACACTTCTCTATCTGTCGCTCCATGTTTTCCTTTATCTTGTGCATAGGCACGTGTCCCGGCCCTTCGATGAAGGCTTGCACGTTCTTGTCCCATGCCCGGAGCACGAGTTCGCCCATTGTATCCAGTTCGGCGAATTGCGCCTCGTCATTGGCGTCATGGATAGAGCCCGGGCGAAGCCCGTCGCCTAGTGAGATGGCCACGTCGTACTGGGCGAGGATGTCGCAGATGTCGTCGAAGTGCTCGTAAAGGAAGCTTTCCCTGTCGTGAATCAGGCACCACTTGCTCATGATGCTTCCTCCGCGGCTGACGATGCCGCACAATCGCTTTTCGGCAAGGTGGACGTTATGCCGTCTGATGCCCGCATGTATGGTAAAGTAGTCCACTCCCTGCTCGCATTGTTCTATCAGAGTGTCGCGGTAGATGTCCCACGTCAGCTTCTCTACGGCTCCGTTCACTTTTTCGAGTGCCTGATAGATGGGGACAGTGCCCACGGGGACGGGGCAGTTGCGGATAATCCATTCGCGCGTTTCGTGTATGTTGGCTCCGGTGGAGAGGTCCATCAGGGTATCTCCTCCCCACTTGCAGCTCCAAAGCGCTTTCTCTACCTCCTCGTCGATACTGGAGGTGGTGGCCGAGTTGCCGATGTTGGTATTAATCTTCACGAGGAAGTTCCGTCCGATAATCATGGGCTCGGCTTCGGGATGGTTGATGTTGGCGGGGAGAACGGCTCGTCCTGCCGCGATTTCGTCGCGGACAAATTCCGGAGTGATGTGCGTTTCGATATCGAGCGCCTCGCAGTTCATGTTCTCGCGGATAGCCACGTACTCCATCTCCGGAGTGATGATTCCCCGCTTCGCGTAAGCCATTTGCGTAATGGCGGCGTTGCGCTTGGCGCGATAGGGTAGAGCGATGTGCTCGAAACGGAGTGCGTCGAGGCTTTTGTCGTCCCGTCTCATGCGGCCGTACTCCGAGGTGATTTCTGGCAACTGCTCCACGTCGCCCCGGGCCGTTATCCAACTTTCGCGCATACGGGGCAAACCTTTCTTAAGGTCTATTTGAATGTCAGGGTCGCTGAACGGGCCGCTTGTGTCGTATACGCAGACTTCGGGATTAGGGGTCAGTATCTTTTCCTCTCCCTCGAAACTGACGCTAGGTACTTGCTCTACCATGCGCATGGCCACTCGGATGTCGGGATAGAGCTTGCCGGGTACGTAGACTTTCCGTGAGCGCGGAAACTTAATTCTATGTTCCATAATCGTTGTCGGTTTATTGGTTAAGAAAAGCGGTAAGAGGTGAACTGGCATCGGCGGTGAAGTCGGTGGATACGGCTCCAAGCCCGGCTTCCCGTGCCATGAGTCCGGCTTCGCAGGCGACCTTGAAGGCGCGGGCTATGCCGATAGGGTCACCCGCTACGGCGACGGCGGTATTTACTAATACGGCTGAGGCGCCCATCTCCAACGCTTCTGTGGCGTGACTGGGAGCTCCGATGCCGGCGTCTACCACCACGGGAACATTGGCTTGCTCGATGATTATACGCAGGAACTCGCGTGTCTGCAAGCCCCGGTTCGTGCCGATGGGCGCGCCGAGGGGCATGACCGCCGCCGCTCCAACTTCTTCGAGCCGCTTGCAAAGTACAGGGTCGGCTTGACAGTAGGGCAGTACTACGAATCCCATTTTGACCAGTTGTTCGGTGGCTTTCAGCGTTTCGATTGGGTCGGGAAGAAGGTATCTCGGGTCAGGATGTATTTCAAGTTTCAACCAATTTGTGCCGAATGCCTCGCGGGCCATTTGAGCCGCGAAGACCGCTTCTTCGGCGTTACGTACCCCTGACGTATTGGGCAGGAGTTGGATATTCGGGTGGACGATGTGCTTTAGCATATCATCTTCTTTGTTTGTCAGGTCGATGCGTTTCATGGCCATAGTGACCATTTCGGTGCCTGAGGCGAGAATAGCTTGTTCCATTACCTCATTAGAGCTGAATTTCCCGGTTCCGAGGAAGAGACGGGAGCTGAATTCCCGTCCCGCTATAGTTAGTTTTTTCATTTTATGAATGTTTTGGTTTTGTCTTATTATTGAATTAGAAATTAGCCTCATCATCGCGTTGTGTGATAGGCGCTTCTAGGATACGCGCCACTTCGGCTACCGGGTCTGGAGCGTGGAGTATGGCTCCAGACATGGCTATGCCCCGAACGCCAGTACGGAGCAAGGCGGGTATGTCGTCGTAGGTTACGCCTCCTATGGCTACGGTCGGCAGATTGATTCCGGCTTCTGTCATGCGATTGATAATGCTTGTGTAGCCTTCGAGACCCAATATGGGGCTAAGGTTCTGTTTGGTTTCTGTGAAACGGAAAGGACCGATACCGAGGTAGTCGGCTCCCATGCGCCAATGACGTTCCGCGTCTTCGAACGTATTGGCTGTACCTCCTATGATAAACGCTTCGCCTAATTCTCGGCGCGCCTCGTCGATTGGCATATCTTTCAGTCCTAAATGCACGCCGTCAATCTCCAGCTTCTTGGCTAAATGCACGCGGTCGTCCAGTATCAGGATAGCTCCATGTTCACGGCAGGCGGTTTTCAGCTTGCGGGCTACGGCTTCCACTTCTTCGTCCGAAGCGTCCTTCATTCGCAACTGTATCCATTTGCATCCACCTTCGAGAGCTAACATGGCCGAGTCGAGGTAAGTGTACCGTTCGGTCTGATGAGTGATGAACTGCAAACTTATCATATCTTTATCCTCCGAATGCCGCTTTGATGATTATTACCTTGTCGCCTTCTTTTAGGGTCGTATTTTCCCATAGCGGGCGGGAGATTATTCGCTCATTTACAGCTATGGCTGTACCCCGTTCAGATTGTTCGAGGACTTTAAGCAATTCGGTGAGCGAACAGTCCGGCGTTACCTCCATTCGCTTTTCATTTACTTCTACTGTAATCATTCCGTCTATATGTATTAATGTATAAAAGACTGCGGGGGGACTCCGCTCGTGGGAAGGGTTTCTGATCAAGAACGTTCCCTGCGACGGCATTACCCGTATCAGGTTCTTAGGGTATAATCTCAGCCCCTTTTGGGAGCACCCCTTGTCTTTTGTGCGGGCAAAGTAAGTGAAAATGTTGGAAACAATGAAGCGCTTAGGCGTTTTTTTCGGAGCAATCCCTGTTTTCTCCATTTATATAACGGGTTATCTGATGAGAGGAATCGGGAAAAGAGGCGGGAAAGGGATTCAAAATACACCTGAGCAGATTGCTTAAACGTGAAATGTAGACAGGCTCTAAAAAAGGTTCCGTTGAGTCTAACCTTTGTTAGCCTTAATTCTAAAAAATTAGTGCCATGAAAAACGCGTTGCGGACATCCTAGCTTTGTACAATATGTGCAAGAGTTTTTCTTGTAAAAAGAGTGACATATAACGTTGTTTATTGTAATTGGGCGGGCGCGGCTATGTCTTGTTAACGGAATCTTAAAAACAGACCATTCTGAAAAACGGAACATCTTGGCGCCTCTAGAACGCGATAATTCCGACTGGGGTACGGCCCGGACGAAAAGAACGCGGCGTAGGAGCGTTAGCGAAATTCAGACTGTAAGCTAAATGGGGATATGTGCGTCTTTGTGTTCGTGTATGTCTTTAAAATTTGCCTTTTTAATGGTTTTGTGGTTGAATATTAGAACTATTGACACTTTTTCTTCGTATGGAAAAAGAGAGCTGTTAGAAGCGGAAAGACTTAAAATCCCGCTTCGATTTGCCCCGATGGGCTGTTTCGGTTGAGCGGAAGCCCTTTGGTTCGTGAGCGGAAGGGCGACTTCATCCGAGAGATAGGGCTGCGGCTCACGCTCGATTTTCCTTTTCAACCTCTTCTGGAGGGCGTAAATGGGCGTTTTTTCTTCCGAAACACGCGGTTTTTATATGTTTTTTATGCGATTTGTCCGCCTAAAACGGAAATTTTCGTTGGACTGTTTTGGAGGAAAATCTTAAAAATAGACCATTTTCGGTGAGAAAACGCGGTGGATTGTTTGACCTTAAAAGAGCGGCCGTGCGCCGTTTGATAACAGTCTTTTTTGGATGAATTGAAAAAGCGCATTTGAAAAGGGACTCTCGAAATAAACTCGGACGGAATTTAAAACGACAGACTCTTAGGAAAGGCCCTCTCGCATGAAACTTTAGTATAAAAAAGAACATCTTATTCAATATTTATCTATATTCGCGCCGGATTTGGTTCAACGCTTATGGTTGTAAACGTTGATTAAAAAGGGAATCGGGTGTGAGTCCCGAACAGTCCCCGCTGCTGTGAGGCTCCATATAAATATTCTATGCCAAAATTATATATGTGTTCGTTGGGAAGGCATTATAGGATAGGAGCTAGTCAGAATACCTTCCAAATCGGCTTAATGTTTTTCTCTGCGTGGGTTAAGAGGAAAATGTCATTTGTTAACCCCCAAATCGAAAAATACGGTGTTCCTTAAAAATAAAATGGGGGGAGATGTGTATGCACTTATATTGAGAAGTTATGATAAAAAGAATCTTAGTAGCCAATCGTGGTGAAATTGCCGTTAGGGTGATGCGTTCTTGTAGGGAAATGGAAATTACAAGCATTGCCATATTCTCGGAAGCGGACCGGACGGCGAAACATGTTCTCTATGCGGACGAGGCCTATTGCGTAGGACCTGCCGCGTCTAAGGACAGCTATCTGAATATCGAAAAAATTATTGAAGTAGCAAAAGCCGTTTGTGCGGACGCCATTCATCCGGGATACGGCTTTTTATCTGAAAACGCTACCTTTGCCCGTCGCTGTCAGGAGGAAGGCATCATCTTTATCGGTCCCAATCCGGAGACGATGGAAGCGATGGGAGATAAGATATCCGCCCGTATTAAAATGATTGAGGCGGGCGTACCGGTAGTGCCCGGAACGCAAGAAAACCTGAATAGCGTAGAAGAAGCGGTTAAGCTTTGCGACCAGATAGGATATCCCGTGATGCTGAAGGCTTCGATGGGAGGAGGCGGAAAGGGAATGCGCCTCATCCATAAGAAGGAGGATGTGGAAGAGGCTTATACGACGGCCAAGAGTGAGTCGCTTTCCTCCTTCGGCGACGATACGGTATATTTGGAGAAGTTCGTTGAGGAGCCCCACCATATTGAGTTCCAGATTCTGGGCGACAAGTTCGGTAACGTTATTCACCTTTGCGAGCGTGAATGTTCTGTGCAGCGTCGTAATCAAAAAATTGTCGAGGAGACCCCTTCCGTATTTATCACCCCGGAGCTACGTAAGGATATGGGAGAAAAGGCGGTGGCCGCGGCTAAGGCCGTCAACTATATCGGTGCGGGAACCATCGAGTTTCTGGTAGACAAGAACCGCAATTATTATTTTCTTGAGATGAATACGCGCCTGCAAGTGGAGCATCCGATTACGGAAGAGGTCGTAGGCGTGGATTTGGTGAAGGAGCAAATCAAGATAGCCGATGGTCAGCCGCTCCAACTGAAGCAGGAGGACATCAAGCAGCGCGGGCACGCCATAGAATGCCGCATTTGCGCCGAAGATACGGAGATGAACTTCATGCCGAGTCCGGGAATCATCAAGCAGATAACGGAACCGAACGGAATAGGGGTGCGCATCGACAGCTACGTGTACGAGGGCTATGAGATTCCTATCTATTACGACCCTATGATTGGAAAGCTCATCGTATGGGCCACGAACCGTAAATACGCCATCGAGAGAATGCGCCGCGTGCTTCACGAGTACAAGATAACCGGCGTGAAAAACAACATCAGCTATTTGCGGGCCATCATGGATACGCCCGACTTTGTGGAGGGGCACTATGATACCGGCTTTATCGCTAAAAACGGCGAGCAGCTCCGTGAGCGGATTACCCATACTACCGAGCGCGCCGAGAACATTGCGCTGATAGCCGCATATATGGATTATCTGATGAATCTTGAGGAGAATAAGAGTGGTACAGTCACGGACAACCGTCCCATCAGCAAATGGAAGGAGTTCGGATTGCATAAGGGCGTGCTCCGCATTTAATCGTTTCATTAAGAAAAACAATTTTCTAATTATGGAAATTCATATAGGAAACCGGGTGGCCGAAGTGGAATTGGTCAGCAAGGAAGACAATAAGGTGACGCTTACCATCGACGGAAAGCCGTTTGAGGTGGACATCGTGATGGCGGAAAACGGCACGTGCAACATTCTGATGGACGGGCGAAGCTCGAACGCGCAGCTCATCCGCCGCGAAAACGGGAAAAGTTATAAGGTAAACACTCATTATAGTAGCTTTAACGTCGAAATCGTGGACAGTCAGGCCAAGTACCTGCGTATGCGTAAGAAGGGAGAGGAGGAACAGAACGACCGGATTACTTCTCCGATGCCGGGAAAAGTGGTTAAGATACCCGTGGCTCAAGGACAGGAGCTCAAGGCGGGAGATACGGCTATCGTTATCGAGGCGATGAAGATGCAAAGCAATTACAAGGTTACTTCCGACTGCCGAATCAAGGAGATACTCGTCAGGGAGGGAGACAACATAACCGGTGACCAGACATTAATAACATTAGAACCAATCGCATAATGGAAGAGACAAACAAGGCATACACCACGTTCGCTGAACGTGACCGGGTGGCTTCGCTCGGTGGAGGTGCGGAAAAGATAGAGAAGCAGCACGCAAGCGGCAAGATGACGGCCCGCGAGCGCATTGAGGCGTTGCTCGATAAGGGAACGTTCGTGGAACTGGATAAGCTGATGGTTCACCGCTGCACCAATTACGGTATGGACAAGAACAAGATTCCCGGAGACGGAATCGTTTCGGGCTACGGTAAGATAGACGGTCGCTTGGTGTTCGTATACGCGTATGACTTTACGGTGTACGGCGGTTCCTTGTCGGCCTCTAACGCCAAGAAAATCGTTAAGGTGCAGCAGTTGGCGTTGAAGAACGGCGCTCCGATTATCGCGTTGAACGACTCGGGAGGCGCGCGCATACAGGAGGGCATCGAGAGCCTTTCGGGGTATGCGGATATCTTTTATCAGAATACGATGGCGAGCGGGGTGATACCGCAGATTTCCGCTATTCTCGGCCCGTGCGCCGGAGGAGCTTGTTATTCGCCCGCGCTGACCGACTTTATCTTCATGGTGAAGGAGAAGAGCCATATGTTCGTGACCGGCCCTGACGTGGTGAAGACCGTTATACACGAAGAGGTGAGCAAGGAAGAGTTGGGAGGCGCTATGGCGCATAGCAGCAAGAGCGGAGTGACGCATTTTATGTGCAACTCCGAGGAGGAACTGCTGATGAGCATCAGGGAGTTGCTCTCTTTCCTGCCGCAAAACAACATGGACGAGACGAAGAAGCAGGCTTGTACGGATGACACTAACCGGGAAGACGTGAGTCTGGATACCATTATTCCCGCCGACCCGAACGTTCCGTACGACATGAAGGATATTATCGAGCGTGTGATAGACAATGGCTACTTCTTTGAGGTGATGCCTAACTTTGCGAAGAACATTATTATCGGATTCGCGCGTCTGGCCGGACGTTCGGTAGGTATAGTGGCCAATCAGCCCGCTTATTTGGCCGGAGTGCTCGATATTGACGCGAGCGACAAGGCGAGCCGTTTCATCCGTTTCTGCGACTGTTTCAATATTCCCCTGATTACCTTTGAGGATGTGCCGGGATTCTTGCCGGGATATGCTCAGGAGAATAACGGCATTATCCGCCACGGTGCGAAAATCGTGTACGCCTTTGCGGAGGCCACCGTACCGAAGATTACCGTCATCACCAGAAAGGCCTATGGAGGGGCGTATATCGTGATGAACTCTAAGCAGACGGGTGCGGACGTGAACTTCGCTTATCCGAGTGCGGAAATTGCGGTGATGGGAGCGGACGGAGCCGTGAACATCTTGTTCCGTAAGGCGGATGCCGAGACGAAGGCCCAAGAGGTAGAGGCCTACAAGGAGAAGTTCGCCACTCCGTATCAGGCGGCCGAACTAGGATTCATCGACGAGATTATCTATCCCCGCCAGACACGCAAGCGGTTGATTCAGGCGTTGGAGATGACGGAGAACAAGATGCAGACGAATCCGCCGAAAAAGCACGGAAACATGCCGCTGTAACGATAGGATGGCGTGAGTCGATTGCGGAAAGACAGAAAGGGCCGCTGAGTGATGTGCGCATTGCTTGGCGGCCTTTTTTATATTCTTTTTTGTGGAGCTTGTTGGGATTCTTTTTGACGTGTCGTTCGGGATTCATTTGTAAAAATCCTTATGAGTACTTCTTGATTCCGTGAAAGAATGTCGGTCGTATGGCGAATGGACGGTCTTTAGGATAGAGGATAATCAATGGCGTGTTTTTACGGGAAAAATGTGCTGTTTTTAAGATTTTCCCCTAAAAAAGGCTTGAAGAAAATCTCGTTATAGGTGGTTTAATCGCTAAAAAACGTATAAAATCGTAAGTTTTAAGGGGAAAAAAGGCGTAAATGTTGTGCTACGGAAGCGTTGGAAAAAGGCAATCGGACGTGAGCTGCGGCCTTATCGCTTCCGAGCCGTAGCCCTGTTTCTCGCGAGCCGTAACTCTTCCGCTCGTGAGCGTTAGCCCTTTCCGGCGGATGGATAGGAGATTCCGCGCATTTCCACTTCTCGTTGAGTGAATTTCGTGCATGAAATGAAAGTGTCTATATTATACCGGATAGTTCAATACATGTGCGATAAGTAATTGTTCTCCGGTTAATGAAATAAAAATGTCGCTTTATCATAGCGTTTGATGACATCTTGAATTTCGCTAACGCTTCTACGGCGCGTTCTTTTCGTCCATGTTGCATCCCGGTTGGAATTATCGCGTTTTTGAGGCGTTAGAATGTTCCGTTTTTCAGGATGTTCTGTTTTTAAGCTGTCTCTCGATTCTCTATTGAGTGTCTTGGCATTCTTTTCCGGGTAAGGCCTAAGCGGACTTTAAGGTGGGTAAAATGGTAAAAAAGTCCGTCACCTTCTCGGGGACGGACTCTCAATGTGTCATGTTTATTATCCGTGTGACACGAAAATCTGTAATTGAAAAACCTATGAAAAAAACTCTATTTTATTGTTCCGTGCTTTCACATTTGTAGATTTCAATTTCGGAGAGTGCGAAGTACCACTCCTCCCGGTCGGCCATATTGCGGTCTTTAATCACCCATTTGATGTATTGGAACGGGGTTTCCGACTCGATGATTCCAGTTGTAAATTCCGGGTTATCGAAGACGGGGGCGTTTACTGCTTCGTTGAACGTATAAATGGGGGTTTCTTCCCATTCACTGCCGTCAGCGCTTACATACAGGTCGAACACTCTTGGCGCTTGGGTTTTGTCCGGACTGTCTGAACCGTCACTTTTAATTCGTTGGTAGGTCTTCATCTCGAGGGCGGAGATAGATTCACCTAAGTCAATCACGCAACTCATATTCGTTCCCATACTTAAATTTCTAGTTTGGCAGTAATTTGATGTACCGTCTTCCTCTTTGTAAATGATTCCGTCCACTAGCATATCAATTGTATGGTCTGGTTGCGTCGTAAAATTCTCCTCTAAAGTAAAGCTCTTTCCCGTAAGTGTAATCTTGCTTTTAGTTACTTTTTCTCCAACTGTCGACGGGTCGGCATCCTCCCACTCGTTTATGGCGTCTACCGTGAAGTCCATGGGCTGTCCCAGTCCTAACTTACCCGCATTAATTTCGGACGTGTAGTTGTAGCGGAATCCCGGTGTCCATTGGTTCACTTCTCCGATTCCTGTCGTTGGAGTGTAGGCTACGGAAATGTCGGTGTAGTTTTTCTCTACGACTGGAGTCGTTTCCTCTTCATCGTCAACGTTATACATTGCGGCATGGAAGGAAACTGTAAGGTTCTCGTTGTTTTGTGGAATCACGAAGTAGGTCAGCGAGGCTTCGTTGGCGGTAATGTCCTCTATTGAGCCAAAGTTGTACTCACCGTTGGCTTCTCCTGTCCATGTGATGGTTGGAGCTTGTCCTTCAGCTGCATATGTGCAGATGGCGGTAGCGGTCGTCACGGCATTGCCAATCTTAATGTCAGTGATTTTCAGCTTGTATTGTGCGTCCGTATTTTTAAAGGTGAATTTCACCTGTGTTAGGGCGTGATAGAAAGACAGGCCTATAGGAACGTTCGCGCCTATTTCGGGCTCGCTTATGATCGTGTTGGGTATGGCCACTATCAGGTCGCTTTCCGTCGCTGTATAGTCGGCGAACTCCAGTTTCTTGTCGACGGGAGTAAACGTGACGTTGTCGAGCTTGGTGTTTCCATTGGAATAGGCGGCAAACTGGTAACTCTTCGACTCTTGCGCCCAGTATTGGGTGATGGTGGGGATATAAGCTCCTCCTGTTTTTACCACAGCGTCGCCGTTGTATACGGGTGTCCACGTGCCGCTTTCATCGTAGTTCCCGTACACGTAGAATGTATTTAGGTCGTCTTTCCCAGAGATTTCAGTTACAGCCCTTGTAGTACTGTTGACGAAAGTGCTAAACTCGATGGCTCGGCTTTGTGGCGCATCCATCGTCTCCTCATTCGTGCAACTTGCGAGAGCCGTTACGGCCACCCCAAGTAAAAACAATTTCTTTTTCATACTTTTAATCTTTTTGTTAGACATTTGGTTATTTAATTAGTCGTTTATTTTCCTTTCTGATAGAGACGGTAGAAGAGGCGGCGGAACTGTTCAGCTTTAGGCTGACAGGGGGATGTTCCGCTTACCCTAGCTACCTGATATTCAATCGTTGACGTATCTATTCCAACTCCAGTGGAATGTCGATGAAGTCGCCCCATCCCTCCGTGTCGATATCGAAGCTTCCGCTGTTTTCCATCCCTTCTTCGTCGCTGATATTGATTCCGCTAACGACGATAACTCCTCCTCTGGGCTGTTTCTTTACTTGACTGGTGACATCGAACACGAAATTCCTTATCTTTCCGTTAGTCAGCCGTACTTCCAGATTAAGCGCATATTCCTTGTCGGTCATGTCTTCCTCGCTTCGCCTATAACGTTCTTCTGAGTGATTGGGTATTCCGAATGAGCGGATTATGGCTTCTGCTCCATAGTCTTCTAGCGTACAGTCATATACGATGGTTGCCGCCTTTTCGTCCGTATGTCCGTCGTTCAGGTGGACGGCCTCGGCCATGCCCGCCAAAGCTCCCCGGGCCAATGCGACATATTCCTTCCCGTGCTCGACCCCGTAACGTATCACATAAGTGTACACCAACGGACGCATGGTGACAGTCAGTTGCGCTTCGCCTTGCGTTCGCTTGGCTGCGTACTCTTCCACAAAGGCTCCGTATAGCATGTCGGGTGGGTTTACAGTCCGTTCTCCGGAGTGCATTGGTTGGAAACCGGGGCGATTGACTCCTCGGGTTGTCGCCGTTGCCGTAGCTGCGTACATAGTGTTGTCGAATACGATGTATTTCGTATCGTTATTGTAGAACAATGCGTCGTCCGCATTCTCTTTCATGAGGATATATCCTCCTTCGGCGGGTATGTTATGCTCTCGTGCTCCGTCGCTGCCGCTATAGACTAGTACTCTGATTCCGGTGGCTGGTTCAGGGCGCAAGTCATCGTAGGTGTACTGCCAGTCATTATTCCACCGCAGTCGCCAACCATATCCGTAGTCGCGTTCCCATGCCTGTTCCCATTGTGGCGTGACGTTGACTTTTACCGATGTGTCGTCTATTTCACTGTCGCATTCGTCCTTGCATCCTGCAAGCAGCGATAACGACAGTATTGTCTCCATAATCAATAAGATTGCTCCTTTGTTTACGAATGCTCGGAACAATACGTATGGCCTATTGACATTCGTGTTGGCTTTCATTGTTGCGCTTTTCTGTTTCATTGTTTTTGTCCTGTACTTGCAAATTTAGATGAAACATATAGTCGCAATAAGCCTATTTCGTGTAATTTAATTGTGCAAAAAAGTAAGCACTTTTTTTTAACCAATATGGGCAACGCCTTGATTCTTTGTGCTTTTTTTCTTTAGCGTATATGCTATTCTCATACGGATTTGTTTTATAAGTCAGAAATTTGGATGAAACAGAACATTGTATGTGATATTAGCGTATATTTGCACCGTTTTATTCATTGAGTGTGCGGCTTGTTGTCAATAGCGTGCAACTTTTAATACGATATAAACTACGATAGGAAATGCTACATTCTAGAAAAGAGCAACTGGAGGCTTTTGGCCGATTGCTTGACATTCTTGACGAGTTACGTGTAAAGTGTCCATGGGATCGTAAACAGACAAACGAGACTCTACGTACCAATACAATAGAGGAGACTTACGAGCTTTGTGACGCGTTGATGAGAGGAAATGCGAAGGATATCTGTAAGGAATTGGGCGATGTCTTGTTACATGTCATTTTCTATGCCAAGATTGGTTCGGAGACGGGTGATTTCGACATTAAAGATGTTTGTGATAAATTGTGTGACAAGTTGGTTTATCGTCATCCGCACGTGTTCGGAGGAATAGAAGTGGAGACCGCTAAACAGGTGTCCGAGAATTGGGAACAATTGAAATTAAAGGAAAAAGACGGAAATAAAACAGTACTGAGCGGAGTGCCGGCTGCGCTCCCTTCTCTCATCAAGGCTTATCGTATACAGGATAAAGCGCATAACGTGGGGTTTGACTGGAAAGAGCGTGAGCAAGTCTGGGACAAGGTAAAAGAAGAGATTGGCGAGTTTCAGGCGGAGGTAGCTGATATGGATAAGAAAAACGCAGAGGCGGAGTTTGGGGACCTGATGTTCAGTCTTATTAATGCGGCACGGCTTTATAAGATTAATCCGGATAATGCTTTGGAACGCACAAATCAAAAATTTATTCGGCGTTTTACTTATGTGGAGGAATGTGCGACTAAGAAAGGAAAAAGTTTAAAAGATATGTCAATTGAAGAAATGGACGCTCTTTGGAATGAAGCGAAAGCCATTGATAAATAATAAGTATTCGCTCCGGTATTATAGGAAAGGATAAGGTCCTTATGAATTCTTTTTTGCCATCCTTTATAAGAAAGGTGAGTGCCGAAATGAATAAGGAGGGTGGTCAAGGTCGCTTTGGGGCTTTTCTTTTGGTAATCCAGTTGGGTTATGAACCTAGCAAATTTTGAAATCCATACCACAACCTTTAAGGGGGCAAATGGGACACTTTTTTGAAAGAACTATTGGCTTCCCGTGTCGAGATGGTGTCTGCCTTTATCTTGTGGATTAATGATACTGCTTTATTCTTGAAATATCCAAATCGTTGAAAATAAATCTTCTATGGTTATTGCAAGGCGCAAGCTATATATAGATATATATTTGCCCTTGCACTAATGACTTGACGTCAAAAATTTGTCAAAGTATGATTTAACCCAAATCGGTCATTAGAATGGCAAGAATTAAGCAATGCACAGTTAAATCAAGCTGCAGGCAGATTTTTCACTTGCATTTTGCATGTGAAAATCTCTAATGACCGATTTGGGTTAAAAAAAGGCCATCTCAAAGTTTATTTGAGACAGCCTCTAAAATGTGATTACTTTTTTAATAGATAGCTAGACTGAATGTATCCAGAGGTCTATTAAAGTATAATAGGTTTATACTTAGGAACTAATATCTTCATAATGCTCCATCCTATAAGATAAGCTACGGCGCAGATACAGAATATAATGAAGTATCCTGCAGGTTTCCCTTCAAATCCCATAAATGCCATATTGGTTTTATCGGCATATACGAATAAATTACCTGCGCAATATTGCATAAGCATAGAACTGATGCCTCCTGCCATTCCCCCAATACCCGTGATACTGGCTACGGCAGATTTCGGGAACATATCACTAACAGTTGTATAAATATTGGCTGACCACGATTGATGTGCGGCGCATCCTATACCTATTAGTATTACAGGAAACCACGGGGAGAATGTTCCTAGAGGTTGCGCCAACAGTACAACAAGAGGAAAGAATGCGAAAATCAGCATGGCTTTCATTCGGGCCGCATAGGGATTGGCTCCGGTCTTGTTAATGAAGATTGTCGGCAACTTACCGCCATAGATGGACAACACGGTAGTGATGGCGTAAAGCGTAAAGATGAGCGCCATTCCCAGTCCGTCGGAGGTCTTGATTCCGAATTGCGTGTTCAGATAGGAAGGTATCCAGAACAGGAAGAACCACCATACGCCGTCTGTCATAAATTTGCCGATGGTGAACGCCCATGTCTGACGGTAGGTGAAGCATTGCAGGAAGTTCATCTTCTTCTCTTGCTTGGAGTCCGCTGTCTTGGCCTTTTCCTGAGCTTGGTTTTCATGCTTATCCAATTCGATATACGCTAATTCCGCCTTATTGACGTGCTTGCTCTTCTCCGGAGAGGTATACATGAATACCCACAAGCCCATCCAGATGAATCCTAATACTCCGATAACGATGAAGGCCATTTCCCATCCCCATGCCTTAGCGAGTAGAGGAATGGTGAGGGGGGCGATTAACGCTCCGATAGAGGCTCCTGCGTTGAAAATGGAAGTGGCGTAGGCCCGGTCTTTCTTGGGGAAATACTCGGCGGTTACCTTTACCGCGGCGGGGAAGTTGCCGGCTTCTCCGATGGCGAGTACGCAACGTGCCACAAGGAAGCTGTACATGCTGACGGTGGCCAATATGACTACAACGTCGCCGGTTGCCGCCACTAATTCGGCCGCACTGTTCATTCCTACATAATATTCGGTGATGATGCCGCAGAATGCATGCATACATGCTCCTGCGGACCATATACCAATGGCCCATAGATAGCCTTTCTTGGTTCCTAGCCAATCAATAAACCGTCCGGCGAACAGCATACACAAGGCGTATACGAACGAGAATACGGCGGTTATTCTTCCATAGTGAGACTCGTCCCAGTGAAATTCGGGCTTGATGAATTCGTCCCACGTTAGTGAGAGGACTTGACGGTCGAGATAGTTAATGGTAGTCGCGAAAAATAGCATGGCACAGATGACCCATCTATAATTCGTCATTTTTTCATTTCCTTGAAGTGTGTTCATTGGCCTATAATAACAATTTAATTTTTAACGCATATCTTGGTATTCTATTTTGTCCATGTCTCCGTAGTCAAGGTTTTCTCCTGCCATTCCCCAGATGAACATGTAGTTGCTTGTTCCCGCCGCGGCGTGTATAGACCATTCCGGTGACATGATGGCTTGCTCGTTCTGCATCCATACCAGACGCTCTTCCTGTGGCTCGCCCATTAGGTGGCAGATGGAGTTGCCTTCCGGCACGTTGAAGTAGAAGTAGGCCTCAATGCGGCGGCTGTGCGTGTGCGCCGGCATGGTGTTCCATACGCTGCCCGGTTTCAGCTCCGTCAGTCCCATTTGCAGTTGGCAGGGGCCTTCCTCTAAAACGTTGTTTACGATTAATTGATTAATGACGCGGTCATTGCTCTCCTCCATTTTTCCGGCGGGGAACGAGTTAGCCTTTAGCGAACCTTTCCGCCCCTCAATCGTGATGAGCTGAGTCTTAT
Source organism: uncultured Bacteroides sp. (assembly GCA_949285075.1). Classification (GTDB taxonomy): domain Bacteria; phylum Bacteroidota; class Bacteroidia; order Bacteroidales; family Bacteroidaceae; genus Bacteroides. The sequence goes on along the minus strand of CASDXF010000024.1, from coordinate 17,989 downwards.
ATTCTTTGTGAGCTGTAGCGGAGTTCAGGTAGAACTTGGCGGGGTTATTAACGTCTTTGCTTTTGAATGTAACCTTCTGGTTTCCACGGCCGATGTATAAAGCGTCTTTAAAGTTCAGCGTATATTCTTTCCCGTCTACAGTCACTACCCCTTCGCCTCCAATATTAATAACGCCCAATTCGCGGCGCTCCAAGAAGTATTTGGCTTTCAGCGGGTCGATAGTGTCTAGCGTTAGCTCTTTGGTAGTAGGCATCGCCCCGCCAAAAATGAAACGGTCGTACATGGAATAAGTCAGATTTATTTCATTCGGAACCATCACTTTTTCCATCATAAAGCTGCTGCGCAGCCGATTTGTATCGTATGTTTTCACGTCCTGCGGATTGCAGGCCACTTGCATCTTGTAATTGACCTGAGCGGATGCGGATACAGTCGCGGCGCCCAACGCCACTGCTATTGCTAAATTCTTCATATATGTAATTTTAGATTGATTAATTTCACGTTGATGATTAATTGTTGTCTCGCGTCTCTTGTCTGATGATGCGCCTGCGGTTGTAGATGGCCATTCCGAGGGCGAGCGCAACGAGGATAATTGGCCCGACGATCTTGATGCTGTGCGTCAGGTGGAAGATGGCCCAACAGAAGAGGCTGGAGGCGAAATCCAACGCTCCTCCCTGAAATCCTGCGGGGATATCGACCGTCGGGTCACCCGTAGCGGCGTACACGTCTTTAGCGGCCGCCGTAAAGAATCCGGCCAACTCCGTCACGAAGTAGAGTCCGACGATTAAGGCTACCAGTCCCACGATGAACGACTTTACCACGTTGCCCTTTGTGATGGGAAGCACGGCGGGGAACAAATAGAACATGCCCGCAAGCGACGCTAACGGCAGGAACTGATTGCCCGGAAGGATAACCGCCATAAAGATAATGACGGGAATCAGCAGCAGAGACACCACTAAGGTAGTCGGATGCCCGATGACCAACGCGGGGCTCATGCCGATATGCAGCGTGGTCTTGTTCTTATACTTCTTCGCGATAAGCTCGCGGGTAGCGTCCGAAATCGGCTTCAAGCCCTCAATGAACAGGCTGGTGATGCGCGGAATCAGTTCCATCACTGCGCCCATCTTGATGCCCAGTCCCAATATCTCGGGGATGCCGTCTACCAGTTCCTTCCCGTTGCTGCATCCTAACGCGCCGATTCCGCAGCCGATGATGATGCCGAGGAATAGCGGCTCGCCCAGAAGCCCGAACTTCTTCTTCATGCCTTCCGCGTCGATGTTCAGCTTATCGAAGCCCGGAATCTTGTCCAACAGCTTGCTGATGACCACGGCGAACGGCACGAAGCTCTGGCAGAAAGGCTGCGGGATGGAGATGCCGTCCATCTTGTCGTAAAACTTCTGGAAAGAGGGAGCGGTGAGGTCGGCCATGACTAAAGTGATGATGTAGCAGACGATGGCGGCGAAGAAGCCCCAGAAGATGCTGTTGGAGGCGAAATAGACGATGGCCCCGATGAAGGCGAAGTGCCAGTAGTTCCATAGGTCAATGTTCACCGTGCGCGTGGTCTTGGTCGCCAGCATCAGCAGGTTCACTCCCAGACAAACCGGGATGATGAACGCCCCGACCGAGGTGTTGTAGGCTACCGCCGCGGCGGAAGGCCACCCCATGTCGAAGATGCCGAGCTCAAGGCCGTAGATTTCTACCATCTTGCTGAGTGCGGGGCCGAGGCTGCTGGTCAGCAAGGCGGTCACGACGGACAATCCTACAAAACCTACGCCCACTAACAGGCCGCTCTTGAGCGCTTTGGCGAACTTGATGCGGATACATACCCCTAAGATGGTAAAGATGACCGGCATCATGACCGCGGCTCCTAATCCGATAATGTATTTGAAGATTTCCTCCATTTGTTCTATGTGCTTTATGTGTTCTTATTTATTTTATGTGTTCTTATTTATAATGTAAGGCGGTTATTTCCCGCTGAAATTGATTGTAAACCGAGCCAAAAGTACGACCTTTTCGTTTTCTTTCCAAACGGGTATCTCGTTTTTGGGGCTATTGAAACATTTTTTAAACTTTTATATGTTCACGCACACAAAAACGTTTGTTCTCGTTCACGTCGTGTCGTGTTCTCATGATGTGGAGGTGGGTTTGGCGGTTTTGAAGCGGGAGTTTGTCGCCTTCGGAGGTTAAATCTTTCGCTTTCCGCTTGTGCGTATCAGTATTTTTAGCGAATATCGCGTGGACTTTCCACGGGCGATGCTTCGCTTATCCCTTCGTCGTTATACCGGGAAGGCGTGTACTTGGTAGCTACCAAGCGGTTGTCAAGGTAGCTACCAAGCGGTTGTCAAGGTAGCTACCAAGTGGATGTCAAGGTAGCTACCAAGTGAACGTCAAGGTAGCTACCAAGTGAATGTCAAGGTAGCTACCAAGTAAACGTCGAGGTAGCTACCAAGTGAAGCCGTTCGGGGACAGTCGGCAACGGTAATTAACTTTAAAGAGCAAGAGATTATGGCATTTTGGAAGAAAGTGTTCAGCAAGCGGACGGGTGTTTACTATCCTCAGCCCGTCGTGTTGGGTAAGCCCGTCGATACGGATACCATCGCCAAAGACCTCGCGAGGATTTCTACAGTCAGCAAGTCGGATGTGCGGGCGGTGTTGGGGGATATCGCTAGCGTGATGCACGACCACATGGCTCAGGGCAGGAGCGTCCACATAGAGGGGCTCGGTTATTTCCGCTACGTGTTCGACACCTCCGGGGTGAAGAGCCTTGACGAGTTTGACTTCGAGAAGCAAGTCAAGGCCATCCGGGTGAGGTTCATCCCCGAACGCAAGCGCACCGTCAGTGGCAAGTACAAGCGTACCCTTGTGAGCGAGGGGAAACTGGAGTGGATTGAACTCCACTCCGGGCAGCGCGAGGATAAATAGTCTATATAATGTAGCGCGCGATGGAACGTTTTCTTTACAATGATTTCCCGACCTTCCTCAAGAGGTACTTTCCCTATAAGGTACAGAAAATCTCGTTGAACGCGGGCTTCACCTGCCCCAACCGAGACGGGACGAAGGGGCGGGGCGGATGCTCCTACTGCAACAACCAGACCTTCAGTCCGGACTATTGCCGCTCGGAAAAGAGCGTCAGCGTCCAGCTGGCCGAGGGGAAGAGGTTCTTCGCCCACAAGTATCCGGACATGAAGTACCTCGCTTACTTTCAGGCCTACACGAACACCTATTCCGACCTTGAGAGCCTGAAGCGGAAATACGGGGAAGCGTTGGAGGCTGACGGCGTGGTGGGGCTCGTCATCGGAACCCGTCCGGACTGTATGCCGGACGACCTGCTGCGCTATCTTGAGGAGCTGAACCGCCATACTTTCGTGTTGGTGGAGTACGGGATAGAGAGCGCGAGCGACGAGACCCTGCGTAGAGTCAATCGGGGGCACACCTACGCGGAGACGGTAGACGCGGTAGGGCGAACTGCCTCACGCGGCATCCTGACCGGCGGCCACGTGATACTGGGGCTTCCCGGAGAGAGCCGCGAGGAGCTGAACGCTCAGGCGGCGGTCCTGTCCGAGCTTCCGCTTTCCGTGCTGAAGATTCACCAGTTGCAGCTGATAAGGGGCACCCGGATGGCCCGTGAGTACGCCGAGCGTCCGGCCGATTTCCACCTCTTCACCGACGTGGAGGACTACATCGACTGGCTGATAGACTACGTGGAGCGGCTGCGTCCCGACCTCGTGTTGGAGCGCTTTATCTCGCAGTCTCCTAAAGAGTTGCTGATAGCCCCCGACTGGGGACTGAAAAACTACGAATTTGTAGCCCGATTGCAAAAAAGAATGAAAGAAAGGGAGGCTTATCAAGGGAAGAAATACAGGAATCCCGAAAAAAGGATTATTTTTGCGGGCGACAAACGAGATTGAATGATTATGGAACAGAAGACAAAGGTTAAAGGGAATATTCATTATGTGGGGGTGAACGATCGTGTAAAGCATCGCTTCGAGGCGATGTGGCCCTTGCCCTATGGGGTGTCGTATAACTCATACCTGATTGACGACGAGATTGTCGCGTTGGTCGATACGGTGGATATCTGTTATTTCGAGGTCTATTTAAGGAAAATCAAGCAAGTCATAGGCGACAAGCCTATAAACTATTTGATTATAAATCACATGGAGCCAGACCATTCAGGCTCTATCCGTCTGATTAAGCAACACTATCCGGACATTGTCATTGTCGGCAATAAGCAGACTTTCGGCATGATTGAGGGATTCTACGGGGTTACGGGCGAGCGCTATGTCGTGAAGGACGGCGACTTCCTTTCGCTGGGCCATCATAAGCTCCGTTTCTACCTGACCCCGATGGTGCATTGGCCGGAGACGATGATGACCTTCGACGAGACGGAAGGCGTGCTTTTCTCGGGTGACGCTTTCGGCTGTTTCGGCGCATTGGACGGAGGTTTCTTGGACACCCGTATCAACTTGGACAAATACTGGGGCGAGATGGTGCGCTATTATTCCAACATCGTGGGCAAGTACGGCAGTCCGGTGCAGAAAGCCTTGCAGAAGTTAGGCGGGCTTCCTATTTCCGCAATCTGCTCTACGCATGGCCCGGTGTGGACGGAGAATATCGCTAAGGTGGTCGGCATCTACGACCGTTTAAGCCGTTACGACGCTGACGAGGGAGTCGTAATCGTCTACGGAAGCATGTACGGCAACACGGAGCAAATGGCGGAAACCATCGCCGCCGAGCTTTCCGCTCAGGGCATCAGGAACATCGTTATGCACAATGTGACGAAGAGCCATCCTTCCTATATCATAGCGGACATCTTCCGTTACAAGGGCCTGATTGTCGGAGCGCCTACTTACAGCAATCAGGTATTCCCGGAAGTGGATTCCCTCTTGTCCAAAATCTTGCTACGTGAGGTTAAGGGGCGTTACTTGGGAATTTTCGGTTCGTTTACTTGGGCGGGAGCCGCGGTGAAGCGTATGGCCGAGTTTGCGGAGAAGAGCAAGTTTGAGGTTGTTGGTGACCCGGTAGAGATGAAACAGGCGATGAACGACATCACGTACACCCATTGCGAGAACTTGGCCCGTGCGATGGCCGACCGCTTGAAGAAAGACCGCTGAGATTGATTGTATATAGATAACATATTGAGAACTTATTAAAGAATTAAGATTATGAGACTTATTATTCAACCGGATTATCAGTCCGTATCTTTATGGGCCGCATATTATGTGGCCGCGAAAATAAAAGCGGCTAATCCGACTCCAGAGAAACCTTTTGTGTTGGGATGTCCTACGGGCTCTTCTCCATTGGGGATGTATCGCGCCCTGATTGACTTGAACAAGAAGGGTATCGTATCTTTCCAGAATGTGGTGACGTTCAACATGGACGAGTATGTGGGCTTACCCAAAGAGCATCCGGAAAGCTACTATTCGTTTATGTGGAACAACTTCTTCAGCCACATCGACATTAAGCCGGAGAATACGAATATATTGAACGGCAATGCGCCGGATTTGGACGAGGAGTGCAGGCGTTATGAGGAAAAGATTAAGTCTTATGGTGGGGTTGACCTTTTCATGGGGGGAATAGGTCCTGACGGGCATATCGCGTTCAACGAGCCCGGTTCTTCTCTGTCTTCCCGCACTCGTCAGAAGACGTTGACTACCGATACGATTATTGCTAATTCCCGTTTCTTTGATAATGACATCAACAAAGTGCCCAAGACGGCGTTGACGGTTGGAGTCGGTACGGTATTGGCGGCTAAAGAGGTGATGATTATTGTAAACGGGCATAATAAGGCTCGCGCTCTATACCATGCGGTAGAAGGGGCCGTTACGCAGATGTGGACTATCAGCGCATTGCAGTTGCACGAGAAGGGCATCATTGTCTGCGACGATGCCGCTACGGAAGAGCTGAAGGTTGGAACGTATCGTTATTTTAAGGATATTGAGGCTGGACATTTAGACCCGGAGTCTTTAATTCGTTGATTTTTCTTTCAGTCGATATCATCCCCTTGTTCATCGTTTAAGGGTGAATAAGGGGATTCTTATTTTCCGTACGGTTTGCCGATGCGCAATTTTTTTGATTAAAATAATTGCGGTTCTATGTGTTAATGTTAATTCGCGGGGATATTGGTCAGGAAATCTTGCGTGTAGTGAGTTTATTCGTACCTTTGTGTTGTGTGAACAATTTGAGAAACTATAAAATATAATAAATATTGTATGAGAAAAATAAGCTTGGCCCTATGCTTTGTCTTGCTTTGTCTGCCGGGAGTGGTGAAAGGACAAAAAACGCTTGAATTAAAAGATGTTATATCCGGACAGTTTAGCCCGGAAAACATTCAGGGAGTGACCCCCATGCCGGACGGCGAGCATTATGCGCAGATGAACGCCGAAAGGACACAGATTATCAAATACTCTTTCCGGACGGGAGAAAAGGTGGAGGTGCTGTTTGATGTAAGCCTTGCCCGGGAATGTGACTTTAAGCATTTCGATAGTTATCAGTTTTCTCCGGACGGTCAGAAGCTTTTAATTGCGACTCAGACGACTCCTATATATCGTCGTTCTTATACGGCGGTGCATTATCTTTATTCGCTTAAGAGAAACAGTAACGGAGTAACGACCGGTAATGCGGTAGAAAAACTTTCTGACGGTGGTCCGCAACAGGCTCCGGTATTTTCTCCTGACGGGACGATGATCGCTTTCGTTAGAGACAATAATATCTTTCTTGTAAAGACGCTCTATGGAAATAGTGAAAGTCAGGTGACGGAAGATGGGAAACGTAACGCCATTATCAATGGAATACCCGATTGGGTGTATGAAGAGGAGTTCAGCTTTAACAGGGCGTTAGAGTTCAGTGCGGACAATACCATGATTGCCTTCATACGTTTTGACGAGTCGAAAGTTCCCTCTTATTCATTCCCTCTGTTTTCAGGAAGCGCTCCTACCTATGAGGCTTTTAAGGACTATCCGGGTGAATATGTCTATAAGTATCCTAAAGCGGGGTATCCTAACTCGAAGGTAGAGGTGCGTACGTATGATATAAAGTCACGGGTTATCCGCACGATGAAATTGCCGCTTGATGCCGACGGATATATTCCTCGCATCCGGTTTACGAAAGATCCCAATAAGTTAGCTGTTATGACGTTGAACCGTCACCAGAATCGCTTTGATTTGTATTTCGCAGACCCCCGCTCTACTACTTGTAAACTGATTCTGCGTGATGAATCGCCTTACTATATAAAGGAAAGCGTATTTGACAACATTCGTTTCTATCAGGACAATTTTAGCTTGATAAGTGAACGTGACGGATTTTCTCACCTTTATTGGTATAGCATGGGAGGAAACTTGGAGAAGAAGGTGACGAATGGTAACTATGAGGTGAAAAGCTTTATGGGATATGATGAAGAGGACGGCTCTTTCTATTATACTTCCAACGAGGGCAGTCCTTTGCGCACTGTGGTTTATCGGGTGGATAAGAAGGGTAAGAAATCAAAACTCTCTCAACAAGACGGGGTCAACACGCCGCTTTTCAGCAGTACGTTAAAATACTACATGAATAAATTGACGAACCTGACCACGCCGTTGCTTATCACTTTGAATGACAATAATGGTAAAATCCTGAAAACGTTGGTGGACAATAAGGCCCTGAAGCAGAAATTGGCGGAATATTTGATACCTCAAAAGGAGTTCTTTACTTTCGAGACTACCGATGGGGTTGCGCTTAACGGTTGGATGATGAAGCCGGTTAATTTTGACGCTTCAAAGAAATATCCGGTCTTGATGTATCAGTATAGCGGGCCCGGTTCTCAAGAGGTGCTTGATGCGTGGGGCATCAGTTGGGAAACCTATATGGCTTCTATCGGCTATGTTGTAGTGTGTGTGGATGGTCGCGGAACCGGTGGACGGGGAGAGGCCTTTGAGAAGTGTACCTATTTGAAGATAGGTGTAAAGGAGGCGAGAGACCAAGTGGAAACGGCACTTTATTTGGGTAAATTGCCTTATGTTGATAAGAACCGTATTGGCATTTGGGGATGGAGCTATGGAGGCTATATGACACTGATGAGCATGAGCGAAGGAACGCCGGTTTTCAAGGCGGGAGTGGCTGTTGCAGCTCCAACGGATTGGCGTTTCTATGATACCGTATATACCGAGCGTTTTATGCGCACTCCGAAAGAGAATGCGGAAGGTTACCAAGAGGCTTCGGCTTTGACCCGGGCCGGTAACTTGCAGGGTAAGCTGCTGTTAGTGCATGGCATGGCCGATGACAATGTTCACTATCAGAATTGCGTAGAATACACGGAACGTTTAGTGCAATTGGGCAAGCAATTTGATATGCAGATATACACTAATCGTAATCATGGCATATACGGAGGGAATACCCGTCTCCATCTGTATACCCGCCTGACCAATTTTTTCAAGGATAATCTGTAATATTCAAAATGCGTAAACCTGATTGGCTGAAAGTCCGTATTACTGCTACTGAACGGTATACGCAGACGAAACGGATTGTTGACTCCCACTGCCTGCATACGATATGCAGCAGTGGGCGTTGTCCTAATATGGGAGAATGTTGGGGGAGAGGTGTAGCTACTTTTATGATTGGAGGGGAGGTTTGTACCCGTAGCTGCAAGTTTTGTAATACACAGACGGGGCGTCCGAAACCGCTTGATGAGGATGAGCCTTTCCATGTGGCGGAATCTGTCGCTTTGATGAAACTGAGGCACGTGGTTATTACCTCTGTCGACCGTGATGATTTACCGGATTTAGGTGCGGGGCACTGGAGCCAGACGATTCAAGAAATCAGACGCTTGAATCCACATGTGACAATTGAAGCCTTGATTCCTGATTTTCAAGGGAGAACAGATTTACTTGATCAAATAATTAGTTCATCTCCAGATATCGTTTCGCATAATTTGGAGACAGTGCGAAGGATAACCCCATTAATTCGTAGTGTAGCCACATATGAGACAAGTTTAAGGGTCATTGGTCATATTTCACAAAGTGGCGTGAAGTCAAAGAGCGGAATTATGGTAGGGTTGGGGGAAACTATAGAGGAGGTAGGGTGTCTTATGGATGATTTATTGTGTGTTGGTTGCAGGATATTGACCATAGGACAGTATTTACAGCCAAGTCTCCACCATTATCCGGTAACTGAATATATTACTCCATCACAGTTTGCTGTTTATAAAACGATGGGGTTGAATAAAGGTTTTGACATTGTAGAAAGTGCTCCTTTTGTTCGTTCATCTTATTATGCGGAAAAACATATTCAATAGAGTTTAGAAACTGTTTTGAATTTCTCCAAAAAGTTTTTCTTAGCTTGATGTATCTGTTTTCGTGCGCGCTTTGGGTGATTTTTTGGTTCTTTTCGCTTCTGTTCTTCGTCAGATAGCCCGCTATCTTCCTCATTACGGAAACGAAAACATCTCAAAAACTTATCCCAAATCATCGCACGATAAATTCAAAACAGTTTCTTATACGGAATAAGGAACAGGGATATTGGTTATCAGCACCCTAAAGTCTTATTCGATATAATGTCTAATAAAGAAAACGGAATATAATATTGTTTGTTTTGTTGATGGATTTGCAAATAAAAAAGGATGTTGCATAAACGTAAACCGATTCATTAGAGGATTTTATGTCTAGCATGTAAGTGCGTTCAGATTCCCCGTGCCCCTTTAAGGTACTTTTCTGGGTACGCTTTTCGCTTCCGTAGTGAGGAATTCACACCAAGTCTTTTTCACTTGCTAGCCCGCTCTGTGGCTCGTGAAGAATAGCCCTACGGCTCGCAACAGACAGGGCGGCGGCTCGTGACAGATAAGGCTGTTTCTCAAAATGGTAATAAGATGCTGATAATAAGTTGTCTAGTATCAGTCAAAATACTATGTTTATAATGACCGATTTGGGTTTAACAAGTAAAAATAAACAGTAGGACTTTAAATGGATTGATGAGAATTTGAATAAGAATCTTAACGCATATTTTGAAGAAAAATACGGATATTTAAGGAAGCGTCATTTGTATAAAAGAAAAATGCAAGGAATCTTAGCTAGGTGTGGTATGTGTCCATTCCACTCTTTTATTGTGCGGGTTTGTATGTATTCTCCATCACAAGTAATGTTTGCTGCAATGCACAGCTTTGTTTGTGGGCGACAATTCTGCAAGATGTCTTCTATCATTTTTTCATTTCGATATGGAGTCTCAATAAATAACTGTGTCTGATTTTCTGAATAAATGCGCCGTTCTAATGCCTTAAGTTTCTCCGAGCGCTCTTTAGGTTCTATGGGAAGATAACCATGAAATGCGAAACTTTGTCCATTAAATCCCGATGCCATTATGGAAAGAATAATCGATGAAGGGCCGACTAACGGAATCACTTTTAAGCGTTCATGCTGTGCGATAGCCACTATGTCCGCTCCCGGATCTGCAATAGCGGGGCAACCAGCTTCTGAGATGATCCCCATAGATTTGCCTGCTTTTAGTGGAATAAGATAGTTGGATATGTCTTCAGGAGAAGTGTGCTTGTTCAGTGGATAGAAATTTAAAGAGTCAATATCGATTTCTCTGTCAACTTTTTTAAGGAAACGGCGTGCGGAACGAATGTCTTCTACGATATAGTGTTGAATATTGCGTATAATGTCAGCGTTGTAAGAAGGCAATACTTTTTCGATAGTAGTGTCTCCTAGAGTTACGGGCAATAAATAGAGGGCTGTTTCCATTGATGCGAAAAGTTTTATATTAAAGCAGTTGAGTGAATTTGTTCGCTCAACTGCTTATCTTATATTAAAACTTGAGAATCTCTTTTGTACGTTTAATTTGTATCATTTTATGGAATGAATCTCTGTTCAAAAGAAAAAATCTGTTATTTATGGTATTTATCCGTATATTATATTACCGTTTTCGTCTTTATATTCATCCAGTCCTTTTTCATAAGTTGCCATAGCGCGTAAGCTCATACCTACACTGGAGAAGCCGCCATCGTGATATAGATTTTGCATTGTAATTTTGCGGGTCAGGTCGGAAAACATTACGATACAATAGTTGGCGCACTCGTCAGCTGAAGCGTTTCCTAACGGAGACATGCGATTGGCGAAATCGTATAATTTATCAATTCCTTTCACTCCGGAACCGGCGGTGGTGAAAGTCGGAGACTGAGAGATCGTATTTATGCGCACGTTATGTTCACGACCATAAATGTATCCGAAACTGCGGGCAATAGATTCTAGCAACGCCTTTGCGTCAGCCATGTCGTTGTATCCATAAAAGGTACGCTGAGCGGCTACGTAACTTAAAGCGACAATAGAGCCGTACTCGGATATTGCGTTTAGCTTTTTAGCTGATTGAATCATCTTATGAAATGAAATGGCTGAAATATCTAAGGTTTTTCCTAACATTCCATAATCGAGGTCGTCATAGGTGCGTTTCTTCCGTACGTTGGGGGACATACCGATAGAGTGAAGAACGAAATCGATTTGTCCTCCTAGTTTTTCCATAGAGACCTTAAATACATTGGTTAAATCTTCTACGGATGTAGCGTCCGCCGGGATAACCGAAGCATTTAGCTTATCGCCCAATGTGTTTATCTCACCCATGCGAATAGCCATCGGAGTGTTTGATAAGGTAATTGTTGCGCCTTCTTCAACAGCTCGTTCCGCTACTTTCCATGCGATAGATTGGTCGTTTAAAGCGCCGAAAATTATTCCTTTTTTCCCTTTCAACAAATTGTAACTCATATTTTGTAACAGTTAAATTTTGTGCAAATATAGGAATATTCTGCATAATATACGAAATGTAGGCAAATAATAGACGATATGACTGTTATTTTTGCAAAAGGTTTGTTTGATTTTGAGAACTTATACGCCGAAGGCGTTTTAATAGAATACGTAATGAAGAAACTTATTATTTTTGATTTAGATGGAACTTTATTGGATACAATTGCGGACTTAGGGAAAAGCACGAATTATGCGTTAGATAAGTTAGGATATCCAACTCATTCAATAGAGCAGTATCGTTTTATGGTAGGGAATGGCATCAATAAGCTTTTTGAACGTGCTCTTCCGGAAAAGGAGAAGAACGAGGAGAACGTACTTCGGATACGCAAGGAGTTTATCCCTTATTATAATGCACATAATGTTGACGAGAGTCAACCTTATGAGGGAATACCGGAATTACTATCTTATGTGCAGGAACTTGGATTGCAGATAGGCGTAGCTTCCAATAAATATCAGGTGGCTACTGAAAAGCTTATCGCCCATTATTTTTCGAATATTAAGTTTACCGCCGTCTTTGGACAGAGGGAGGGGATTGGTGTAAAACCAGATCCTACAATCGTATTTGATATATTGAAGTTGGCCAACGTGACGAAGGACGAGGCCTTCTATGTCGGAGATTCGGGGGTAGATATGCAGACTGCGATTAATGCGGGAGTTACTTCATGTGGGGTGACGTGGGGCTTTCGTCCTCGGGCGGAGTTGGAAAGCTTTCATCCTGACTATATTGTTTCTTCTACGGAAAAGATTGCGGAAATTATTAAGAGCGGATATTAAACTTTGGCTGATTAGTGAGCATGCATAAAGAATAACAAATACCTTTCTCGGATTGATGATGAACGCATACAGGCATGTCTATTTATTGGTATGGTGTCTGCTTTGCTTGTTTATACTGAGTGGTACACGTCTCTGTGCGCAATCTAGATTGTCTTTTATTGGATATGTTGTGGACGCTGAAACTAAACAGCCGATATCGTTTGCGACAATACGGCTTTTGTCGTTGCCCGATAGTGTAATGTTGGCAGGAAGTACGACGGACGACCGGGGAGAATTCAAGGTTTACTTTTCTTTGGACAGCGTACGATTGTCCAGAGCGGATTCCTTACTCTTCTCCACTTCTTTTGTGGGCTATAAGACTTTATGTCGGCGTGTGGCTGTTTCGTCGAAGCCTTGTACCGATTTGGGAGATATTCTTTTGGTTCCTGATGGATATCTATTAGAGGAGGCTGTGATAGAAGGCGAGGCTCCGATGGTGATAGAGGAGGGAGATACGACAGTTTATAACGCTTCTGCTTATCGTACTCCGGAAGGTTCTATGTTGGAGGAGTTGGTAAAGCAACTTCCCGGTGCGGAGATTGATGAGGATGGGAAGATACAGATTAACGGGCAAGAGGTAAAGAAAATCTTAGTGGATGGTAAAGAATTCTTTTTTGACGACCCTCAAGCGGCGTTAAAGAATCTTCCAGTGGAGATGATTGATAAATTGAAGGCTTATGAGAGGAAATCTGACTTGGCTCGGTTGACTGGCATTGACGATGGAGAAGAAGAGATGATTCTTGACTTGTCGGTAAAAAAGGACATGAAGCAGGGATGGCGAGAGAACTTCATGGGAGGAGGGGGCGGCGAAGGGCGTTATGAGGTGGCAAATACACTGAATCGTTTTCGCGATAACTCTCAACTGACTGTCATTGGAAACGTGAATAATACCAATAATCAGGGCTTTTCGGAGTTACAGAAGGAGTCTTCCGCATCTAGTGGGAATACCCGTACAAACAGAGGGATAGTCACTTCTCATTCGTTGGGAGTCAATGTGACTTATGATTGGGAACGTGTTCAGTTTCGCACCAATGTCCAGTATTCCGGAAATGAACGGACGGAGGATACCCGCACTACTGTCGACAACTTTCTTAGGGCGAGCAATTCTATGACCTATGCTTCAAACCGTTCGCTTAGCCATAACCACAATCTGGTCGCCAACGCTTATGTGGAATGGAAAATAGATACATTGACTACGCTGATTTTTCGTCCTCAATATAACTTGGGAAATAGTGACAGACAAAGTGAAGGTTCGCAAGAAGGGTGGGGAAATGATACGATACTGAACAAGAAGGAATCTTCGGGAAACACTGATAATTCACGCTACAACGTAGCTTTGATGTTGCAACTTAGTCGGAAACTGAACAGCAGGGGGCGTACGGCGGCTTTGAAGGTGGATTACGGAGCGAACGCCTCGTCCAATTACAGGAGAAACCTTTCGACTACTCATTATTTTAAGGGGAACAGAGACTGGAAACAGAACCAGAAAATAGACAATACGACCGATGGATACAATTATCGGGTACAATTGGTCTATGTAGAACCCCTCCCGTGGCTGCATTTTCTTCAATTCCGTTACAGTTACCAATATAAGGCGGCAAACTCAGACCGTTATGTATATGATTGGGACGAGGAGTTGGATGATTTTACCCCAAATTACGATGAGGACGCCAGTAACTGTTTCGAAAATCAGTATAGCAATCACTTGATGAATGTTTCGATGCGTACTACGCGTGAAAAGTATAATTATAATGTCGGTGTGGATGTCACTCCGCAAAAGTCGGTCAGTCATTCTATCTTGAAAGACGACCCGGAGAATCAACTTGAGCGTTCGGTTATTAATTTCTCTCCTACGGTGAATTTCCGCTATAAATTTTCCAAGCATGTGCGCTTGCAGTTTACCTATCGCGGAAAAACCCGTCAGCCGAATATCAGGGACCTTCAGCCGGTGACGGACCAGACCAATCCCCTGAACGTCCGGGTGGGGAACCCCTCGTTAAAGCCCTCGTATACCAACTCGTTTAACCTGAGGTTCAATTCGTACGAGAAGGAAACGAGGCGCAATATGGTGGCCACACTGCTATGGGAGAATACGCTGAATAGCGTTACCAATCAAGTGACTTATGATGACGATACCGGAGGACGTACCACAACTCCGGTCAACATGAACGGCAACTGGAGGATGTCTGGCTCTTTTTCGCTTACCAATCCTTTGAAAAGCCGTAAGTGGACTATACGCTCCAACTCTAACTTTCAGTTCCGCAACCAGAACAGCTACACCACGCAAAAGGACCAAGACCCGGTGAGGAGCACCGTCAGGCATCTGACTCTAAGGGAACGGCTGAGAGTGGCATACCGCACCCGTCAGGTTGAGGTCTCGCTTCACGCGGGAGTGAACTACGATAATTCATACAATAATGTGAAGGATGTCCGCACCGAGACATGCGACTATCAGGCGGGAGCCTCTTTACAGTGGTATCTTCCGTGGGATATGGAGCTTTATTCCGACGCGGGCTATTCGCGGCGCGAGGGATATGGATACGAGGGACTGGCGAAGGAGAACATTATATGGAACTGTCAGCTTAGCAAAGCTTTCCTGAAAAGAAAGCAGCTGTTGATTCGTTTTAAGATATATGACATTCTTCGCCAAAATACCTCGCAGACGCGCACCATTACCTCAAGCTCTATCCGCGACGTGGATTACAACGCGTTAGGGTCTTATTTCATGGTGCACGCCATTGTCCGCATGAACCTGATAGGAAAATGATGGCCTCCGGTTATTCTACGCTCCTGAGCCATGCGATTTCTTCCGCCCATCGGCTTTCGTCAGGCGTTTCGAGGATAAGGGGCATGTTGTCGAACCGCGGGTCTTTCATCAGCCTTTCGAAGAACGCGTCGCCTATCAATCCTTTCCCTATGTTGTCGTGACGGTCTACCCGGCTGCCAAGCTCTTTTTTCGAGTCGTTCAGGTGCATGCCTCTCAGGTACTCGAATCCCACCTCCTTGTCGAACGTGTCGAACACCCGGTCATAATCGTTCAGGAGGTCATATCCGGCGGTAAACGTGTGGCACGTGTCCAGACAGACACCTACTCGGCTTTTGTCTTCTACCCGGTCGATAATATACCTCAGCTGCCAGAACTCGTTGCCTAGATTGCTGCCCTGACCGGCGGTGTTTTCGATGACCGCCGTCACCCCCTCTGTCTTTTCCAACGCGATATTGATGCTTTCCGCGATGCGCTCCAAGCACTCTTCTTTCGCAATCTTGTTCAGGTGGCTTCCGGGGTGGAAGTTCAGCAGCTTCAGGCCCAGTTGCTCGCAGCGTCGCATCTCGTCCAGAAAGGCGTTTCGGCTTTTCGCGAGTCCCTCCTCTTCCGGATGTCCCAGATTAATGAGGTAACTGTCGTGCGGCAGGATATATTCCGACGGGAATCCATATTCCGCGCAGTGTTTTTTAAACAGCCGTACGTTTTCCGATGTCAGGGGTTTACTTATCCACTGGCGTTGGTTTTTGGTGAACAGCGCGAAGGCGTCCGCTCCTATGGCGCGCGCGTTGACGGGCGCGAGCTCTACGCCTCCCGATGCGCTGACGTGCGCTCCTATTCTTTTATTTCCCATGTTTCTTGTCTTTTGATGAATCGCGTTTCGGATTCGCGGATAGCGCGAGCCTCTTGCGTATGCCGCGAATATAGCGCTTCTTCCTTAAATATTCGCGCTTTGATTGCTCCCGATGGTGACTTGACCTTAAAGGCGGGTGAATTTCGGCCGTATGTTAATTTTATAGATAACAAACTTCAAATGATTGTTCCGGAGTGAGCGATTATTCAAATGATTGCCTATATTTGTGATATCAACTGTTTAATTTAAAATAAGAGATTATGGGAAGCAAGAGATTGGTTCGGTCTTCTAATCGGATGATTGCGGGCGTATGCGCCGGAATCGCGGAATATTTTGGTTGGGAAATTACGCTGTTAAGGATTGTCTATGTGCTTGCTACTTTCTTTACGGCTTTTGCTGGAATCATCGTGTATATCATATTGTGGATTGTGATGCCGGGGAGCAAGTCTGGCGAAGAGTTGGACGACCTTTAGCCTGTCGTCGCCTGAAGCTTATGATGCGCCTTCGTCTCGCGGCCTCCCGAAGCGTCCGGGCGCGCGCCCGTCTTATCTTGTGTCCGGACATCTCTGGAGGGGGCGCGGGATGAGTCCGTACCTTATCCTACATGAGTTCCGTACTTATCCTACATGAGTTCCGTACTTATCCTACATGAGTTCCGTACTCATCCTACATGAGTTCCGTACTCATCCTACATCACTTCCGAAGAGGACTGCGGGCAGGTTGACGCTGAGTGCGGGACAGGGGTGATTTTTCAGGATGAGAAAGAAAAAGAATGCGGAAACGGGGTATTTTCTTAGTCTGCATAAGGCTTGTATTCCTCGGGAACGGGAATATGGAAATGGCGGCACAGGGCAAGTACGTCCTTGACGTCATTTTCGTCGAAAGCGTATCCTGTATGGAAAAAGACTTGCGCTTGCGGAGGAACGCATGATACTCTTTTTCCGCCGACAGTTCCTTTTCCGCTGAACGTGTCCGCAGGATAGATCTCTCCTTCGAAAAAAACACGACCGTCCACGGTATATTCAAACAGGTGCAAGTCCACTGTTTGTCCTATTGGGCGTGCGAGGACAATGTGCTGCGGTGTCGTAAAGACTTCGGTTCGTTCCTTGAATCCCCGTTGACTCAACGAATGAATGAAACGAGCGGCTTGCCTTTTCTCGACGAATAGGTCAATGTCTTGATGTTCCCTTGTCTGTCGTCCCAATAGGGCGTCTACACCCCACCCGCCGTCAATGAACACAGTCACTCCTAAACTTTCAGCGAGGTTAATCAAGTCAACTGCGTCTTTTTCGGTAATCATTTTGTATATTGTGAATTTTGTCAGCAAAGATAGGGGAAAAAGGGGAGAGGGGCAAGATATCGCTTTGAAACAATGTCACACTTTTTGTGCGCTTTACGTTCCCTCCATTATGCTATCCTACTTCTAGCATTCGATTAAAATTTTCTGCGTATTCAATTACGGGATAGACATGACGTTTTTTCTTTGTTCTAATCTAATATGTCTTAGAAGAAAATGCTTCCATCTGATTGTAAAAGCATAAAATAAGTGTTTGTTTCAGACAGATTTTTTCTTGATGGGGTGTATGTTGGAGGCTTTTACGGTTTTGTCCACTTCCTTTGGGATTCCTTTTCACTTGATTTTTTGATTTCGTTTGTCAGGCGGTTTATTTTCCTTCTTCCCAGTCTTTATGTCTTTCCCTTTTCCCTTTTTGCCTATATAATATATATAATGTGTACCTTCTTTCCGTTCCTTTCCCTCCTTCTTATTGTCTCTCCCTTTTATCTCGCTGTCATTCAGTCGAT
>CASDXF010000023.1 GCA_949285075.1 uncultured Bacteroides sp. | reverse complement strand
CTCCTCGCAAAACCGGAAAAACATCCTCGAAAAGGGCTCACAAAATAAACCCGAGCAAAATTTAAACAGGCTCTTAGAGCGTTTAAGCTCGCCCGCCCCTTTTTTGGAAAGCCTTTCCGGGTATGTTTTTCACTTCTGCGATAAGAAGGATTCATGTTAAGCCTACTCCACTTGTCAACCCGCCCTGCGGCTCGTGACAGGCTGCCCTACGGCTCACGAGAGAAAGGGCTACGGCTCACGAGAAACGGGGCTGTTTCTCGAACGGGTAATAAGCTACTGAGAATAAGCCGTTTCGCATCCAACAAAATGACAGTGTCTTTTCTAATGCCCGGTTTGAGACAAACGGCGTTTCAGTCCACCGCTTCTCCCTTCAGCGTGGCCGAGCTCGCGTCCGTAATCCGCACGTTCACGAAATCGCCTATGCGGTACGTCCCTCTGTCGAACACCACTACCCTATTCTGCTCCGTCCGTCCGAAGAGTTGGTCGCGCGAGCGTTTGGAAACGCCCTCCACCAACACCTCGTAGGTCTTCCCTATGCAGCGGCGGTTGGCCTCCGCGGAGAGGCGGGTTTGCAGCGCGATAATCTCGTTCAGCCGCCGCACCTTCACCTCCTCGGGTATATCGTCCGGCAGATGCTTGGAGGCGTACGTCCCGGGACGCTCGGAGTACTTGAACATGAAGGCGGAGTCGTAGCCACACTCCTCCATCAGCGAGAGCGACATCTGATGGTCCTCCTCCGTCTCGGAGTGGAAGCCCGAAAAGATGTCGGTAGACAAGCCGCAGTCGGGGATAATCCGCCTGATGGCCGCCACACGGTCCAGATACCACTCCCGGGTGTACTTGCGGTTCATCAGCTTCAGGATGCGTGAGCTTCCGCTCTGCACGGGCAGGTGGATGTGACGGCAAACGTTAGGCACTTGGGCGATGACCTCCAACGTCTCGTCGCTCATGTCCTTCGGGTGCGAGGTCGTAAAGCGGACGCGCGCGCCCGGAGCGGCCTCGGCCACCGTGCGGAGCAGCTCGGGGAAACGGATGACCTCGCCCGTGGGCCGCTCGAATCGGTAGGAGTTGACGTTCTGTCCCAACAGCGTGATTTCCTTATAGCCCTTCTCCACCAAGTCGGCCACCTCGTTCAGGATGCTCTCCACGTCCCTGCTGCGCTCCCTTCCGCGCGTATAGGGCACGATGCAATAGGTGCAGAAGTTGTTGCATCCCCGCATGATGGAGACGAATCCGGAGACGTGGTTTCCGCAGACACGGGTAGGAATCACGTCCTTGTAGGTCTCGGTGGTAGACAGCTCCACGTTGATGGCCTTCTCGCCCGCCTCCACCGAGGCGATAAGCTCAGGCAGGGTCAGGTAAGCGTCCGGCCCGGCCACCAAGTCCACGTGGTGGTTGGCTATCAGGTCCTCCTTTACCCGTTCGGCCATGCAGCCCAGTACGCCGACAATCAGGCCCTTTCTCTTCTTCCTCAGCGAGTGGAAGAATTCCAGCCGGTTCAGAATCTTCTGTTCCGCGTTGTCCCGTATGGAGCAAGTGTTCAGAAACACGGCGTCGGCCTCCTCCAGCGTTTCCGCCACGGAGTATCCCGCCATTTGCATTACGGAGGCTATCACCTCGCTGTCGGCCACGTTCATCTGGCAGCCGTAAGTCTCGATGAACAGCTTCTTGCCGTTCTCTTCAGCAGTTGCGGATTTAAAGTCCGCTCCCGTCAATTCGTTCATAATAAGTCTCGTTTTTAAAAGTTCGGCTGCAAAGATACGGCTTTTTCGCTTATTTTGCGACGAAAGCCTCCCCGCACTCGTCTTTCCGTTGAAACGGCCCCCGGAAGAGTGCATGCGAATACACCCACACAATGCCATACAAACGGAAGTACTCATTATCAACGCCTTACTGCCCGTCCGAGAGACTGCCCTATCCCTCGTGAGCCGCTGCCCTGTTTCTCACGAGCCGTAGGGCAGCCTGTCGCGAGCCGCAGGGCAGGCTGACAAACGGAGAAGGTTTAACGCGAATCCTCCTCATTGCGGAAGCGAAAAGCACGCTCGAAAAAGAGGCCTCAAAAGATGCCCGGGCAAATCTAATCGCCCTTACCTTTTGGGCATAAAATTCCCAGATGACCTGTTTGGGCTTACGGTGACACCCGCCGTTTTTATTCACAGAAACGATGAGCGTGGAAGGAAAGAATTGGACAGGCTTGCCCGCAAACGGCCGCCAAATTCCCCGTATATATAATTAATGTTAATCTTGAAAACTTTTTCCCGGAATACGCTTGGCGATTTTAATTTTATTTTTCACATTTGTGCAGTGAAAGAAACATTAGATTTTTTCATAGTTAAGGTTTAGGTTAAAAAGATTAAGGGTAGCTGTGAAGCTGCCCTTTTTTATTGACCGTTCCTTACCTTTTCCGCAACAAACCATGCGCCGCGACAGAACAAGGAGACGCAACCGCAAGAACATTAACCGAACGAATCATGCGAACGAACAAGACAACACTCATTACCGATTCCGGAGAACCGGTAGAAGCGACCGCCCCGGTAATCATTTCCGCCAGTCGCTCTACGGATATTCCCGCCTTTTACGCCAAGTGGTTCTTCCATCGCTTAGCCCGGGGATACTGCGCTTGGTACAACCCGTTCAGCGGGAGAAAGTCCTACGTCTCCTTCAAGCGTTGCAGGGCCGTCGTGTTCTGGACGAAGAATCCCCGCCCTATCCTGCCCTATCTGCCTGAACTCGACAGACGGGGCATCCACTATTACTTTCAAATGACGCTGAACGATTACGAACGGGAAGGCTTCGAGCCGGGAGTCCCTCCACTGCGGGAACGGATAGAGACGTTCAAGGAGCTGTCCAAAAGGATAGGCAGAGAACGCGTCATCTGGCGGTTCGACCCCCTGATGCTGGCTCCGGGGATTGACACCCAAGAGCTGCTTCGACGCGTCTCCCGCCTCGGCAGTCAACTGAAAGGCTACACGGACAAACTGGTCATCAGCTTTATCGACATCAACGCTTACCGCAAGGTGCGCCGCAACCTGACGAAGGAAACGAATTGCTTCACGGCAAGCACCGTCGCGAGCGGTGAGTTCACCCGTCCGCAAATGGAAGAGATAGCGGACGGACTGGCCAAGCTGAGGACGAGTTGGCGGACCGAAGGATGGAACCTCACGCTCGCCACCTGCGCCGAGACCATAGACCTCGACGCTTACGGCATAGCGCACAACCGCTGCGTCGACGGCGAGCTGATGAAACGGCTGTTCGCCGACGACAAGGAGTTCGTCCATTACCTCAACGCCGACATGACGCTAAAGGATAAAGGGCAGCGCAAGGCCTGCGGCTGCATGGTCAGCAAGGACATCGGAATGTACGACACTTGCCGGCATTTCTGCGTGTACTGCTACGCCAACTCCGGCAAAGAGAGCGTACTGAAAAACGCCCTACGCCACTCGGACGAGGGCGAAAGCCTGATTGAGCGGTAGCGGAAAGGCTGAGGGATAGGGCTATACCTCGTGACGGAAAGGGCTGTTTTGAGGGATAGGGCTATACCTCGTGACGGAAAGGGCTGTTTCTCGCGACGGAAAGGGCAGCGGCTCGCGAGAAATAGGGCAGCGGCTCAAGGGCGAGAGGAGAAGGCGTACATTCCATTGATTTACAATCCATTTCTCACCACGTACAAAGATGCAAAAATCCCGCCTTCTCCTTCTTTCCATAAGAGGGAAGGCGGGATTCTCAACGTCATTCTCGATTTCCGGTCCGCCGCGATTCCGAGAAGGAACTTACCACCACTTAACCCAGTTGGTCTCGTCCGCATTTTCGGGCAGATACCAGTCTTGAGCCGACTTTCCGTTACTGGATATCCATTCCGCAATGCGGGGGAAGGTTGCGATGAAGCTCTCCTTCTCGTAGATGTGCTTCGTCAGCGTGGGCACCTTAACGGCCCATACGGTGTTCTTCGCCGACTTGTAACGCGTGTCGGGACTCATCGTCACGATGCCGTTGGCTACCGCCGCATCGTAGTCGTAACCGCTCAGCGGGTCGTAGCCGCAGAGGTGGATTTCCGTTCCGTCCTTAGTGGTGATGAAGAAGTTCTGCGCGTAAGTCTTCGTGACGATTCGCTTATAAGCCTCTACCTGCGCGTTGCCTTCCGCGACATTCTCCAGCCCGCTGCGGAGAACGCCTTTCAGGTTCACCGTCAGGGTGAACAGCTGCGCTCCGTGGTTGATGTAGTCCGTTCCGTCCTCCAACCAAGCCTCCTTGCTTTCCCGCTCCGTGTTGTACAGCGTGGCCTGTGGGTGGTTGGCCGTGTTAGCCTCGCTCAACAGCCATTGCAGGTTGTGGATGCGGATAACGGGGCAATCCTCGTCATAGTCGAGGCTTGCCGTCAGGCTACCTTCGGGAACGTCCGCTTCCACGTTCGCGTCATTTCCGGCCAGTTTCAGCGTCACCTCGCTCGACTGGACGAACTCCTTGCTCAGCCCTTCCAACTTCAACCCTACGGAAGCCGGCAAGTTGCTGCCCACCGCGCGCACGTGCATAACGACCTTCAGGCCCTCCTTCCAGTCTTTAGCAGCGAAGCCCTCGCCGTTCTCGTCGAACACGAGCGACTCCATGTCGTAGTCTATCACCACGTCGTTGAAGTCCTCCCGATAGCTCGGGTTGAGCGCGTCGCCGTAAGGCCACGAGGCGCTGAACATCACCACCCCGCTGGAGTGATAGGCCGTATAGCCCTCGTCGGAAGTCTCGTACGACTTGACGGCGTCCTCGCCCAGCTTAACGCCCACATAGACCGTCCCGTCTCCCTCGCTGTTGGCAGGCTTATCTATGGCCACGGTACGCTCCTCATCGTTGTTCACCACGCCGCAGTCATCGTAATGAATCTCCAGAGACCATCCGTCAATCACCACGTCACCGTCCGTACCCTTCGTCCAGTGCTCATGCCACCAGTTGTCGGGGTTTCCGTCAAGGCTCTCGCGGCAGGGAACGCTATACATCAGACTTGTTCCCTTCACCATATAGTCGGCCAACGTGTAACGCTTCTCGTCGCTATAAGCCAAGCTGACGGGCGCCACCTCGCGGCCCGCGGCAGTAGCGTAGGCCACATAGACCGTCTTGACGTGATTCGCCACGGAGAACGCTACCTCGTTGTCGCCGCCCTCTACGGCGTAATATCCGGACACCAGAGGCTGACTCCCCTCCTCGTCCGCATAAACGGACAAGGCGGTGCTTACCGGTGTCTCCACGCTCAGCACCACATCGTTGTAGGTACTCATCTCAAGCGCCTTCGCGGTCACCTCGGGTAAGGGAGTAACCGCCGAGCCGCCTCCCATGCCGCCTTCGTCCAACGGCATGTCCTCGGAACAAGCGCCCACACAGAGTGCGGTTCCCATCAGAAACCATAAAACCTTGTTTTTCTTCATCATAAGCATAACATTTTATTAAGTAAATAATATAAAAGCGTTAAAAGTTGAAACGCTATTCCTCTCTCCACGGATACTGGGGCCCGGAACGGCTGTCCTCCTCCACGTCCACGTAGTAGCCCTTCTCGTTCTCATCACCGTCCACAAGTCCTCTTATCATCCGGTTCCGCTCCACCGACTCCTTATAAAGCTCCTCGTAGTCGCGGGTATAGTCGGCGTGGGGAACCACGTTGACATCGAATATCAGCTTGGCGATGCCGTGCGGCTTAATGTTGCCGTGTATCCTTATCACGTGCCGGACATAGCCGATGTTCTTGGCGCTTTCGTACCTGAACCTTAGCTGAACGGTCTTTTCGGGCAACACCATACGCGACTCCAACGTCGGGGCTATGCAGCCGCAGGAGGGCTGTATGTCCCGTATAATCAGGGGTTGGTCGCCCGTATTGGTCAGCTCGTACACCAAGTCAAGCTCCTGCCCGGCGATTAAGGGGTAGTAATGGCGAACCGAGTCCGTTACGGAGACCGTCGTATCGCCTATTTTCTTCTTGCACGCGGTAAACAGGATACAGCATGACAGAAGCCCTAAACTTATCAGTAGGTAAACATTGCTCTTCATCTTCTCACCTCCTAACGCAATTCTATTTCGTCGCACGCTATCGTAGAGCGTTTCCCGTCCGCTTGAGTGAGACGCAGCTCCAACGGCAGTTCCCGTCTTACCCCGTCAAGCCGGCACTTTACCCGATATTTCACGAAAGGCCTATCGGCATCCGCCACGGGCACGACGGCGGCGGACAGCTTACGTCCTTCCTGCCAAAGCTCTACCGCCTTCGGAATCCGGATGCGCCACTTAGGTACAAACAGGAAAGAAAGCTCCAACGTCTCTCCCTTGCCGAACGTCCCCGCGGGTATCTCCCAAATCACCCGCTTAGGTGAGGAGATAACCCAACCCGTATGGTAGTCGGAAGGCAGGCCGTACAGCCCGTCGGTCAGCAGGGAGAGGTCGGCGTATCCCATATCCGGCTTTGACTTGGCCCGCAGGCCGACTCCCTTCAGTAGACTGGCGGATTTCCCGTTCTCGGCCATCAGCCCGTCCCACAACCGGATATACTCGTCCAAATCACCGTTGGCCTCCCGATAGTTCTTCATCTCGGGGAAAGCGCCGTGCCCGCTCAGCGATTCCAGATAAAGCCCGGCCTTCGCCTTGTTGTATTCCCCGTGCGGCATACGGAGCAGCTCCAACCGGGTAAACTGCAAGGCGGTCAGCAGCCGGTTAAGGCGCGCCCGCTCTTCGTCGCTTATCTTCTTGGCGAGCCTGTCTACCTCGTCGCAGAATCCTTGAAACGCTTCCGGAGTCAGCCACGCCGACACCGCATCGGCTATTCCCCCGTAATAGGGCAGCACGGCGTTCCGCTCCTTCACCGTCCGCTCCCACGAGAGGTACCGCTCCGCCAACACCTTTCCGGAAACGGGATAGAAACGCTCCATATAGTCGGATACAAGCCGCTCTATGGAGCAGTCCGGATTAATCAGCAGGCAGGAAAGCGCATGGGTCTGCACGTCGTCGAACGAAGCGTAATCGTATCCGCTGCCGTTATAGAACACGCCCTGCACGCCAAGCGTCCTGAAGTAGCGCAAGCGTTCTTGCAGGATGCCCAAGCAAGGGTAAGGCGTAAGATAGTCGTCGAAGTTGCGCATATAGTCCCACACGTATATGCGGGAGGTGGCCTTCTTCCATTGCTCCACCAGTTTGGTAAACCTCTTGCACTGCGGCCTCTTGTGGAACCGAGGCTGTACGGAAATCTCCATCGCACTGACAATGACTCCCGCATTCCGTGGCAAAGGCCTGCCGGGCGCCTCCTTAGTCGTCAGGTAAGAGGAGGTGAAGAACAGATGATTCGGAAAACGGACAGCCAACCTTTCGAGCAGGCCGGTCACGGCGGGAGTGGCCGACCGTGCGGTATTCCCCGCCTTTGCGCAAGCGGGACATACGCAAACCCTATCGTTATCGTTGGGCATGATGGCAAAGCGGACCTTCTCGCCTTTCACCTTTCCCTCTCCGTAGTTATCCGAAACATAAGCGACGACAGCCCGGTACAACGCCTCCGACGAGAAGCAGAACTGTTCCGCATCACGCTTTCCGTCCACCGTGGCGTACGCCTCCTCCGGCACACCGTCCGGAAAGACCTTGCGCAGGTTATGCCCCCACAGTCCCCAGTCGAAGTCGACGTTATGCGACGCGGTAATGCCCATCCACTCCGGGTCTGAGTTGGAAGGAGAGTATATGCCCCGGTACTCGAAAGCGAAATTCCCCTCGCCGTTCTCCATGCGCACCCATGCCGGAGGAAGGTCTTCGGCCCGCACCCGGCCGTCTTTCGTGGCGGCGTAGGAGAAAAACTGGTAAATGAGCCAAAGCATCTTCTCGTCGTCACGGGCGCTTAAAGTCAGCCTGTCGTCGGCGTAGGCGACCGAATAGTCCCGCTTCATTCCGGCATCCACGTTCACGCGGACTTGCAGGGATTTCCCATCGGGCCTCTCACGGCTGACGATTCCCGCCTCTCCGGTACGCCGGTTCAGGTGCTCCAGTAAATAAGTGGCCCACCGCTCGTCAGTCTCATCGCTCTTTTCGACCGCCGTCACCCAATAACGCTCATAAACGCCGTAGCCACCCTCCTCGGCACGCGCTCCCCGGGAACATCCGGCAAGCAACGCCCAAAGCAGACAAGCGTAGAGCCTCAAGGCCGCTCCCTTCTTAGAAATGAATATGTAGCTGCAAATGGACATTGTACAGATTTCTATAACGTGTATCTATATGGTCGGTAAAGCCGTTCAACCCGCCTTCCCTCCTGTTCATCTGGCTGTAAAACGTATTCCACGTTCCCATAAGCCCTACGGAAATATGCTTATTGAGCATATACGCTCCGCCGAGTCCTACGGACGTGTTCAGCTTGTCGAACGAGCCGGGCATGGCGTTGTCTATCATATTCGCCTCGGGAGCGGTTCCTACGCTGCCCGTCACGGTGACATTGGTGCGCCCGTCCTCCAGCGGGAAGAACTTCAATTGGGCGGAAGCGTTGGCGTAAAGGTTGGAGGAGAGCAGGAAGCCGTCTACCTTTCCGCCCAAGTACACCTTCTCCCAAGTCTTGGAGGCCCCTATCCCGAGGCTGAACAAGTTCCTCCGGTTCTCGTCCCAACGGTCGAACGTCCACAAGCCATAGTTCTCGGTCGCTTCATTATATACTCCCTCGTCCCAACGGAAAGCCTTCCGATAGGTGTTTATCCTCCGGTAAGAGGCGTGAACGTCCAACGAAACGTCGTTCTTGAAGGTATAGGCGGCCATCAGGCTACCCATAAGCTGCGGGAAGTATCTGCTTCCCCAAGCCAAGCTCGCCGTACCGCTCCACTTCGCCGAGAACTTATGCTCCCATTCGGCTTGGAGCTGCACGCCTACCCCACCCGGTGTCTGGTCCTCCGGATCTTCTCCCGCCGCGCTTCCGTCACGCCCGGCGTAGTTCAGCCGTCCGGTCAGCAAGTCCGACTTCATCTTACGGGTATAGGAAGCCGTAGCTACGGATGTCAGCACGTCCTCCTCTCCGTAACGTCCCTGAAGGTATTCCAAAGAAACCTCGTTCTTGTACGAACGGCTGAGCAAGCCTTCCAGATGCCGCTCGTGACTGCGTACCTCACCGATGCCCGGCTTGTACTTCTTCTGATAGACATAGGCCGAGTCATATTGCCGCAACGCCTCGTAAGCCGTTCCCTTTGCCAAAAGCAGGGACTGGTTGGTCTTATCGAACACCAACGCTGTATCGACCACGGCGATGGCCGAGTCCGCCCTACGCTCCTTCAACAGCTGAAGGGCCATAAATTCACTGTTCTCGGAGAACGCGCCTACAAGACTCTCGTTTCCGGGGTATTCGTCCAACTCGGGGCGGAGCAGGTCAATGGCCCGCTGATACTCCCTATTCCGGTTGTAGGTAACGGCTTTCTTGAGGAGAAAGGCCGTATTCTCCGGATAGATGGAAAGCGCCATATCGGCATAAAGGTCATAGTCGTCGTACCTTTCAAGCTCCGACGACATATTAATGACGTACTGCAATCCCAGTTCCGACGAAGGATTCACGCCCACAAGCCGCACGCTCTCGTCATAGGCCTTGCGAGTGGCTCCCTCCTCAATGAGTTTCTTTATGTAAGGCACGGCTATTTCCTCGTAAGCGGAGACGTAGGCCGCCCTCATCTCCAGTTGGGTCGTGTCTTGCAAAGCCGTCTCAAGCATATCGAGCGCATCTTTCGTCCATCCCCGCTTGTCGTAAACGTCAGCTTTCCTCACCAAATAGTCGTGCGACTCCGGATAACTCGCATGAAGCGAGTCGAGCGCAATATCCGCCTCGTTGAAGCGTCGCATAGCATAGTAGCAGGCGTAAGCCTTGTTCCACGCAGCCGCTTTCACCTCCGCCTCCTTCGCCTTGTCGACAGCCGTTTTCAGATAGGGCAAGGCTTCCGCATACGCCTCCCTCTCCATCAGCTTGTCGGCCTGAGCGACACTGAGCATGGAAAGCTCGTCGGCCACGTCATAATTAAAGGGTTCCATCTCGTTTATCTGGCTCAGCAGTCCATACGCTTTGCTCAGATTGCCCATACGCCTATACACCGTATATTCCTTATAAAGTAGTGAGGGTAACTCCCCCTTTTTCCTCTTGGCCTCCGCCAGATAGAAGAGCGCGTCCTCGTCATATCCCCGCATAATGGAAGCGGACAGCATATAGTCCAAAGCCTCATCGCTTTTCGAGCGTTCGTACATCTGTCCGTAAAGCGTATAGGGGTCATTCATCCTCGCCGCATTCGCCGCTTCAGCCAATAAGCCGTTATAGAGCTGCGCCAAGCGCCCGCTATGGTTATACCTCATCCGCTGCTTTACAAAAGCCATCGCCTCCTGATAGCGAGCCTCCTCAGCCAGTATTCCGGCCTTCTTGACGATAAGGGAGGTACTGCCCGGGATGCGTGACACTCCCCTGCCGGCCACCTCTAAAGCCTCTACCGTATTTCCCTGCTGCAACAGCAGGTTGGTCAGGTCAAGATAATAGGTCTCGTTGTCGGGAACCTCGTTTATCAGCTCCCGAAGCGAGGCGATGGCCGCCTCCTTGTCGCTGCCCTTTTTCTGGCGCAGGTATTTCTCCTCCAAGCTATAAGCGTAGTCACGCTGCACCACGGAGTCGTTGGGATAAATCTGGTGCAGGCGCTTGAGCAGGCGATCGGCCTCCACGTCATTGCCCTGCGCCCGATACAAGCCTATCTTCTTCCGCCATAGGCCCTGCCAATAAGGATTAATCTCCAAAAGCTCGTTCACGTAACAGATGGCACTAGAGTAGTTGCCCGTCTCGTCCTCTACCCTGATAAGCAGCTGCTTGGCCCTTACGTTGTCCGGATTGTCCCGAACGGCCCTCACCAGAAAGTAGCGCGCATCGTCGTAGTTCTTCTTCTGCAAATAATACTGTCCGTTCAACTCGTTCAGCCCCGTCACGTCCGGATACTTCTCCAATCCCTCGTCGAGCAAGGGCTTACCCTCCTCCCAACGTTCATTCTTAAACAGAGAGCGTACCTTCGCTTCATAATAGTCAGGCGTGCGGAGCCTATCCTCATCCGCTATATTTACCGCGTAAAGCCCGGCGATGCAGATGAAAGCGATTATCCAAGTGAACAAGCAACCTATCTTCTTCATAGCGTCCCCTCCCATTGTTGCTCATAAACTCTCTCCTTCTCCTTTTTGCTTGAGAATCCCTTACGCTTCATTTCGCCCCAAGCCGCCCTCGTGTTAATCAGGAAGTTGAAGTATCCCTTGATGGAAAAGAATACGCTTAGCGGATGGTAGAGGAACGGTTCCAGAAGGGCCGCCATCACCACCCAGACGTAAGAGCCCACCTTGCGGTAGGAGCCGCCGATAGTGTAATCGTAGAACACGACAACTAGCGACAGCACGATGCAGAAGGTGTAAAGCCCCAAGAAAATAACCAAAGCGGACTCCCAATTTACCCTACCGGTAAAGGCCTGATAGAGGAAGATGAAGAACCCGACGAACTCGATGAAAGGCGCCAAGAACTCGAACACGAACACGTAAGGCAGCGTTATCAGGCCCAAACGCCTGTACTTCTTGTTGAAAAGGAAATGGCGGTGGCGGGCGAAAGTCTGTATCAGCCCTCTGCCCCAACGCACGCGCTGCCGATAAAGCTGCACTAACGTTGGCGGAACCTCCGTCCAGCAGCAGGTGGCCGGAATCTGCACGACGCGGTACTTGCGCTTAAAGTCGCAGCAGTAGCCCACCATACGGATGAGCATATCCATATCCTCGGCGAAGGAGTCGTAGCTATAACCTCCGGCCGCTATGACCACCCGCTTGTCGAAAAGACCGTAACCTCCGGAGACGTTCGGCATGGCGTTTATGGTAGACCAACCCATCTTTCCGATAAGGAACGAGCGCATATACTCCACCGTCTGGAACAGCGCGCAGGGCGTATGGGGCGGCCTGAACTCCGTTATCTCCCCCTTCTCCACCTTGCAGCCGTTGGCCACGGCCATGACCCCGCTGACGGCTATCACGTCGTCCGACTCCAAAATGGGCATGATGCACTGCGATATAGCGTCCTTAGCGAGGATACAGTCCACGTCGGTATTGATGAAGTAGGGATAAGAAGAGACGTTAAGCCCGGCATTCACCGCGTCGGCCTTCGTTCCCCCGTTCTCCTTATCGACTACAATCAACCTCGAATACTCGGGCGCGGTAGACTTCAGCATACGCCGGTAGGGTTTGGTGTGTATGTACTCCACGTAGGCGAAGGGCACCTCCACGAGCGAGAAGTTCTCTATCAGCAGTTCCAGCGTTTTGTCCTTACTTCCGTCGTTCACGATGATAACCTCAAAGATGGGATACTCCTGCGCAAGCAGCGACTTCACGTTGTCCACTATCGTCTTTTCCTCATTATAAGCCGGAGCGATAATCGAGACCCCGGGGGTGTAAGGACTATTATTGATAAGCTGCTTAGAATATGGGTTGAGGTGTGAGCGCTTACTGCGGAGAATGCCTATCTCCGCAAGCCACATAAGCACCATGTAGGAGATTATCAACCCCATGGAATAAAAGAACACGATATAACCGTAAAAGTAGAATATAATATCTCTCATAAGGCATCGTGATTTATCAACGGGTTAGCTACATGCTCAAAAAGAACGGCCTCATTTTCGGAAGCCCGCATTTTCAATTGGTCAAAAGCGCTCCTTCCCTGCGGTCCGTACATCCATAAGCAGCGCAATGCCGTTCGTTTAGTCAACCCGGAACTTGTCCCTTGATAGGCTTCTACAAAGAAAGGGACACACCTTCTGGAGTCTATTTTCAGCACAGCGTTCAATATGGAACGGCGGAGCACTTCCGTCTGCTCAGAGAACACCTTCCTCATCGGCTCCTCGCTCTCCTCAAACTTCCGAACTCCCATACACATGAAAGCCGCCTGCCTATACAGATAGTTGGAAGATTCAAAATAGCGCATCAGGAAGCGCATGTCCGAATCCGTTCCCCAATAGGCCACTTCCTGTATCAGGAAAGCTACAATCTTCGGATTTTCTATTTTCTGAATCAACGGGACAAATGACGGAGCCGTTCTCCCCGCCTCGCGGATTTTCTCGAATATGCCGTGGAGCTCCATTTCGTCCCAAGCGGAAAAAGTGATGCTTTTCTTACTCTCTTCCTCGAAGAAAGCGTAAGGGTCGTCCTTGCTCGTACACATATAGTAGAGGCGCGAAGCCTTACGCAACTGGGTATCGTTCGAGTTCAGCAGATGCGCCACGAGGCTGTTCGACAACTGCATATTGGTCAGCCGGACGAACTGTATCACCCTCATTCTCGTCTTGCGCTTGCCATGCGTCAGCCTCTTCTCCACGTATTCATTCATCCCCACCAACCGCATGGCGCGCTGAATGTTCGTCAAGTTAGGATTCTGCGTATTGGTAAACGTACTTACTTCCATAAAGATATATGCCCATTGCAGCAATTCCCAGTCCTTCCATTTCTCCGGCTTATAGCCTATACGGTTGCTGATTTCCTCCGTAGGAAGGTTCTCCACTTCGGCGTAGCAGATTCCTTTCAGCTTCTCCAGATAAGTTTCCCGCAGCCAATCGTACTTTTTCTTGTTCCGCCTTCGTATGCGGACATCTACAACCATGGCGCAGAACAGCAGGACAAATCCCGCGCAGCAGAGCAAGACCACGCCGTAGGCCACCCGTACGACCCACGGATAGCCCACAAACAAATGCTTATAAAGGTAGTAGTAATATCTGAACACGTTCCATCCCCAGAGCTCGTAAGACTCTTTCAGAGGAGAGGCCTCCTCCTCGGCACGCTTTTCCTTATCGACAGCGACAGCCTCCTCCTGCGCCAACGCAGGAGTAAACGACGCGCCGCCAACAAAGGCAGTAAGCAGCGCAAGAAGCGCAACTGTCGCCAAATACCGTTTCACAATCTACCAGTCTCAGACAATAAGTCCTCCGTCTTACGGACCGGAACGCGACCGGGAAACACGCTCCACGCACACGTTCTCTCCGTCCGCGTCGATACCCAAACTTATGTCTACATTTATGTATATATAATCAATATCTATGCTAAGCAACGTCTCACCCTAAACCTCGCTCTTCATCTCCGTTTGCAAAGAACGGAATAAAGAGAGCTTTCAATACTATGATTTACAACTCTATTAGTAAGGTTTTCAACCATCGGCGCATTTTTTTCACCTGATCTTCGCCTCCGCTTTCCCCTAAAGACCGCTCCAGACTTCTTCCTCCCGAAAGACTATTCAGGTATTTTCTCCGGCACAAGACTTACGCAACTCGCTAAAAGTTTTATGAAACCGTTCCTTACAGAAAGCCATCAGGTAGTTGGGTGTGAGGTTATATTTATCCGCAATCTCCACAAGGCTCAGGCGAGTCAGCCGAATATCCCGCAGGATGCTTTCTTTCTTCTTCAGCATCAGCCACTCCCCGGCAGGCATGTGAAAGACGGACTGAAACTTACGGTTGAACGAAGTGGGAGACATGTGGAGCAGACCGCACAGCTCTTTCACTCTATTTACTTCCGAATAGCTCCGAAGCACTTTCTCCTTAAAGTCTGGGTCCTCACTCAGAATCGGCCCGAACAAACGGGCAAGCTGTCTCTCATCGTACAGGTTTCTAAGCATAAGGAACAAAATATCGACTTTATAAACCTGATAATAAAGACAAGGCATGCGGGCTTGCATGGCATGAAGCGTCACCTCCAACTCCTCGCGCAGCAGACTGATAACGGGCAGGAGAAAGAGAGAAGACTCCTCGCCAGATAAGGAAGAAAGGCGCTTGTATAGCGAAGACATGGACATGCCATGACACAGCGCGTACCGCTCGAAGGAATAGCTTATCAGCGTCACGGGCTCCAACGCCTCGCCGCAAAACACGCTTCCCGTCGGAACAAGGAAAAAATATCCCGCACCGACTTCACAGTCCGTACATCCGGAGAGACTTACGCGGAGACGGCCCCGCAATACGAACACAAGCGTAGACCACGACGGCCGTTCCTCAGCCAATTGCCCCGCATTCAGCTCAAGAAATCCCACGACAGCGTGGGATACGCCCGCCGCATTACCGCAAGCGTCGTGTTCTCCCCGATAGAGGAACATCGTGTCGCAAATGTCATTCATACCCGTATTCTTTCAATGTACCAAATCCTTGTTACTTATCCTTTCACGACAAGCTATTCCCCAATCGCGAGGCGCGAACGAAAAGCAAGGGAGGCAAAGATATGTTTTTTATTTTATATGAGCAAAACGGGAATTCTTTTAATGAGAAAAAAATCATTAGCAACTGTTTAATTCCCTACGCAGGCCCGGAACGGAAGCGTTTTCCGAAGCAGTTCCCTTCACCGAAGAAGACACATAAAGCGCATAAGCACAGGGCTTCGGAACGGGGAATAAATATACCTTCTCTCCATACGCTTTTCCCGGCCTGAGGGATAGGGCTATTGAGGGATAGGGCTATACCTCGTGACGGAAAGGGCTGTTTCTCGCGACGGAAAGGGCAGCGGCTCGCGAGAAATAGGGCAGCGGCTCAAGGGCGAGAGGGGAGCCGGAGCCTTCCGGAGGAATCATTCAGCAGAACATAATGACCGTCAACAGATTACGCATTCAGAAGAGAGACAGAGGCGGCGGTCAGTCAAAAAAAGGAAGAGCGAGGGCGGTGTACACGATGACCCGCCCTCGCTCCAAACGTATTATCCGAAAAACAATCGCTATTCTATCTCGACAGCCTTCCTGACACGATACAGCAACAGCTCATAATGCGAGCGGTCGACTGCCGGAACGGAGGAGAGCGACTCTTCGAGCAGCTCCTTCGTACGCGTCAGAAGGTCGAAATAGTAAGAAGCCACCTTCACCTGACTGGAATAAATGGGCGGCACGGGAGAGAATCCCGACACCTCGCCCGCACGCCGAAAGGCCACCGCTTCACGGGCGGGCCGCTCGCCCTCGCGCAAGGCGGACAAGGAAACCTTAGGCTCGCGCGACGGGGCGAAAGCCTCCTTCGAGGCCTTAAAGCTACCTACCGGCGAGGTGACCGTAGAGGTGGAGATGACGCTCTGCAGGAAAGAGGTTTGCAGGGATTTCTCGAACTCCTCCAACGGGCGGCGCTTCAGCAGTCCGTCCCATACCACGGCGTAAACGTCGTCCAGATACTCCGAGGCCGTGTAAGCCGTTTCGGGAAACTGCTCGGAGCAAACCTCCACGTAGGGCAGACGGGCGAAAATGCCGTTGAAGATGTCCATCCTCATCTTGTCCGCCTTCCTGTCCGCTATCGCGAAGTCCGGCGCGTGAGTCTTGTCGTCCACCCAGTCCAAGTCCTTAGCCAACTCCAGCGCCATCCGCAGGGCCTCTTTCTGCCGTTCCTTGTCCACCATCGAGTAGCTCGGCGTAGCTTCGCCCTCGCGGACATCGTTCAGGTAGATTCCCCCGATATAGGAGAAGAGCGTATAGAAGCGGCTCGACAGCCGGTCGCACAGGGCCGAGTGCACCCGGCTCCGCATAGAGAGGTCCCTGTCGCCCTCGGCGAACCACCGGTAGTAGTTCTCGCAGGCGGTACGGATATTGGACAGCATGTAGCGGAGCGACTTCAGGTTGTCGTCGCCCAGTCCGCCCCGCACGTTGCGGGGGTCCGACTCGAAGTTCGGCTGAGCGCGCACGTAGGTGTACCGCGGGTCGCCCTGCCTCGCCCGAATCCAAGCGTTCAGCGTATCCCTTTCCGCCTTAGCTGTCGGCGCGTAGACAGGCTGATAGAGGTACTTGATGACCAGTTCGTCGTACGCGCCCGGAAGCGAGTTCACCAGACGGACTCCCCGCTTCACGTCGTCCGCCGTGGCCACGTCGTTAAAGGCCACCTCGCTCAGCATCACCGTGGGAGCCAGTCCGTAGGCTTGCGTAAAGGCGGGAGAGCGCAGCGAGTCCACGGGATAGGCGTAAAGCGCCCCGTCGTTCACGGTCAGTCCCAGTCCGGTTCCCACCGCCTGCGCGATGGCCGCCTGAATCATCTCCCCCTGCACCTCCCGCGGAAACACCTCGGCCCTTACCCTCGGGTCCGTGGCGGCCGTAGCGGCTATGCGGTCTGTATAATGCACGCTTATCAGGTTGGCGTTCATCAGGATAGAGGCGTTCAGAATCTCTCCCGTGCGGACGTCGGCGTGCAGCGTGGTCTGCGCCGAGTTCATCCACGAGGCGGAGTAGCGTATGGTCATCACGTCGAGGCTGTTCGCGTCGAACAGCGAGTCTTCCTTCGGGAACTCCTTGACGAGAATCACGTCCTTAAAGCCAATCTTCTCGAACGGCCCGTTCCACGATTCCGCTCCGGCCTTGATGTACGGATGCCATTTGGAGGGTATCAGGCTGTCTATGTAGAACACCAGTTGCCTTTTGGGGCGCACCTTCTCTCCCCTGCGGTAGGCGGCCGAGTCGGAAGGCTCTATCCGCCAACGCTTGGCGTAACGCACGTTCTTCACCTCGCTGTCCGCTCCCGGAAAGTCGCTCTTCAGCTGCGTCGTCAGCCCTAAGCGGGAGTCCGCCAGACGGGGGGCCATCGGTTTCTCCGGCAAGAGGTACAGCATCTTGGTCACCACGGCGGTCAGGGGCACGTCGCTATACATGTCGTAGGCCCCCATCAGGTTATGGTCTACCGAGTAGCACAGCTCCTCGCGCACCGCGATGTTGCCCGGAGCGGCCGAAACGCCCAGTATGGACGACTTCTCGCTGTTCAGGGTATGCTCCCTCGACACGAAACCGTAGTAGCCGTTCGCCGAGGTCTTCGGAAAAGGCTTCGTAAAGGCCGACCCCTCCAGAAACAGCCCTTTCATGTCGACCACGAGCGCCGAGCTGTCCGGCGTGCAGGCCAGTACCTTGAAGCTCTTGAAGATTCCCGGATTGTGGGCCTCATCCAACGCCCGGCTGATGCAGGTGTCCCCGCTCGTGTTCACGGGCTTGCTCAGCAGCGGCATACGGGCCACTATCGTAGAGTCTACCATCTCGAAGCGCAGGCGCACGTCGGAGCCGCCTAACTGCCCGGGCGCTCCCTCCCCGCCGTCGCTAGTGTTCTCTATGGCCGACACGAGAAGCATTTCCTTTCCCAACATCGATACGGGAAACTCCACGTATACCTTGTCCTCCACCTTGTGAACCGTCATCAGGCCGCGGGCCGTCTGCGTCTTCTTGTTCTTGAACAGCTTCTGGTAAGGAGTAAGCACCTCCTTCTTCTCTTCCTTCTTCTTTTTCTTGAAAGGCCATATCGCGGCGCTTCCCTCCTGTGGCAGGCAGCACGCCATCAGCAGCGAGAGGCCGACCGCCTTAATGTATTTATTCCTCATATCTCCCATCATTTTAACGCCTGCTCAATCTTGTACAACAATAAACGGTAATGGCGTCGCGTATCGGCCGAGCCGGTAGAGACTTTAGAGGCTATCAAGTCGCGCACCTTCTTCAGCTCGCCGTAGTACACGTGCTCCATCGGCTCCGTCGGGGCTTTCAAATCTACCTCGTCGTCAAAGCCGCTGACCTCTCTCCTATCGGTGAGGGAAACACGTTCGGGCCGGTTGGTGAAGCAGCCCATATACTCCTCGGGAATCAGTCCGAAACGCTGGCGGGAAGCGGCTTTCAGCCACTCCGGAACCTCGATGCAGGCGTACATATCGGCAATGCCCTTGCTGTTGGCGTTTTTGGCCACTCCGGACACCGAACCGTCAATCAGTTTCGTCAGGTAGTTCATTTGCAGGCGCATCTCCGCGTCGGTCAACGAGCGCCCCGCACGGGTAGGCTCCCATACGAAGCGGTCTATATCCGCCAGATACTCCTTTTGCGTATAGGGAGACGATGACGCCTTATCCGCGCAGATGGCCACGGCCCCGCAGCGCGACAGCACTCCGTCAATAATCGCGTCCTCCATCTGCATGGCGACGGAGGTGCGTATGGGAAAATCCTTCAGCGTCTCCCGGGCGTCAAGCCACGAGAGGTCTTTCAACTCGTTCAGCAAGAAATTCAGGGCTTTCCGCTGCTGCGTTTTCGGCACGGTTTCGTAGCTCGGGCGGGCATCCCCGTCGTAACGCTCGTTCATGTAGATTCCGCCAATGTCGGCCAACACGAAGCTGAGGTAACGCACGTAAGCGTAGACAATCTCGTCGTAAACCGCCTTTCGGAACTCAAAGTCCTTATCCTTGTCGGCCACCCACTCGTTCATGTGCTTCAGCAGATACTGCAAGTTGCGCCGCCCGTACTCGGAAGCCTTCACGGGGTCGTCGCCCAAATCCTCCTCAACGGAGCTCGGGTCGAAACGCCGGCTGAACTGCTGCTTTCCGTAGCGGTACTTCACGTCGCCCGACTTCTCGCTAATCCACTTGTCCAATACGGGAATCTCCTCCTCGGCGGTCTTGGCCTCGAATATCGGCTTATAAAGCCAAGCGATGGCGTAATAGTCGTAAACGCCAAGCTCGGGCGGAGTCAGGCGCACTCCCCTCTCCTTGTCGCCCGGCTGAGCCACGTAGTTGTTGCGGGCGTAGTCCATGATGGAATAGGTCGTTCCGTGCTCCCGCGTGAACTTCGGGTCACGCAGCGACTCTACTGGAATAGAGGAAGAGCCCGCCATGTTGTGCATCAGCGCCAACGTGTGGCCCACCTCGTGGGAAAGCACGTAAGCTACGCAGTCGCCCAGTATGTCCTCGCTCAGCTTCACGTCGCGCACGTCCTTATCCGCGGGAGCGGTTTGCAGGAAACGCCAATATTGCACCAACTGCACGATATTGTGATACACCGTCACCGAGGCGTTGATAATCTCTCCGGAACGGGGGTCTATCCACGAAGGCCCCATAGCGTTGGCTACCGTAGAGGGAGCGTAGCGGATGCAGGAATACTTGATGTTCTCCGGGTCGAAGTCCGGGTCGTTCTTCGGAAAGTCCTTCGCGACGATGGCGTTCTTGAAGCCTATCTTCTCGAAAGCCTTCTGCCATACCTCCACGCCCTTGTGGATATATTTGTTCCACCCCAAGGGGAAAGCGTCGTCGATATAGAACACGATAGGCTTCTTAGGCTCCACCAATTCGCCCCGCAGGTAAGCGGCGGAATCGGAAGGTTCCAGATTCCAACGATGAGCGATGTGGCGGGTACGCAGCCCTCTGCCCTCCGAAGCGAACTCGATGACGGAGTGCTCGAAGATGCCGATACGCGGGTCGGCGTAGCGCGGCCGCATCGGTTTCTCGGGCAACAGGATAAAGCTGCGGTTCATCACGGCCGTGAAGGGCATATTCTTCACCGCATAGCTTCCTCCCGACCCCACACTCACGGTATAAGTCAGCAAAGAGCGTACGCTCACGTTATCCTCAAATCCCTTAATGCCTTGTATGAACGAGCTTTCCTTCTGAAAGTTCTTATCAATGTCAGCTCCGGTCATCTCAATCGTGGAATAAGGCGAGAAAGGCGAAAGCTCTTTCTGGTCGCTCAGCAGATAGTCGGTCATGTCGAACACGACCGCCGTGCTGTCGTTATTATATGCCTTAATCTCGAAAGTCTCCATAATGGCCGGCATCGTGCTGCTCTTCAGCCGCTTCGATATTTCACGGTCTTCCGAGAACTGCCCCGCCTGCACGCGGCGCAGCGTAATGGTGGAATCCCGCTGAACGAAACGTATCAGGAAAGGGTCTCCCGACTTCTCGCCGACGCAACCGAACTGATTGTCGGTGGTCTCGGCAATCGTCGAGCCTAACAGGAGGTCACGCCCGAGCACCTTCAGCGGTAACTCGAAATAAATCTTGCCGTCCAACTTGTGCAACGTGATGAATCCCTTTGCCGTCGTCACCTTCTTGTCCTTAAACAACTCGTCATACTTTGACTCTTTCTTCTCCTTTTTCTTTTCCGAGACCTCCGTAGAAGCCTTTTTCTTCTTGTCTTTCCTTTTGGCCGAAGCAGGATTGACCACAGCTCCGCACAACAGCACCAAAAGTAATAAATACAGTTTCTTCAATGTCCTATCGTTTTTCAATTAATAATAGTAATCAAACTCATCGTCCCATCCGTTACCCGTATTGGGCTTATAGCGAACCTGCTTAATCTGGCCGAGCTCTTTCTCGTGCCACAGTACGATTTCCCCGTCCGCCTCAGTAATCTGAAGCGTCTGTCCCTGATTTATAACCACCCTATCAATGGTGTTCTCGTCCGAGGTGTCGCTCGTATAGCCTTTCAAGATAAAGACGTCACCACTCTCTAAACCCACAATCAGATACTGGTTGTTATAATACTCCGTATCGACGGAGGTAATCGGAGAAGCGAACGTGGCGCACTTGAAAAGGCGGTTCTCTTTCAGGTAATACAGCCACAGGTCATTGCCTTTGCCAATAAACAGATACTGCCATGCGCTCTCCTGATAACGGAATAAGGAATAATGAAGCTCGGAGGTTCCGTCTATCACCTGAGCCAACTCAGGGGCGGCCGTCTGCGCGTCATAAGACGTGCCCAAGCTTGTCGTCGAAAAGCTGCCCGTAAAGCCATTGACCACAAACCGCTGAATATAGAACTCATGCGTCGCGTCATTCTCTATAACGGTGATGTAAGGCATTTGCCCCCAATACATGTCGGATTTATAAGCGCCGACAAAGTGTACGGTGTAGCCTTCCATATTATTCAAACGGGCGTAGTCCGGATGACTTATATAGGTGTCTTCCGAAACGTTCAGTGGAAGGACCTTGCCCGAATTGAAGATTTCCCCATTATACATCTTATCCGTCACGTGCAGGAACTGTGAAGAGTTCTTGTCATACAGCAACATGCCTCCTTGAGCCGCAAACGGGGCGTAGGCAATCATGCTTCCGTCTACCTTGCGCTCTCCCTTGCCGTCCGAGGTCAAAGGCGTGTTCAGGAAACGGCTAGTATTGAACAACAGATTGTTCTCCTTTACGCGAGTATAGACCGTACCGTCCGTACCTATGGCTAACGTCAACGCTTGCATATCAATGACCGACTGCGGAACGAACCCGCCGGGATAACCCTCCAAGAACATCTCGGACAATAAGCCTTCGCGCTGATAGCTGCTCCCGGAAACGTCAACCGCTCCTAATCCGCCTTCCTGAGCGACCCACAGCCAACTGATTTCCGGGTCTTCGCCGTCCCAACGGTCCGTCCAGTGCGGACAGACAGAAAGCGGCTTTCCTCCAAGCTCCTCGCCGTTTATCATCCGATAAATATCACGGGTCACTACGGGCTTCAACGCTCCGTTCTCCGTCGCCCTTCTCATAAACGTCAGCATGCTCTTCCCGTCTTTCTCGGAAAGCACAATCCAACCGTCACCTTTATAGGCGGAGCTAATAGAGATTGTAGTAGACCCGAAGTAAGTAACGCCGGTAGACTTGTCCAACACCGCCAACCGAAGCTCCTTATTCTGGGCGATAGTATCCGCCACCCAATTCAAATCTCTCGTATAAGCGATAGGATGCCCGTCGTACGTCCATTCATACGCCAAGTCCTCACTCTCATGCCCTAAGACAAATGTTAGCTCCGGCTTTGAAATGACTTCATCTCCCAACAGATAAGAAGTGTTTTCTGTCGAGACAGACACCTCGATGTCGTTCATCTCCCTATAATCGTAGTTCCCCTTATCTTCATAACAAGACACCAATCCCCAAAGGGACAGTATCGTAAACAACGCTATCTTTACTTTCATAACTCTATTCAATCATTAAATGGGTACAGTCATCGGAAACTCATTGCCTTCGTCATCCACGTCCATGATATTATTCTGGGCGATATAATACTTGAACTGTAAAGCGAAGGCCCTCTTCTCAGCCGTCGTCAAGGCACCGAAGTCCGTCACTCCGGTACACTTCACGAACTCCTCGTACTTTCTTCTAGAGTAAGCGCCAAGATATACTCTCGTAACCTCGCTTGTCCACCACTCGGGCTGACTTATTACATTGTTGAATACAATCTTGATTTGCTCGTACTGCTTCAGCGTTCCCCGAAAATATTCATTCGGGACCAACTTTAAGCACAGTTTCACGTTTTCCTTCAGGGCATCGGTCTTCACCAACACCACCTCCAGCGTATCGCTTACCGCACCGGCCTTAAACGTCGGATTCGTGGGCAAGCGATAGTTCTCCGGAAGAGCGTTCGGCGTACTGTCCTCCTCGCCGCTTTCCTCTACCACTTCCACCTGATAAGGCGCATCCTCCGAGAAAGGCCCTCCTATCAGTCCCAGACCAATCTTTACGGTCAATTCGTCATCCGTAGGATAGTTATTGAAAGACACGGACATGTACCCGTTTTCCTTCTCGTTCTCGTCCTCGGTATTCATCAATTGGCTAAAATAGATATATTGCTCACCGTGATAAGGCTTTATCTCGTCTTCCGCACACGCCACAAAGCAGAAGGCAGCCAAAGTCCATAAAATATATTTCTTCATTTTGTCTCTCCAAGATTAAGTTAACACGCTTAAATATCCTCACTTTCCGGTTTCTCGAACACGAAAATGATATTGTCCCCGCCATCGGGTTTCCTGTCCAGACGCTTGTATTGGAAGAACATCTGCCCTTCTCCCACAAACTCACGCCTCATCTCCTCCATCAGATAGTTGTAGAAAGTCTCCTCCGATGTAATGATGGAGGCTAAATTCGTCGTACTGATTCCTCTCGCATAGCGCACTTGGTCCAACATCTTTCCCGCATTGGGGAAGTCCTGCTTACTTGCGTAGTATTCACCCATAATATAATACATCTCACTTAACCGTATCGCCGGAATCATATCCGAACCGTTTGTACCGCGCTTTATGTCATACTTCAACGAATACTTGATGTCGCCACCGTCCCAATCACCAAACAAATCCAGATTACGGTCGTCCGAACCAACTTCATCGCCAAACAGTTCCGAGGTATCCAATACAAACACGGTATTGTTCTCCGAGGTAATGTAAGAGGCGTAGTCCTCCTGCAACGTCTCGTTGAAATAAGCCATGATAATGCTATTATAGTCCTTCGGATTGCTTCTTAGATTTCCCGTAAAGTCAAAACAGGCGGAAGTAGATTCGCTTCCGTTCGGATAGACAGCCTTCACTACCTCATCGGCTTCCTTGTAGGCAAGTTCATGCTCTCCTTCCCAATTATACATGCGGGCCAACAGAGCGGTTACGGCGTAATAGTTCATCCGGTATCCCCGATAGGCGAAAAACACGTCATCATTAGCCAAATCATCACTGCTTATATTCTGCGCCAGCATCCGATAGTTGGTAGACATCCACACCTTGTGCTCTTCCGTCGTATCGCACTGGGCCAACAAGTCTTTCGCCGCCTTAAGGTCACGAACAACCTTCTCCAATACAGCCTTGCTCGACTCATAAGAAGGAACAATCGTAGGATACACGTCTACGTAAGGAATATACGACTTACCGTCGTCCTTCGCCATGGAAGGCGCAAACAGACGAAGCATGTCGAAATGGATAAGGGCGCGCAAAGCCAACGCCTCGCCCCATATCATGTTCTTCTCCAACTCACCCTCCTCGAAGACAGAAGGACTGGCCACGCTCACGTTGCGAATCAGGTTATTGCAATTGGCCACGTTATTATAGCCGTTCTCCCAAATATTGGAAATAAAGGTCTTGACATCAGAATCGTCAAACTGGTAGCGAGCGGCCTTGTAGTAGGCCGAGGTGCTCTGCATATAACTGCTGCCCGACTCATAATACTGGGCTATCACATCTAAGAATCCCCACGAAAGAGTCTGGCCATAAAGGGACGAAGTGCCGAGATTGAGGTACACTCCGTTCAGCGAGTTCCGGAAACCGTCACCCGTAGCAAACAGCTTGTCTCCATTGACCTGATTGCTCGGGGCCACGTCGAGCCAATCGCTGCAACCGGTTGACATAAACAAGGAGACCGTCATCAACGCTATCGTATATATCTTCTTCATTTACTCTCTCTTTATTACGTTAAAAACTCATCTTTACCGAAGCGGCGAACGAGCGGGAATAAGGATAATCCAAACCTCGTTCCGCCCGAACCGTAGAAGCACGGAATAAATCGTTGCCGGAAAGCTCTACGCGCAACAGACCGATGCCCGCCCTCTTTACCCACGGAGTCTCAATGTCGTAGCTTACCGTAAGGGAGTTAAAGGTCAGCACGTTGTAATCTTGTATGAAACGGTTGGTAGGACGAGTGGTCGCTATCACGCCGTCCGTCTGCAAACGTCCGTAAGGCGTGTAGTCACCCGGCTTCTGCCAACGTCCGGTCAAGACCCGACGGTCTACATTACTGCTCTGAATATGGGCGTTTTCTACCTTATTGACCAACGTAGAGTTATACCTCTGTCCACCGCACTCGTACATGAAGGTGGAATATACCGAAAGCTGTTTCCAACGCAGATTGAATCCGAACGTGCCCTGTAGCTTCGGTTCCTCGTCGCCAATCACCACTTGGTCGGCCGCGTTCCAATCAAAGGTAATGCTTCCGTCCGGCCGCATGAACACTTCCCTACCGTCCGCCGGATTAATTCCCAACGACTTCACTCCGAAAATAGAGGTCAGCGAACCGCCTTCCACATACTGCAAATACGTCTCGCTGAATTTCGAGTCTCCCTTATTCAAGGAGGTATAGCCCGAATACTTGTCCTGCACGCGCCGGTTATACTCCTTCATGCTGTCCGAAATCTTGGTTATCTCGTTCTTGTTATGGGCCATATTAGCGAATACCGATACATGCCAGTCCTTATTGGTGAACACGTTACTCCGCATCTGAATCTCCACACCCTTGTTCATCACCTCGCCGATATTATCCTTATAGGAGGTAAATCCGGTAGAGCTAGGAAGAGTCACGCTGTTCACCAAGCCCACCGTTTTCTTGCGGTAATACGAGAAATTCATCTGAAGCAATCCCTTAAACATGTCCACGTCCAGACCAATGTCCATGTTATGGGTTTTCTCCCATCCCAAAGAATTATTTCCCAGAGCCATTAAGGTAGCTCCCAATCCCGTCTTAAACCAGTTGTCAGTAATGACCTTATAGATAGTCTGCGCCTCGTAAGGAGAGAAATCTACCTTACCGGTAATGCCGTAAGTTCCGCGTATCTTGAGGCGGTCTACCCATTTAAGCCGCTTCATGAATCCGTAATTGTGGAGGTTCAGTCCCAAGCCTCCCGAGAAGAAGGGCGCGAACCTTTGGTCACTGCCGAACTCCGAGTTTCCGTCGAAACGTACGGAGAAGTCCGCCAGATAAATGTCGTCGTACGAATAGTTGAACGTACCCAGCGCGCCGAACAAGCGGCTCTTGCTGTCCGAGTTGGAAGGGAGGCCCGATATCTCGTTCGCGTATCCGGGCGATGACAAATCGCCGGAAGGAAAGCCCTTGTAGGTGATACCGAATCCCTCCCCCGTACTTGACGTGGCGTTGATTCCGACCAGAAAGTTCAGGTTATTCTTCTCGATGCTCCGGTTGTAGGAGAGCGTCGCC
Source organism: uncultured Bacteroides sp. (assembly GCA_949285075.1). Taxonomy (GTDB): domain Bacteria; phylum Bacteroidota; class Bacteroidia; order Bacteroidales; family Bacteroidaceae; genus Bacteroides. The sequence goes on along the minus strand of CASDXF010000023.1, from coordinate 33,544 downwards.
GTAGCGTCCCACGTCAGGCTGTTGGACGTAGAGACATCCAATTGTCCTGAAACCACATTGTTCAGGCTCAGCCGGTCATCGTTCTTTTTCGAGCGGGGGTCGAGGAACACGCGGGAGTCGGAGTTCGACTTCGTTACGCTGAACTGCCCCTTCAGCAACCAATAGGTATTGATGTTCCACAGCACCTCCGTATTGTTAATCAGCTCCCACGACTTACTGCGGTCGTAGCTTTTCAATGTGGCCTCGTACAGCGGGTTCTCGTCTCCCGTACCGCCGTTCCACGGATAGGTAGTCTCCAGATAGTCGCCGTTCTCATCCTTATACACGTCATAGGGCAGCTTGGAAGTATAGTCCGAGAAGCTGCCATAGGGAGACTCCTGCGACTTCGTATAGGTGTACGAGAAATAGTTTCTCACTTGCAGCGTTCCCAAGCGGTAGGACAAGGACAGCCCCGCCGACATGCGGTCGCGATAGGAACCCTTCATTACACCGTCACCCGAATTGTATGACAAGTCGGCTCCCCAACGAAGCTCGTCCGTGCCTCCGTCCAGATACAGGCTGTGCTTATGATTGAACACCGTGCGGAGGGGCTTCGAGAGCCAATAGGTATCCACGCCGCGCACCACGTTGTTCAGTTTCTGATTGTAAATCTCGTCCAACCGGTTCTGCTCGCTCACGCCTTCGTCCGCGGAGGCCTTAAACAGTCCGGCGGTGACTTCCGTCTCCAGTTTTTCACGGGCGTTCATCATGTTGTAGTCCGTCAGGTCCGGATATTCCAACGTACCGGTAAAGTTATAGTCCACGTTAATCTTTCCCGGCTTAGGAGTCACCGTGGTAATGACCACCACTCCGTTGGCCGCGCGCGACCCATACATGGCCGTGGCCGCGGCATCCTTCAGGATGGTGATGCTCGCTATGCGGTTCGGGTCCATGTCGTACAGCTTCTCCACGCTAATCTCGAACCCGTCCATGATAAAGGTCGGCAGGTTCGGATTGTTCTGCAACTCCGAGCGCGACAGGCTCTCCGCATCCAGCTGGGTAGTACCTATTCCGGAACGGCCCCGTATATACAGTTCGGGCACATTGTTCGGATTGGAGCCCGCCAGATTGTTCTCGGCGATACGGAACGAGGGGTCAAACGCCTGCAACGCGCTCAGCACGTTCGTTTTGGAGACCGAAAGCAGCTCGTCGGCCGAGACCGTTACGGAGGTTCCCGTAAAGCTGTTCTTGCTTATCTTTCCGTATCCCGTCACCACCACTTCGTCTAGCTGCTTGGCGTCCGGAGTCAGGCGGAAGGTATGCGTCTTTTCCAAGTCGAGCTTGTCGGCGTGTACCTCTAACGGCTGCATTCCCATAAACGACAGCCGCACCACTACCGGCCCGTCGGGAATGCCCAACGAGAAATCGCCGTCTACGCCCGTCGTGGTTCCGATATTGCGTTCCTTGCCGAGAATCATCACGCTTACTCCCGGCAGTCCCTCGCCCGCCTCATCAACGACTTTACCGTTCAATACGCAGGCGTCTTGCCCTTTCTTCTTAATCACGACAATCTTGTCCTTCATCGCGTAAGTAAAGCCCAGCGGAGAAAGCACCCTGTCCAAAAGACGCCTCCACTCTTCGTCCGTCGCCTTCACCGTCACGGGCGCCGTGCCCTTGAACATCTTCGAGTTGTAGAGCATATTTATCCCGGCTTTCTCTTTCACCGCACTCAAAAACTTCTCCACAGGCACCTCCTTCAAGTCGAGGGTCACCCTCTTCCCGTCTGGCGGAAGCGCCCACGCGCTAAGAAAGACGCTTAGCGCGAACAAGCATAACACACAGAATCTTTTCTTTTCCATAACTTACTAAAATTCAAACTCTCTCATCTTTTATATATTGTAACTTTCCTTCCATTTATCCGGTAGGCGATGTCTCCGGTAAGCTCCAGAGCGTCCAAAAAGGAGTTGATAGTCTCGTCTCTTTCCAGACTGCCGCTGTAAGTCAAGTCGCGCAGCGAGGGCGACTCGTAGCTCACCTCTATGTCGTACCATTTCTCGAAGGTGCGCATAATCTCGCCCAGCGGCTTGTCGGTGAAGATATACACGCCTTTTACCCATCCGATATATTCGTCTACATCGACCTCGCGCTTCACCACTCCCTCGGCGGAGCATACCGCCTGCTCTCCGGGCGACAGCGCAACCGTCCGTCCTCCCCCGGCGGGCGAGAAGAGCACCTCTCCGCTTACCAACGTCGTAAGGCATTCGCCGGCGTCGGGATAAGCGTTCACATTGAACGTCGTCCCCAATACGGTAACGCTTCCCTGAGAGGTAGAAACGACAAACGGGCGCTCCTCGTCTCTCGCCACCTCAAAATAGCCTTCTCCCTCTAACCTGACAAGCCGCTGGCGACCCACGAAACGGACGGGATAAGTCAGTTTCGAACCGGCGTTCAGATGAACGGTCGTCCCGTCGGCCAACGACACCGTGTTCTCGCCTCCCCGAGGAATTATCAACTGATTGGATACCGGCTTCTTCCACAAGGCCGAGTCTTCCTCCGCGGCGGCCTTCGCGCCGGACTCGTCCGCCCGATAGGAAAGCACTCCGCCCTTGTACGTCACGCGGACTCCGTCCACCTGCATGTTCACCTCCTTATTCCTCACGCTAATCGAGTCGCCGTCCGACAAAGCCAACATGCCTTGCCTGCTTCCCGGACTGATGCTGACCGCCTCCGCCGATTCCGGGAGGTTCTCCGGCCCTCCGCCCCGCGAAAGCAGATAGAAAGAGGCCACAGCCACCAACGCGCACGCCGCGGCGGCGTAGCTCCACGCCCGAAGCGCACGCCGTCTGCCGCCCGAAGCGGGATTCCGCCGGACGCTTCGCGCGAAGCGTCCGTAGGCATCCTTCCACGAATAGCGCTTATACTCGGAGAAGGCCTTCTCCAACTCGCCGTGACGCCGCAGCTCTTCGTATACCTTCTTCAACTCCGGACGCTCGTCAAGCGCCTCCAGCGCGCTCTGTTCCTCCTTGTCTATTCCGTCCAGCAGGGCCTTCCGCAGCAGCTCCGCGTCCCGATGGATATTTCTTGTTCTTTTCATTTTCAATTCAGCCACTTTAAATTTCACATTATTTATATACACAACTCCCGGAAACGGGTGACAACAAAGTGAACGGATTCTCGCATTTCAGTATAAAAAAGGAAAGAAAAAGCGAGACAAGCGTACCATTATGTCAGAAAAGTGAACTGAAAACGAACTAAAGCAGTGGCCCAACAAAAGAAAAGGCAAATACACCCCGACAAGAGACAACAGATTGACATAATGCAAAAAAAAGCTAAAAGCGGGAACACCCGCACATACGGCTTACGACAGACAGCCCTACGGCTCGCGACAGATAGGGCTATTTCTCGCGACAAATAGGGCTGTTTCTCACGACAGATAGGGCAGTCCATCAAACGGGAATCAAAGCGTTGATAATAAAAGCATTAACTTAGAGCCTGTTTACATTTTGCATTTAAGTAATTTAGTCAGATCTCTTTTGAGTCCCTTTCCGGTCTCTTTTCCCGATTACGTTCGTCAGATAGCCCGCTATCTTCCTCACGGAATCGGAAAAGCATCCTCGAAAAGGACGCTCAAAATAAACCCGAGCAAAATGTAAACAGGCTCTTGGACGTTACCGAGAAGCACTTTCGCCTTTTACCTTATTGTTATCGGAACAGCGATTGAACGGGCCGATTGGGATTAAGGCGCCTTCTCCGCGCTGCCGGCTTCGGCCCGGCAAAGGGTACGGAAGCGGGAAGGAGAACAGCCCATGAGCCTTTTGAACACTCTATTGAAATGGGGCACGTCGGCAAAGCCTACCCGATAGCACACTTCCGACACGAGAACCTCCTCCCGCCGCAGCAACCGGCAGGCCTGATCAACCCTATACTCATTCAGATACGCCGTCAGCGTTCTGCCGGTGGCGCGCCTGAAGAAAGCGCAAAAGGAGCTTTTGCCCATCCCTACGTGACGGGCCGCGTCGTCGAGCGACACGCCTCGGGAGGCGTTGCATACGATATAGGTGCGTATCTTCTCCAACCTTTCCTCCTCCTTACCCGTCGAGCGCCTTTCGCCCAACATGCGCAAGGCCTCCGTACCGGAGAGCAAAGGCAGCAGCCTAATCAGCGAAGCGAGCCGCTCCACATCGCCCTGACAGCACATGGACTTCAGAATAGAAACGATGGCGGCGGCGTTCCGCCCGCCGAACTTCACGGCGAAACGAACGCGCTTCAGTCGCTCGACGCACGGGCGAAGCTCGGGAAACGCAGACGAGCAACCGTCAAGGAAACCGTCCGTGAAGGCGACCGTTATGTTCGAAATCCGCCCGTCGGAATCCGTATCGGAGCGGTCGAAAATCCACTGATGCGCCACCTCTGGAGGCAGCATCACGACCTCGCCGCGCCTGAAGGACTCTTCCGTCCCCTCAATCAGCCGCTTCCCCGCTCCGTTGACGACGTACGAAAGCTCCCACGACGGCTGCCGGTGCAAGCCGATTTGCTCGTCCGGAGCCAGACAGACATAATTGAAAGAAAAAGAATGTTCCCTATTGACTTCCATCGCGCTACGCTAAAAAAACACGTCCGGACGCAAATATAAGACAAATATCGCGGAATATGCAACAATAGCGGTACGCCGCCGGAAACTAACTTCGCGGAACGACATAAAGAACAGTACAAATATATCAATAGGAATAAGCGCTATGGACAGAAGAACCTTTCTGCAAACAACGGGAATGCTGCTCGCCGGAGCCGCTTACGGACAAGCGTCCGTCGGCGAAACGGGCCGAGACCGAAAGGCGGGCGGCACGGCCGAAGAAAGCAATCCGCCGCTCATGGACCTTCACGTTCACCGCTCCGAGCAACTGACCATCGAGGCGATTGTGGCCAAGTCGCGGGAGCTGAACATGAAGATTGGGGTGATGGAGAACGTGGCCCCGTGGGGAATTACGGACAACGAAGGGCTGAAGGCTTACATCGAGGAGCTGTCGCCCTACCCGGTCTACATAGGCCTGCAACCGATGGCTCCCGGATGGTCGGCCAACCTCTCGCCGGAGCTGATAGCCCGGGCGGACTACATCATCATGGACCCGCAAATAGTGGAGAACGGAAACGGCTACGGGGAAACCATCCATGTATGGGAATATAACGCGTATATAGACGACCCGGAAACGTTCATGGAACGGAATATGGCGCACTACATGAACATCCTTACCGGCGAGGAGCCGCTGGACGTATTCGCCTGTCCGCTGCTGCTGCCCTGCTGCATACAGCGGGAATATCACAGCCTCTGGACGAGGAAACGGCTGTCAGCCATCATCGACGCCGCACAAGCGAAAGGAGTGGCCATCGAAATCAGCGACGTGGCCCGCGTCCCTCACGAGGAGTTCATCCTTATGGCCAAGCGCGCCGGACTGAAGTTCACGTTCGGTTCCGACTCGCGCAACCATTGCGTGGGCCGCCTCGACTACTGCAAGCGCGTGGCCAAGAGATGCCGCCTCACGGAGAACGACTTTTTCATTCCGAAGCGGAAAGAGAGGGGGTAGCGCCCTACGGCGAACGGTCACAGGATGAACAGGCTGAGCAGGGAATAAGTGGAGCCGTCCAACTTCTGCCGAAGGAACTTGTAGCTGCGGCTCTTCTGCGTCTTCACCGTATTGAGGCTTACCCCCAAAAGCTCGGCCACCTCATTCCACGAGTAGCCCTCAATACGCAGCAAGATAATCCGCCGCTGCTCTAAAGGCAGCTCGTCGATGTACGAGTAAAGCTGACGGATGGTTTCTTCTTTCACCGTCAGGGCGTAAAGCTCGTCCTCGTCGAACCCCTCCTCCACGGACAGGGCGTCCAGAATAGAGTCGTGTATCTGATTGTTCCGTATATGCAGCAAGGCGTTATTGTAGCAGGCCCGGTAAAAGTAGTTCGTCAGCTCCCTGACTGTGGCGAAGAGGCGCTCGCCTTCCCATACGGCGATAAATACCTCCTGCACGAGGTCTTCCACCGCTTCGGGCGTTCCCACCAGCTTAGCGGTATATGCGCACAGGGAAGCGTAATAGCGTTCGTAAATCTTCTTCCAGACTTTCTCATCCTTCCGATTCACGCCCGTTAATATAAGCCGGTCATCTTTGCTGTTCTTATCGTTACGCATGTGTTCCACCGCAATGTTTTCCCGACGCCCGAAAAAAGCCTCAAAAGAAAAATATGACAAATATACACATTCCTTTCGGATAACGCGCCACCTATCCTCAAAAAACGCGGAAGGAGGAAAACGCGCATTCAGTCTCGCCGGGCATCCAAGTCCTTCCGGAAAACCCAACCACGAAAGCGAGCATCCCCGAAAAAAACGGAATATTTAATCGCTCTACAGCGCGATAATTCCGGCCGTCGTACGGCTTGGTCGAAAAAAACGCGTGAAATCGGCATTAGGAAAATTCAAATAGTTCAAGAAAATGACTAAAACACGACGTTTAGTCACCGTACAAGGAGAATAAGTTTCCTTTTAACGTCATTCAAACGACAAACAAGGAATATTTCCATTTTTATTTCGTTCGGAAAATGAGAGCAAATAGAATTCTGAAAACCGGAAATGGAGGATAAAGAGGCAAAAATCTCCCATCCGGCTAAAAGTCTCAGTTTAAGGCTCGTGATGGAAAGAGCTATTTCTCGCGAGAAACAGGGCAACGCCTCGCGAGAGATAGGGCAAAGCCTCACGAGAGATAGGGCAGCGCCTCACGAAAGGAATTCTTACCCGGTTTTACCTGAGGAGAATCGGAACGGAAGGTACACGGCTTCTGCCTGAGACATTGAGGAATCGCACAACTTTTGCGCCGCTCTTCCGCAAGAGGAAGACGCGTTCAGCGAACTTCATTTTTTAGGGGAATCTGCAAAAGGAACATCGGGAGAGTAAAAACGGGAGGGTATAAAACAAAAAAAGAGCGAATCCCTTCGCTCCCACCAAAGAATCCCCAAAATGGGATTCTTTGTCCTCATCTTCAATTGTTACCTGAAAAACTACTCTTTTACTAATACCTAATAAAAACAAACTATTACCTAAAAACTAATCTTTAATCCTACAAACTAATACCTAAAATCTTTTACCTTTAATAATCAATACCTAATCTAATACCTAAGCGGTTTCACAACCACGATGCAAAGATACGGCAGATTTGGTAAATAGCAAGCGTTTTCATGCTTTAAAACATATTTTTACCCATTTTCTTGACCTATGTCAAGCAAGGGAAAGAGATAGGCCGCCATATTCCTATTTTTAGTTAAAACAGAAGCAAGGTTTTTAACAACGAAAAACCGAGGCAGGGCCACGCTTCGGTATTACGCAATCAAAAAACGGGACACCGCCGCTGACAGAAAACGTACAGACCGAAGCGCGCGGACGCCTTTTCGGAACGGAAGTATTGGATTTCATAACTTTTCCGTAACTTTGCGGTGCTTGTTAAGAGCCCGTTTAGATTTTGCCCGGGTTTATTTCGAGGGTCTTCTCCGGATTGTCTTTTCGGTTCCGCAAGAAGGATGGAGGGCTATCTGACGGACGGAACCGGGAAGGAGAGCGGACTGAATCAGTTAAACGCAGGGCGCAAAACAGGCTCCAAGCAAAAAGAGACGGGAAGCGACATTCATCGCGCGCAATCGCTAAATAATAAATTATTGGAATGGATTTTAAATACGACGTTATTGTAATCGGAGCCGGACACGCCGGCTGTGAGGCCGCGGCCGCGGCCGCCAATTTAGGGTCAAGGACATGCCTCATCACGATGGACATGAACAAGATTGCGCAAATGAGCTGCAACCCGGCGGTAGGAGGAATAGCCAAAGGACAAATCGTGCGCGAGATAGACGCGCTCGGAGGACAAATGGGACTGGTGACCGACGAGACCGCTATCCAGTTCCGCCTGCTCAACCGCTCCAAAGGCCCGGCCATGTGGAGCCCGAGGGCGCAGTGCGACCGCGCCAAGTTCATCTGGGCGTGGCGGGAAAGACTGGAAAATACGCCCAACCTGCATATCTGGCAAGACACCGTGGACGAGCTGCTCGTGGAGGACGGGGAGGTAGCGGGAGTGACTACCGTCTGGGGAGTGACGTTCAGGGCCAAGTGCGTTGTCCTTACCGCGGGAACGTTCCTCAACGGACTAATGCACATCGGACGGCATCAGCTGCCCGGAGGAAGAATGGCGGAACCGGCCTCTTATCGGCTGACGGAATCCATCGCCCGCCACGGCATCGCCTATGGAAGGATGAAGACCGGCACGCCGGTACGCATAGACGCGCGCAGCGTACATTTCGACCTGATGGAAACGCAGGACGGCGAGAACGACTTCCACAAGTTCTCCTTTATGGACACAAGCGCGCGTCACTTAAAGCAGTTGCAGTGTTGGATGTGTTACACCAACGAGGAGGTACACCGGACGCTGCGCGAGGGACTGGCCGACTCGCCCTTGTACAACGGGCAAATCAAGAGTATAGGCCCTCGCTACTGTCCAAGCATAGAAACGAAAATCGTTACGTTCCCCGACAAGGAACAGCATCAGCTATTCCTCGAACCGGAAGGGGAGACGACACGAGAGCTATACCTGAACGGATTCTCCTCCTCACTCCCGATGGACATTCAGATTGCGGCCTTGAAGAAAATCCCCGCGTTCGAGGACTTGGTCATCTACCGCCCGGGATACGCCATAGAGTACGACTACTTCGACCCGACTCAGCTAAAACATTCGTTGGAATCGAAGATTATCAAGAATCTGTTTTTCGCCGGGCAAGTGAACGGTACCACCGGATACGAGGAAGCGGGAGGGCAAGGCATCGTCGCGGGCATTAATGCGCATATCAACTGCCACGGCGGAACGCCGTTCACATTAGCGCGTGACGAGGCCTATATCGGCGTGCTCATAGACGACCTCGTCACTAAGGGCGTAGACGAGCCATACCGCATGTTCACGTCAAGAGCGGAGTACCGAATACTTCTCCGTATGGATGATGCGGACATGAGACTCACCGAAAGGGCGTACCGCTTAGGACTGGCTACGGAAGAACGTTACCGCCTAATGCGGGACAAGCGGGAGGCGATTGAGAAAATCGTAGCTTTCGCAAAGGATTATTCGATGAAACCGGCGCTTATCAACAATGCGTTAGAGGCGATGGGCACGACTCCCCTGCGTCAAGGATGCAAGCTTATCGACATTCTCAACCGCCCGCAAGTCACTATAGGGAATATCGCCCCACACGTTCCGGCCCTTCAAAGAAACATAGAGAAAGCTACAGAGCTATACTCAAACCGTAAGGACGAAATTCTGGAAGCCGCCGAGATATTGATTAAGTATAACGGCTACATTGAGAGGGAAAGGATTATCGCGGAAAAGATAGGCAGGTTGGAAAGCATCAAGATTAAAGGGAAGTTCGACTACGCCTCCATCCAATCCCTATCCACGGAAGCCCGGCAGAAGCTGACCAAGATAGACCCGGAGACGATAGCACAGGCTAGCAGAATCCCCGGGGTATCCCCAAGCGACATCAACGTGCTACTGGTGCTTTGCGGCCGCTGAGGCGCTCCGTTTCACGTGAAACAAAAGGTTTAAGGAAACAATATAAAAACATGATTATGAGCAAAGAAACATTAGCTAAAAGCATCCGGAAAATTCCAGATTTCCCCAAGCCCGGAATCTTGTACTACGACATAACTCCCCTCTTCAAAGACCCGTGGTGTCTGCAAGAGCTTTCTTATAATCTCTTTGAGATGTACAAGGACAAAGGCATCAGCAAAGTAGTGGGCATAGAGTCCAGAGGCTTTATCATGGGCCCCATTCTGGCCACGCGGCTCAACGCCGGATTCATACCCATCCGCAAGCCGGGGAAGTTGCCGGCCGAGACATACGAGGAAAGCTATCAGAAAGAATACGGAGAAGACACGATTCAAATCCATAAAGACGCCATCGACGAGAACGACGTGATTCTTCTGCACGATGACCTGTTGGCAACGGGAGGAACCATGAAGGCCGCTTGCGAGCTTGTGAAGCGTTTCAAACCAAAGAAGATATACGTCAATTTCATCATTGAGCTGACGGAGCTAAACGGCAGAGCCATATTCGGCGAGGACGTGGAGGTGGAATCCGTATTGCCGTTATAAAAACAGAGCGTATCTATGAGCATGGGCGCTACTAACCCTTTCAGCGAATATCTGCGGGGCATCGTATCCAACTTGCCGGAAAAGCCGGGCATTTACCAGTACCTGAACTCGGAAGGAACCATTATCTATGTGGGGAAGGCCAAGAACCTGAAGAAAAGGGTATATTCCTATTTCAGCAAAGAGCATGAGCCCGGAAAGACCAGAGTATTAGTCAGCAAGATAGCGGACATACGCTATATCGTGGTGAATACGGAGGAGGACGCATTACTGCTAGAGAATAATCTGATAAAGAAATACAAGCCGCGATACAACGTACTCCTCAAGGACGACAAGACCTATCCGTCCATCTGCGTACAGAACGAGTACTTTCCTAGAGTCTTTAAAACACGGAAAATCATCAAGAACGGCTCTACTTACTACGGGCCGTACAGCCACATCCCTTCCATGTACGCCGTACTCGACCTGATAAAGCACCTGTATCCTCTACGCACATGTAACCTAAATCTCAGCCCGGAGAACATACGGGGAGGAAAATTCAAGGTATGCTTGGAGTACCATATCAAGAATTGCGCGGGCCCGTGCGTCGGAAAGCAATCGTTAGAGGAGTATCAGAAGAATATCGATGAAATCAAGGAAATACTAAAGGGAAATACGCAAGAAATCAGCAGGACGCTGATGGAAGAGATGCAGAAGCTCGCCGAGGAGATGAGGTTCGAGGAGGCGGAGAAGATAAAGCAGCGGTATTTGCTAATAGAGAACTACCGTTCAAGGTCGGAGGTAGTAAGTTCCATACTGCACAACATAGACGTGTTTTCCATCGAGGAGGACGATTCGAACTCCGCGTTCATCAATTACCTGCACATCACAAACGGGGCCATCAACCAAGCCTTTACGTTCGAGTATAAAAAGAGGCTGAACGAGACGAAAGAGGAACTGCTGAGCCTCGGAATCATCGAGATGAGAGAACGGTACAAAAGCATGTCGCACGAGATTATCGTTCCCTTTAAAATCGACATGCAGTTGGGAAACGTCATCTTCACCGTGCCACAGCGCGGAGACAAAAAAAAGCTGCTCGAACTATCGATTCTGAACGTGAAGCAATACAAGGCCGACCGGCTGAAGCAGGCGGAAAAGCTGAACCCGGAACAGCGGAGCGTGCGCCTGATGAAGGAGATACAGCAAGAACTCCACTTGGAGAAGCTGCCCATACAGATAGAGTGCTTCGACAACTCCAACATACAAGGCTCGGACGCCGTGGCCGCCTGCGTCGTATTCAAGAAGACCAAGCCCTCGAAGCAAGACTACCGGAAGTACAACATCAAGACGGTGGCGGGACCGGACGACTACGCCTCGATGAAAGAGGTGGTGAGGCGGCGCTATCAGCGGGCCATAGAGGAACAGGCTCCCCTGCCCGACCTGATTATCACTGACGGTGGAAAGGGGCAAATGGAGGTCGTCAGGGAGGTGATCGAAGACGAACTGGGGCTGAACATCCCGATAGCGGGACTGGCTAAGGACAACCGCCACCGCACCTCGGAACTGCTTTTCGGCTTCCCTCCGCAGACCATCGGACTAAAGCAACACAGCCCGCTGTTCCGTCTGTTGACGCAGATGCAGGACGAGGTACACCGATTCGCCATCACATTCCACAGAGACAAGCGCAGCAAGCGACAGGTAGCTTCCGCGTTGGACGGTATCAAGGGGATAGGCGAAAAGACGAAAAGCGCCCTGCTAAAGGAGTTCAGGAGCGTAAAGCGCATCAGGGAGGCCTCGCTAGAGGAGCTCGCCGCCGTCGTAGGAGAAGCGAAAGCCCGCGTCGTGAAAGAAGGACTCACCCGCCAATAGGCCGCGGAATGAGGAGAAATAGCCCGATATTTCCCCTCCACGGCACGAGGTATCGCCTAATTTTGTAATTTTGTCCGCCGTAAAACCATAAAGAAAGAGAGCATGAGAGTCGTTATTCAACGGGTCAGCCACTCGTCCGTCACTATCGACGGAACGCGCAAGTCCGCCATCGGGAAAGGAATGCTGATACTCGTCGGCATAGAGGAAGCGGACGGGCAGGAGGACATAGACTGGCTGTGCAAGAAGATAGTCAATCTCCGCATCTTCGACGATGAGAACGGAGTGATGAACAAGTCCATATTGGAAGATGGAGGGGACATTCTGGTAGTCAGCCAGTTTACCCTGCACGCTTCCACCAAGAAGGGAAACCGTCCCTCGTACATCAAGGCGGCCAAGCCGGACATCTCCATCCCGCTGTACGAGCGGTTCTGCGAGGCCCTCAGCCAAACGCTGGGCAAGGAGGTGCAGACGGGCGTCTTCGGGGCCGACATGAAGGTGGAGCTACTGAACGACGGTCCGGTGACCATCTGCATAGACACCAAGAATAAGGAGTAAAGGAGGCGGAAAAAGACCGTTTTCCCCCTTTTCATCGAACATTTAACCCCATAAAGAAGCATATATGACACTGGAAGAAGCCCAACAAGAGGTAGACCGCTGGATTAAGACGTACGGAGTGCGCTACTTCAGCGAGCTGACCAACATGGCCGTCCTGACCGAGGAGGTGGGAGAACTGGCCCGGGTCATGGCGCGCAGGTATGGCGACCAGTCCTTCAAGCAAGGCGAGAAGGACAACATCGACGAGGAGATAGCCGACGTGATGTGGGTGCTGCTCTGCATAGCCAACCAGACCGGAGTGAACGTCACCGAGGCCTTCAGGCGAAGCCTTGAGAAGAAAACGAAGAGAGATAACCAAAGACATATCAACAATCCTAAACTCAAAGAGAATGGAAGAGAATAGCCCTAAACACAGCAAATACGAATCGGTCTTGGCGAAATACGACACCAAGCTGAAGGATGAGGAGGTGCGGACCCGAGTGGCCGACCTGATTGAACGGAAAATGGCGGAGAACAATACCGAAGAGGTTAAGAAGCTGTTGCTCAACTGTCTGGACCTGACGACGTTAAGCTGCACCGACAATGACGAGAGCGTCATGCGCTTCGTGGAGAAGGTGAACCGCTTCGACGACGAGCTTCCCGACCTGAAGAACGTGGCCGCCGTGTGCGTGTACCCTAACTTCGCCGACATCGCCAAGAACACGCTTCAGGCGGAAGGAGTCAGCATCGCCTGCGTAGCCGGAGGATTCCCGTCGGCCCAGACCTTCATCGAGGTCAAGGTGGCCGAGGTAGCCTTAGCCATCGCCGACGGAGCGGACGAGATAGACACCGTGCTCCCCGTAGGGAAGTTCCTCAACGGCGACTACGAGACGCTGTGCGACGAGATAGAAGAGATAAAGGAGACCTGTAAGGAACGCCGCCTGAAGGTGATTCTGGAGACGGGAGCCCTGCAAAGCGCCGCCAACATCAAGAAAGCCGCTATACTGGCCATGTACTCGGGAGCGGACTTCATCAAGACATCGACGGGGAAGATACAGCCCGCGGCCACTCCGGAGGCGGTGTACGTGATGTGCGAGGCCATAAAGGAGTATCGCCAGAAGACGGGAAACAAGGTGGGCATCAAGCCGGCGGGAGGCATCAACTCGGTAAAGGACGCGCTGGTCTACTACACCATCGTCAAGGAAGTGTTGGGCGAAGAGTGGCTAAGCAACCAGTGGTTCCGCTTGGGCAGCAGCCGGTTGGCGAATATGCTGTTGGCCGAAATCGACGGCGACACCGCGTTCCGTTTCTAAGGAACGCCGCATAGGAGATAACGACGGGCGAAGGCGGGGCAATCCCCTACCCTCGCCCGTCTTCGTTCCGGAGCCCGGAAAGTTTTCGGCAAGGAAAAGCGGGCGTGAGCCGTAGCCCTATTTCTCACGAGCCGTAGCCCTATCTCTCACGAGCCGTGGGGCTGTTTCTCAAACGAAAAATAAGGCATTGATAATGAAGAGATTCACGTAGCGCAATCCGCCACGAGCGATTCGTCATTACACACATCAAAAGAAAAAAAGGGAAAGTTCCGTGAAGAGAGGGTCTTATTTCTCGCGGTCCACCACGTAGTTCACGTAAGCCTTCAGCGCTCCGCACACATCCGAATCGCCCATTCCGCCTATCAGCGCGATGGCTTTCCGCCTGTATTCGTCCATCACCCGGAGAGCGTAGTCGATTCCTCCGTTCGCTTTCGTAAAGGCGACAAGGCCGGCAATTTCCTCGGCCGTAGCCGTGCCTTTCTTCACCTTGACGGCCACTTCCTGGGCCTTCTCGTCGCCCACGGTATTCAGCGCGTACAAGGCGGGCAAAGTCAGCTTGCCTTCGAGCATGTCGTTCCCCGTCGGCTTGCCAATCTCCTTGCTGTCGAAGTAGTCGAATATGTCGTCCTTTATCTGGAAGCAGATGCCGATGTACTCACCCAACAGGCGGGCAAGCTCAATCCGTCCCTCGTCCGCCCCCACCGAAAAGGCGGCCGTCTTCGTGCATGCGGCGAAGAGAGCGGCCGTTTTCTTGCGAATCACGTCGAAATAGACCTCTTCGGAGAAGTTCAGGCTGCTGACGTTCGACAACTGGAGCAGCTCGCCTTCGGAAAGGTCTTGGCCCAAAGCGGCGACCGCCTGAATGATGTCGTGGTTCTTCGTCAGCTCGGCGTGCATCAGGCTCGTGGCCAACAGATAATCGCCCACCAGTATGGCGACCTTATTGTTGAAGGCGGCGTTCACGGAAAGCTGCCCCCGACGTTCGGTACTTTCGTCCACCACGTCGTCGTGAACCAAGCTGGCCGTATGGAGAAGTTCTAGGGAGACGGCGGCGTGCAGGGTGGAGGGAAGGACTTCCCCGTATAGCCGGGCCGTCAATAAGACAAGCATAGGACGCATCATCTTGCCGTTCCTTTGGCGTATATGCGCAATTACGCTGTTGAGCAACGCGTTTGAACTGGAGAGAGAATCATCGAACAAGACCTTGAATTCCTCCAATTCCGCCACAATCGGTTTCCTAATGCAAGAGATACTGTCCATTCACACACAATTTGAGCGCAAAAGTAATAATAAAACGTGTACTACCGTATTTTTTTGTACTTTTACCAAGAAAAATTTATAAATTAGTATGCAGTCAGACAACAAATTATTTCTTTTAGACGCCTACGCCCTGATATACCGGGCCTATTACGCCTTCATCAAGACACCCCGCATCAACTCGAAAGGGTTCAACACTTCCGCCGTTCTCGGATTCGTCAACACGCTTGAGGAGGTGCTGAAGAAAGAGAATCCCACGCATATAGGAGTGGCCTTCGACCCGGCCGGACCCACTTTCCGCCACGAGGCCTTCGAGCAGTACAAAGCCCAACGGGAGGAGACTCCGGAGGTCATCCGGCTCTCAGTCCCCGTCATCAAGGACATCATACGGGCCTACCGCATCCCCATACTTGAGGTCATGGGCTACGAGGCCGACGACGTGATAGGCACGCTCGCTACCGAGGCCGGACGGCAAGGCGTCACCACGTACATGATGACTCCCGACAAGGACTACGGTCAGCTCGTGGGCGACCGCGTGTTCATGTACCGCCCCAGACATTCGGGAGGCTTCGAGGTGATGGGGGTGGACGAGGTGAAGGCCAAGTTCGACATACAGTCGCCAGCTCAGGTCATCGACATGCTCGGACTGATGGGCGACTCCTCAGACAACATTCCCGGATGCCCCGGAGTGGGCGAAAAGACGGCGCAGAAGCTCATCGCCCAGTTCGGCAGTGTAGAAAACCTCTTGGCGCATACCGACCAACTGAAAGGGGCGCTGAAAGTGAAGATTGAGGCCAACCGGGAACAAATCACGTTCTCCAAGTTCCTCGCCACCATCAAGACCAATGTTCCCATCGAGCTGAACATGGAGGCGCTGAAGCGAGAGCGGCCGGACGAAGAGGCGCTCCGGAAGATTTTCGAGGAACTGGAGTTCAAGACGCTCATCGACCGTGTATTCAAGAAAGAGAGCGCCGCCGGAAACAAAGCGCCTTCTCCCCTTCCCCTTTTCGCCCAAGAAAACGGCCCCGTACAAGGCGATTTATTCGCGAGTTTTACGGGCGAGGAGGCAAGCGATTCGAAAGAAACGGAATTAGGAAGTTTAAAAACGTTAAATTACGACTACCAACTTATTGATACAGAAAGTAAAAGGGCCGAAATTCTTCAAAAGTTGCTTACATCGGAAATTCTCGCGTTTGATACGGAGACCACGGGGACGGAGCCAATGGAGGCCGAACTGGTGGGAATGAGCTTCGCCGTCGCCGAAAATCAGGCGTTCTATGTTCCCGTGCCCAAAGAGCGGGAGGAGGCGTTAAGGATAGTCGGTCAGTTCCGCCCTCTGCTCGAAAGGGAAGATTCGCTGAAGGTGGGACAGAACATCAAGTACGACATAATTGTCCTCCTCAACTACGGCGTGGAAGTCCGGGGCCCGCTGTTCGACACGATGATTGCGCACTACGTCCTCCAACCGGAACTGCGGCACGGCATGGACTACTTGGCGGAAATCTACCTCCACTACCGGACGATACACATCGAGGAGCTGATAGGCCCGAAAGGAAAAAGCCAGAAGAACATGCGCGACCTTCCGCCGGAGGAGGTCTACCGCTACGCCTGCGAGGACGCGGATGTGACGCTGAAGCTGAAAGGCGTATTGGAGAAGGAGCTGAAGGAGAACGGAGCGGAACGGCTGTTCTACGACATCGAGATGCCGCTCGTGCCCGTACTGGTCAACATGGAAAGGAACGGGGTACTGCTGGACACGGAAGCCCTGAAGCAGTCGTCGGCCCACTTCACCGCACAGATGCAGCGCATCGAACAGGAAATCTACCAACTGGCGGGCGAAGAGTTCAACATCGCGTCGCCCAAGCAGGTGGGCGAAGTGCTGTTCGACAGGCTGCGTATCGTGGAAAAGGCGAAGAAGACAAAGACGGGACAGTACGTCACTTCGGAAGAGGTGCTCGAAAGCCTGCGCCACAAACACCCCGTCGTGGAGAAGATTCTGGAGCACCGGGGACTGAAAAAGCTGCTCGGCACCTACATCGACGCGCTGCCCCTGCTCATCAACCCGCGCACCGGCCGGGTGCATACCTCGTTCAACCAGACCGTCACCGCTACGGGCAGGCTGAGCTCCAGTAACCCGAATCTGCAAAACATCCCCATCCGCGACGAGAACGGAAAGGAAATCCGCAAGGCGTTCATACCCGACGAGGGATGCCTCTTCTTCTCGGCCGACTACTCGCAGATAGAGCTGCGCATCATGGCTCACCTGAGCGGAGACAAGAACATGATAGAGGCTTTCCGAAGCGACCACGACATTCACGCGGCTACGGCGGCCAAAATCTACAAGAAGGAGATAAAGGAGGTGGACGCGGACATGCGGCGCAAGGCCAAGACAGCGAACTTCGGCATCATCTACGGCATCTCCGTATTCGGTCTCGCCGAGCGGATGAACGTTGACCGGAAAGAGGCGAAGGAACTCATCGACGGCTACTTCGAAACCTATCCGGAGGTAAAGGCCTATATGGACAAGAGCATCGCGGTGGCCCGGGAGAAGGGCTATGTAGAGACCATCTTCCACCGGAAACGCTTCCTGCCCGACATCAACTCAAGAAACGCCGTCGTGCGGGGCTACGCGGAGCGCAACGCCATCAACGCCCCCATTCAGGGAAGCGCGGCGGACATCATCAAGGTGGCGATGGCCCGCATCTACCAACGCTTCCGCGCAGAGGGCATACGGGCGAAAATGATTCTGCAAGTACACGACGAACTGAACTTCAGCGTCCCCATCGACGAGAAAGAGCGGGTAGAGCGCATCGTCATCGAGGAGATGGAGAACGCCTATCCCATGCGTGTCCCCCTGAAAGCCGACTGCGGTTGGGGGGAGAACTGGTTGGAGGCGCATTAAAGTCTTATTAACACAACGCCCCGCAATAAATCCGCCGTATAGACATTTATTGTATAAAAACAGCGAATGGCCGAACATCGGTCATTCCTTTTTGTTTCCACATAAAACAGTAATTATGAACAAATCTTTTATTATTTCCGCATGTATGGCTTTGTCGCTTTTCTCTTCATGCCGCACGACAAAGAACGCGGCGTCTATCGCCGACATCGAAGGCGAGTGGAACATCACAAGCATCAACAACCAACCCCTGAGCATCGAGAAGGGAGCGACGCAGCCCTTCATCGGATTCGACACCGAGGCCGGAAGAATCTACGGCAACAGCGGATGCAACCGGATTATGTCTTCCTTAGACCTGAAGGCGAAGCCCGGGGAAATCACCTTCAAGCAGATGGCGAGCACCATGATGGCCGGCCCCGGAATGGAGACCGAGAAGGAGGTGCTCGCGGCGCTGTCGCAGGCTAAGACTTACCGGAAATCGGGCAAGGACGAAATCGTCCTGTACGACGGCAACAAAAAGGCTGTTGTCGGACTGGAGAAGAGATGCTATCCCATGACAACGGACGAGCTACAAGGCGAATGGACCGTAGTGAAGGTCTTCGGCGAACCGCTTCCGGAAACGGCCGGAGAGAAGCCTTTCATCGCGTTCGACTTCACGGAGAAGAAGATTAACGGCTACAGCGGATGCAACCGCTTCATGGGCAAGCTGAACATCAACGAGGGGGAGAAAGTGTCCATCTCCATACCACCCGTAGCCGCCACGCGGATGGCCTGCCCTAACATGGAGGTAGAGAACAACATCCTCTCCGCCCTAAGCGGCGTGAAGACTTTCGGAAAGCTGAAGAACAAGCGCGTGGCGCTCTTCACGGCCGGCGGAGCTCAAGTACTGGAACTAACCCAAAAATAAACATATTAATCAAAAACAAACAAGCATGAAAACTCTATTCTTTAAAGGAAGCATGGCTATGGCCATCGCGCTCACAGGGCTGCTGACGGCTTGCGAGCAAGGCGCGAAAATCGAAGGCTCATGGGTAGAACCCGTGCCCGGTATGGAAAACATGAAGCAGGGATTTACCCTCGAAGAGAACGGAAAGGCAAGCTCCATCAACATGGCTACGCTGCTGTACGAATCGTGGGAGAAGAAGGGCAACTCGCTTATCCTCTCCGGAAAAAGCGTGGGAAACCATCAGACGATTTCCTTTACGGACACGCTCGTCATTGAAGGGCTGTCGGCCGACCAGCTCATCCTGAAAAAGGGAACGCAGGCACGCACGTACACCCGGATAGCAAAGGACTCGATAGAAACGCTCTCGCAGAGCGACACTCCCGCAGAAGCCATTCCGGTTAAGGGGACGCTCGTCCTCGGACATGAGGTACGCTCCTTTACCGCCGAAGGCGATACGCTCGCCTACTGGGTGATAGACAAGAGCGGAGACCTTACCGCCCGCTACGACGAGCTGACCAAAGGCGTCAAGAACGGCACGCCCGTATACGCCGAACTGGAGGTAGAGAACAAGGGCAAGAGCGAGGAGGGTTTCGCTAAGGATTACGCCGGAGTCTACCACGTCATCAAGGTCAACAAGCTAACCTTGCGATAAGCCACAAATACGTCAACCGTGATACACGCCGACCCGTGTGTATCACGGTTTTATTTTTTCCCATCCATTGCAAGCGCATAACCAATAAGAATGAGAAACGCGGCACTAATCGCAAGGCTTCGTCCGCTTGGAAGCCGCCTCCGTCCATGCGCGAACTTCACGCAGATTCACGTTAGCCCTTCTCCGTTTGTCAGCCTGCCCTACGGCTCACGAGAGCTAGCCCTGCGGCTCGCGAGAAACAGGGCAGCGGCTCACGAGAAACAGCCCTGTTTCTCAACCGGTATGTAAAGCGCTGATAATAAAGATGTCATGAGTGAAATTTGCCCATTCAGCAGATTCTAACTACATTTGTGCATCTAGTTAATACCTCACAAAAGCATGAGAAGAATTACGAAAAACAGATTATGGATAGGCGTAGCGGGGCTCCTTTGGCTAAGTGGCCTGTGCGCTTGCCAACCCGAAGTGAAAGAAGCCCGTTTCATGAGCTATAATGTAAAGAACGGGGTCGGAATGGATGGCTCTACAGATTACGACCGCACGGCAGCGGTAATCCGAAAAGAAAATCCGGATGTAGTGGCCCTGCAAGAGCTCGACAGTGCGACCAAACGGAGCGGAGGGGCTTATGTATTAGGCGAGTTAGCCAAACGCGCCCACATGTACGATACCTATGCGCCCGCCATCGATTACGATGGAGGGAAGTACGGCATCGGCATCCTGTCAAAAGAGAAACCGCTGAACGCGTACCGTAGGGTACTGCCCGGACGTGAAGAAGCCCGCGTCATGCTAATCGCTGAATTCAAGGATTACGTGTATGTCTGCACGCACCTCTCGCTAACGGACGAAGACCGCATGGCGTCATTGCCTCTCATCCAAAAAGAGCTTGCCGGGTGCGGAAAGCCGGTATTCATCGCGGGCGACTGGAACGCGACTCCCGAAT
The DNA here is from genome assembly GCA_949285075.1 of uncultured Bacteroides sp. Classification (GTDB taxonomy): domain Bacteria; phylum Bacteroidota; class Bacteroidia; order Bacteroidales; family Bacteroidaceae; genus Bacteroides. The sequence continues at coordinate 13,017 of CASDXF010000023.1, read as the reverse complement.
CGCCTTTCCTGAAAGAAATCCAGAATGATTTCACGATTCTGACTGACATGTCGCAGCCCACATACCCGGCAAATGTTCCCGAAAGCACGATAGACTACATCGCGGTAAACAAGAGCGCTAATCTGCCGCTGAAGGAAAAGGGCGCGTATACGGTAGACGCTCCCGTGCAGTCGGACCATCGCCCCGTAATGGTCATCGCGAAGTGGGCTTCGCGATAAGCGCGAATACGCCTGTCGTGAATACGCGCGCCGCAAGTCCGCCCCGAACGGACAACTACCGTCACCTTCAAGGAGGACTCCAACACGGGAACGGTAGGGTACTATTGAATCTGGGCAAGGACCGAAAAGAGAAACCGGAAGCAATGATAACGGTTACGGCCCCCTCTCCATAGCGGTGCCGCTTGGGGAGGGGGCCGTATAGCGTGAGGCGGGCCGCTTGCCGGTCAGCGCCGGACGTACCTCAGCCGCCTCAGTTCGTCCTGACCAACGTATAGTTTAGCTTCGAGTCGTTCCGTTGGAACTGGTCGTTCAGCAGCGTGAGGGTCGTGTCCGACTCTACCAAGAAGCTGAACGTATCCTTCCCGTCGTCGGCGATGAACTGCCACACGGTAGCGTCATTGTTGTCGGGCGTTCCGCGCAGCGTCAGCCGCTTGCCTTCGTAGGTGAACGAGCGGTCTTCCCCGTTCTCCGCCTCCAGATAGGTCATGATGAGCGAGAACGTGCCGTCACCGCTATGCTCGCGGCTGTTCACGGTCAAGGTGTAGCGTATGCCCGGGCCGTCAGCGGCGGGAAGCAGTCCCTCGTAGGTGCGGACAAGGTACGCGCCGAGCCCGTCGGAGGTGTCTATCGGCTTGCGCGAGCGCAGCACGAGGCTGTCGGCCAACAGCGTCTGGGTGGAGTTGCCCTTATAGAACACCTCGATGGTGTCCCCTATCAGCAGGCCGTTCGCCTGAGAGCGGTCGGCCTCCGCCGTGCCGAACGACAGGGTGTCGCCCTTCTCGTTCACAATCGTGAGCGTGTTCATCGTAGCGTCCACGACAACGCCTTTGGAAGAGGTGTCTCCGGATGCGGAGCAGGCGGTCAGCGTAAGCAGCAGAGCCGCCGGAAGAGTGTTTACCTTTCTTTTCATACAGGTTCTTTTTTAGGGTTTAACAAGCACAAATATATAATGGCCCACAAATAGAGCGCGGCCACGCCATATTTTATTATTGTTATTTAGACAAGTCTGGAGCATCGCCCGCAACCTTTAACAAAAAGAGGCATCTAAATAACAATATAAAAGACAAAAACGGGCGCGAAAAAGTTCAATCCCTATCCATCAAAAAACGCGTTATACGCCTTATGCCGCCATCCGCCGTCTCCGAAAGGCACAGAAGCCCATAACGCACACCGGAAAGCATCAAGCGCTACCCGGGCCACCCGCGGGTCAATCCAAGCCGCGTCAGGACGAAAATAAAGCAAAGCCCAACACGCTTCACCCGCCATGCACGCGAAAGAAAGCCCGCACCGTCATGTGGCTAACGGCCGTTAGCCGCTCGGCTAACAGTTGTTAGCTTATCGGCTAACGATAGTTAGCTCCCCGGCTAACAGGCGTTAGCCACCTAAAATCTTCCCTGAAGCAAGCCTGACACACATAGGGTAGCGCATAAACGCCAGAAGCCGCTTCTAAATCCATCGCCTTCACTCATGCGATAAATCCAAAAGCGGCTTTCTCCATTCCCTACGCCTGAACCTTCAGGCTACAACGGCGAAAGAATCACTCAAAGGCCCATTTACGAATGCGGGCCCCATTGAACTCGCCAATATAAAGCACCGTACCCTGAGGATTCCACGCCAATCCGCGCGGAGCGTTCAGCGTGGCCTTTTCAGCGGGACCGTCGACACTGCTCTGAACACCCTTCAATCCGCACAAGGTTTCTACGACGCCCGCCTGCAAATCCACTTTACGGACTACATGGTTGGTCGCGTCAGAAATGTAAAGCTTACCGTCGCGTCCGAAAGTCATGTCCCACGATTGTCCAAAAGTGGCTTGGCTCAGCGCTCCGTCACGCAGGCTTTCGGCGTTGGCCGCCCCACCCTGACTATTATCGCTCAGGCGCACTACGCCATCCTCCACGTTGTTCATATCCAACCTGTACAGTCCATATCCGATAGAAGCGTTATTGGCCATGACATACAGGAAGTCTCCCGTCGCGTCGAACGAGGCCGAGTACCAATAAGGATTCTTCCCCCAAGCGTAAAGCAGCTCACCCTCGTGCACTGTTCCTCCGGTTTCCTTAGGCTCAATGTTTACTTTCATTATAGGCCCGTTGTTGTGTCCGGCAATGAGATAGAGATTGTGGTCCTTCGGGCTTTGCAGAATACGGTACGTGTACAGGCTACTCGAAGGTACGCCTTCAGCGTACTCTACGGTATGCTCTACAGGCTCTCGGCCTGTGGCCGGGAAAGCGTAGAAACTGCGACCGTTCAATTTGTCATTGGCTACGTACAACGTGCCGTCCTCGGCCACGCAACTTCCGTTCGGTGTCCACGCACTTATGCTGGCACTCCCGGTCAGCGAGCTCACGGAATTCTCTTTCTCGCTTATCCTTACCACATAATTACCCTTATCGCGCTGACTGGCATAGATTGTCCCCTCCTTATCAATGGAAAGATAACGGGCGTAAACCTCGGCCTCATCAAGAGCGCCCGTCTTGAAGGCCTGGGTCCCGTCGCCGGTCAGCGTAGAAAGCCACCACGACTTCTCGTAAGTAAAATTATCCGCATAAACATATTCCTTGTCGCCGATTACCACCTTCACGCGGCAGGAAGCTTGGAGAACGCTCAAATCATCTTCCGTCGCAACTTTAGGCACATCTACCTCAATAGTCTCGTTGGTAAGCGAGCTGACCTCGGCCTCGGCTTCGTTAAAATAAACCTTTACCAACTCCGCCGCCGTTCCAAAGTTCTTTCCCGAAAGCATCACCTTCTCTCCCCTCTTTCCGGAAAGGGGACTGAACGTAGTCACCTCGGGATAAAGCACAGACTGCGTCTGCCTCACGGAAACCGTAACCGCATACTCGGCCAACTCTTCCGAGTCGGGAACAAGATAAATCTCGCCTTCTCTCTCCGTTCCCGAAGCGATGGCGGGGACAACGAACTTATACGCCTTGTTTCCTACCCGGGGTGTGTTGTCGGCGTTATCGGCCACCCATTCCGGTCGTTCTATATGGAAATCAAGGTTACTGGTCACGTTTAGCGAAAATTCCAAATTACCGTCCTCTATCAGGACCGACCGTTCTTCCACGGTCAGCGAAGGATGACTTGAGAGCTGAGAGATGGGTATCGTTATCTCTTCTACACCCTTTCCGAAAAGCCGTACTTCGGTACTCCGGTTTTCAAACCCTTCGTTAGGAAACACAGCCACGCGAAGGCGCATTCCATCCAACTCCACCACCTCGGCGCAACACCAGATATCTTCCGACTCTACTTTCACGACCGAAAGATTAGTGTTCAGAGGCACTTCCCGAGCATCGGCCTGAGGCTCGAAAGATTCCGTAAGCCGCTGCAAGTCTTCTGGCGCGACGCTTAGCTGAGGTGTCACGCTTTCCTCTTCTTGACATGCGCAGAACATCCCGACCGCTACGGTCAGTAAGGTCATTAACTTCTTCATGAGGTTCTCGTTTAATTAATGGCTTAATATTATAACTTTCCCCCGTTATCGCTCAATCGTTTTGAAGCTCAATCTCGATTCTGCAAGTCACGGGCAGATGGTCTGACGGATAGTGTCCATTGTTATAGGTATCGTTCAGCACGGCGTAATCCCGCACGCGAATGCCCGAACTCAAAAGTACGTAGTCAATCCGGCTCCCGGGATTTCCCTCAAACACGCCTCCGGGCAGCCCGGTGTTAACCGGCCCCGCAGGTGCCGACTCGGTGGCGTAATAAGAATCTTGCAGCAGAGTCAATATCTTAAGCATTTGAGGCGTAGACTCCGTGGAGTTCAAGTCGCCGACACTAATGGTCGGAACATCACCGGCAATCTCCTTAATCTTGTTGACCATTACCGTACCCGAATTTTCTTTGGCCGTCTTATATCGCCAATAGAAGTGCGAATTGAAGAAATAGAACTCTTTCCCGCTCTTTTTCTCGCGGAACCTCACCCAATAGCAGATGCGACGGTCGGTAGCGTCCCATCCGATACTGGGAACGTCGGGTGTTTCGCTATACCAGAACACCCCTTCGTCAACCACCTCGAAAAGAGCGGTCTTATAGAACGTGGCGCAATTATGCGAGTTTCCGCTGCTGCCGCCATAGGGATGTCCTACATATGCGTATTCAGGCAGCATCTGCTGCAAGTCGGCCAATTGTTGGTCATTACCTTCCTGAGTTCCTACAATGTCAAAATCGTGAGAAGTTATAAGTTTGGCCAATGGTTCCTTGCGCACGTCCCATCCATTACCGCTTTGCTCGTCTTCCGCCGCCTTGTAACGGATATTGTAAGTGGCTACCCGGAATTCAAGCCATGTCTTTTCCTCGTCGGAAGCCTGCCCTTCATCGTAAGCCTTTTGCGTAACGGTCAGCTCTATGTTGTCGCAACCTTCAGCCGTAAGCAATATGCCAGACACCCTCTCCTCGCCCTTGTTTTCCTTCACAGTGAGCGTAACTTCCGCATTGCTTCCATTCTGAGCCACTTCCGCCTCGCACCATCCCTCTTGCGAGATAGCTTTCACCTCCGCGTTGGTCTGCACGGGTATGGTCAGGCTCCCGCCCTCCGCCGCTACAGTGTAAGCGGCCTGTTCTACATTTATGAATTTGGCTTCCTCTTTCGGACCGGCTACAGCGTCGCTAGAAGTGCACGACAGCAGACACGCCAACATAATGAAGCACTGTATTCCCCTTAAAAGACTGATTGTTTTCGTTTTCATATTTAATCGTTGAATTATTTGACGCCTCACGCCGCCTTTGGGCAGACACGGACGTCGCTGTTCCTGAAAGTTTTTCTTGTCTCTATTATATGCTTTTAGTTCTCTACTTCCATGCGGAGCTCTTCTTTCATCTCATGTCTACTTCCCGCGATTTCGTATTCATAATACAAAGAAAAGACATTGTAAGTATGCCCGTTTTCTTCAATCCGCTTGTAAACATTCGGGTATTCGTCATCTCCGCCAATCGCCTTCACCACAATATCTTTCCATGGGGTAATACGTACCCGATTGTCGGAGGTGATTTCAAGCACAATGGCCGAGCGGTCTATCACCTCGGTGTCGGCCTGAAAGATTTCATTACCGGCCATGACGCGTACCTTATTCCAACTTACGGGAAACATGCGTTTAGAGCCACCAGTCGAGACACCGTCAAGAAGGCCCGTCATAGAATAAGTGGTTTCGGTGGCTTGCGAAGCGTAATGATTCTCCAAGCTGACCTGATAGAGTACACTGTTCTTTTCCTCATTGACCTCATACGCCGAACAGTCCTTGATACGAAACGGAACAAAATATAGAGAGTCTGGCGAAAGCCCTTCCGGGCGCACCTTTATCATGGTTTTTCCGTTGCGCTCACCGGCCTTTATCGTAATGGTATAATCCTCTACCGTATAACGTTCAGGACTAAGCATCTTAGCGTATTTCTCTGTATCGGCATCATACATGGTCTTGTTGTACTCTTCCAGAATGGAAGGATCCTCCTCTAGCGTAATAAGTATGTCGCGGTCAGGATTCCGCGTTCCTCCACACGTCGCGGCTATGTAGCCTATAGATTCTCCTCCCGTAAGTTGATGGTTCTCTTGAAACACATTATAGCTGTCGCCGCTTATCAAGGCGACACGCTTCTTATACAGTTCCTTCTCAAAAATCGCATCCTCGTCGCAGGAGGCGACCAACATAAGCGCAGACAATGCTATGCAATAATGTACTATCTTCATAATCATTTCTTTTTAGGCAAATATATTAATTCCATCCGGGATTCTGGTCCAATGACGGCAAGCGTCGCAATTCATCTCGGGGAATAGGCAAGAAAACGAGCTTCTTGTCTACCAATCGGCCCCGTATTTGCGAAGAACTGGGTATGACGCGTTGGTAAAACGTTGTCTTGTTGCCGTCGATGTTCATGCCCATGATAGGAGAACGTTCGCTTTCTTCATAAATACCCCACCGGCGAACGTCATAATAGCGGCGATTTTCCCACAAGAACTCCACCATACGCTCACGCTCCAACTGTTCCTGCACCTGAGTGGCATCTTCCAATTGCGCTTGGCTCAGTCCGGGAAGCCCCGCCCGATACCGTACTTGATTGAACGCCCGAGCTATTTCGTTCTTATCGCGCGAGAAGGTGTAAGTTTTTCCGTCCAATTCCACTGTATGCGTAGTGGTAAGATTGTTTAGCGCCTCGGCATAGGCCAGAAGTATTTCGGCATAGCGTATAATGGGATACGCCTTATTCACCTGACGCGCGCCATTACCTATATAAGCGTCCATCTTATTCACGTACTTCTTTATTACATATCCTGTAACGGGGTAATTCAATGGATCGGTAGCGGCGGTTCGTCCGTCTTCTGAACCATAATAGTACAAAGCCGTGTGATTGTTGTTCTCACTGCTCGACAAGCATGGCCATATGGCCTCACAGAACCCGACAGAAGCGTAAAAGCGCATTTCACGATTGGCATACATGCGACTCACGTCGGTCTTCAGCGTATAGCCCGAGAAAGAACGAGGTGAGGTAGTATATCCCGATTCAGAATAGTATCCATCTGTCAAGGCCTCATCCTTAGTTCGGCCGTCATCCATTAAGTAAGCGTCCACAACTTTCTGCGTCACACAGTAACGGCTCCATCCGCCAAGTGAGACTGGAAACGCTCCTTTGTTGATTGTAGAGTTCAAGTAATCGGTATTTCGTGCCCATATAAATTCAGAAACGATAGGAGCTACAGCTTCGCCTGTGAACATGTCCGAATAGGATTTGTACGGGTCAATGCCTGCGGCCCCGTCTGGATAGGCGTCATAAAAGTGAGAATCGGAGGTCACTCCTTGCGGCAATTGAGGGGTGTTATCGTCAGCCGGTACAGTGTAGAGTGAATACATCGGCGCACCGGCGTTCTCCATTTCCATCACGCGCTTGGCGGAAGCCGCCGCTACGGCCCAACGTCGTTCATCGTAAGTCTGTGAAACGTAGTAGACGTCGTCAATATGACGCTTCCAATTACCAAAATAAGAGCGCGCCGCATAGCCTCCATTAAACAGCGGACTAGCATGCATCAACCGCAAGCGTGCAATCAACGCGTATGCGGCCCCTTTAGTGGGACGGCCAAAATCCATGTTGGACACCGTGGCGGGGAGCAGCGAAGCCGCCTTTTCAAATTCTCCGCATACATACTCCATGGCTTCATCATATGTAGACCTCGCACGATCATAATACTCCAACTCTTCGTTTGTGTTCACGACCTCGTCCCCTAAAAGAATGGGGGGACCGAAATCTATAAGCAGATTGTAATAAGCGTAAGCACGTATAAATCGTGTATAGCCTTCAATCTTTATATGGTCGGCAGTAGTCATGTCGGCCGGACGGTCTAAATTATTTAGAATGTTATTACACTTGCGTATGATTTTATAATAGGTTCCCCATTTATCCATCTTTTTAAGATTATCAGGCGTAGTGAGTCCGGAACAGAAATCCAGACCATAATAAACATTTCCATTAGCCCGAAAGTTACAAAAACCTTCATCCGTGGCCAAGACACCGGGAGTATAATTTTCACGTACGGTTTCAGCCTCGTCCGGAAAAAGCGAGGCGGCTCCCCACATATAAGCCTCCATATTGCGTACAGAGGTGTATACAGAGTCCATCTTGAACTCATCGTCAAAATAATCGTCGATGGTCAGATAATCACATGAAGTGGCCGCTATGCACATCGACAGAAAAAAAACGATTCCTTTGAGTAACTTCATATAGTGTATTGTTGTTTTTATTCTTTCCTTACAAATTAATATATAGCTGAAGAGTATAGGTAGCGGGAATCGGATATACTTGCCCATTATACTGAGCCTGTTCCGGGTCGAAGAGTTTAGACTTACTCCATGCCCAAAGATTGCTTCCAACAAACTGGATGTCCAGTGAACTGATGCCCAATTGACGTAAGAACTTGTGTTTAAGATTATAATTTATAGTAAGTTCCTGTAGCCGAAGATAGCGCGCATCATCCTTCCAGAAAGTAGAGAGTTGGGAATTATTGTTATTCTTCCCGTATTGCAACCTCGGAAACATCGCATCAGGATTCTCCGCCAACGCAGGATCTATGCCGTGTTCAAGAGCATATTCTAACGGAATCCACCGATTCTTTGGATTAGCGGCCAACGTGAGCACATTACCCGAAGGCCCATCATAGAAAGGAACGTAACCCATTCCCGTTACGGTAGTGGAACCCGAAGGCAATTCCACGGTTTGCCCTACGTGAAAATAGTCCGTCTTCCCCGTCCCTTTAAACAACACCCCCAACGTCAGGTCTTTCCAACGGAATTCACATCCCAATCCGTAAACCAGAAGCGGATAAGTGCTATATGATAACGGAACCTTGTCAAGCTCGTCAACCAACCCGTCTCCGTTCACATCTTTGTATTTGATGTCACCGGGCATTACGTCGCCAAAGGTTTGTTTTGGACTATACTTAATGTCATCCTCATCCTTAAACAATCCTAAGGCCTGATAACCGCGGATGACACCATAAGGGAATCCCGCATGTTCCAGATAAGGATACTCCATATAGGCTTCTTCCCAATTTTGCACCTCATTTTTAGAATAGGTGAAATTTCCGCGCACAGTTAAGGAGATATCCTTACTGAAGTTATGTATGTAACTGGCATTTCCGTCAGCTCCATAGCTTTTCATTTTTCCCACGTTGCCATAAGGCATGGTTACCACGCCGACATAGTCGGGCACCTGCACTCGTTGCTGAAAGATGCCGTCGCGTTGGTCTCTAAAGAAATCTACCGTAAACGACAGACGGTCTCCAAACAAGCGTCCTTCGATTCCGATATCGGATTTTATAGCGTATTCCCACTTAAGATTATCCGCTCCGATGCTAGTCTCAGTAATGGTCTCCACCGACGACCCTCCCCAGACACTGCCATTTCCCACATTAACCATAGTGAGGTAAGGGAAACGCTTGTCCGTAATGCGGTCATTTCCCACCGTACCATACGAGCCGCGGATTTTCAGGAAGTCGAGCCACGGCAAATTCTTACGTACCCATTCATAGTTTGTAGGAACCCATCCCAAAGCCACAGAGGGAAAGAACCCGTATTGTCTTCCCGGCTGAAAGTTTTCAGAGCCTGTATAACCGAAATTCAAATCCATCAAGTAAGTGTCACGGAAACCGTAGGTCAAACGGCTAGAAAGCCCTTGATAGCGTACGGGAATCGAAGTAAGATTGCTCTTTGCGTCAGCCGTAGCTTTCTCGTCACTGATGTAGTAATAAAGCAATCCCGACACCCGATGGTCTGTTCCGAAAACTTTATTATAGTCCAGAGTAGCCTCGAAGTGATATTTGCGATACTGATTTACCGATTTAGAATAAGAAGCCTTTTGTTCTTGTACCATTTCTTTCATAATCAACTCGCCGTTCGTGTTACGCCCCAAAGCTTGGTACAAAGCAGGCTGAACAGTACGGCGCTCGCTAAAGAAGCTTTGAATGTCATAAGCTCCTTGCATTTTCAGCTTCAGTCCCTTGAGCAGCATGGAAAGGTCTTGATTGAGCGCTAAGGTAGCCTTACCTTTATAGGTCTGGTCCAAAGAACGTCCCGTACGATTTATCAGCACATAGGGCGACGAATTATCTCCGCCTCCCATCGCCGGAAGCATCCCGTTAGAGTAGATTGTAGGCATAGCCAACGGATTGATTTTCGACTGAGCGCTCCATATATAGTCTGTATTGGCCATACCCGGTTGTTGCAGGTCGGACAAATATCCGTCAGTACCGAAATACACGCTAGTATATTTGGTGAGATTTACGTCAAGGTTCATACGATAGTTATAGGTGCGATATCCTACATTCGAGCTATAAGGACTGTCCTTATCCACTTTATATGCGGCGGACTCATTGCTTGCGCCTAAACTGATGAAATAGCGCGCGACTTCACCGCCTCCCCTCGCACTGGCGTAATATGTCTGCTTGAAAGACGTCCGGTTCAGAATCTCATCCTGCCAACTCACGTCGGGATACATGTCAGGGTCAAGATTTCCCTTGATGATATCCATTTCCACATCGCTATAAAGCGGAAGGTCGCCCCGCACTTCACAGGCTTCGTTGGCCAACAGCGCATATTCATAGGCTCTCAGATATTCGGGGACTTTGCGCAAATGCGACACCGTAAAGTTGGCGCGTCCGGTAATCTGAAGTTTCCCTTCCAATCCTTTCTTAGTAGTCACCAACACTACTCCATTAGCGCCACGCACTCCGTACACAGCCGTGGCCGAAGCGTCCTTTAGCACTGAGAAACTTTCAATGTCCGCAGGGTCAATCGAGTTCAGGTCTCCCTCCAGACCGTCAATCAGCACGAGCGCACCGCTGTTGGCTCCAAACGTTCCGATACCTCTCACCCAAAACTCGGCAATGTTCTTTCCCGGTTCGCCGCTGTTCTGTAGAGTAATGATTCCGGGAACCTTTCCACCTAAGATGTTGGTAATGGAGGCGGCGGGAGTTTGCAGTTCATCTACGTTTATCGTCGATACGGCGGCTACCGAACTGATTTTACGCTGACTGCCCATACCCACCACAACAACCTCGTCAACCTGTTGTGTGGAGGGCACAAGCCGCACCTTGAGTTTTTTGTCCTCCTTCGTCGCGAGCACCTCTTTTTTCTCGTAACCTATATAAGAAAACACCAGCATATCGCCATACGAGGCTTTTATAGAAAATTTTCCGTCAAGGTCGGTTGTCGTGCCCACCCCGGGCCGGTCTTTAATGTAAATCACTACTCCCATCAAGGGGTCATTGGTTTCATTGACCGCTACGCCTTCCATCGCAAATTCTTTCTGTTCTTGCGCGAACGAAAAGCTTGCCCACAGCAAAACCGTAAGTAAATAAATAATCCGTTTCATGTAAGTTTGTTTAAAGTTCCGCCCAATTTTCGGTTAGGGCAGAGTTTTGACAAATAGAATTCATTCTTTAATTTAAGCGTCATATCATTCTATGGTGAGCTTACGAATACGCGCGTTTCCGTAATCGGATATGTATACCGTGCCGTCCGGCGCTACCGCTAACCCCCACGGATTGAGGAAAAGTGCGTCTACCTTATCTCCGTCTGCCCATCCGGATACTCCGGGCTGTCCCACTACAGTTTCCACAATGCCGTCGGGCGAAAGGCGGCGTATGCAATGATTACCGTAATCGGCGATAAAAAGATTACCGTCTTGGTCGAAACAAATTTGGCGCGGGTCATTGAATTGGGCCGTCTTTACCGGACCGTCTTTGTGGCCCGCTCCGCTAAGGCCCGAGCTTATCACTTTAAAGGCGTCCGCCGCGGACGGGTCGCTCACGTCGAGCAAGCAGAGGTTGTTCCCGTATTCCGTCACACTTGTATGAAACGACATGTAAAGCAGATTAGGATGCGTAGGGTCGAACGCCATGCCATAGCACGGCCCTAAGTTGGTCTTGTAGACAATGTAAGCCTCGTTCGTCTGCGTATTGAACTTGACGATGTTCCCGTCGCGATAACGGGTGTACACGAATCCATCGTAAGGACAGTAGGTCATGGCGTACTTGTATTTCTGCCCGCTATTGTCTATTTGCCCGAATATGCCGGAGGAGTTGCTTATGCTGTGTTGGCGAGGCGCCCATCCTTCTTTAGGGTCGAAGGTGAAGTAGAGCTCGCGAGTACCGTCGTCGGGCACGGTAATGACGCCTGTCTCCAAGTCTACGGCCGGAGCGTTAGGCACAAGTATACGGTCGCTCGCGTTGCCAAGAATAAGCGGAGTCACGATGTTCTCCAGTTCATTAATCCGCACTACGGCGTTTGTGCCCTCGTCACGATGCGAGGCGAAAATGTTTCCTTCGGCATCCACGGCGATATAGCGGGCGTACACCTGCGCTTCGGCCAGCGTTCCGGCCTTAAAGATCTTCGAGCCGTTCCCCGTGATGGTGCTCACATAAGCCTTAGAGTGATAGGCGAATGTCTGGTCGTAGGTCGCCTTCTGCTCGCCCACCTGTACGGTGACGGTACACACATCGCCCGGAAGGCGGGGAACCATAGTGTAAATGCGATTGCCGTTGGAGGAAATGACCGGAGCCTCCTTCTGATTAAAAAACACCTTTATCTTTGAGGGGTCGGAACCGAAGTTCTCGCCGTCAAGCAGTACTTTCTCGCGTATTCCTCCCTCTAAAGGTCTAAAGGTGGTGACCACGATAGGCTTGTTCTCATCATACTGGCTTGTTCCACCCGCATCAGAGTCACTGCAAGCGCCCGAGACAAGCATGAATAAAACCATCGCAAAGAAAAAGAAGCGGTCCCGAAAAAACGGGCGAAATAAGGAAAAACGTTGAATCAGTTCATTCATATCTTAATGAAACAATAAAATAATTAACTTTAAAGAATGCCGCGAATATACATTGAGCGCTATTGCATTTTGTTTTCGCACACGTTAAGATAACATTGCCGTAAAATGACAGAATTATTACATTTTTTAATATAAAACGTATAATTGACTGAAAAGCAGAGCCTGAAGGGTCATCCGCATTAACCGACATTAAATAAAATTCCTATATGTGCTCTAAAAAAGGCACGCGTCGAAAGGCGGACTGAACCTTGCGCTTAAGCGATGTAGCCAAACCTCTAAGCGACTCCAAACGAATAAACGCCCCTAGCCAAGCCATGAAAGGGGAATCGTTGTCCCATTACAACTCCTTCGAACAACATTAATCCTCGGACAGAAAGAGAGTGGATTGCCCGCAGGGCTGACGCGTTACTTAGTGATTTGATTTTCAACCTTCTTTCCTTTTTCCGCCATATTCCACTCGGCATCCAACAGTTCCTCAAGGAAACCGATA
>CASDXF010000022.1 GCA_949285075.1 uncultured Bacteroides sp. | reverse complement strand
TCGGTTTCCTTGAGGAACTGTTGGATGCCGAGTGGAATATGGCGGAAAAAGGAAAGAAGGTTGAAAATCAAATCACTAAGTAACGCGTCAGCCCTGCTATCGTTAGCCGCTTAGCTAACGGCTGTTAGCCACCTATCAAGTCCGGGAGTAAGCGGCATGAAGTCCGGCACTAAACGGGATTCAAGGCCGGACTAAACGGAACGGAAAGCCACGCTAATCAACGATTAAACCAAAAGAAAGGAGCAGATATGTCTATAACATTTGACTGGTACGAGAACCCGGCACCGGCAGACCAAGAGAAGGAGAAGACCTTCCATCCGCGCATCGTGGTGAACGGACAGACCGACACGAAGGAGCTGAGGAGACTGATACAGACGAGATGCACGCTGAACGAGGTAGACGTGGCGGCGGTGCTCGACGCACTGTCGCAGGTGATGGGCGAGGAACTGGCTGAAGGAAAGGCGGTGCACTTGGACGGGATAGGCTACTTCACGCCGACGCTCGGAACCACGGAAGAGGTCGTCGCCGACACGCCGAGGAAGAGTGAGAAAATCAAGCTGAAGTGCATCCGCTTCCGTTCGGACCGGAAGCTGAAGGAGTCGATAGGCCTCGTCAAGGTGAGCCGGCTGAAAAAGATTGCCCACTCGCCCAAGCTGACGGCGGCGGACATCGACAAGCGGCTGAAGAAATACTTCGCCGAGCGGGAGATTATGCAGCGGAAAGACTTCCAAAGACTGACGGGGATGGTGCGCTCCACCGCCATGATGCACATCCGCCGCCTGTGCAAGGAGGGGAAGCTGCAGAACGTCGGGCAACGAAACCTACCGCTGTACGTCCCCGCCCCGGGGCAGTACGGCAAGCCAGACGACTATCAGCCGAAGGTGTAACCGCCCTCCACCACCGGAGGAAAGGGAAAGGGGAACGCCTTTTTCATCTCCTCCGTGCTCGAAAACGAAAAGCGTATTACGAATCATTTATAGTTAATCACACGAAAAAAGAAAGCAAGACATGAGAAGCAAACTGTCCGCCACCGGAGTCGTGGCTCGCAGATGCGTCGCGGTGGGAATAGCCGTGTGCCTACCCTACCTCGCGACGGCGCAAAAAGAGTTTAAGCATTGGGAAAAGGGGACTTCGCCCCGGGAAGTAGGAGAACTGGTAAGCCAACGTTTCGTGGAGGTGCCGCACCCGAACTTCAACGGCAACCCGGCCCCACCGAACGAGATTACCTATCCGGAGACGTGCGCTTGGCTCGGCGCACTGCGCTACGCCGGAGTGACGAAAGACAAAAAGCTGCTGCGGCAGTTGGAAGAGCGGTTCCTCCCTCTGTTCGGACCCGAACGCTACCTTCAGCCGCTGCCCGACCACGTAGACCACACGGTGTTCGGCACCGTGCCGCTGCAACTCTACATTCAGACCGGCAACGAGATTTACCTGCGAATGGGCAAGTGGTACGCCGACGCGCAATGGGAGATGCCCCGCAAGACGAAGCGCAAGGAGGAGTATCAGGCCCTGCTGGACAAGGGGCTGTCGTGGCAGACCCGGTACTGGATAGACGACATGTTCATGATTTCGGCCATCCAGTCGCAGGCCTATTTAGCCACGGGCGACCGCAAGTACATCGACCGCGCGGCGGCGGAGATGGTCAGCTATCTGGACAAGATACAACGCCCCAACGGACTCTTCTTCCACGCGGAGGACGCGCCATTCTTCTGGGGACGGGGAAACGGGTGGATGGCCGCCGGCATGACGGAGCTGCTCGGGCTGCTGCCGGAGGATAACCCCAACCGTGAGCGCATACTGGCCTCCTACCGCAAGATGATGGAGACGCTGCTCAGCTATCAGAAGGAGGACGGCCTATGGGGTCAGCTGGTAGACGACAAGTCGTCGTGGAGCGAGACATCAGGCTCGGCCATGTTCGCCTACGCCATGATAAGGGGAGTAAGGAGGGGATGGCTCGACGAAGCCACTTACGCTCCGGTGGCCCGGAAAGCGTGGCTCGCACTCGTCGGACAGATTGACGAGAAGGGAGACATCGCCGGCGTGTGCGAAGGAACCAACAAGACGAACGACCGCCAGTTCTATCTGGACCGCCGCCCCTTGCCGGGCAACATGCACGGGCAAGCGCCGGTGCTATGGTGCGTCACGGCGTTCCTTGAGTAATAAAAAAGGCGGGCGTGCCGACATTACGACACACCCGCCTCGACTGATTACATCCCCCTTAACATTTATAACTCTCATTCCCCACAAAGAGCCGACGCAATCACCGAAGCGCAAGGCTCAGGCGGAAGCCTCAACGCTTGGCCAAGAACTTCTGGCTCAGCCAACGTCTCAATGGCTCATCGTACAGCTTCAGACAGAGGTAAGCCAAAACTATGCTACCCACATAGACAGCCAACGCCACGGGCCATACCTCGACGAACGTATAATACTTATTATCTATCAGCCAAGCGTAGAACAGATACATCACCGGATAGTGGACGGCGTATAGCGGAAAAGAAATGTCGCCCAAGAACTTGCAAATCAGCGTCGACCGCTTGTCCGTTGTCTTGCCGGACGCTCCGAGCCAAAGCAGTACGGGGAACACGACGATAATGCAGACCGCCTCGAACAGTCCGTTCAGGCTGACCGTGCCTTCGCTTTCGATGTAAGGCACGCAGAAGAGCATCAACAGCACAAGCGAGCATATCCAAAACGCCCCTCTCACCCTGACGGGCTTGAAGTGACGGGAAAGCAGCATACCTAGCGAGAAAGGAAACAGCATACGCAGCGAACCGCCCAAGAAGTTGACCCCGTCGAGCGTCCACCCTACCCCAATCATGCCATAGCCCGCCACGTCGAAGAGGGCGAACCAAGCCAGTCCCAAGCCAAGCAGGACAACGAGTGCGGCGAGCGCCTTGTCGGAAAGGCGGCGGATAAAGACGGCGTAGAGGATATTGCCGATGTACTCGAAGAAGAGCGACCAGCTCGGCCCGTTCAGCGGAAACATCTCGCCATTGCCGCGCACGTCATAGCGGGCTCCGGGTACGGCGGGGATAAAGAACATGGCGCATAGCAACGCCAACATCACCATAGAGACGGGCATCTTCGTGCCGTCCCACTGCACGCATCCCTGCAAGCAGTAGGCCACAACGCCAAGCAGGGCCCCCATGACAATCATCGGGTGAAGGCGGATAAGACGCCGCTTGAAGAAGCCCTTCATCGTGAGCGTCGTCTTCCAACGGTCGTCGTAGGCGTAGCCGATAACGAATCCGGAGAGGATAAAGAAGAAGTCTACGGCCAGATAACCGTGGTTGATAGTCGTGATGAGCGTACCTCCGGCCGCAAAGGAGAGGCCTTCGAAGATGTGATAGAACACGACTAACAACGCCGCTACGCCCCGTAGTCCGTCGAGCAGCTCGTAATGGGGCTTGGTATCCGCGAACGCGGCGGAAGAGATTTTTTGCATGATAACCTGAATATAAAAAATAGTTGTTTATGTTCTTATCGCTAACGGTCGCGAAATTACAAAACTCAAAGCGTAGAAAACTTGTCCTACGGCAAAATCGCAACGCCCACCCGCCTTACTGGGAAGCCCGAAGACGGCTAAGCGTAGAGGGCGTTATACCCAAATAGGAGGCGATATAACCCAGATTGACCCGTCGGCACACCTGCGGAAACTGCCGCTGAAACTCCTCGTACCTCTCCTTCGCTGAGAGCGTAAGGTGCTCCTTGTGCGAACGGTGGAGCCTCCTGTACTCGTTCTGGTGAATGATTCTGCCCCAATTGGCCAACTCGATATTCGTCTGGAACAGCCGGTTCAGGTCAGTCAACGCTATCCGGTAGGCCTCCACCTCTTCGAGCGTCTCCACGAACTCCTCGCTCAGCTTGCCGTAGTACAACTCGTCCATGCTGAACACGATGCCTCCCTCACCCAAAAAAGAAGTAGTCACTTCCTCTCCGTCCACCAACCAATAGGAACGGGTCATTCCCTTCTCGATGAAGTAAGCCGCCTTACAGTAGATGCCGGCCCTTATCAGCAAGCACCTCTTCGGGAAGCGGCAAGGCACGACGCAAGCCCGCAGGCTACGCACCGTCTCGTCAGAAACCGGATACAAGGAGCGCATCTTCCGCACGACGTTCGTCATCAGCGGCCGCTGTTCGTTCAGTTCACTTTCCACATCCATTATATTTAAAGGTCAATAAATTCCATTCGCCCGTCTTTCTCGACAAGCGTAACAAAAGTACATATTTTTGCGAGAGTCCGGCAAGAATCACCCTATTTTATCATTCCGAAAGGCAAGAGGAAATAGATTATCACCCGCTCGCCGCTTGAAACGGACAAAAAAAGGACGGGCCGTCCTTCACCAAAAGGACAACCCGTCTTTTCCTACACTAAAAACCTTATCGTCAGTCGGCAGACTCCACTAATACTACACGATTCAGAATCGGCATTCCAAACTTATCCACTCCACCTCCGGAAGCTATTGTCAATCTATCGGCAGACACTCCATACTTCTTGACTAATAAGTCTTTCACCGTTTGCGCACGCTGCAAGCTAAGTTTCTGGTTGACAGAAGGAGTTCCCGTAGCCGAATCCGCATATCCATTAATCGTATATCTTGTATCGGGATATTCTTTCATCTTTCCGGCCAAATAGGACAAGTTCATCTCTTCTTGCGACGAGAGTTGCCCGGAACCAATCGTGAAGAATATGGTACGTGGAGCGATATTCGCGTTTGTCAGAACCACTTCTTCCACTTCATTAACTTCTATCGGCCGTTTAGCGTAAGCCAGTTCCTCCTGCAAATCCAGATTCGTCGCCGCCATTTCGTTCATACGGTCTCGCATACGCCTCAACTCATACTCCGAAATCATCTGAGGCGCAGGCTTACTGAAACCTCTGTTCGGAAGATAATAAGTCAAACCTACGGTAGTGGCCAATATAGCATCGTAATCACGCTTACCTCCGTGTTCTCCGTCAAACTTTCCTTCCATGCCGGTAGCGCTCAGTTCCAGATTCAAGTCGAAAGCGTCTGATAACCGGAAACGGTTGATGACCCCGGCGTTAAAGGTCGCCGCATGAGTGTGAGGACGCGAGTAGGAGTGAGTGAATCCCGCTCCGAGATATGGAATAACCTCATATATACGGTCTGGGTTATAACCGCCGAATAAAGAGTTCAAGTTAAACAATACGTCACCATGCAGATTCATATAGTTCCAACGTTGCTTATATCCTTCGTTGCCCAATCTGCTTCCTTGTACATAAGGCGCCGACTCGTTTCCGGTAAAGCCTTTAGCCTGCAATCCGCTATACTGTAAACGCAATCCGAATCCCGGAGTGACCCATTTACCGACCGATACGTTTAAGGCAGGAGCTATGCGGTCCTTGAATGCGCCGGCATGGTCTCCATTGCCAAACATGACTTGTGCTCCTCCACCAACGGAAAAGAACCAGTTAGTCCAAAATGGATTTGTTAATACTCGGTGCTCATCCTGCACCTGAACGACTTCATATTCAGTCACTGTCACCGCCTGCTGCGCAAAAGCGAATGACGTTACGCCGACCAAAGCCAGCGACATTAGAATTTTTCTCATTACCTAAAATAGTTAAGGGGGTTATTAAATCCTTGTTCCTTGATGGAACTACATTAATAACACCCCTTAACCTAAAAGGTTTTTGAAAAAGACAAATATAATTTATTTACTAATGCTATACCTGACTAGGAAACCAGATAAAAGCACGGAACAGAAACCATGCCCTATCTGAACAACCGTTCGATTTCCTCTTCTTTTATCGTAGCCAATACGACCTTTCCATCCGGTGTATAGTTGGGAGAAGGACATGCAAACAAACTATCTACAAGGCTAATCATTTCTTCATTCGTCAACACCTGTCCGTAAACTATCGCCGCCGCACGGGCTAGCGTCAAGGCCAAGATACGCTGAATCTCTTCTTTCACATCATTTCCCTTCTCCATCGCCGTATGCAACATGCTCCGTACCAATTCTACCGGATTCAATCCCTCGATACCCGCAGGAACCCCATTAATGGCATAACTTCCTCCGCCCAGATCGCTAAGGTCGAAACCTACGGATGATAAGTCATCCATAATATTCTGTAACATTGTCGCCTCAGAAACAGGCAACTGCAATATTTCAGGGAAAAGAACTCCTTGGGAAACGCCCTGTTTCCGTTTGATTTGCTCCATATAACGGTCGAACAACACCCGTACGTGTGCCCGATGTTGGTCTATCAGCATTAGTCCCGACTTTACAGAGGTCAAAATGAAGCGTCCCTTAAACTGTAAATGTTGGTTTCCCTTCTCTAATAGCGCTTCATTAGCATATAACGGAACATCAGCCCCCCCGACAGACACCGCACTTTCCTCAGTAATCACATCTCCTCCCGCCAACGGGTATATGACTTCTTTATCCGGCTCCGCCGGAACATCATTCATCTTACTTGCCCTTGTCAAGCCACTATACAGCTTCTCCCATTCCACTTTCGGACGGCTATACGTTTCTCCTCCACCCGATGACTTAAAAGGATTAAAATCGGAATTATAATGTATCCGAGGCGGAACAGGCGGCTGTTCATTCCCAAACGCCGGGATATCTGGCATATCTTCCGTATCAAAATCTATGGAAGGAATTGCGCTAAACTTCCCCAACGACTCCTTAACAGCGGCTGAAAGAATCTGCCAAATGGCTTGCTCATTCTCGAACTTGATCTCAGTCTTGGTCGGATGAATATTCACGTCTATATTAGCCGGGTCTACTTCAAAGTATATAAAATAAGAAATCTGCTCGCCAACCGGAATCAAGCGCTCATACGCCTCCATTACCGCCTTATGGAAATAAGGATGCCGCATATATCGCCCGTTGACAAAGAAATACTGATGAGCGCCTTTCTTACGAGCCATTTCCGGCTTGGCGACATACCCCGTTACCTTTACCATAGTGGTATCCGCCTCCACGCTTAGCAATTGCTGATTCAGCTTTTTACCGAAAACAGATAAAATTCTCTGCCTCAACGAAGATACCGGAAGGTTGAAAAGTTCAGAATCATTGCTATATAACGAGAAGGCCACTTCTGGATGAACCAAAGCGATACGCTCAAATTCCGCCAATATATTGCTCAACTCCGTAGAATTAGCCTTAAGGAATTTACGACGAGCAGGAACGTTGAAGAAAAGATTCCTCACCGAAAAATTACTTCCATTCGGACAAGAGACCATTTCTTGGCTTTCTACTTTCGAACCGGAAATCATTAATCTTGTTCCCAATTCCTCCGATGCAAGTTTAGTTTTCAGTTCCACCTGAGCCACAGCGGCGATGGACGCCAAAGCCTCTCCTCTAAACCCCATCGTGTGCAAGGCAAACAAATCAGAAGCCTCTTTTATTTTAGAAGTCGCATGACGCTCAAACGATAACCGAGCATCAGTCTCCGACATGCCTTTTCCATCATCAATCACCTGAATGCAAGTCTTCCCCGCATCAGTAACCAAAACATGCACATTCTTCGCTTCCGCATCAATAGCGTTCTCCATCAATTCCTTAATGACAGATGCAGGACGCTGTATCACCTCTCCGGCAGCAATCTGATTGGCCACCGAATCCGGCAACAAATGTATAATATCGCTCATCGCAAATAAATAAGTATTACATATTGATCAAATTTCGTCTATCTATATCCGGTCTTTGATCTGTCTTTGTCGGCTTTAATTTTTCGCCTTCTTTCTTTCCTCGCCAATTAAATATATCCTCTTTATTCAACGGGCGTACATAATCAAACCAAGAAAAAGTTGGCAAACGTAATTTATCGGGCGGTATCTGATCCATCGGATACATTGTCCCATTAGACTTTCCTATGAAAACTCCCTTTTCCATTTTCCTCTCTTTCAAGTAAAGATGAAGTACACTTCCTTCCAAATAGTTGAATCCCGTCATCGTACTGTCCTTTTCTTCAGGATAAAAAGCGGTAAGCACATTGCCAATCACCTCGATATGCCTCATGTCACCTTCCACGAAATACGCTTTTATTTCCTTTCCAGACACCTGATTATAATGAATTGAATCTTTCATTTCAACCGTTAACGCCTGATTGATAATGTGAGCCCAGTCAATCGTACTGTCATTCATATAAATTTTTATCTCTTCTCCCAACAACTGTTGCCCCTCGTTCCATAAAATAGGGTCACGATACATCGTCATGCAAGAGTCTTTCGAATTATAGACCAAAGAATCACAAACTCCCTGCACATCAGTACGAAACATGCGCACCTTATGATAAGCCTTCATCAAACGGTACACAGAATCCGTATTCAAGTCGTACGTCACCATTTGCAATGTATCCCCATGCATGAACAAACTGTCTCCTTGTGAATAGTCAACAGCCACAGCCCGTTTTGTAGCAAATGCGGAATCTGTCAGTTCATTGTAAAAGCAATAGTCACTGGTCAACAGATTCTTATTGACCACATCAGTCATTATTACATTATCAAACGCCTCTCCATAACCCGCTTTCCGATCGTAGAACAAACTATCTCCCACTAATTTCTTTCCCTGATTAGTAAGCACGGAACGGTCCAACAGTTCCGCCTGCTCAGTCAACGTGTTATAGTATCCAAGTTCTGAATAAATATGGTTATTGTCACTTACAATATCAGAAGGGCCCAAGATATTGGCAACTTTTGTAAAAGTATTATAACGCAACGTATCGGAAGTCAACACAAACTTCGGATTCACCAACTTCACGTCATGATTGAATACGGACTGTTTAGTTGCCGGACTATATTCCCCCCAGTCTGAGGTTAAGACATTATCCTCATCCATTAACGTTCCGCCCTCGAAGTAGTATCCGAGGTCATACAATCGGTCATAATTCAGGCTATCAGTAAGCAACGTAGTATTACGGTTTATCATCTTCACGTTATTGCGAAGCTGAGCGATTTGTGTCAGTCCGTCATAATAAAGATAATCACCGTAAATAAATAAAGTATCTCCTTGCTGCATCACCACATGCCCAAAAGCCTCAAAAGAATTGGTCTTTTCGAAAAGCAACGCACTGTCGCAATCCATATACATGCTATCATGCCGGAACTTAACGTGTCCTATCAACACTTGCACATCGGGTCTCACCCGCTTGTCGGCCTCTCCCCTATCGGCATGCAACAGATAAACCTTCGTTTTTTTATTTTTCCGCTGATCCAGAGAAACAGGCACGGAACTATCCTGAACAGCCACCGCAAGGCTATCCGACTGTCTCCCTCTTCGCTCCGTTGGCCTCACTTGCGCCACAAGGCATACGGCAAACAGGCATAGAAAGCCTATCAGCAGCCGTCTATGCCTGTCTTGCCGTTTATCTATACTCTTCCGTTTTGTCATATAAAGTCAAGTCGTTTGGCTTTAATCCCTCTTTATCCATCCCGGATACTTGAACTCGCATTTTTGCCATTTCGGATTAATACGCACGTAAGTCTGCTTTTGCTTTTGTAATATCCACTTATGTATAATCTCTTCCTTGCGCTTTTCTTCCACAATGCTCTTCAAAGCCTGATAATCCTCCGAAATGGTAGCTTTATGTCCATTAATCTTCGACTTTAGCTTCACGATAGCACATACTTCCTTACCGTCTTTCTCGCTAACCATCGTAAACGCCTTTGATACTTCACCCACATTCATTTGGTCAACCATCTTGGCTACGTCTTGCGGAAGGTCCTGCATCTCAAACCTAGAAGTTGTAACCCCTGTATTCTCATTCACATTCACCATAAGACCATGATTATTCCGCGTATCCTTATCCTGCGAAAGCACTGCCGCCGCATCGTCAAAGGTGAACTTATTATTACGAATATCGTCCGCAATAGAATCCAACCGGGCACAAGTTTTGGTCAATTCCTCTTCCGATACTTTCGGCCGCAACAAAATATGCCGAGTATTCACCCTATCTCCACGCTTCTCAATCAGCTGAATAATGTGAAAGCCAAACTCTGACTCCACAATCTTAGATACTTTTTTCGGATCCTGTAAACTGAACGCCACGTTCGCATAAGCGGGATCTAACATACCCCGCCCCATGAAGCCCACCTCACCTCCACGTATGGCTGAAGACTTATCTTCAGAATACATGAGAGCTAATGTGGAAAACTCCGTCTCGCCTTTCGTCACACGATCGGCATAGTCACGCAGTCTACTCTTCACATTCTCAATTTCCGACATCGGAATCTTCGGCTTCAATACAATAATCTGCACTTCAACCTGAGTAGGCACATAAGGAATGCTATCCTGCGGAAGATCCTTGAAATAACGGCGTACCTCAGCCGGAGTTACTTTTACCTCGCCGACCAACTGGCTTTTCATCCGTTGTACAGTTAATCCGTCACGAGCGTTCTCGCGCAAAGTCTCTCGTATTTGAGTAGCGGACTTATTAAAATACTCCTCCAGTTTCTCCATAGAGCCGCCTCCTACTTCCTCCACGTACATATTAACCATCATGTCAACCTGTTGGATAACTTCTGATTCAGACACTTCTATACTGTCCAACTTCGCTTGATTCAATAGCAATTTCTGTACGGCCAATTCTTCTGGAATAATACAATAAGGATCTCCATTAAACGGACGCCCCCTATACAAGGCATCCATCCGAGCCTCTTCCACATCCGACTTCAATATAGCCTCGTCACCCACAACCCAAACAACCTCATCAATTACGTTGTCCTGAGCATAAATCACGACATTCCCCATTACAGCCAGAACAAGGGTAACAATAAATCTAAAGTTTATAAACTTCCTCATTATTTTTCTTATCAATAGTTATATACAATCCGTTTTTTGTCTACTGCCCTTTGATAAAGGTCATTCTTAACTTTTTTCATAAATCCAACCTGTTTTTGATTAGTCAACAGCTCTTTTACTTCCACACGAGCAAACCCATAAGGCATTTCCTCACCCGCCTTGCGATAGTCGCTCACATTCAAGAAATAGTAGAACGCCGTATCCTTTAGTTCCACGTGACGATGAGCTTCCAAATATTTCTCCGGTTCATTCACGTTAAGCGGAATCACATCCAACATATCCGTCACTGAAATCCACTTATCATAAAAATATTCATATTTTACCGCATTCTGCAAACTATACTTTTCCAAGTTCTCCACAGCTTCTTGCGTCTCCGTCTTATACCATCTCCGAACACTGCTCAACCGAGGGGCCGTTAACGGCACTTTAATAAAAAGCCCCTTAATCAGTGGGTATTCTAACTTAAACAGCTCCTTATTCTTATCATAGTAATCCACCATTTCTTGTTCTGAGATCTCGTTATTCACCTGTTCGCTTATAAGCTCTTGCTGATAGACATGCATAATCAAGGCCTTCCGATAGTTATCGACCAACTTGTCTATGTCTATATTGTCTGGAATATTGTCTTTTGCTTTTTCATATAACAAAACATCTTCGGCCCAACTACGGATATAGCGCTCGGCAAAAAGCAGACTGTCATCCTTCGACAATCCGACAGGAAGCGCCGACAGCATATCTTCCTTATATAGGAAATTACCGTCAATCTCCACCAAAGGAGTCTTCCCTTTATGGTCGTGCAAATCCTTACACGCCCCACAACAAAAAAAAGCTATCAGCAAGAAGACCGTCGCTCGCATTATCCGTGATTTCTGTTCATTCGAGGTACGAAGATAGCGAATAATCAATTAGGGCTATTATTATTAACGGTTTTTAAAACCTCTTGGTTAATTTCAACCTTAGAGGAATCAAGCAATTTGCGCTTCCAACGGCTATCAAGATAGTCACGATAGTCCCGCTTGACGCACTCCTCCACCTCGCGGCAGTCTTCCGGACCTTTCCGTATCCATCCCACCGTCACCGTAAAGGGATAAAGTGGCATCGGCTCCGCCTTTTCCACCTTGAATATCCTGTCGTCTATATATTCGTTATCGCCAATGGCGAACATACCGCATTCCATCCTTACCGTCTCCTTACCTCCACAGTTAAACGCTTTATCGATTACATCCTGCCATTCCTCTATTCGAGTCTTCTTCAGTAGTCTCTTTACTTTTCTGGCTACTTTTCTACTTACGCAATGCAACACGGCTCCTTTATAACGGGGAGTGTCCCAACGATAATCCGAACGATGTACCTCAAAGTAGGCGACCCATGCGGCCCGATCGTTCGTCGCCGGAATCTCTACGTTACGCCGTTTCGCCTCCGTCGCAAGATAATCCTCGTCATGTTCGCGCAGCATACGCGCCGTTTCAGGAAAAACGTCTTCCATATACGTATCGACATAATCAAGCAACGATTTAACCGTGAACAGCTCTAACTGGCGGCCGACGGCAAATGGGCAGGAAGAAGAAAAAAGACTGAACATCGCTCCCGTGTATTCCTGTCCTCCTATCGTAAACAACGCCTTTTCCGTACTTCCAGAACGCAGCAATTCTTCTATTCCTATACGATTCGGCGCATAATTTAACTCCTTTTTCAGCCGCTCCGTCACAACGTCCCCACGTCCCGTCATCATTCGCCGCTCTAACCGTTTAGCAAATTCTCCCGACCACGAGTCATAGGTCCACGGCTCCTCCCGTTCCAACAATTTCAATATATGCAGTCCTTCCGGACTGAAGAATGGCTTGGAAACCTCACCTTCCTTTAACGAAAGAATCGTTTCTTCAAACTCTGGAGTCAACCTATGCGGCTCCGCCCACCAAACAGCCTTATCGTCCGAATATCGCTCCACCCAGTAATCGAAATCCACATCTGAACGGCTTAGCATCGCCTGATAAAGCGAATCAGCAAGTTTCGTCTCTTTACGAAGCCGAGTAACGGTTACAGTTTGCGGCAAACGTCTAAACACCTGCGCCAATTTCACCCGGGCCGCATGGCGTTGCGCCATGTCGCCAACATAAAGCGCACGCTTGCAGCTGTCCGTTTCCGGTCCCTCCATCAGGCAAGCCCGCATCAATTCATTCCGGTGTCTCCTATGCTGTTCGAGGAACACGGCGGTCGTGTCCACACCTTCCGCCAACGCCGCCGCCACTTGCAGCCTGCGCAACACAAAAGCGTCCGCATACTCCTTAGGGGAAAGGCTTCCCGCATGAAGCCGATAGTCACGCACAAACTCCGAACGGTTCACTTCCTCGCCATTAACCCGTAACACAACAGAGTCTTTTTGAGAAAAAACTAACGCCCCCTGAAAGCACATGACGAATGTCCAAAACCATTTTCTCATGACATTCACCTCCCGTCTGCCTTACGCCTACAACAAGAAAGTGACGGACACCAGAGAATAATGAACGACAATACTCTCCACGTCCGTCACCTTACATATTTAAACAATTATAAAAAATCTCTTTCTTACTCCGGACGGCTATAGTTAGGCGACTCGCTCGTTATCGTCACGTCATGCGGATGGCTTTCCATCACTCCCGCATTCGTAATCCGCGTAAACTTAGCGTCGTGCAGTTTCTCTATGTTTGCCGCACCGCAATAGCCCATTCCCGCGCGAAGCCCGCCTGTCAACTGATAAATCACCTCGTAAAGCGTGCCCTTATACGGCACACGCGCCGCAATACCCTCCGGAACAAGCTTCTTCACGTCCGACGTACCACTCTGGAAGTAACGGTCTTTCGAACCGTTCTCCATCGCCTCTAACGAGCCCATACCGCGATACGACTTGAACTTACGCCCATTGAAAATAATCGTGTCACCCGGAGACTCTTCAGTCCCGGCCACCAACGAACCAATCATCACACTGTATCCTCCGGCAGCAAGGGCTTTTACCACGTCACCCGAATAGCGCAAGCCACCGTCAGCAATCAACGGCACGCCCGTGCCCTGCAACGCTTTCGCCACATCGTACACGGCGGAAAGCTGAGGCACGCCTACGCCGGCGACTACCCGCGTCGTGCAGATAGACCCCGGGCCAATGCCCACCTTCACCGCATCCGCTCCGGCCTCTACCAACACCTTAGCCGCCTCACCCGTGGCGATATTACCCACCACGATATCTATATTCGGGAAGCATCGCTTCGCCTCCTTCAGCTTTTCTATCACGTACATGGAGTGTCCGTGAGCGGTATCTATCACTATCGCATCCGCTCCGGCGTCCACAAGCGCCTGCATACGGTCTAGCGTATCGTTCGTCACGCCTACTCCCGCCGCCACGCGCAAACGGCCTTTCGAGTCCTTGCAGGCCATCGGTTTGTCCTTCGCTTTCGTGATGTCTTTATACGTCACCAACCCTATCAGCTTACCATCCTTACTTACGATGGGCAGCTTCTCTATCTTATGCTCTTGAAGAATCTGCGTAACGGACTCAAGGTCGGTCGACTGGTTGGTCGTTACCAATTTCTCCTTCGGAGTCATCACGTGGTCTATAGGCCTCGTGACATCCTTCTCGAAGCGCAGGTCTCTGTTGGTCACGATGCCCACCAGATAGCCCTCGTCATCTACCACGGGAATACCGCCTATCTTATATTCCGCCATCAGGTTCAGCGCATCGAGCACGGTAGAACCTCGCTTGATAGTTACCGGGTCGTAAATCATGCCATTCTCGGCACGCTTTACAATGGCCACCTGCCTTGCCTGCTCTTCGATAGACATGTTCTTATGAATCACGCCAATACCTCCTTCCCGGGCGATGGCGATAGCCATCTTCGCCTCGGTAACCGTATCCATAGCCGCGGTTACAAAGGGGATTTTCAACTCGATGTTTTTTGAAAACTTCGTCGTGAGGTCGACAGTGCGAGGTAAAACCTCAGAATAAGCGGGGATTAACAGAACGTCATCGTAAGTCAATCCGTCCATTACAATTTTATCAGCAATAAATGACATAAGGATATGCGTTTAGAATTTATTGCGTGCAAATATACAACTTTTATTCCGGTTAGTGAAATACTTCGACCACAAAGATGACATTTTAACAGTCCAAGCGACTCACAGCGTCCGTTCTCCTCAATTCTCAACTCTCGCTTCCCGTCTATCAATTCTCATCAAGCAGACGACGCAGTAAAGCCAGCTTATCTGGAATGTTAAACTTTCCGTTCTTCGCGTCACCCGCGTACCAAGTGGCGAACACGCCCTCTTGGGTTTCATACAAAGCGTCGCGCGCACGTTGCAGAGCTTCGAGGGAGGTAGCCAGACAGACTTTCCGCTTATCCGCGTTCCGCTCCTTATAAGCGAGCACAAAGCTATGCAGAGAATGACTTAACGCTTCCATATAACGACAAGGCGCACTCAGGTTATCCCTGAAAAAGCGACGCGACTGTTCGGGAAGGCGCTCCATCAGCGAGTCACAACGACGGGCAACCTCGCCGAAACGGACGGCGGCCTCGCCCGTCCCCTTAATCAGCGAATCAACCTGATTGCCGCCATCTATCCGAAACGTGCGCCCGGGCACTCGCTCAAAACCGATGTCGCGCAACGGATTGGGCGAGAAGTCGCGGAATCGGCGTCCTATCTGATCGAATACACGGGCGTAACGCAAGTCTTGGAAAATATACTGTCGGTCCATCCCGGCGAACTCCGACGGTTTCTGCCGCCAATAGGCGTAATAATAATCCCGATAGAGCCGTACCGCCTCATCGGCGAAGCGCTCGCCGAAATACTGGGCGCAGAACTCCCGCAAAAAGGCGTCCGTATCATACGTATCCATGTTCCACATCATGCGGGCATTGGCCGCCATCTCCATCACAAACTCGCGCAGGTTGCCCGCATTGACCACCGAGAAGGTCAGCGGACCCCGGCTATTGACGTAGCGGTAATTGGCCTCCATCTTCCACGGGCCTTCAGCCGCGGCCAGATGAGCTCCGGTAGAAGTGAATTGCAGGTTCATGTAATACCCTAGCTTAACCTTCCTCGCCGCGTCAAAGGCCACCAAGTCATCGTAAGGATAGTGGTCTCTCCTCCCGGCCACAAAAGTCCAAAGCATGTTTTCTCCTGTTGGGGGTTTCAGATACCCCTTAGCCAGCAAGTCCGACAATTCATCGTAGAATGTCATGCGCACAAACGGGTCCCGCTCGCCGGTGGCTTTCTTTATTATCTCAAGCTGAATGCGAATCATGCGGTTTATCACTTCCGCCCGTTCCCTATCATCTTTCGGAGCGTCGGCGAAGGCGGCCCAGAAAGGTTGGTCGCCTATCCCCCGGAACGATATCTGCCACAAGTTTTCCTGCTCATTCCGGCATACAGTCTCCACGCTATACTCCCAAAACTCGCGCAAAGCGGCCTCGTTAGCCAACAGCAGCTTCGGAGGTTCCACACCTCGCACTTTCCGCCAATACCCGCCCCAATTCTTCAAGTTGTTGTTACACGCCACGTGATGATGCGAAGTCAATATCAGCCCATACTTGCGCAACAAAGCAGCCTGACTGTTCAACTTATAATCCGGATAGGTCACCGTAGCTTCCAACTCCACCGTATTCAGTTTTAGCCGAAGCATGGTCTCCAGCCAAAGCTCGTCATTGTCTCTCGACAGCTTACGCCACGGCGTGAACAAATCCGTATCATTGGGGAACCACGCCCGATAACGGACCTGAGGCGACTTTACGAAGCAATCGTAACCGGCGTCTACGCTAACTTCATCCTTCAATTGAGGCTCCCACGAAGAGAAATACCACAACGGAGGAACTTCCAAGAAACGCTCGCTGAAAGTATAGATGGCGTAAATAGTCCCCCGCATGTCCTTGCCATGCAAGTAAACGCGTCCCTCTTCCGGGTCGCAATATATACGGTGCGACTCAAAGCCGTCCAATGTCCGCAGGGACGACAAGCTACGCAAAGGAGAGGACGTAGCCTCATTTACGACCATGACAGTCACGCCAGAGCCGTCCGTAGCGGACGAAATCTCTGGCCGATAGCGCATCACCTTCTCAAAGTCACGGCAAAGGGTCTCCGCCGCAAGCCGGACCGGCCCACACTCCTCATCTGCAACCACCAACCTGAAATTACCCGCCTTCAGCACGCAAGCGGAAGCGTACCCTTTGGCGCAAAGCGGAACAGAGACGGCGCATAAGGCCGCCAACACCGCCAACCACACTACCCTATATGTTTTCATCATTTCCTTGTTTATTTAAATTCTCACTTCTCAACTTTCGATTTTCCAAGAACGTAGACCGGATGAAAGCGTTGACCTATATTGACCAACTTACCCCCTTCCACCAACCGTCGCAAATGACGATTGGCCGTAGTACGGGTCATGCCGAACAGTTCTTGAAAGTCTGAACGGAACATCATGTCGTGCTCGGCAAAGAAAGCCGTCAGCCGGGTATCTATCATCTCCGCCGAACAAGATGCCGAGTGACGAGTATTCCCGCTACGCACCGCCTTTATCCCGGCCAACCTACTTTTCAGACGGGCATCGGGCCGGAAGCTCACCGTCTTCAGCGCCAGTTTCCCCGACTTGTGAGAAGTCGAGCGGGTCACCGTCTCGGTGCTCTTCAATGTTGGGGCAAAGTATCCCAAGCCCTCAATATGTATCTCTCTACCTTCGCGCAACTCCTCGGCGCAAAGTTGCGCTAACGTATCAAAAGCGCTTTTCACGTCTCCAACGGAAAGCGAACTGCGCTCGTGAATCCGCTCGCAAAGGTCGGCAGTACTTACTTTACCGTTCAGGAACAGCCGAGGATGCAACGCCCTTTCCTCTGAATCCTCGGTAGCGCCGGGATTCTCGTACCAATCGTAAACTATAGCCATATCTTTAATTTATGTGTCATATACCACAATCTCAACGGCCCACCCGGGTGAACCGAACGAACCACCCGGGTGAACCATGCGAACCACCCGGGTGAGCCGTATGAACCACGAAAGTGGTCCGTTATCAAAGGCATGTCAAATATACAACAAATATCCACAGAAAACAAAAAAGAAGTCGGTTCTTTCCTTCCGAATACAAAAAAGAAGAAGACGGGAAGCGAAATGAAAGATTCTTCGTATATTCGCAAGCAAACAAAACGATACAATGAATAAGACATTTACATTACACGCATTGGCCGCATGCTCCACATTGGCTCCCGCACTCTCCTCCCATGCGGCGGAAAGGCCGAACATCCTGTTTGTCATTGCCGACGACCAGTCCTATCCGCACGCCTCGGCCTACGGCTCTACGCTCGCGCGGACACCGGGATTCGACTTCGTGGCGCAACACGGTTGGCTATTCCGAAACGCCTTTGTCACCTCGCCCGGAAGCAGCCCGTCGAGAGCCTCTATCCTGACCGGACGCTACCCGTGGCAAATCGAAGAGGCGGGCACACACGCTTCCTCTTTTCCGGCCGAGTATGAATGCTTCTCCGACATACTGGCGGAGAACGGCTATCACACCGGCTACACAGGGAAAGGATGGGGGCCGGGTAACTGGAAGGTATCCGGACGTAAGCAGAATCCGGCGGGACCGGAATATAACGAAAGTAAACTGACCCCTCCCTATAAAGGAATTTCGCGCATAAACTACGCCGACAACTTCAGGAAGTTCCTCGCCCGGAAAGAGAAGAACCAACCGTTCTACTTCTGGGTAGGATTCAACGAACCACACCGCCCATACGAGAAGGACAGTTGGGAAAAGGAGGGAAGGAGCACGGAAGAAGTCGTGGTTCCCCCCTTCCTCCCCGACAAGGCGGCAATCAGGGGAGACCTGTTGGACTACGCCACGGAAATTGAATGGTGCGACAGCCAACTGGAAGAGATTATCCAAACGCTGAAAGAGGCCGGAGAACTGGAAAACACGCTGATTATCGTAACGGCTGACAACGGCATGCCTTATCCAGCGGCAAAGGCGAACTGCTTCGAATACGGCATACACGTCCCGTTGGCGATATGTTGGCTTAAGGAAATAGACGGACAAGAAGTGAGCGACGAATTGGTAAGCTCCGTCGACCTCGCTCCCACTCTGTTCGAAGCCGCCGGAATAAAGCCTTCCGGCAAATTAGAAGGAAACAGCCTGCTGCCTTACCTCAGGAAGCGGGAAGCGCATACACGAAGAAACTCGATTATGGCGGGAAGAGAACGACACTCATCGGCCAGATACGACAATCTGGGCTATCCCATACGGGCATTAAGGACGACGGAGCTGCTATACATCAGAAACTTCCATCCAGAGAGATGGCCGGCGGGAGCCCCATGCTTCATCACTCCCGATGGCGAACTGTCGAAGATGCACGGAGCGTACTTCGACATAGACAATGGTCCGGCATGGCGATTCATCGTCAATAATAGGGACAGCGCCGACATCTACCCCTACTTTCTGCGGGCCACAGCCAAACGGCCATACGAGGAACTATATGACATCAAAGCCGACCCCGGATGCTTGCATAACCTAATAGGAAACAAGGCGTATGAGGAGAGGCTAAACAATCTCCGCAACGAGATGGACGCGGCCCTCGAACGGACAAGGGATACCCGTTACGACACGGACAGCGACGCTGACGTATGGGAGAGTTATCCCAGACTGGACGGCGTTATACGCTCGTTCCCCAAACCCTAATTCTGAATCCTCCCCTCCCGGACAAAACGAAAGCTCCCCCGCCACGAATACGTGGCGGGGGAGCTTTTACCTTGATAGCCTCTACAGGTCAGTTAGCCATCTCGGAGATGAACTTGATACGCACCAGACGTACTTCCTCTTCCGTAAAGTCATCCCCCAACTCCTCCAGAGCCGTCTCAATATCGTCCGTAGTTGATTCCTTAAAGTAATCATAGATGTCGAGCATGTGGTCCTCATCCATAATCTCGTCAAGGAAGTAATCAATGTTCAGCTTCGTCCCCGAATAAACAATGGCTTCTACCTCGTCCAACAATTCCTCGAACTCTATTCCTTTAGAGAGAGCGATGTCATCCAACGCCACTTTACGGTCAATAGCTTGAATAATGGACACCTTCATCTTCGACTTATTGGCCACCGTGCGCACGCGCAAGTCCTCGGGCCGCTCAATCTCGTTCTCCTCACAATGTCGCTTAATCAGCTTACAGAACTCCTCTCCGTAGCGTTTCGCCTTTCCCGCTCCTACGCCCGGAATGTTCTGTAATTCTTCCAACGTCACGGGATAAATTGTAGCCATTGCCTCTAACGAAGGGTCTTGGAAAATCACGTAAGGCGGCACTTCCAATTTTTTGGAAAGTTTCTTTCGCAAGTCCTTCAGCATGGAATAGAGCGTAGGGTCAACCGCACACGCCCCACCTCCACGAGCAGGATTCTCCTCGGTCACATCATCAAAATCGTTATCCTCGGTAATCTTGAACGACTTGGGGTGCTTCAGGAACTTATGCCCCTCTTCCGTCACCTTCAGCAGTCCATAGTTCTCCACGTCCTTGCTCAAGTATCCGGCAATCAACGCCTGCCGAATCACGGCATTCCACATTTTATCCTCTTCACCCATGCCAGAGCCAAACGCCTCAAGATCTTCGTGCAAGTGCGCTTGCACCTCAGAGGTCTCCCTGCCCTGTAATATATCTATAATATAATCTGCTTTAAAATTCTCTTTTACCGCAATGATAGCCTCAATCACGGTACACAATAATTCTTGAGCCTCCACTTGTTTTTTAGGATTTAAACAGTTGTCACAATTTCCACAATTGTCTTCCGTGTACTCCTCACCAAAGTAATGTAACAATGTCTTACGGCGGCACACGGAAGATTCAGCGTAAGCAGCAGTCTCCAACAAAAGCTGCTTACCTATTTCCTGTTCCGCAACAGGCTTTCCCTGCATAAACTT
This sequence comes from uncultured Bacteroides sp., assembly GCA_949285075.1. Taxonomy (GTDB): domain Bacteria; phylum Bacteroidota; class Bacteroidia; order Bacteroidales; family Bacteroidaceae; genus Bacteroides. The sequence goes on along the minus strand of CASDXF010000022.1, from coordinate 24,083 downwards.
TTCCAATTTCTGCAAGTCTTTATTAGTATAGAAAGTTATACACTGGCCTTCACCACCATCTCTACCGGCACGCCCCGTCTCCTGATAATATCCTTCCAGACTCTTCGGTATGTCGTAATGAATGACAAACCTTACGTCCGGTTTGTCAATACCCATTCCAAAAGCTATCGTAGCAACAATCACATCCACCTTCTCCATCAAGAAGTCATCCTGATTCTTCGACCTTGTGGCGGAATCCATACCCGCATGATAAGGACGGGCGTTAATACCGTTCGCTTGAAGTATTTCCGCCAACTCTTCCACCTTTTTCCGGCTCAAGCAATAAATAATCCCCGACTTTTCCGGGTTATTCCTGATGAACTTGATTATATCCTTATCAACATTGGCTGTTTTCGCACGCACCTCGTAATAAAGGTTAGGACGATTGAATGAGGACTTGAACACCTTAGCATTCACCATTCCCAGATTTTTCTGAATGTCATGCTGCACCTTCGGTGTCGCCGTAGCCGTCAAAGCAATTACCGGCGCCTGTCCAATCTCATTGATAATTGGTCTGATTCTCCGATATTCCGGACGGAAGTCATGCCCCCATTCAGAAATACAATGAGCCTCATCCACCGCATAGAACGAGATTTTTACCGAACGCAGAAAATCAACATTCTCCCCTTTCGTCAATGACTCTGGAGCAACATACAATAATTTTGTCTTTCCGGCAAGGATATCCGAACGGACCTGTTCTATCGCCCCCTTATTCAATGAAGAATTAATAAAATGCGCCACCCCGTCTTCTTCACTAAAGTTACGCATGGCGTCTACTTGATTCTTCATCAAGGCAATCAGCGGCGAAATAACAATTGCCGTTCCCTCCATAATCAATGAAGGCAGCTGATAGCACAACGATTTTCCCCCACCGGTAGGCATCAACACAAAAGTATCCCTACCGTCAAGCAAGTTCTGAATGATCGCTTCCTGATTTCCCTTGAATTTATCAAAACCAAAATGTTTCTTTAGTTCTTCCGTTAAATTAATCTTCCCTGCCATCTTCAATTAGGTTGTTTTTATCCTGTTCTTTATTCAACTTAAAAAAATCGTCCTCTTCTCAAAAGAGCCCTAACAAAGTTATAAACAACTTCTTAAATATCAAGCAAAACTCGACTAATATTTTCAACAAAAAATAGGAGCGTCCATTTCCTCATGCCTTTATCCGTTGATTCTAAGCGGTTTGTAGTCTTGCCAGATTAGCCTTTTCAAGCTGTTGCTTCGCATAGTCCAATGTAACTTCATACGCCTTCTGGTTCGCAGAGGGAATCTCGAACATCACGTCCATCATAATTGTCTCTACGATGGAACGCAATCCACGCGCTCCCAACTTATACTCAATCGCCTTGTCGACAATGTACTCGAATACCTCCTTCTCGAAAGTCAACTTCACCCCATCCATTTCGAACAGCTTTATATACTGTTTGATAATTGAATTCTTAGGTTCCGTGAGGATAGAACGAAGCGCAGACCTATCCAGAGGATTCAAATACGTCAGTACCGGAAGACGGCCGATAATCTCAGGAATCAGCCCGAAGGCTTTCAAGTCTTGGGGAGCGATGTACTGCATCATGTTGCTCTTGTCTATCGTTGCCGTCTTCTGAGACGCGGCATACCCTACCACATGCGTATTGAGACGCTGAGCGATTTTCTTCTCTATACCGTCAAAGGCACCTCCGCAGATGAAAAGTATGTTCTTGGTGTTCACCGGAATCATCTTCTGCTCCGGATGCTTGCGTCCCCCCTGAGGAGGCACGTTAACCACCGAACCTTCGAGCAGTTTCAACAGTCCTTGCTGAACGCCCTCTCCGCTCACGTCGCGGGTAATGGACGGGTTGTCTCCCTTCCGGGCTATCTTGTCTATCTCGTCAATAAAGACGATACCCCGCTCCGCCTCCGCCACGTTGTAGTCGGCCACTTGCAGCAGACGGGTCAAGATGCTCTCGATATCCTCTCCCACGTACCCGGCCTCCGTCAACACGGTGGCGTCTACGATGGTAAAGGGCACATGAAGCAGTTTGGCTATGGTACGGGCCAACAAGGTCTTTCCGGTTCCAGTACTACCCACCATGATGATATTCGACTTTTCAATCTCCACATCGTCTCCGCTGTCTTTCTGCAAAAGACGCTTGTAGTGGTTGTAGACCGACACGGCCAAGAAGCGCTTCGCATCGTCCTGCCCAATCACGTACTGGTCGAGAAACTCCTTAATCTCCACCGGCTTGGGCAACTCCTCCAAGTTCAGCTTGGTCGCTCCCGCCCTCTTGCGGTCTCCCAGCGCTTCCTGAGTAATCTCGTAAGCCTGAGTAGCGCAACTATCGCAGATGTAGCCGTTCATCCCCGTAATCAGGAATCCGACCTCATCCTCCGAGCGTCCGCAAAAGCTACACCTTTTCTTTGTTCTCGAATCAGCCATGTTTCTTATTTCTTAACCAACACCTCGTCAATCATGCCGTACTCCTTCGCCTCCTGAGCGGTCATCCAATAATCTCGGTCGGAATCCGCCCACACCTTATCGAAGTCCGTGTGCGAATGGTCGGCTATAATCGTATAAAGTTCTTTCTTCAACTTCTGTATTTCGCGCGCCGTAATCTCGATGTCCGAGGCCTGTCCCTGTGCTCCGCCCATAGGTTGATGAATCATCACACGTGAATGAGGCAGGGCCGAACGCTTGCCTTCGGCTCCGGCGACCAACAGCACCGCAGCCATCGAAGCCGCCATTCCGGTACAGATAGTGGCCACGTCACTCGATATGAACTGCATCGTGTCATAAATGCCCAATCCGGCATATACGCTTCCTCCGGGAGAGTTGATATAAATCGATATGTCCTTGCCCGGATCTACCGAATCCAGATATAGCAACTGCGCCTGAAGCGTGTTGGCGGCATAATCGTCAATCTGCGTACCCAGAAAAATGATGCGGTCCATCATCAAGCGAGAGAACACATCCAACTGAGTCACGTTCAGCTGCCGCTCCTCTAAAATATACGGATTCAAATATCCGGACTGAGACTTGATTACGTCGTCCAACACCAAGCTATTTATTCCTAAATGTTTGGTGGCGTACTTTCTAAATTCGTCCATTGTTATTTCTCTCTTCTATATAATATATAAATGTATAATACTTCTGTCCGCAAAAGCGGATGCAAAGAAACAAAAAAAAGAATACAGAGACACAAAAAACACAGAGTTTTCTGGAAAAACTCTGTGTTTCTATGGTTTTAGGCTTCGCTATTCTGAAAGCCGTTCTTACTCAAACATCTTGTTGAATTCCTCTAAAGATACGGTCTTATTATTCAACGTCACCTGCGACTTCAACGCGGAAGCAAGCTTCACCTCTACCGCACGGTTGACAAGGTTACTAACCGTTTCTTTCTTCTTCAGCATCTCTTGCGCATAATTATCGAGTACATCCTCAGGCACGGAGAGCATACCGTATTGAGCGAATTGCGCCTTCGTCGTCTCCTTCGCCATCTTCAGCACGTCGTCTTGCTCTACCTTAATGTCGTTCGCCTCTACCAACTTCTCCTTAATCAAGTGCCATGTCAACTCTTCAATGCTCTTGTCGTAGTTCTCGGTTACATACTCCTCGCCTTTCTCTTGATTGTTCAGCAGCATGACGCGTTTCAGCAGCGCGTCCGGGAACTCCAACTTGCCTACCTTCTCCATCAGCATCTTGCGGATGTCGATAAGGAACTTATAATCACTGTCGGCCACGAATCTCGCTGCGATTTCTTCCTTAATCTTAGCGCGGAACTCCTCTTCCGTCTTCACCGTGTCCTTGCCGAAGGCTTGGTCGAACACTTCCTGAGTCAGTTCACCCGGCACAAAGCGGGTAATCTCCTCTACTTGGAAGCTGAAATTGGATTTCACGTCCTTCGCGATGTCCTTGTCAATCTTCAGCAGCGAACCCAACTCAGCCGCATGACCGTCGTACGCAGCGTTCGGGTTGAACACCAACACGTCGTTTACCTTCGCATTGGCAAACACCGCCTTCTGCTCGTCATTCTTCATGTACGAAGGCATCAGCACCGCGCCTTCTACCTGAATGCCGCCTTCCTTCGTCTGGTTCTCATCGTCCAGCTGCGCCAAGAGTCCCTTCAGCATATCGTTCTCCTGATAAGCGTCTACCTTCTCGTAGTTGCCGTTGCGCTGAGTGTACATCTTCACTTGGTTGTCCACCATCTCGTCGGACACCTCAATCGTATAGTAGTCTACCTTGTCGTCAGCGCTTACCTCCGCCTTGAACTCGGGAGCCAAAGCGATGTCGAACACGAATTCGAACTCTTCCGCAGCGTCGAAATCAATCGGTTGCTGCTTCTCCTCGTTGGGCAGCGGTTCGCCGAGAATGTTCACTTTATTTTCCTTTATATAATTATAAAGAGTCTCTTGCAACAACTTGTTTATTTCTTCCGCCATCACCGACTTGCCGTACAGTTTTTTCACGAGGCTTGCGGGAACCATTCCCTTACGGAATCCCGGCATCTGTATCTTCTGGCGAAGCGACTTCAACGCCTTATCCACCTTCTCCTGATAGTCTGCCTTTTCCAGTTTTACGGTGAGCAACGCGCTCACCTTGTCCATGTTTTGTAATGAAACGTTCATTCTTGAGAATTATTTATTTGATTTATACCTATTCTATAACTTAAAGAGGGGGCAAAATTAACGCTTATCTTTCAATTTTCAAAAGACAAGACGGAATTATTTAAACCTTAAACGTGCCGGATCGTACCGCCCAAACCCTTTTGACCATGTAGCATAGGCGAAAGCTTCGCACGGTTCAAGCCGCCCCGCGCTCGAAAGATAGCTGACAAAACGTCGCCTAACTGCGTCGCACGAACAACCCTTGCACATCGGGCCACACTTCTTGCCGATATCGGCAAGATTCCCTATCTTTGTAGCTGAATAAAGAGAAAACTTGCCGATAAACGCAATAAACTATGGAATATATTTCAGTAAGACAGTTCGCCGAGAAATTCGGCGTATCGGAACGGACGGCGCGTAACTATTGCGCGGAAGGGAAGATTGAAGGGGCTTTCCTTACGGGAAAAACGTGGAGCATCCCCGCCGACGCAGACTTGCCCAAGCGAAAGAACGCCACCCAAAAGGAGGTTTCTCCCCTGCTTAAAGTGCTCCGGGAAGAAAAGGAGATGGGATTGAAAGGCGGCATCTACCACCGGACGCAAATAGACCTCACCTACAACTCGAACCATATAGAAGGGAGCAGGCTTACCCGCGACCAGACACGCTACATCTTCGAGACAAACACCATCGGCATAGCGAGTGAGATGGTAAACGTAGACGACATCGTGGAAACCGTCAACCACTTCCGCTGCGTCGATTACATCATAGAGGCCGCCGACAAAAGGCTGACCGAGAGCTTCATCAAGCAGCTGCATGGAACGCTGAAAGGCGGCACGTCCGACGGCAGGAAGAGGTGGTTCGCCGTAGGCGACTACAAACGCCTCCCGAACGAGGTAGGCGGGCACGAAACGTGTCCGCCGGAAAACGTGAGCCGCATGATGAAGGGACTTTTGTCGGAATACAACGCCATAAGGCAAAAGACGCTCGGCGACATCCTTGACTTCCACGTCCGTTTCGAGCGTATTCATCCGTTCCAAGACGGCAACGGGCGCGTGGGCCGGCTACTCATGTTCAAGGAATGCTTGGCCAACGGTCAGGTGCCGTTCATCATCACGGACGAGCTGAAGCTATTCTACTATCGCGGCCTGAACGAGTGGGGGCACATCAACGGCTACCTCACGGATACCTGCCTCACGGCTCAGGACCAATACAAGGCGTTGCTGGACTACTTCCGCATCAAGTATTAAAGCGGCAATCCCCCCGCCCCGGCCTCCCGCTGAAAAGGGAAAGGCCGAAGCGGAGGGATTGCTCCGCATCGTCCGCCGAAAGGACGCGCCGCCTCACGCTACTCGCCGCGGCACAGCGCGGCGATGATTTCCTCCACGGAAGCGAGGCTCTGCTCGCCCGTCTCCATATTCTTGAGCGTCGCCTTTCCCTCGTTCATCTCATTCTCGCCCACAATGGCGACGAAGGGCACGCGCTTGGCGTTGGCGTAGCTCATCTGTTTCTTCATCTTCGAGGCGTCGGGGTACAGCTCGGCGCGGATGCCCGCGGCGCGCACCTTAGTCAACATACCCATCGCGTAGGCGGCCTCCTTCTCGCCGAAGTTCACGAACAGCAGCTCCGTCCCGTTCACCGCCTCCCGAGGATAGAGGTCCAACTGGTTCAGCACGTCGAAGATGCGGTCGGCGCCAAAGGAAATGCCTACGCCCGACACGCCGGACATACCGAACACGCCGGTCAGGTTGTCGTAGCGCCCGCCGCCGGTGATGCTCCCTATCTGCACGTCGAGGGCCTTCACCTCGAAGATGGCTCCCGTATAGTAGTTCAATCCGCGGGCCAACGTCAAGTCCAGTTCTATCTCGTTCTTCAACCCCATCTTCTCCAATGCGCCCAGAATGAACTCGCTCTCCTCTACGCCCTTCATGCCCGTCTCGCTGCCGGCCAACACCTTCTTCAGCGTCTCCAGCTTCTCGGCGTTCGTCCCGCTCAGCAGGATAATCGGCTGCAACTTGGCGATGGCCTCCTCGCTAATCCCCTTCTCGCACAGTTCGGCGTTCACGTTGTCCAAGCCAATCTTGTCCAACTTGTCGATGGCCACGGTGATGTCCACAATCTTGTCCGCCTCTCCGATAATCTCGGCTATGCCCGAGAGAATCTTCCGGTTGTTTATCTTGATGCACACCCGCACCCCGAAACGGCTGAACACCGTGTCCACTATCTGCATCAGCTCCACCTCGTTCAGCAGAGAGTCGCTGCCCACCACGTCGGCGTCGCACTGGTAGAACTCGCGGTAACGCCCCTTCTGCGGACGGTCGGCCCTCCACACGGGCTGTATCTGGTAACGCTTGAAGGGGAAGGTTATCTCGTCGCGGTGCATCACAACGTACCGGGCGAACGGCACGGTGAGGTCGTAGCGCAGCCCCTTCTCGCAGAACTTGCTCGCTAAGCGGGCGGCGTTGCGGCTCAGCAGCTCCTCGTCGGTGATTCCCGAGAAGTAGTCGCCGGAGTTCTGTATCTTGAAGAGGAGCTTGTCGCCCTCCTCGCCGTACTTCCCCATCAGCGTGGAGAGCGTCTCCATAGCCGGAGTCTCTATCTGCTGAAAGCCGTACAAGTGATATACGTCGCGGATGGTGTTGAATATATAGTTACGCTTCGCCATCTCTATGGGCGAAAAGTCACGTGTTCCCTTCGGAATGCTTGGTTTTGCTGCCATATCTACACTTCGTTTATTGTTTCTGCGCGAATTTACGGCAAAATATCGAGAATAGCGTTTCCGGCGACCGATTAAGCGACCGCTTTATGCGCTTAACGGGAAAATCTTAAAAACGGACCATTCTGAAAAACGGAACATTTTATGCGCTCCAGAACGCGATAATTCCGGCCGGAGTACGCTTCGGACGAAAAGAACGCGGCGTAGAGGCGTTAGCGAAATTCAGGATGTCAGCGAATCGGGCGTTAGACCGACACATTTATCGGATTAACGTCAAATCTGTTTCTTATCACGCTAAAACGCACCCGTAACGTATAATAAAGACAGATTCAACTCGTTCAGAAAATGAAGGCTGTTAGAAGCTAAAAAACGTGAAAACCCCGTCTGAATCGCCGGAACGGGCATTCTTCATTCTCCATTCTTAGTTCTTCATTTGTCAGCCGGGGCCACGGCTTGCGAGAGATAGGGCTACGGCTCGCGAGCGGTACGGCCGCGGCTCACGCCCGATTTCCCTTTCCGACTCCTTCCGAAGGGCCATAAAGCCGTATATTATGCAGTTTTTTGCATAAATCGGCGGCTTTTATGCACTTTTTATGCAGGCCAACCGCTAAAATCGAACGGTTTAGCGGATTTTTTTCGGGGCTGAATCTTAAAAATAGATCATTTTCACCCCAAGACTTTCATGCGGTAAGACCAGTGAGCGCATGGGTAAACGCTTAACATCTTTTATAGGCAAACCATTTGTCGCCATCATATTACTATATAATTTTACCGCCACTAATTATTTAATTCTAAAAGTTATGAAAAGACAATACCTGATTCTGTTCGCGCTGATTATCGCCGGGCTGCTTGGAAACGCCCGGACATACGCGCAAGACAATCCCTACGAAGGCCTTACCCCACAAGACATCAAAGTCTTTGACTTATTCAGCAAGGGGGAGGCATTCGATTTATGGAAATTCTATCAAGACTCGGCTCAATGCATCGGCACGTATGCCGGCCTTTACGGAAAAATACGAATGTACGATATGTTCAACCGACCCGGCGAGGCGCTTCAGTGCCTCGACTCGCTGTTCACCTACTATCCGACTCAATATCCGGAAGGATACTATATATATAAAAGCGAGGTTCTTGTTTGAGCAAGGCAAGCATAGAGCGCTCTACGACTATTGCCAGACGCTGAACGACACCCTATTTCACGAAAACGGGTACAAAGGTCCATACGATTGGCTAAAAGAGATAGCCCTCCAACTGAAAGAGGCTCCGGACAGTGAGCTCGAAGTCCCCGGAGGCGAATGCGTCGTTCCCCTTACCGCGTATCCCTCGCCCCTTCTTCGCCTGCCCGTGCGGATAAACGGCGTAGAGCCGTCCGGACTGTTCGTTGCCGACACGGGCGCTCCGTTTACTCTGCTTTCCTATCAGACCGCCCAAAGATGCAACGTGCGGCTTATACCCAATGACACGATTACTTGCCGAAGTGCTTTCGGCCTTGTCCCAAGCGTGCCGGGATTTATTGACGAGCTAAAAATCAATGGAATCACCTTCCGCAACATATATGCGCACGTGGCCCTTCAAAACGTTCCGGAGTTCTTTAGAACCAACGACATAATAGGACTCCGTGAACTGTCTAAGTTCTCGTCCGTCACCGTCTCCGACCGGCAAGTCACATTCAAGAAAGAGATGCGAAAAGCGAAGCTCCAACCTAATATGCGCGTCATAGACGGGCAACTGTTCGTCCGCTCATCTACCGAAGGGAATCAGGCGAAAGAGTATCTTTTGAACACGGGCTCCGACCAAAACTTCATTAACGGCTCTAAAGCCATGTTTGAATGGCACAACGTCTTAGGAGACTCCGTCATGTTTACGGCAGCGGACGCTATGGTCAATCCCTTCATTACAAGAACCGGTTTATTGGGCTTGTCTTATCTCATGAGCTTTGACTCTTGCACGTTGGATTTCGACCGGATGAGAATCAGCGGGCAAGGATATAAGGCACGGCCATACAACCACTCGATTTGCCTCAACTCAAACGACTATGCCAGTCTGGAAGCGTACTGGGACTGGTACGCCAAACGCACGGATGAAATGGGCCGATGGCTTATGCACGCCTACATGAGCTTCATGAAAAACCGCCCCCAACAATGCGTGCACTACATCGACTCGCTATTCATGACTTACGCCAAGCAGTTGGAAACAAGCACCGTCTATTTAAAGAACCTCCGGGCCGCGGCCAACGTATTCATCGGCAATTACGCCCCGGCCATACAAGACATGAAAGACTGCGTGCGAATTGACGCGGCCTTTAACGGTATGCTGAACAAATGCGTGGCCTTACAGAACTGCGAAAAAAGCCTTGCGCAATGGAACAAGCGGAAATGCCGGCTCTCCACCGACATGGACGACAAAGGAATACGGGTAAAGGGTAAAATCAACAAGACCAAGTCGGACATCTACTTCGCCCCGGACAAGACCGAGTCCCTGATTTCGCCGTCGGAAGCGGCCAAGCGCAAGATGAAAATCATAACCTATAAGGAAGACTCCACGCGCACGAAGCAAATAGCCGTGGCGGACATCGAGTTAGGAGGCATGCGCATAAGAAACGCGATATTCAGCATAGACGAGAAGGCGGACGGCATCTATCTGGGCAATTCCACGCTGCGCCTGATACCGCAATACACCATCGAACCGAAAAGCCTGACCCTGTACAGCGACAGCGAAACGGCGCAGGAGGGCGGCTCGCGGCACTCCTTGTTCATAGTCAACTATCTGCTCTATTACTATCGCATGGACGAAGACAAGCCGGCAAGTTTCTCCATCGGAGCCCCCTACCCGAACGCCCAAACGGTCCCGCTAAAAGAGCTGATAAGGCAGAACGCCCAAGTAACCGTAAACATGAAGGAGATGTACATCGACCTGCTCCCCAACAAGGAGGAGAAGTAAGGCCAAGCGTCCCCCCTTCCGGCCAGCCCCGAATAACCATAACGGCTATTCAGGGCTGACCTTTTTATCGCCTGACCAACCTCAAAGAGCAAACGACCAACCCCCGCTTTGCCCAAACGACTAAGCCCCATGAGACTTGCACGCGGTATATATCCGAAGAACTTAAAAACTATGCGATAGAAGCGGGAAAGGACTTTCCACGCTTCATCCGTCAAGACGCTCCTACAAGAAATAAAAAAGCCCTCGCAGATAATCCGCGAGGGCCGCATCCCCAGTAGAATTTAATTTACTCTCTTCTCCCCATTGCAATCATAATATAGTAAATCAACGTAGCCAACGAGCCCAACGCCGCGACCACATAAGTATAGGCGGCCGAACGGAGAGCGTCCTCAGCTTGTAGATGATTATACGAATTAGTTATGCCCGATGAGCTGAGCCATACCAATGCCCGCTTGCTCGCGTTAATCTCCACCGGCAAGGTGATGAAACTGAACAGAGTCGTCGTGGCGAACAGAATAATGCCTATCCAAAGCAGTTGGGGGAAAGATCTAAACATCAACATACCCGCCAACAACACCCACATCATGATAGATGATGAAAAGTTAACCACCGGAACCAACGCGCTGCGCATCTTCAGCGGAGCGTACATGCGGGCGTGCTGAACGGCATGTCCACACTCGTGAGCGGCTACGGCGGCGGCCATGATACTGTCGCTTTCATATACCCCCTCGCTCAAATTAACGGTCTTCGTCAAAGGATTATAGTGGTCTGTCAACTGACCGGAAGTATGCGTTACCTGTACATCGTAAATGCCGTTATCATGCAACATCTTCAACGCCACGTCACGTCCTGTCATACCGTTTCCCGTAGCAATCTTGGAATACTTCTTAAACTTATTCTGTAAGTTGAACTGCACCAACCAACTTACTACGGCTATCCCTATAAATAAAACCCAATATGAAACCATTATTTTTCCTTCTTTCTTAGTTAATACGGGGTCAAAAATAAGGGGAAACAATGAATGTAAGCATTGTTTCCCCTCGCTTTTATGAATAATTATCTAAAAATTAATCAATTGTCAATTCGATAACGTAATCAATATCTTTCGGAATCTCCGTCAGTTCGAGCAATACACCATTCTTCGCTTTCGTAAAGCGTATCGGCGATTGTTCCTTAAAAGATACCGCCTTCTTTACTTTCTTATCTAACGGTAGGAACAATGACTTGTCTTCCAAGTTCAAAATATGCACATACAGCTTGTTCCCCTTTTGCGTCGTTACTCCCCAATTGTGAGGAGCGACCAGACCGCCTCTCGTTCCGTAGATAGTCTCTCCATATTGATTCAGCCACTCGCCCACTTCACGCAAACGTTGTATAGCCACCTCCGGAAGCTCTCCGTCAGGTTGTGGGCCAATATTCATCAATAGGTTGGCGTTCTTTCCCGCCGCCTTCACCAGATAGTGAATCAATTCCTTAGTGGATTTATAGTTCTGGTCAGTTATCTTGTATCCCCACATGCCGTTCATCGTCTCGCAAGTCTCCAACGGCAACTGGCTTATGTCTTGTCCGGAAAGTCCAGCCTTATTCTCGCCGGGAAGGTCTCGCTCGAATATCTGAATATCCTCCCCGGGATAAGGAGTCTTGTGATGATTGTTACCTATCAGACATGCGGGCTGTAACTTATGAATCAGTTCATACTGTTCGGCAAGCTGCCAGTCAAACTCAGGATTTCCATCCTGATCCCATACACCGTCAAACCAAATAGCTCCAATAGGTCCATAGTTAGTCAGCAATTCTCTCAATTGGTTGTTCATAAACTGATAATAACTCTTCCAATCACCTTTTGGATTAGGGCGTCCCGTTCCACGACCTGTACGCCCCCATGGATAATCTTCACGTGTCCAATCAAGATGAGAATAATAGAAATGAAGCTTTATTCCCTGCCTAGCGCAAGCGTCCGCCAATTCCTTCACAATGTCCCGCTTAAAAGGTGTAGCCTTAACCACATTGAAATCAGAATATTTCGTATCGAACATGGAGAACCCTTCGTGATGGCGGGAAGTAAAGCAAATGTATTTCGCTCCCGAAGCCTTAATGGCCGACACCCATTTGTCTGCGTCAAACTTAGAAGGATAAAAGCCTCCCGCCAACTTGGCATACTCCTTATAATTCAGATTGTTGTTCGTCATTGTCCATTCGCCCGTAGCAAGCATAGCGTACAACCCCCAATGAAGAAAAATGCCAAACTTATTATCCTGAAACTCCTGACGAGCCTTCAGGTTCGACTCCGTTGGCTGATAAGTAACAGATTGAGCCGACAAACCCGCAGCCAAGCTCAACAACAGTAAAAAGGAAATAATACGTGTTTTCATATCTGCTATAATTAAATAAATAATAGTGAAACCGTTCTAAAAGAAAAAACGAATGGCGCAAATAGCACGAACTCTAAACTGCCATAGGAACAAGGTTCATACCATTTGCGCCATAATAATATATCCCTCATTAAGAAGGATTACCGTTATTCCGTATAACGCTCAATGGTTTGCTCCCTGTCCGGGCCTACTGAAACGATTTTTATTTGTACACCAAGCTGTTCTTCAAGGAAAGTCAAATAAGCGTTAAACTCTTCAGGGAATTCATTTTCACTTTGCATCTTCGTCATATCGGTCTTCCATCCCGGAAGTTCAACGTAAATGGGCTCTACACCCTCCGTTATGTCAAACGGGAAATAATCAATCTCCTCCCCATTCATCTTGTAAGCTACGCAAGCCTTAATGGTGTCGAACGTATCAAGCACGTCGCTCTTCATCATAATCAATTTTGTAACTCCGTTTATCATCACCGCATACCTCAAGGCCACTAAGTCAATCCAACCACAACGGCGTTTGCGGCCGGTCACCGCACCGAACTCATGGCCCAGTTCGCCTATCTTCTCCCCTACCTCGTCGAACAGTTCCGTGGGGAAAGGGCCTGAACCTACACGAGTACAATACGCCTTGAAGATGCCATACACATCACCTATCTTATTCGGTCCCAATCCTAAACCGGTACAAGCGCCCGCACATATCGTATTGGATGAAGTGACAAACGGGTAGGAACCGAAGTCCACATCGAGCATAGTCCCCTGCGCTCCTTCGCAAAGCACGCTTTTCCCCTCATTCAGCAACCCGTTTATCTCATGCTCACTGTCAACGAGAGGGAACTGCCTCAAGTATTCAATACCTTCCATCCACGCCTTTTCAAGCTCTGTCAGGTCGCATTCGTAGTTCAAGCTTTGGAGAATCTGTTCGTGACGAGCCTTAGCCGCCGCGTACTTTCTGTCAAAGTTGTGAAGGATGTCTCCCACCCGAAGTCCGTTACGGCTTACCTTGTCCGTATACGTAGGGCCTATCCCCTTTCCCGTGGTTCCTACCTTTGCATCTCCTTTGGCGGCTTCATAAGCCGCATCCAAGATGCGATGCGTAGGAAGAATCAAGTGAGCCTTCTTCGAGATGCGCAAGCGTTCTTTTAGGGGATGCCCGGACGCTTCCAACGCTTCCGCCTCCGCCTTGAACAGGGCAGGGTCGAGCACCACACCGTTTCCTATAATATTTACCTTATCTCCTTGAAAGATTCCGGAAGGGATGGAACGGAGCACATATTTCTGCCCCTCGAACTCAAGCGTATGACCCGCATTCGGGCCACCTTGAAAACGGGCCACGACATCGTACCTCGGCGTCAACACATCAACGACCTTTCCTTTTCCCTCGTCACCCCATTGTAATCCTAATAGAACATCTACTTTCATTTTTCTTTCTTATTATTATTTGTTTTTTTTCGCTTATTCGCCCTGCTACACTTGCTACACAACCCGTAGATATACAGAGAATAGTGTGACAGTTGGAAACGACTTAACTTTGTACTCTCAATAGCTCGCTGCAACTCCCCGTTCTGAAACTCGGTCACTTTACCACATTGAGTACAGATTTGGTGATGGTGAGTTTCCCTATTATACGACCTTTCATATTGGGAAGAGGCTCCAAACTGATGTTTAATTACCAAACGAGCGTTAATCAACAAAATGATTGTATTATAAAGAGTCGCCCTACTTACTCTAAAATTCTTTTGTTCCATCATTTTCGAGTAAAGGGTATCAATGTCAAAATGCCCTTCAATGGAATAAATCGTTTCAAGTATAGCGTAACGCTCAGGCGTCTTACGATGCCCGTTCGCCGTAAGATATTCGGTAAATATCTGCCGTACCGTATCCTTTATATTCTGAATATCCATTATCAGCGCACAAAATTAGAGCGAACAAAGTTAATCCTTATTTTATGGAAAGCAAAAAAATATTCGATAATTATAAGAGAGAAGCCTCCTTCACCATGTTATATAGCATACGCTCCGCCTCCACGTCGGAATTTTCCATCCCTTCCACCAAGCGGCAGACACGAAAAGCGTGGCTCTCGCTATGCCCCATGTACTTCCGGATAACCAAGAAGGCCGCGTTCCGCACGTGATAGCTTTCCGAATGGGCGGCACAGACAGCTTGGTCCAACAGTTCTCCCGCCGCCCTCTCCGGCATATCCCCCTTCTTCGCCAGAAGACGGGCTATGGTCAGGAAGCCGCACGTCTGCACGTACTCCCGCTCGTCGGCTATCCAGTGGAAGGACTTGGCCGGAGCGTAGGGCAGATACTGGAAAAGATTCATGCAGGTCAATTCCGCAATCTCAATGTTACGGATGTCCTCCACCCAGATATCCGCAATCTCGGGATAGAAGGTATCTACCGGCTGCAACATGGCGGCCAGAATCTTACACTCGCGGATATCCTCTTTCCACAACGCCTGCGCCAGTTCGTGGCTTTTCTCATACCTTCCGGCAATCTCCTTGATACGGGGAAGCTCCACGCCGAAATTGAGCTTATAGACCAACCCCTTATCACGCATACTTTGGGACACAGCCCCGTTCATGAAGAGACGGAGCTGTGTCTTTATATCCCTTAGCTGTTCCTTTACATCCATCAGCGTTCCCATTGCTTGCGGTTAGTTCACTGAGGGCAATGAGGAATAATCCCGGCTATAACGCAGCATCTGCTCCGCGTAGCCCTCGTCGTAAGACACGGTGACATCCTGTATATTGCCCTTCTCATCCGTCACCAGTTCATATTTCGGATTCACGAATCCCTTATAGGGAGCCAAGTTCAGCTTCTTATAGCGTTCCAGAACCTCGGCGTGGAGCGCAGGGTCTACCTTGACCGCATAATTCTCCACTAAAGCCCGCGCGCCCTCATAGTCGCCCGTGGACTTCACACGTTGTATCTCGGCCAACAGCTCTCCGAAGAGCTCGCGCACCTTCTGATAGTCGTTGATTACCACATAGGTCTTTCCCTCTTTCTTCACCATTTCCACCGCCTTGTCCGCAGCGCCTTTCTCGAACACCCAACGGGCTATCAACTGGCGGTTGCGCATATGGGCCTCCTCGATGTTGTTGCCCGGTTCGATGCGGACCAACTGGGTCATCAGTCCATTCATCAGGTATTTGTAATACTCCGCTTTATAGGCTTCCGCGTCCGGAACCAAGCCCAGTTCTACCAGTTTCGGGTCGGCCACGTAGTACAGTCCGAACAAGTCGGCGCGGGCCTCCTCGATAGTGGAGCCGTACGCCTTCAGCGCGTCGGGGTCTACTCCCGGAAGCAACTTGCCTGAGCCGTGTCCCAGACATTCGTGCAAGTCCGTATGCAGCTCGTCCGTCAAATCTCCGTACTTGTCGATAGACTGAACCTCCGCCT
The DNA here is from genome assembly GCA_949285075.1 of uncultured Bacteroides sp. Lineage (GTDB taxonomy): Bacteria > Bacteroidota > Bacteroidia > Bacteroidales > Bacteroidaceae > Bacteroides. The sequence continues at coordinate 8,038 of CASDXF010000022.1, read as the reverse complement.
CGCTATAAGCGAACTCCTCGTTAAAGCCGTTGCCGTGAGCGGCCTTGTTGTAAGCGTCCGTGATGTTTCCGATAGTCACCGACTTGGAACCATGCTGCGCGCGAATCCAGTTGGCGTTCGGCAGGTTGATGCCGATAGCGGTCGACGGATAGAGGTCGCCGGCAAGGATAGCCGCCGTAATCACCTTCGCCGACACGCCTTTCACCTGCTCCTTCTTGAAGGCCTTGTCCACCGGCGAGTGGTCTTCAAACCACTGGGCGTTGCGGCTGATTGTCTCCGTGCGGCGGGTCGCCTCCAAGTCCTTGAAGTTTACAAGCGACTCCCAACTGGCCTTCAGGCCCAACGGGTCGCCGTAGGTCTCGGTAAACCCGTTCACGAAATCAATCCGCGAGTCGAGGTCCTGTACCCACAGTATAGCGTACTCGTCAAAGTCCTTCAGGTCTCCGGTCTCATAGAACTTTATCAGTTGGGCGATAACCGCCTTTTGCTTATCGTTCTCCGCCACTGTCTCGGCCTTCTTCAGCCAGTAGACAATCTTCTCTATGGCCTGCGTATAAAGCCCGTCGACTTTCCATACCTTTTCCTTCAGTTGTCCGTTCTCCTTTACCAAACGACTGTTCAGGCCATAAGATACGGGAGTCTCGTCCTTAGGGTCTTTCATCGCCCCATAAAAATCTTCCGCTTCCCGCTGAGTCACCCCATCATAATAGTTGGATGCGGAGGTAAGTATCAAATCCTCCCCGTCTGCCTGATTAACGCGTTTCGGCATAATAGCGGGGTCGAAAATTACAGGGAACAGCTCGTCACACAGTTGCTCCGCAGTCTGTCCCGGAGCAAGCGGAAGCAACGAAGCGTCTATGTCAAGCACCGCCTTTTTCAGGAATTCTGAAGAAAATCCCGGAACGAATTTCTCCGTGCCGTAATGATGATGAATTCCGTTAGAAAACCATACCCTCTTCAGGTAAACTTCCATATTCTTAAAATCCGACGAAGCCTTGTCGCCCTGATAATTCGTATATACCGCCTCCAACATGCGGCAAATCCTCAAATTATATTTTCCGTTCTGGTCAAACAGGATATCCCGTCCCTGCAAGGCGGCCTGCGTCAAATAATATACCAATTCTTTCTGCTTTAGCGTCAAGTCCTCGAACCCCGGGACTTTGTAACGCAAAATCTGTAAATCCGCAAATTGTTCCACTGTATAATCAAATTTATTCATTTCCGTCACATTCGCCTGTTCTCCTCCACAACCGGTTAAAAGCGCAAAAGAACAAGCCATAAAAAAGAGATGCTTTTTCATTATGAATACAAAGTTAATCAAGTAAAACAAAAAAGGAATTACCTTCGAATAAGAAAACAAAGATAATTCCCTTCCTTTATCTTTCGCCGTTACAGCTACTTCTTCTCGGCATGTTTCTTACGATAGCCGTTAGGAGTCTCACCCACGTTCTTGTAGAACGCGGCGTAAAAAGACTGGCGATTAGCGAAACCTACCATAGCGCTGATTTCCTCCACGTTCTTGTCCGCATATCGTTTGTCCGTCAATAAGTGCATGGCGTCTTTCACCCGATATTCATTCAACAGACAAGAATAATTCATGCCAAAACGCGAATTTACCACAGCCGACAGATAACGGGTGTTTGTCTTAAGCTCTTTAGCCAACTCCTTCGCTGAATAGGCAGGGTCCTTGTACTTTTTCTGAACAACGATAATGTTTAAGATTTTATCGTACAACTCATCCGCCAACTCCGGTCTGATTAAAGACCGATAAGCCGCATTCTTTTCCTTTTTCTCCCTCAGATTATAAGGGCGTTTCTTAGGAGTTTCCTCCATTGTTTTGTTCTCTAAATCATTCATCAATTTTAATAGTTAGGGGGTTGTTCATTTGTATCATGTTGTCTCCTTACAACATTTAATGTTACAAATGTCTTACTTTTTTTTAAAACGCACAATATTTTTGTGCGCTTTTTTCAAACTAATTGATAAAAAAAGACAAGAAAAGGCCCACAAAGCACAATAATAAGAAAGTTTAACTCTATACTCACGGCATAAAAGAGAAAATACAGAACGCCAAACCGTAAGCGAGCACCCGTTCAGGTCGAGTACCCTCCCACGACGAAACGCCGGTTACATCAAGGAAAGCAAAAAGGAAAACCGGCGGAAAACGGATAAAAAAATCCGCCCGAATAAAAGGCTCGATTTGCACGGGACACGTGATGAAGAAAAAGGAGAGAAAATGTTCCATTTTTAAGATTTCCCTTAAAAATTGACTTGACAAAAGTTTCGTTTCCAGTAGTCAGACTGCATAAAAAACGCATAAAAACTGCATATTCGGGCGAAAAATTGCATAAATATTCATTCCCGGGCTCTTTAGAAGAAATAAAAAGACGCTTTTTCGCTTGCGGCGAAAGGCTATCGTTCACGAGCCGTCGCCCTATTTCTCGCGAGCCATCGCCCTTCCACTCGCAAGCGGAAGCCCTTTCCCATAAATGGAACGGGGATTTTACTCTTTTTGGCTGCTAATTGAACAACTTTTCCGAACAGAATGAAAGTATCCATATCACATCATATAAATTAATGTATAAACAATAAGAAACAGTTGTCACATCAAAGAGAAAGAAACGTTACGTTATATCCCGATATGCTGACATCCTGAATTTCGCTAACGCTCCTACACCGCGTTCTTTTCGTCCGGGCCGCACCTCAATCGGAATTATCGCATTCTGGAACGCATAAAATGTTCCATTTTTCAGAATGGTCATTTTTTAAGAAACCGCTTAATTCTTACTCGGGTTTATTCAAGAGCGTTTTTTCAAAGACGCCTTCTCTATTTCGCAAGAAAGACAATAGGCTATCTGACGAACGAAATCAGGTGAAGAGACCGGAAAAAAGAGCGAAAAAAGCCCCGGCTAAATCACCTAAACGCAAAATATAAACGGGCTTTAAGATGAATATGACAAAGCGTATCTTCTGAGCGAAGAGAAGGCGGGCCCCGCTCTTCTTATGCGAATAAAATCAACATAATCCAGAAAGAAAAATCGGCGCATTACGAAGCGTCCTTTTCCGCATAAACGTAAAATCCCCGTTACCTGTGGAACAACTTCCCGTTGCCTAATGACGTTTCTTCAGGCGAGTAACCGTGTTTTCGCCTCCTTCCGCTGCTTCTCGCCCTCAGGCATCTGGTTTGGCATCATTAAGCGAGAGCTTTGTTTTCCCGAACCACCCCTGATAAAAAGGGGTATATTACACATAATATCATTCATTTTCTCACATTCACCCTTTAATAATAGGGGTAGTTACAGAAAAACCGCTAATTTTGCGCCGTCAAACTAAATAATAGGACGGTATTATGTCAAAACTGAGATTTTTCGCTCTGCAAGAGCTTTCCAACCGGCAGCCACTGGTCGTGACTCCACCCTCGAACAAACTCTCGGACTACTACGGAAGTCATGTATTCGACCGTAAGAAGATGCAGGAGTATCTGCCCAAAGAGGCGTACCGCGCCGTGATAGACGCCATAGAGAAGGGAACGCCCATCAGCCGGGAGGTGGCCGACTTGGTGGCCAACGGCATGAAGAGCTGGGCCAAATCGCTGAACGTGACCCACTACACGCACTGGTTCCAACCGCTGACCGACGGCACAGCGGAAAAGCATGACGGATTCATCGAGTACGGCGAGGAGGGCGACATCATCGAGCGTTTCTCGGGCAAGCTGCTCATTCAGCAGGAGCCTGACGCATCGTCGTTCCCCAACGGAGGCATACGGAACACCTTCGAGGCTAGAGGCTATACGGCGTGGGACGTCTCCTCACCGGCGTTCGTGGTAGACTCCACGCTCTGTATCCCCACCATCTTCATCTCTTACACGGGCGAGGCGCTCGACTACAAGACTCCGCTTCTGAAAGCGCTCGCCGCCGTAGACAAGGCCGCCACGGAGGTGTGCCAACTGTTCGACAAGAACGTCACGAGAGTCTTCGCCAACTTGGGTTGGGAGCAGGAGTATTTCCTCGTGGACTCTTCCTTATATAACGCGCGCCCCGACCTTTGCCTAACGGGACGTACCCTGATGGGCCACTCCTCGGCTAAGGACCAACAACTGGAGGACCACTACTTCGGCTCCATCCCGCCGCGCGTCACCGCATTCATGAAGGAGCTAGAAATCGAGTGCCACAAGCTGGGCATTCCCGTCAAGACGCGCCACAACGAGGTGGCCCCCAACCAGTTCGAACTGGCCCCCATCTTCGAGAACTGCAACTTGGCCAACGACCACAATCAGCTCGTCATGGACCTGATGAAGCGCATCGCCCGCAAGCACCACTTCAACGTGCTGCTCCACGAGAAGCCCTACAACGGGGTCAACGGCTCGGGCAAGCACAACAACTGGTCGCTCTGCACCGACACGGGCATTAACCTGTTCGCCCCCGGCAAGAACCCGAAGGGCAATATGCTGTTCCTCACCTTCCTCGTGAACGTGCTGATGATGGTGTACAAGAACCAAGACTTGCTGAGGGCCTCCATCATGAGCGCAAGCAACTGCTACCGTCTGGGCGCTAACGAGGCTCCTCCCGCCATCCTCTCCTGCTTCCTCGGCAAGCAACTCTCGGCTACCCTCGACGACATCGTGCGTCAAGTGGGCAACGAAAAGATGACTCCGGAAGAGAAGACCACGCTCAAACTGGGCATCGGCCGCATCCCCGAAATCCTGCTCGACACGACCGACCGCAACCGCACGTCGCCCTTCGCCTTCACGGGCAACCGCTTCGAGTTCCGCGCCGCAGGCTCCTCCTCCAACTGCGCCGCCGCCATGATAGCCATCAACGCGGCGATGGCCAACCAACTGAACGAGTTCCACGCCTCCGTGGAAAAGCTGATGGAGGATGGCGTGGGCAAGGACGAGGCCATATTCCGGGTGCTGAAGGAGACCATCATCGCCTCCGAGCCTATCCGCTTCGAGGGCGACGGATACTCCGAGGAGTGGAAGCAGGAGGCCGAGCGCCGGGGACTGACCAACATCTGCCACGTGCCGGAGGCGCTGATGCACTACGTGGACAACCAGTCGAAGGCGGTGCTCATCGGCGAACGCATCTTCAACGAGACGGAGCTGAACAGCCGTCTGGAAGTGGAACTGGAGAAGTACACCATGAAGGTGCAGATTGAGAGCCGCGTACTGGGCGACTTGGCCATCAACCACATCGTGCCTACCGCCGTGACCTACCAAAACCGGTTGTTGGAAAACATGCGGGGCCTGAAAGAGATATTCGACCCCGAGGAGTACGAGACGCTGAGCGCGGACCGCAAGGAACTGATTCGGGAAATATCCCACCGCGTCACCGCCATAAAGACGCTGGTGCGCGAGATGACCGAGGCCCGCAAGGTGGCCAACCACAAGGAGAACTATACGCAGAGGGCCTTCGAATACGAGGAGCACGTACGGCCGTACCTCACCAAGATAAGAGACCACATCGACCATCTGGAGATGGAGGTCGACGACGAGATATGGCCGCTGCCCAAGTACAGGGAGCTGCTCTTCACGAAATAATCCACTCTACAGGACGAGGCCGCCCCTTCCCGGATGCGGCCTCGCTTGTTCTCAGCCCCGCCCCGGGAGGCCCGACGCGCCGCCCGATTCCCTCCTTCGGGACGATTTTTCGCCCCGCACGCTTACTTTCTCGTTTTTTCTTTCTACTTTTGTGCTCTATAACATGGTTTTAGAACATCTATGGCAAGAAAGAGCATAGCAGACATCAACGTTTCGGAAGCGTTGGCCGACATGTTGGCTCCCCTGAACAAGCGTCAGAGGGGAGTGCTGATGAACAATTATACCATACAGGCCTATAAGAAGAACGAGATGATCTATTGCGAGGGGGAGACGCCTACCCACCTGATGTGCCTCATCAGCGGGAAGGTGAAGATATACAAGGACGGAGTGGGAGGCAGAAGCCAAATCATCCGGATGATTAAGCCCAAAGAGTATTTCGCGTACCGGGCCTACTTCGCGCAGGAGGACTTCGTCACGGCGGCGGCCGCCTTCGAGCCCTCGGTAGTCTGTCAGGTTCCCCTCTCCACTATCACCTCACTGGTCACGCAGAACAACAAGCTCGCCATGTTCTTCATCCAACACCTTTCCATCGACTTGGGCATAGCCGACGTGCGCACCGTCAACCTGACGCAGAAGCATATCCGCGGAAGGCTCGCCGAGTCGCTGCTCTTCCTTAAAGAGAACTACGGCTTGGAGGAGGACGGCTCCACGCTAAGCATCTACCTCTCGCGCGAGGACTTGGCCAACCTCTCGAACATGACCCCCTCCAACGCCATACGCACCCTCTCGCAGTTCGCCAACGAGCGGCTCATCACCATCGACGGACGCAAAATCAAGCTCATCGAAGAGGAGAAGCTGAGAAAGATAAGCAAGATAGGATAAAGGAAAGGGCGCGGAAGAAGCCCGAAAGCTCCCGCCGCGCCGCTCGCCCTACACATTATTATATATATATACAATATTATAGGCTACACCATCCCGCGCTCGGACAGGTAACGCTCGGCCTCGATAGCCGCCTTGCAGCCGCTGGCCGCCGCCGTGATGGCCTGACGGTAGTGCGGGTCGGCCACGTCGCCCGCAGCGAACACGCCCGGGATGCCGGTACGGGGCGAGTCGCCCTCGGTCATGATGTATCCCACCTCGTCGGTCTTGACCCACGGCTTGAAGATGTCCGAGTTGGGCTTGTGCCCGATGGCGAGGAAGAACCCGTCTATCGCCCGGTCGTACCGCTGCTCGTCGGCCTCGCCCATGCGCCTTACCAAGTGGACGCCCTCCACGCCGTTGTCGCCGTACAGTCCCACGGCGTTATGCTCGAAGAGCACCTCTATCCTCTCGTGCTTCAGCACCCGCTCCTGCATGATTCGGGAGGCCCTCAGATAGGGCTTGCGCACGATGAGGTAGACCTTCGAGGCCAGTCCCGCAAGGTAGATGGCCTCCTCGCAGGCCGTGTCGCCGCCGCCTACCACGGCCACCACCTTCTTGCGGTAGAAGAAGCCGTCGCACGTGGCGCAGGCGCTCACTCCCATGCCGGCGTATTTCTTCTCGTCCTCCAGCCCCAGATACTTGGCCGTGGCTCCGGTGGCGATGATGAGCGTCTCGGCCTCAAGCGTCTTCTCCCCGTCGATGGTGACGCGGTAGGGCGCCTCGCTCAGGTCGGCCGCGGTAGCCACGCCGAAGCGCATGTCGGCCCCGAAGCGCTGGGCCTGCGCCTTGAGGTCCTCCATCAACTGAGGTCCCTGCACGCCCGCGGGATAGCCGGGGAAGTTCTCCACGTCGGTCGTCTGCGTCAGCTGCCCGCCGGGTTGCAGCCCCTCATAAAGCACCGGCGCGAGGTTGGCCCGCCCCGCGTAAATGGCCGCCGTGTATCCGGCGGGGCCCGACCCGATAATCAGGCACTTCACTTTTTCTGTTTCCATATTCTTACTGTCTTTGGTTTCGCATGCGCGAAGATAGTGACTTTCCGCCTGCTTTGGGCGGGAAATCGGGCTCGATTTGCGGGAAAAGCGTTACTTTCGCGACCCGGACGGGACGGGGGCCGAGGCTCTCCGCCCACTTAACGAAAAGACGAGATGAAGGACGATACACTTGTGAACGAGGCGGAGCGCGACGGGCTGCCCATGCCCCGCAGGGCTTGGGCGGTGCTGGCCGTGGGATTGGCCATCTGCATGTCGGTGCTCGACATTAACATCGTGAACGTGGTGCTGCCCACGCTGTCGCGGGAGTTCGGCACGTCGCCGGCGGTCACCACGTGGGTGGTCAACGGCTATCAGCTGGCTATCGTGGCCTCGCTGCTGCCGTTCGCCGCGCTTGGCGAGATTGTGGGCTACCGCAAGATGTTCCTCACCGGGGTGGGCTTCTTCGCGCTGACCTCCGTGGTGTGCGCGATGGCCGACGGCTTCTGGACGCTGACCGTGGCGCGCATCCTGCAGGGGCTCAGCGCGTCGGCGCTGACCAGCGTCAACACGGCGCAGCTGCGGCACATCTATCCCAAGCGAATCCTCG
>CASDXF010000021.1 GCA_949285075.1 uncultured Bacteroides sp. | reverse complement strand
ACTTCCATTTGACTGATAAAACGATTGGTTTGATGGACAAATCTACGAATTTTAAACCATATGAATACTTCTCTTCATAATGTAACGCGTCAGCCCTGTTGTCCGTCACTTGTTAGGTGGCTAACGGCCGTTAGCCGAGCGGCTAACAGTCGTTGGCCGATAAGCTAACATCCGTTAGCTGAGGAGCTAACTGCCGTTAGCCCCATAACGAGTGGCGGACTAAACCGCATCCGTCGCCGGACTAATCCCTTCCTTGTGGCGGAGGAAACGGCCCTTCGTGACGGACGGGTCTTTCATTAAGGCAGATAGGGAAGGTCGGCCGTGGCCTCCTCCTTGCCCGAGGCCTGCTCTACCTTGCTGTCCAAGTCGCCGTACCAGTAGCACGTGGCGGCGTAGTCCACCTTCCCCGGGTTCCAGCTCAGCATCTCGATGTCGAACTTATACAGCTTCTGGAACGGGATGCCGTCCAAGTTGCGCGTGCGGGTGAAGGCGTTGAAGCCGTGCGACGAGGGATTGTCGGCCCTCGGCGCGCCCCCGTAGGGCGTGTAGAAGGGAACCACCGGAGCCCACGAGCAGTTGTAGTGGTCCTCCGTCCCCGTTCCGTGGTGCGAGGGGAAGGTGTCGTCGTCCACCCAGATTATCTCGTCCCCCTCGCCGTACCAGTCCGGCGCGAAGTTGTAGAGCGAGAGCAGGTCGCCTCGGAACACTCCCCGCCCGCGCACCGTGATGTAGTTCCACAGATGGTTTCCCTTGTGGTCATCGTAGCGGTTGGTCACCTCGATGCCCCTCGTCTGTTTCCACGTGGCGTGGAAGTAGAGCGTGTTGTCGTCCCACTGCCAGTCGGACGTGTAGGCCCTCAGGTTCACCCCTACCGGATGCTCGAAGAGGTTCTCCACCTCGACGCGGGCGTTCCGCTTGTAGGGCATCACCCACCTCGTCACGATGTTTCCCCTTCCGTCGGCCTCGGTGTACCAACTGTCAATCTTCGAGTAGCCCAGTCCGGCCCCCGAGAAGTCGCCCATCGGGGCCCATACCGTCTCCTTCCCGTCGAACGAGATTTTCAGAATCAGCCTCCGCATCATCTTCGCGTAGTCCCCCTTGCGGCAGCTTACGCTAATCAGCAGCGAGCGTATGGCCCGGCTTCCGGCGGGCAGGTCGACGGCCGCCGCCTGCTGCGGCTGTATCTCGGCGGAGAGTACTCCCGGCTCGCCCTCCTTGAAGATGGGCGGGTCGAGCAGCATGCGGTTAACGTCCGCTATCTTCTCGCCCATGCCGTGCACCCGTCCCAAGTCGAACGTCTCCACCTCCGTACCGGCCTCGTAGGTGCGGTACTCAATCTCGTGATACCTCGGCGGCCACGAGCGCGGATTCTTGTCGGGCTCCTCAAGCGTGATTCGGCACCCCTTCTGATAGGGGAGCGGGAACATGAAGGTGTTGCCTCCCAGTCCCTCGGGCGTGTAGTTGGTGTGCGTCAGCGAGAGCGCCTCGCCCGCCCTGAAAGGCGCGCGGGTCATGTCGTAGGCCGGAACGACGAGCCTCGGGTTCTCCTCCCCGTCGAAGTAGAAGCGCAGCGTGCCGTTCTTGACGGTTGTGGTCAGCCAGACGCGGGTCACCGCCCCCGGCCCCTCGCAGTCGAGCAGCACCCTTTCCACCCTTCCCTGAATGGTGTCTAGCCTGACGTATCCGAAGCCGTCGTCGTTGGCGTACCACCAGTCCTTGTCGGGCGATACCGTCCGCCTGTCGTAACTGCTCATCATCTTACACGTGTAGCTCGGCTCGGGAAACTTGGCCGCCTCGCTGAAGGAGACCATCTCGTCCAACAGGCTCTCTACGGTCACCTTGTCCGTCGGAGCGGCGCTCAGCCCGCCAGTCGCGAGCCAAAGCGCCGCGGCGCATAGTTTAATCGCTTTTCTCATTTATATGCTGTTTATGGTTTACTCCGCAAAAATACGACTTCTGGCGCTTACCGGCACGGAATCCATCGTCACAATGTTGCTCGATATGGGATATACGTAGGCCGTGAAGTCGACGTAGTAGGAGAATCCGCTCTGTAGCTCGGGGAGGGGGAGCGTGTACTCACTGACGGCGTTCAGTGCGCTTCCCTCGTCGGCGTACTCGTTCTCAATCCTTCCCTCTTTTACGGTCGCTCCGCTTTCCGCCTCGGTGACTTTATAGTCGATGTAGCTATGCTTGCAGTATGACATGCTGACGGCCGACAGTCCCGTCCACACGACGGACGGCGTTCCGTCGACGGTGCGGAACGTACAGGTGGGCGGAACCAGATTGTCCACGACCGTTTGCGAGATGGGTATCGCACTGATGGTGGCCGGAACAGAGCGGTTGTCGGCGTTATCCAGTGTATATACGGCGAAGTCGTATCCCGTTCCGGCGTCTAGCCCGTCGATGACGATGGTGTCAATCAGGTGGTCAAACACCTTTTGCTGCTTGTCCACTCCGTACTCGATTAATATCCGCTTCGCCTTCTGGTCTTTGGGCAGCTCCCACGCCAACGCCACCCGCTCGAATCCCAAGTGGCACCTCAGCGAGTCTACCTTGCTCGAATAGTTGTATTCCTTCAGATACTGCTTGTAGTTCTCGTCCATGTCCTCGCAGCCGATAACGCTTCCTATTAGCAGCAAGCAACCGATAATGTATATGCCTTTACGTTTCATTTTTCGTTCGTTTTTAATGGGTTAGTCTTATTCTCCTTCCAGTCCGTACAGTGTAATTTCTGAACCTACGGACACCATTCTCTCCGTGAAACCGTTCAACGCCTTGAAGCGTAGGTAGCGGAAGGGCTTGGTGTATTTGGTCTCTTTGGGATACAGAATAAACTCGTGTCCCGCTTCCGCTTCCAAGTCCGCTTCGTACTGGTCGGCGGGCTTTACAATCTTGTACGTGCTCACCAGTTCCCATCCCGTAATGCCGTCGGCGGGGTCGCTGTCGTCACTAATCCACAACTGGAAGGTCTGTACGTTCTCGTTGCCGTAAGCGTCCGTCGTGCGTTGGTGATAGCGCACCCGACTGCCTCTGACGGTCCGGCCCAAGTCGATGAAGTAGGAATAGGGATAGCCGTACTCGCCGGTATTAAAGATATTCCAGTTCTCCGGGTTCTTCTGATAAGTGATTCCGTCCCAGAACTTCTGGATACGTCCTTCAAATTCGCTTTCTGGCGCGTTCTTCAGACTGTCGTTGGTGAAACTTCCCATGTATTCGGGGAAAGGAGTCTGCTTTTCCGGGTCTTGGTCGCTGTCATAATCCCAGTGGCTGCCGTACAGGTACTGGTTGGCCAAGAATGTCCACGGTGTCTTATCTAACGGCGCGTCCTCCAGAGGATGTATCACACCGCAGTCCTGAACGGCTGAGACATTTCCGTATTGGTCTTTCACGTAAGTAGAAATTGTATAGTCCTTGTTCTGAAGGTTCTCTATCATAAAGAAACCATCCTCGGAGTTGGAGGAAAGAACCTTCTCGCTCACCTTTTCTCCGTCGTCCAGACGAACGAAGACATCCACCGTCTGCCTTAGCTCATTCGTCCATTCGGCGATTAGCGCGCTGAATCCCGGGCGTACTTTCACCGTCTTTGCGACCATGTTCATGTTCGCCTCCAGAGGAGTTACCCACTGAATGACGGGAGCGGAGACGTTTTCGTCACGGTCAACCGAATAGAGTTTCACCTCGTACTCCTTCACCTGTCCGAATCCTTCAATAAATAGTGTATCTCCGTAAGTACTGCAAGTCTTGGAAACCTTTTCGCCGGAATCGACGATATAATCCGCCCGCACATACAGGAAGTCGTCATCTTCGGGAATATCATACAAAAAGTAGCCGCCTCCATAATTGGGAGTGAACCGTACATTCGTGACTTGTCCGGGAGCGGTATGATCGGCGTTCTCGTCGTCTTCCGAACAAGCTGTATTTCCTACAACTACGCTCAAAGAGAGCAGCATATAATAAAATATCTTTTTCATATCAACTTTCAATTTATTGTCATTGGTTTACCAACCCGGGTTCTGAACCAGATTGGGGTTCTTGTTAATATCATCCAAAGGAATAGGGAACAGATAATTCTTTGGCGTTTCCCATACACGGGCCTGCAACTCGGTTATCTGATAGAAGTCTTCGTATGTGCTTCCCAGACGGGAGTTCCATCCTTTGACCGAAGAGACGAAGTACTCGCCCGCGCGTTTCCAACGACATAGGTCAAAGTAGCGGTGCCCTTCAAACGAAAGCTCTATCAAGCGTTCGGTCTGGATAATTTCCCGCAGTCCTTCTTGCGTAAGATGCTTGTTCACGCTCTTTACAATCGAACCGTCGCTCCATACATCCTCTATCTTAGGCAGTCCGGCTCTGGCGCGTACCTCGTTCACGTAATGGAACGCCTCTTCGCCCGGGCCGTAGTATTCGTTATACGCTTCCGCGTACATCAGGTACAAGTCCGCCAACCGGATAATCGGAGCGGGGTAGCGCACCATACGTGCCCAATACTGATTCTGAGACTCCGGATGCACCAGTTTCTTGATGGCGATGCCCGACCAGTAGAAGTCGTCCTGCTTCGTACCGTAACGGCCTCCCGGGAACTCATTGTACTTCATGTGCATTTCCAACTTCGTTTGTTGGGTGCGCCAGTAGCAGTTGTCCACAGACAGCCAACTGTAAAAGCGGGGCTCACGGTTCAAGTACAGCTTGATGGTCTTCTCGTTGGGCTGCATATATCCCAGATGATACGTGTCGTCCGGAATGGTCGTCAGCTCCAAGCGGTTTTCATAATCGAATGTCTGGTCTTCATTGATGGGCACTCCGTGCTTGGTATAGAACAGCTCTCCCATCCGGTACGTGGCACACAGCCATTGCCAACTGTAATCGGATACGGATTGGTCATCCGGACGACGGCACTGGCAGGCGTGTTGGAATGTTCCTTGATCGCCTCCGTAATTGTTCATGTTAGAGTAGCCCCAAATCAATTCATTGTTCCACGGCTCTACGATGGAATAACGGTTGTTGTAGCAGTATTGGATAATCTCCGACTCGTTCCAGATGTCCTTGTCGAAGAACTTCACGTTAGCTCCGCCCGCCGCGTCAAACTTATACAGTGACTTGTTCTTGGCGTGGGCCGCGTCAATGGCTATTTTGGTTGCGTCCAACGCTTTCTTCCATTTCTCCTTGTCGTACTCCATCGGGAAGAACAGTTCGCCGTCCACGTTCTTGAAGGTACTGTAATATTCCGTATTGCCGTTGAACAGAGGGCTCGCCTGCGTCAATAGCACAACGGCTTTGATGGATTTGGCAATCGTGCGGTCAATCATGCCCAAGAACTCGTTCGGGCGTTCGTCCAGTAAATCCTCCTTCTCGTTTCCATTTTCATCGTATAATACCTCGTCCAACAAGTCAACTACATACTGGAAACATTTATCTACCGGTTCACGTTTCAGGCGGACTTCATCCGGCTCGGCGGAAGGAGTCAGGTTCTCATCCACAATACAGATAGGACCATACAGGCGGGTCAAATAAAAATGATAATAAGCCTTCAACACTTTCACCTGCGCAATCCAGTCCCTCCGTTCCTCTTCCGTCATGTCCTTTACCGCATGGATATTCTCCAAGAACAGATTGCAGTAACGGATTCCCTGATACAGTGACTGTGCATTCTTATTGCCGTTCCAGTAGCAAAGGAAAGGGTCTTGTGCGCTGTTCCATCCTTTCATTAGCTTCTCTCCCGGTATTCTATCTCTGTTGCCGGCCTCTCCTCCGTCCAACCGTACAATAAACTCGTCGCCCGCCAGATTCATGGAGTTGTTAATCCATCCCCAGTTGGGCATATAGGCGTAACAGGTGGATAAAGCGCCGTAGGCTTTATCTTTTGTCTCAAACATGGACTCCAGTTCAATGGTATTGTCGGGAACAATGTCCAAGTAATCGCAGCTCCCCATACCCACGACGACAGCTAATGCCGCCATTATATGTTTAAATGAAATCTTCTTCATCATATCAGTCTTAAAAATCAAATTGAACTCCTAAATTATATACTCGTTGCAACGGATAGTTCAGCCCATTGCCTCCCATCTCCGGATCCCATAAATCGAAATCGCTGAAGCATAACAGATTCATTCCGGTGAAATAGAAGCGGAGGTTGGTTAATCCTAATTTACGCAATACGCTTTTAGGAAGCGTATAGCCCACTTCTATGTTTTTCAGGCGGAGATACCGCCCGTTCCGCATCCACCAAGTGGAATTCGACCGGTAGTTGTTCGAGTTGTCCTGAGCCGTAAGGCGGGGCCAGAAAGGATGGCTGACCGGATTGTTCGGGCTCCAGTGGTCGTCCGCGATGTATTGCACGCAGTTCCGGTAGTTGTTGAACGGGGCAATCGCGGCCGGGTCGATAAAGAAGGAGGAGCGCCCTTGTCCCTGAAAGAAGAAGGAGATGTCCCAGTTCTTATATCCGGCGGACAGTCCGAATCCATAGCTTAGCTCCGGTACGGAAGGATAGCCGATAGGAACACGGTCGTTATCGTTGATGATTCCATCGTTGTTGATATCCTTGTATTTAATGTCACCCGGCTGTGCCTTTGTTCCCAGTTGTTGGTCTGGTGAGTTCGCTACATCGGCCTCGTCGATGAACAAGCGTTCGGCAATCCAACCCCATTGCTGATTTACCGGCCAACCGACCTGCCTCAAGTAAGGATCCCGATAAGCCGGTTCTTCCCGTTCCAATATCTTATTCTTCGCGTAGGTGAAGTTGAAACGTCCGGTGAGCCAAGCGTCTTTGTTAATCGCCCAGTTCAAGTCGGCCGAACCGTCCCATCCCCATGACTTGACTGTACCTACGTTTCCCCAGATGTCGCTGGTCAAACCCATAGTAGCCGGGATATGGGCGCGCTTTTCATATATTTTCTCGCGGCGTTCTGTAAAGTAATCTAATTGCACGTCTAATATACGCCATAGGTTAAATTCCACGCCAATGTCTTGTTTACGGGCGACTTCCCACGTAATCTCCGGATTCGCGTAACGGTTTACTCTTAGTCCCGCGAAGGAGGTGGCGAAATCCTTTCCCCATGTGTAGCTATCACCAGTGCCGACATCCGATATGAAATAAAAACGGTCTTGGGGGGATGATATGTCATCGTTACCGACCATTCCATACGAATAGCGTATCTTGAATTTATCCATTACGGATGACAGCGGCTCCCAGAAGTCTTCGTTGGAAATCATGTAGCCCAAGCCTACCGCTGGGAATACTCCCCAACGATGGTCTGCGTCGAACTTCTCCGAACCGTTATAAGTCAAGCTTCCTTCTACCATGTACTTTCCTTTGTACGCGTAATTCACGCGGGTGCGCAGCGCCTGATTCCGTCGGGGTAAAGTCACTTGAATGTTTTGGGGGCCTTCCGCCGAATCTTTTTCCTCTTCTTGTGTATAGATGGCAATGACACCAAAGTCGTGGTCTTCATTAAATGTTCGGTTATAGCTCAACCCGGTTTCAAAATAGAAATGGCTGTATGAACTGCGGCTATTATTAGGAGTTCCTAATACGTCAGAGCCTTTTCTAATCTCGGACAGCGTATAGACATCGGACAATTCATCGTAATCTTTTATGTTGTAGAAATAAGGGTCGTACCAACGGTTGACCTCATGATTGGTATCCACGTTAATGGCCACCTTAGCGTGGAAATTTAATCCTTTGGTCAAGAAGTCCAATTTCTGGTTGAATGTAAACTGCGAGATTACATGGCTGGAGAATCCGTCCTTATACCCTTTTACCATATCCGCATAAGGGTTCGGCATGCTATTGCGGGAGTTCATTCCGAATAATACATGCTTCGTGTATATGTTCTTTTCATCGGGCATGTAATATTTAGGGAATTCTACCGGATTCACGCTCATTACTCCTTCAAAGATGTCTTCCGCATCTACGGAAGGACCGTTATAATTGCGGAATACCGAGTTGACGTTCACCTCAAAGTCGGTGGTCTTCGTCAGCGCCAGATTCACCTTTGCTGTAATGTCGAACGTGCCGATATTGATGTTGTTCTTGAAGTTATTCATCTGCTCGTTCTTCAGAATACCCGTTTCGTTCGTGTAAGCCGCAGCCAAGTAGTATTGCAAGTCCTTGCTACCTCCGCTTACGTTCATATAGTAGTATTGGTTGTAGGTGAAGTTCTTGAACAGTTCGTCATACCAGTCCACGTTCGGGTAGGCGTACGGATTCACGTTGTTGATGGTGTTCTGAATCTTCTGCGCCTCGTAGAAAGGCGGCAGCAGCGGGTTGTCGTTATACTGCGCTTCGTTGTACAGCTGCATATAGGTCACGCCGTCCACGGTCTCGGGAATCTTCGTTGGCGTGGAGAAGCGGGACTCGTGGCGGAACGATACCCGGGCCTTGCCTTCCATACCTTTCTTGGTGGTAATCATGATGACACCGTTCGCTCCTTTTGAACCATAGAGGGCCGCGGCGGTCGCGTCTTTCAGGATGGAGAACTGCTCGATGTTGTCCGGCTGAATGCGTGCCAAGTCGTCTGTGGAGATTTCAAATCCGTCCAACAGAATGAGCGGCGAGGACGAGTAGCCGAAGGTAGTTACGCCACGGATAAAGAATTCGGCGTTGTCCTTTCCCGGCTCTCCGCTTCTTTGGTAAGAGATAACGCCCGCCAAGCGGCCAGCTAAGGCTGCCGTCAGGTTACCCGTAGGCACTTTCAGCTCTTTCGGGTCAATCGTCTCGATGGCGGTAGTCATACTTTCCTTTTTCTGTTTTCCGAAGGCGACCACGGTTACGTCGTTTAGCTCGTTTGACTTAGGCGACAGCTTTATGGTCAGGCTGTTGCGGTCGCCGACGCTCACCGTCTTGGTCTCGTAACCGATGTAGGAGACGACCAGTTTGTCGTTCTCGCTTACCTGAATCTCGAACTTTCCGTCCAAGTCGGTGATAACTCCTTTGGTTGATTTCTCTACTTGAACCGTCGCTCCCGGCAAGGGAGTATCCAATTCGTCTGTCACTATACCCGTTACTTTTCTCGGCTCTTGGTCGGTGGCGGCGAAGAGCGGATTGGCGTAAACGCCGCAGGCGAGAAGGAACAGCAAAAGGAGCGCTCGCAAGAGGCGGCTCGTCTTTGCCGTTTGCGCATTAGGCCAACTGCGGGAAGAACTGTCAGAGGGCCTTTTTACCCTCCCCAGTTGTAAAGATAATTTCCTGTAGGCGGGGCGGCATTCTTGTTGTTGCTGTTGTTGGTACTCGTCATCGGAACCCGTCGGGCAATGACGGTGACGAAAGCGACAAGGGTAAGATTTTAAAGATTGCATGATTCGTGGTTTTTGATTGTTTGATTGATTAAAGTGTATCCCATGATTGTAGGAGTCATGGATTTTCTCACTCTTCGCTTGCTCCATTGAGAGCGGGCGGAAGCGGTTGTTTAGGTAAGTCAGGAGCTGTTCATGATTACTGTTCTATTATGTTAAAAGGTAAACGTTGCGATGCAAAAATGAGTGTTTTATCGTTGCGAGAGTATAATTTATGTTTCAAAAGCTATAAGAAATGATTCTCATTTCCATTGTTATAGCTTTTGTATCATTTGTGATATTCTCGCAAGATATGTAAATGCTATGAAAGTGTTTCGTTTACATACTTCGTCCGATATGTAAGGCTGTCCCGGCGCGAAGGTGCGGGACAGCCCCGTGTGTCTGGGAAATGGAACTTGTCCCTACTTCAGCTTGTGAAGCCGTATGTTCTTGAACACGGCCGTGCCGTTCTTGATGAAGAAATACAGTTTGTCTCCTTTCTGTTCGTGCAGGCGGTTGACGATACAGCGCTTGCCGTTGACGGACATATCGATGAACTCCTCCTTGAGGATGAGGTCCAGTGTAATGGGTTTTCGTAAGTCCTTCACGGTGTTGATGCCCGTGTTATAGAGGAATACGCTTTCCTTGTTCGCGTTCAGCTCCAGTTTGTATCCCCTGTGGCGGGTGTCCGTGGCCCGGGCGAAGAGGCACAGCTCGTCGTAGTTGCCTTGCGGCTCTATCTCCATCGTGATGCGGTAGTCCGTGGGGAGTCCCGACAGCGACGCTACGCCCACCCCGTTGGGAGCGGTCAGGGTCAGCCGTCCGCCGGAATAGCTCGCGGTGCGGCCGTCCGTCTCCATCTCCGGCATCTCCATCGGCTCGGACGCGGGGAGCGTCTCCGTGAGGAACTTCGTGTAGAGGTTGCCGTCCTTGTCCTGCGTCAGCTCGCGCAGCAGCATATTCCCTCCCCAGATGGGGCCGTCGAAGTCCTTGCCGTTGCTGCGGCAGGGCATGTAGGCCACGGCGATGCGGCGGTTATCCTTGAAGGGGGCCGTCTTGTAGACGCTCGCCCACGACTCGACCAGCGCCTGCGTCTCCGGGTACTGCCACGGCCCGTAGGGTTGGCGCGACTTGACGTAGTAGGTGTCGCCCCCGGTGCTGTACAGCAGATAGTACCATCCGTTCCACTCGAAGTAGTCGGAGCATTCGGGCGTGGACACCTGTCCGGTGAGCGGCGACTCGATTTCCTTCCAGTCCTTCAGGTTGTCCGACACGAGGTGCACCAGATAGCCTCCGAAGCCCTCTAAGGGCGGCTCTTTCATGTATCCCGAGATGAACAGGTGGTATGTCCCCGAGGGGTCCTTGAACACCTTCGGGTCGCGGAAGTCCCTCTCCACGCACTCTTTGGGCGCGGAGTAGAACGGGTTGGGCCGCTGCTTCACGAACGTCTTGCCGCCGTCCTCGCTCTTGGCGTAGCTCAGCTGCTCGCGCACTTGGTCTCCCTCTTTCAGCCGGGTGGAGTAGAAGGCGTAGAAGGTGTCGCCCTCGGCGATGACCGAGCCCGTGCAGATGGATTTCTCCCACTCTTCGTCGATGCCTAGCGCCACGGGATAGTGCTTCCAGTGGACGAGGTCCTCGGACGTGCTCAGCGCCCATTGGTGGCCGCCCAGTCCGCCCAACCCGGCGTGGTGTCCCTCGTCGAGCAGCCAGTAGATGTAGAACGTCCCGTTGTGGTAATAGGGCATACAGTCGCCCGTAAACAGATGCTTCTCCACGGGCTTGAAGTATTGCAGGTGGGTGGTTCGCTGAATGGAAGGGTTGTAGTCCTTCACGACTTGAGCGGCCATGCTCATGGGCATTAGCGCGAAAGTAAGCAGTAGTTTAATGTTCATGATTGATAGGTATAGTTCATTCGTATTCAGGTTCACGTCGCGAATATATTCAACGCTTTTCTTATATGCAAATAATTTGCTTACTTTTTATTGTTATATGTAATCATATTCCTTGTGTATTTATTACATGAATGTAAGCGGATATTCGTTTCTCTTTCTCTTTCGGGCGTTTGACGAAATTGCGTTTCCCGTTTTGCGGTTTAAAAATAGACCATTTTTCCGGAAGGCCGTTTCGTCTCTCAATTATCGCGTTTTTTCCGGTCACGGTACGCCCCGAACGGGAAAAAGCCCGGTTTTGAGGCGTTGGGTGAATCCGGAATGTCGGCGTATGGCTCGCTTTGCTGTCTTTTAGTCGTTGTAACGGGTGAAACGGTAACTTGTCGCTTTCGATTATCCTTTTCTGGCGTGATATGGATACTTCTTCTCGCTTCGGAAAATCTTGCGAATTAGCGTCTGAAAGGCGGGAAAATCCATCTGAAAATGTGGCGAAGAGCCGCCGTCCGTGAGCCGTAGCCCTACGGCTCGCAAGCGGTAGGGCAGGGCCTCGGGAGAAATAGGGCGACGGCTCGTGAGAGATAGCGCTGTGCCTCAGGACGGTTTTTCCCGTTCCTTGTTTCGGAAAGGGCTTGCCCGTGTCTTTCCGGGGTGGAAAACGACGGGGTCATGCGGCGTTTCCCGGTAAATTTTCCGCCGGGAGCGGATTTTCGTCGGGGCGCTTTCGGGACGGAATCTTAAAAATAGAACATTTTCCTGTGCCCGGCTCCGGGCGAATGGTTGCTTTTCGTTTGTACATAAATGTAAGTTTTCGGTTAATTCATTCCATGCCGTAGGGCGGGAAAATCAAAACAGTTTCTTATCTTTGTGGCGTTTAATCCCGAAACGAATATGACGAGCGTAAAAGTAAATCACAAGTTCATCTACGACGCGGTGAAGGGCGACATCGTGAAGGGCGCTTATCCGGCGGGGGCCTTGCTGCCCACGGAGCTGACGCTCGCCCGGCAGTACAGCGTCTCCCGTCCCACCATAGCCAAAGTGTACAACCAACTCCAGTCGGAAGGATACGTCACCAAGAAGAAAGGGACGGGCACGGTGGTCAACTACAACGCCGCTCCCTCCACCCGTACGTTCGGCCTGCTGCTGCCCGGTAGCGGGGAGTCGGAGATTTTCTCCGTCATCAACGACCGGATACTGCGGCGGTCGGAGTCGGACGGGTTCGACTGCCTCTGGGAAGGGGCCACGGCCAGTGACGCCAACATACGGGCCGAGCTGATAGAGGGGTGCTGCGAGGACTATATCCGGAAGCGGGTAGACGGCATCTTCTTCTCGCCGCTGGAGCGGATACCGGAGGCCGACCGCATCAACCGGAACATCTGCGACAGGATAGCGGCGGCGGGCATCCCGTTGGTGCTCATCGACCGGGACATCGTGCGCTTCCCTCAACGCAGCCGCTTCGACCTCGTGTGTCTGGACAACTTCAACGCCGGCTGCCTGATGGCCTCGCACCTGATAGCGCAGGGATGCGAGCGGATTTACTTCTTTTCCCGCCCCGACTCGGCCTACTCCGTCGACCTGCGTCTGGCCGGAGTGAGGCACACCGTGCAGGAGAGCGGGCTCGCTTTCGACACCTCGCACGTGTTCTGCGGCAATCCGGAAGACCCCGGCTTCGTCAGGCGGATGCCTATCGTGCCCTACAAGACGGGCATCGTCTGCGCCAACGACTCCACGGCGGCGGCCCTGATGTACACCCTGACGGACGAGGGCGTCGGCGTGTCGACGGACGTGGTGATAGCCGCCTTCGACAACATGAAGTATTCCATGCACCTGAAGCGGGCCCTGACTTCCCTCAGGCAGCCTTGCGAGGAGATAGCCGACATCAGCATCGAGCTGATGCTCCGGCGCGTGCGGACTCCGGAGGCCATCGCCGTCACCGTCAACCTGACCGGCGAGATTATCGTCCGGGAGTCGAGCCGGTTCATTTGACGCGAGCGCCGTCCGCCGGCGCATGGTGAAGGCGCGGGCTCGCCTTCCTCGCGCCCCGTTTTGTCACGGCGATGACAATAAGGCGAGGCTTCGGGCCGACTTTTTTGAAAACAAAGCCTCTTCCGATTGGCTACTTGTAGATTAATCCGTATTTTTGCCTCCTGATTGTTTACTAAAAATACTGAATGGCAGAAAAATGAGAAAGTGGCGTATTGAAGATTCGGAGGAGCTCTATAACATCACGGGATGGGGAACCTCGTACTTTAGTATCAACGACAAGGGCCACGTCGTTGTTACACCACGGAAAGACGGGGTCGCCGTCGATTTGAAAGAGTTGGTTGACGAGTTGCAGCTGCGGGACGTGACCGCGCCCATGCTGGTGCGCTTCCCGGACATTCTGGACAACCGGATTGAAAAAATGTCCTCCTGCTTCAGGCAGGCGGCCGAGGAGTATGGCTACAAGGCCCAGAACTTCATCATCTATCCCATCAAGGTGAATCAGGTAAGGCCCGTGGTGGAGGAAATCATCAGCCACGGCAAGAAGTTCAACCTCGGACTGGAGGCCGGCTCAAAGCCGGAGCTGCACGCGGTAATCGCCGTCAATACGGACAACGATTCGCTGATAGTCTGCAACGGCTACAAGGACGAGAGCTACATCGAACTGGCGCTGCTCGCCCAGAAGATGGGCAAGCGAATCTTCATTGTCGTGGAGAAGATGAACGAGCTGAAGCTCATCGCGCGCATGGCCAAGCGGCTTGACGTGCGCCCCAACATAGGCATCCGCATCAAGCTGGCCTCCTCGGGCAGCGGAAAGTGGGAGGAGTCCGGCGGAGACGCCAGTAAGTTCGGCCTCACGTCGAGCGAGTTGCTCGAAGCGCTCGACTTTATGGAGAGCAAGGGCCTGAAAGACTGCCTGAAACTGATTCACTTCCACATCGGTAGCCAGATAACGAAGATACGCCGCATCAAGACCGCGTTGCGCGAGGCCTCGCAGTTCTACGCGCAGCTTCACGCCATGGGTTTCGAGGTGGAGTTCGTCGACATTGGCGGCGGACTGGGCGTGGACTACGACGGGACCCGCTCGTCCGACAGCGGAGGAAGCGTCAACTACTCCATTCAGGAGTACGTCAACGACGCCATCTCCACCTTCGTGGACACCAGTGACAAGAACGGCATTCCTCACCCGAACATCATCACCGAGAGCGGAAGGGCCTTGACCGCCCACCACTCCGTGCTTATCTTCGAGGTGCTCGAAACGGCCACGCTGCCCGAGTGGGACGACGACGAGGAAATCGCTCCCGACGCGCACGAGCTGGTGCAGGAGCTTTACAACATCTGGGATACGCTGAACCAGAACAAGATGCTTGAGGCGTGGCACGACGCGCAGCAAATCAGGGAAGAAGGGCTCGACCTCTTCAGCCACGGCATCGTGGACCTGAAAACCCGCGCGCAGATAGAGCGGCTCTACTGGTCCATCACGCGGGAAATCCATCAGATAGCCGAGGGGCTGAAGCACGTGCCCGAAGAATTCAGGGGACTGTCCAAGCTGTTGGCCGATAAGTATTTCTGCAACTTCTCGCTCTTCCAGTCGCTTCCGGACTCGTGGGCGATAGACCAGATATTCCCCATTATGCCTATCCAACGGTTGGACGAGAAGCCCGACCGCTCGGCTACCTTCCAAGACATTACCTGCGACTCGGACGGGAAAATCGCTAACTTCATCTCTACCCGGAACGTCTCTCATTGCCTTCCGGTGCACAGCCTGAAGAAGTCGGAACCTTACTACGTGGCGGTCTTCTTGGTGGGGGCCTATCAGGAGATATTGGGCGACATGCACAACCTCTTCGGCGACACGAACGCGGTGCACGTCTCCGTGAGCGACAAGGGATACACCATTGAGCAGGTAATAGACGGCGAAACGGTGGCCGAGGTGCTCGACTACGTGCAGTATAACCCGAAGAAACTGGTGCGCACACTGGAGACTTGGGTCACGAAGTCGGTGAAGGAAGGAAAAATCTCGTTGGAGGAGGGCAAGGAGTTCTTGTCCAACTACCGCTCGGGGCTGTACGGATATACTTATTTGGAGTAACCCCCTCCGGTTCCCCCATAAGGGGGGAGAAGGGTGCTTTATCATATAGAGAACATATAACATATAAGAGAAATAGAAACAACAAACGAAATGCCACAATCCTCCTCTCCCCCTTATGGGGGAGTCGGAGGGGCTATAGATGCAATGAAAGAGAAACTTACGGTAATCAAGGTAGGAGGGAAGATTGTAGAGGAAGAGGCTACCCTCCGCCGCTTGTTGGACGACTTCGCGGCCATCAAGGGGAATAAGGTACTGGTTCATGGCGGAGGACGCTCGGCCACGAAGATAGCCTCTCAGCTAGGCATCGAGAGCAGGATGGTGAACGGACGGCGGATAACCGACGCGGAGACGCTGAAGGTCGTGACGATGGTCTACGGCGGTCTGGTGAACAAGAACGTCGTGGCGGGCCTGCAAGCCCGTGGCGTGAACGCTTTGGGGCTGACCGGGGCGGACATGAACGTGATTCGCTCGGTGAAGCGTCCCGTGAAGGAGGTCGACTACGGCTTTGTGGGTGACGTGGAGAAGGTGGACGCCTCGTTGCTGTCCGAGCTTATCCACAAGGGCGTGGTGCCCGTCATGGCTCCGCTGACCCACGACGGCAAGGGCAATATGCTGAACACGAACGCCGACACCATCGCCGGGGAGACCGCTAAGGCCCTCTCCGCCCTGTTCGACGTGACGCTGGTCTACTGCTTCGAGAAGCGCGGCGTGCTGCGCGACGAGAGCGACGACGACAGCGTGATACCTCAAATCACCCGCTCCGACTTCGAGCGTTACGTGGTCGAGGGTGTGATTCAGGGCGGCATGATACCCAAGTTGGAGAACGCTTTTCAGGCGATTGACGCGGGCGTTTCCGAGGTGGTGATAACCTTAGCTTCGGCTATCGGAACGGCGGACGGCACGAGAATAGTACGGGAGGGTTTAGCATGAAGCGTATAGGTATAAGGCTCGCGTTTCTCCTTGCGCTGTTCGTTCTTTCCTGCTCCATGTCCGTAGAGACTTCAAAGGAGAAGAAGGAGCGTGTTCAGCTGTTCGACTGGGTGGCTAAGACGTTCGAGGATAACGACGCGGGTTTCAAGTATTATTTGGAAGAGATTGGGCGTGACGAGTTCGACCGCCGTGTAGCGGACTACCGGAAGAAGGTAGCCGCCTCTACTTCCGATGAAGAGTGCGTCCGTGTCATTAATCAATGGCTGCATACATTCCGTGGACAGCATATCGGCTTTCGTAGGAATAACCTTTCGTTGTCGGAGGAAGAAAAGCGTAAAATCCGTGCGGAGCATGAGTCCGCCAAGCGGGTAGACTGGACGGAGGAGACCTTCTTAGACTATCTAAATAAGGGAGAGGGTAGGTCGCCTTTGGAAGGCGTTTGGATGTTGTTCGGCGACTCTGTCGGAATCGTCCGTTCGGACAAAGGTTTCGATGTCTTTACGATTCGGGGCGATAGCCTGACTTCGTTCCCCATGCAGAAGGTGGGAAAGCTGACCGAGCGGAAGGACGGAAAGTACGATTACGTGGAAGGTTCTTCCCGCTATACGGGAGAGTGGATGCCACATTCAAAGACCTTGTTTTCGCTAAAAAGTGACTCTTGGAAGTTGTGGGCGCATAAGTTGTTTCCGGTAGAGCAGCGTACGGAGGAAGAAGATAGGTTCTTACGGGCGATAACGACCGATGGGCCTTTCATGGAGACGCTTACCCGGAATACGCTTTACCTGCGTATTCCCTCCTTTGTGCCGCAGCAGAAGCCGGCGATAGACCAGTTGTTGGCGAAGTACGATAAGGCGTTGCGCGGCACGGCTAATCTAATCGTCGATATCAGGTACGGGACAGGAGGTGGAGACTATTCTCATTACGGCTTGATTCCTTATTACTATACGCAGACCATACGTCGGCCCGTTTTGATGTTCAGGGCTTCGGAACAGAATATCGCTCTTTGCGAAAGCGACCCAAATTGGCGTAGTGTTGTGGAGGGCATGAAGAAATATGTCGGTGGCTATACGGAGGGAGGCGCTCCGTTTTCTGCGGCAGGCGATATGCCCTCGTCACCCAATCCAAAGCGGGTGGCCATCATCTGTAACCGGGTAAACGGAAGCGCGGATGAGGCCTTGCTCTATATGGCCAAGCAAAGCTATAAGACTAAAATCTTCGGGCAACCGACATTGGGCGCTTTCGACTTCTCCAATTGCATATCTTATAACTCTCCCGATGGAAAGTATTCCTTGACGCTAACGCTCACCGTGACCCAGAACAAGGCGGAGGGCTATGGTATAGACGGTATAGGGATTCAGCCCGATTTCTATATTGACGATAGTGTTCCCGAAGACCAGTGGGTAAACTACGTGCTTTCTATCATAGAAGAAGGCGAATGAAAGGGTGACGGCTGTCGGTTAGAAAAAATAATTCAAAAAAAAGTAGGGGAGGTGTGTAACTTTTCGCCTCCCCGTTCGTCATTAATAATAGAAATGCGAGAAATCAGTTTCCGAAACGATATTCTGCCCCTGAAGGATAAGCTTTTCCGGTTGGCGCTCAGAATCACGTTGGATAGGGCGGAGGCGGAAGATGTCGTTCAGGATACGATGATAAGAGTGTGGAACAAGCGGGACGAATGGTCCCAACTCGAATCCGTCGAGGCCTACTGCCTGATTGTGGCGAAGAACTTGGCGATAGACCGGGCGCAGCGGATGGAGACGAGAAACGTGGAACTGACTCCGGAACTGGAGGAGAGACCGGATGCGGACGGACCGCATGACCGGTTAGTGAGCGAGGAAAGAATGAGTCTAATCAACAGGCTCGTGAATGAGCTTCCGGAGAAACAGCGCCTTATCATGCAACTGAGAGACATCGAGGGCGAGAGCTACAAGAAAATCGCCGCAGTGTTGAACCTGACGGAAGAGCAAGTGAAGGTGAACCTCTTCAGGGCAAGGCAAAAGGTAAAACAAAAATATTTGGAGATAGACGGATATGGATTATAAAGATATAGAACGGCTTTTAGAGCGGTATTGGCGATGCGAGACTTCGTTGGAAGAGGAGGCCCGCTTGCGCGACTTCTTCGTAAAGGGAGAAGTTCCGCCTCATCTGCTCCGATATAAGGACCTGTTCACCTATCAGTGGGCGCAGCGGGAGGCCGGACTGGGAGAGGACTTTGACAATCGCGTTCTCTCTCGGGTGGAAGCTCCCGTGGTGAAGGCTAAGCGGCTTACGATAGTGGGGCGCTTTATGCCCTTATTCAAGGCGGTGGCCGTTATCGCGGTGGTCTTGATGTTGGGCAATGTAGCCCAACGCTCGTTTACCGTGAACGAGAGCGGCATATTGGCGGCTGATACGATAGGCAAGCAGGTCACCGTACCTTCCGTAGCCATTTCCGACGACGCGCAGGCGGAACGGGCGTTGGCCGACAGCTTATCGAAGGTCAAGAGGCCTGAGGTATTGAAAAAGTGACATTTTCATTTGCTTTAAACATAGATATAGTTAGTGTGCTTAATCTAAAACGATGTGAAGCTGTGAAGTTTCAATTCTCTCAAGTTTTATACAACTAACTAAATAAATGGGCTACCGCGTGATGCGGCGGCCCTTTTTATTTCGGCGGCGGACGCTGCCGCGCGCAGAGGACGTATTCGTTAAACTTAAAAGATAGATAGAGATGACAGACCGTAGAGACTTTTTAAAGAAGTCGGCCTTATTGGTCGGCGCCGGATTGTTGGCTCCTTCGCTCTTGGCTGAAGAGGGGAGGGTGGCGAGCGCTTCCGATTGTGTAAATGTGGCTTTGATAGGATGCCGCGGAATGGGATGGGCCAACCTTTTCGATTTCTTGAGGCGTCCGGACGTGAATTGTGCGGCGATTTGCGACGTGGACCTGAACGTGCTGGAGGATACCGCCCGCAAGGTGGAGGAGATGAAAGGCAAGCGTCCGGAGCGGTTTACCGATTATCGCCGGCTGTTGGAGAGGAAGGAGATTGACGCGGTGATTATCGCCACTCCCGACCACTGGCACTGCTTGCAGGCGGTAGACGCTTTCGCCGCGGGCAAGGACGTGTACGTGGAGAAGCCGTTGGCGAATTCCATCGCCGAATGCGATGCGATGGTAGAGGCCGCCCGCAGATACGGGCGCGTGGCTCAGGTGGGACAGCAGCAGCGCAGCGGGAGTCACTGGCACGAGATGAAAGCCTACGTAGACAGCGGACGGCTAGGCAAGATTTCGAAGGTCAACGTCTGGGGGAACTTCCGCTACGCCGTATTGGGAGCGCCCGTTCCGGACACGGCGGTTCCGCAGGGAGTGGATTACGACTTGTGGTTGGGGCCGGCTCCCTTGCGGCCCTTCAACGAGAAGCGTTTCCACGGCTCGTGGCGCATGTTCTGGGACTACGGCGGCGGACTGCTGACCGACTGGGGCGTTCACCTGATAGACATGGCCTTGTGGGGCATGAACGTCACCGCCATGCCACAGTCGGTATGCGCGCTTGGAGGGCGGATGGCCGCCCGGGAGAATGCGGCGGAGACGTTCGACACGCAGACGGTGACGTATAAGTTCCCGGACTTCCTGATAGAGTGGAGCCACGCGGCCTGCACCGAGACCGGCCCTTACGGAAAGAACTACGGCGTGGAATTCAAGGGAGAGAACGGCTCGCTCTTCGCCAACCGTGAGGGGTGGGAGGTCTTCCCGATAGGCAACCGCATGGAGCCCGTGAAGGGAGCTCCCGACTACGGCGACCACAAGAAGCACGTCGACCGCTTTGTGGAGTGCGTCAAGAGCCGGAATACCGAAACCGCCTGCACGCTGCTCAACGGGAGCCTTTGCGCCAAGTACGCCCATCTGGGCAATATCTCCGCCCGCCTCGGCGAGACGCTGACCTATGACGACGAGCGGAAAACCTTCCGTAATCGGAGGGCCGACGAGTTTATCAGGCCGGACTACCGCAAGCCGTGGAAGTTTCCTAAACTTTAGGGAGCTGTTTTGAATTTATCGTGCGATGATTTGGGATGAGTTTTGAGCCGCTTTCGCTTCCGGCCCTTAATCCGCTTGAGGAAAAGCCCTACGGCTCCTGAGAGGCAGGGCAGAGGCTCACGAGAAACAGCCCTGCGGCTCACGAGCCGTAGGGCTGTTTCTCAGGCGGAAGATAGTCCTCTGAGAATTAATGCGTTACGTCCTTGCGCCGTCCGGAGCTTTCCTCTCCTTTCCGGCTCGCCTAACGGAATACCCTGACCCGCTCCTCTAGCGGCTGAAACTCCTTCTTCCCGGGTTCCTCCGACGGGAGGCCGAAGGGCATCTCCGCGACGAGTTTCCAATGTTCGGGCAGTTTCCATTCCCGGCGCACCTCGTCGTCTATCAGCGGGTTATAGTGTTGCAGAGACGCGCCTAGCCCCGCGTCCTCAAGCATGGTCCATACGGCGAGCTGATGCATGGCCGAGGTCTGCGCCGACCATCCCGGAAAGTTCTCCTTATAGGCGGGGAAGGCCTTCTGCAACCCCTCCACCACGGAGTCGTCCTCAAAGAAGAGCGCCGTGCCGTATCCGCCCGCGAAAGCGCGCGCTATCTTCTCCTCCGTCTTGCCGAACGCCTCTGGCGGCACGAGTTTTCTCAGCGTCTCTTTCACGATGTTCCAGAGCCTGCGGTGGTGCTTGCCTAGCAGCAGTACGATTCGGGTGGACTGCGAGTTGAATGCGGACGGCACGTGCGTTATCGCGGTGTTGACGATGCGTGTAATCTCTTCGTCCGTGATGGGCGACTGGTTGGTTATCGCGTAATAAGACCTGCGGTGTTTCAGGGCTTCGCTAAAGTTTCTTTCCATAATCGTTTCCTTTCTTTTAAATCACTAAGCGTATAACAAGAATCTCGGACGCCTTGTTCGGCCCTGAAAATATATTTGTACCTTCGCGGCTTGGCGGAATCGCGGCCGAGCGGCCGCCTTCGCAGATGCAATGGTTTGACAGCTAAAATACTACCGGTTATGGGCAAGCGGAAATTCTATGTCGTGTGGGAGGGCGTCAATCCCGGGATTTATACCTCGTGGACAGACTGTCAGCTTCAGACGAAAGGGTATCAGGGGGCGAAGTACAGGTCGTTCGACACCCGTGAGGAGGCGGAGCGCGCTTTCGCCTCTTCCCCCTATCACTATCTCGGCGGGGCGGCTAAGAAGGTTAAGGAGCGGAAGGCGAGTCCGGACGCCCTGCCCTCCGCGGTGATACCCAACAGCCTTGCCGTAGACGCCGCGTGCAGCGGCAATCCCGGCCCTATGGAGTACCGGGGCGTGCATGTGGGCAGCGGACAGGAAGTGTTCCGCTTCGGACCGGTGAAGGGAACCAACAATATCGGCGAGTTTCTCGCCATTGTTCACGGCTTGGCCCTGCTGAAGCGGAACGGGTTCGACATGCCCATCTACAGCGACAGCGTGAACGCCATGAGTTGGGTGAGGCAGAAGACCTGCAAGACAAAGCTACCCCGCACGGCGGAGACCGAGGCGCTGTTTCAGCTCATAGGCCGGGCGGAAAAGTGGCTCAGGGAAAACGCCTACTCCACCCGCGTGCTGAAGTGGGAGACGAAGGAGTGGGGCGAGATTCCCGCCGACTTCGGACGGAAGTGACCCTTCCGCTTCCGGAGGTTATATCATTTGGCGATGGACACGGTAATGGAAGATAAGGAACTGGGGCGGATAGTGGTGCGGGTCAACGCCCGCGCCCGTCGCTTGGTGTTTCGCGCGAAGGCGGACGCCCTTTACGTCTCCGTTCCGCCCGGCACGGCGGCGGAGGAGTTGCGCCGCGCCGTGGACAAGCTGCGCGACAAGCTGCGGGAGGCTCGCCGTAAAGCCGTCCTGCCCCCGATAGACCTGAACTTCAGCATCGACGCGGACTGCTTTAAGCTCTCGTTGGTAGAGGGAGAGACGGAGCGCTTCCTCGCCACCTCCCGTCCGGGATTCGTGCGGATTGTCTGTCCCTCGGGAACCGACTTCACGGACGGGCGGGTGCAGGAGTGGCTGCGCAAGGTGGTGGGCGAAGCCTTGAGGCGGAACGCCAAGCTCATTCTTCCCGCCCGCCTGAAGCGCTTGTCCGAGCGTTGCGGGCTGCCTTACCGTAGCGTGAAGATTAACTCTAGCCGCGGGCGTTGGGGGAGCTGTTCGGCCCGCAAGGACATCAACCTGTCCTTCTATCTGCTGCTGCTTCCCTCGCGCCTGATAGATTACGTGCTTCTGCACGAACTTTGTCACACCCGTGAAATGAACCACGGAGAGCGCTTCTGGGAGCTGCTGAACCGGCTGACCGACAAGCGGGCGTCGGCTTTGCGGTTGGAACTGAAGAACTTCCGGTTGGATTTCTGACTCCCGGACCGCGCTTTGTGGCGAACCCGGCTTCGCCGACGGCCCGTTTCGCCGTCGGCGAGCGTGTCGGCGAAACTGTTAATTCGTACTTTTTTTCTTTAATGTTTTGTAGTCGACTATATTATTTGTATCTTTGCCACCGAAACGGATGACAAGTGGAGGGGCGATTAAGCTCCTCTTTTTTATTCTTAATAGCTAGTAAATGATAGAAAAGAAAACTGTTTGTCAGATTGTTGACGAGTGGCTGGAAGGAAAAGACTATTTTCTGGTAGAGGTAACCGTGAGTCCTGACGATAAAATCGTGGTCGAGATAGACCACGCAGAAGGCGTGTGGATAGAAGACTGTGTGGAGCTGAGCCGTTACATAGAGTCGAGGCTGAGCCGTGAGGAAGAAGACTATGAACTGGAGGTAGGCTCGGCTGGTATCGGTCAGCCCTTTAAGGTGTTGCAGCAGTATTATATCCATGTGGGGCAGGAAGTGGAAGTAATGACGAACGACGGGCGCAAGCTTTCGGGAGTGCTGAAGGAGGCGGACGAGCGGGGATTTACGTTGACCACGCGGAAAAAGGTAAAGCCCGAAGGAGCGAAGCGACCGAAAATGGTTGATGAGGACGAGACATTCACTTACGATCAAATAAAATACACTAAATACTTAATTAACTTCAAATAGAGTTATGGCCAAAAAAGAAGAAACGATTAGCTTGGTTGATACCTTCGCGGAATTTAAGGAGCTGAAGAATATAGATAGAACCACTATGGTTAGCGTGCTGGAAGAATCGTTCCGTAGTGTAATCGCGAAAATGTTCGGGACAGACGAGAACTATGACGTCATCGTGAACCCGGATAAGGGAGACTTCGAGATATGGCGTAACCGTGAGGTGGTGGCCGACGAGGACTTGACGAATCCTAACATGCAGATTCCGCTCAGCGAGGCGAGGCAGATAGACGCTTCTTACGAAGTGGGCGAAGAGGTGACCGACGAGGTGATTTTCTCCAAGTTTGGCCGGAGAGCGATTCTGAATCTGCGCCAGACTTTGGCTTCCAAGATTCTGGAACTCGAAAAGGACACATTATATAATAAGTACATAGACAAGGTCGGTACGATAATCAATGCGGAAGTCTACCAGATATGGAAAAAGGAAATGCTGCTGCTGGACGACGAGGGCAACGAGCTTTTGCTCCCTAAGACGGAACAGATACCGAGCGACTTCTACCGGAAGGGAGAGACCGTCCGCGCGGTAGTGGCCAGAGTGGACAATAAGAACAACAATCCGAAGATTATCCTGTCGCGTACATCACCCGTTTTCCTGCAGCGCCTGTTTGAGATGGAAGTGCCGGAAATCAATGACGGCCTGATAACCATCAAGCGCATCGCCCGGATACCCGGCGAACGGGCCAAGATAGCGGTAGAGTCGTACGACGACCGTATCGACCCCGTGGGCGCTTGTGTCGGAGTGAAAGGCAGCCGCATTCACGGCATCGTGCGCGAGCTTCGTAATGAGAATATCGATGTCATCAACTATACCTCGAATACCTCGCTGTTTATACAGCGCGCCTTGAGCCCCGCGAAGATTTCTTCTATCCGTCTGAACGAGGAGGAGAAAAGGGCGGACGTGTTCCTGAAGCCGGAGGAGGTTTCGCTGGCTATCGGTAAAGGCGGAATGAATATCAAGTTGGCTTGCATGCTGACGGAATATACGATTGACGTGTTCCGTGACGTGGACGACAGTTCAGTCGATGAGGATATCTACCTTGATGAGTTCAGGGACGAAATTGACGGATGGGTGATAGACGCGATAAAGGCTATTGGAATCGATACGGCGAAGTCTGTACTGAACGCGCCTCGCGACATGTTGATTGAAAAGACGGATTTGGAAGAGGAGACGATAGACGATGTGATACGCGTATTGAAAGCAGAGTTTGAAGAAGACGAAAACTACTATGAGGAGAATGACGCCGCGGACGATAACGACGCCGCGGACAATGAGGAAAGTGCGGATTGCGGGGAATCGGTTGATGAACCTGTAGACGGTAACAGTGACGGCGCGGAAGAAGGCGATAGCGTCCGGAACCAAGACGGGAAAGACGCTTGAGGATAAGCTTGGCGTTGTTTGCTGACGTTTCCGTATGTCCGTTTTATCATTCTCCATTTATTCATAAATTTAAAGTATGACGATAAGGTTAAATAAAGTAACAAGAGATTTGAATGTAGGAATCGCGACGGTAGTTGAGTTCCTGCAAAAGAAGGGGTACACCGTTGAGGCTAACCCCAACACGAAGATTAGCGAGGAGCAGTATGCCATGCTCGTAAAGGAGTTTAGTACGGACAAGAACCTTAAAAAGGAATCGGAACGTTTCATTCAGGAGCGTCAGCACAAAGACCGTAGCAAGGTGTCGGTTTCTATTGACGGCTTTGACAAGCAGGAGAAAGCGAAAGAGGAGAATGTGATAAAGACAGTTATACCCGATGATGTGCGTCCGAAGTTCAAGCCGGTCGGTAAAATAGATTTGAACAAGTTTAGCGGCAAGAAAACGGTAAGGGAACAGGAAAAGAAAGAACCTACGATAAATAAGGAAGAGATAAAGCCGGCAGCGGCGGAAGCCGTGGAGCAGCCGGAAAAGAAGGTGGAACAGCCGGCGGTGGAGGAAGCTCCCGTCAAGGCGGTTGAGGCTGTTCAGGAAACTGTGGTCGAGGCCAAGTCGGAACGGGTGGAGCAGCCGCAGGTTGAAGAGAAGAAGGAGCCGGTAGCTGCTGCGCCGGAGGCTAAAGCGGAAGAAAAGAAGGAAGAGGCGGAGAACGCCGCGCAGCCGCAGGCCGAGGAGAAGGCTAAGCCGGAAGAGGAAATCTTCAAGATTCGTCAACCCGAACTGGGCGTGAAGCTGAACGTGCTCGGCCAAATAGACCTTGCCGCGCTGAATCAGTCGACGAGACCCAAGAAGAAGTCGAAGGAGGAGAGACGCCGCGAGCGGGAAGAGAAGGAGAAAATCCGTCAGGACCAGAAGCGTCAGATGAAAGAGGCCATAATGAAAGAAATCCGCAAGGACGATGGCAAGACGGCGGCGAAACCCGGCGTTGAGCCCGTGGGTGGCAAGAAGAAGAGAAATAGAATCAATAAGGAGAAAGTCGACGTCAACGATGTGGCGACCTCCGGATTCGGCAAGGCTAAGCCGGTCGTGCCGGGAGGAAATAAGCCGGGCGCTCCTCAAGGCGAGAAAAAGAAGAATAAGGAACGCTTTAAGAAGCCGATTATCAAGCAGGAGGTAAGCGAAGAGGACGTGGCTAAGCAAGTGAAGGAGACGTTGGCCCGCCTGACCACTAAGGGGAAGAACAAGGCCGCCAAGTACCGTAAGGAGAAGCGCGAGTTGGCCTCTTCCCGTATGCAGGAGCAGGAGAATCAGGAAATGGAGGAAAGCAAGACTCTGAAGCTGACCGAGTTCGTTACGGCTAATGAATTGGCCGCCATGATGAATATCTCCGTGAATCAGGTCATCGCTACGTGCATGAGCATTGGTATTATGGTATCCATTAACCAACGCTTGGATGCGGAGACGATTAATCTGGTGGCGGAAGAGTTTGGCTTTAAGACCGAATACGTTAGCGCAGAGGTGGCTCAGGCCATTGTAGAGGAAGAGGATGACCCGAAAGATCTGTTGCCCCGCGCGCCTATCGTGACGGTGATGGGACATGTTGACCACGGTAAGACTTCGTTGCTCGACTATATCCGCAAGGCGAATGTTATAGCGGGAGAGGCCGGTGGTATTACGCAGCATATAGGAGCGTATAACGTGAAACTGGAAGACGGGCGGCGCATTACCTTCTTGGACACGCCGGGACACGAGGCTTTTACGGCCATGCGTGCCCGTGGAGCGAAGGTGACGGATATCGCCATCATTATAGTGGCGGCCGACGACAACGTGATGCCGCAAACAAAGGAAGCCATCAATCACGCGATGGCGGCGGGAGTTCCTATTGTGTTTGCCATCAACAAGATAGATAAGCCGAACGCTAATCCCGATAAGATAAAGGAAGAGTTGGCTAATATGAATTTCCTCGTGGAAGAATGGGGAGGTAAGTATCAGTCGCAAGATATCTCGGCTAAAAAGGGAATCGGTGTGGAGGACTTGTTGGAGAAAGTCCTGTTAGAGGCGGAAATGCTTGACTTGAAAGCGAATCCGAACCGTAACGCCACGGGCTCCATCATCGAGTCGTCGTTGGACAAGGGAAGAGGTTATGTGGCTACGGTATTGGTCTCTAACGGTACGCTGAAAGTGGGTGATATCATATTGGCCGGGACCAATTATGGCCGTGTGAAAGCGATGTTCAACGAGCGTAACCAACGCATCAAGTCGGCCGGCCCTGCTGAGCCCGCATTGGTTTTGGGATTGAATGGAGCACCTGCCGCCGGAGACACTTTCCACGTGGTGGCAACGGAACAGGAGGCCCGAGAGATTACAAGTAAGCGTGAGCAGTTGGCGCGTGAGCAAGGGTTGCGTACGCAGAAGATATTGACGTTGGATGAGCTTGGCCGCCGTATCGCTTTAGGCAACTTCCAAGAACTGAATATCATTGTTAAGGGTGATGTGGATGGTTCGGTAGAGGCTTTGAGCGATTCGTTGATAAAACTTTCTACGGAACGGATACAAGTCTGTGTCATCCATAAGGGAGTTGGACAGATTTCCGAGTCTGACGTGTCTCTTGCCGCCGCTTCGGACGCGATTATCGTCGGCTTCCAAGTACGGCCTTCCGCTTCGGCCGCTAAGTTGGCCGAGCAAGAGGGTGTGGATATCCGCAAGTATTCCGTCATCTACGATGCGATAGAGGAAGTGAAGGCGGCGATGGAAGGTATGTTGGCTCCGGAACTTAAGGAGCAAGTCACAGCGACGATTGAAGTGCGCGAGGTATTCAACATCAGTAAGGTCGGTGTCGTAGCCGGAGCGATGGTGAAGACCGGAAAAGTGAAGCGGACGGACAAGGCCCGCTTGATTCGTGACGGCATTGTAATCTTTACCGGAAATATTAACGCCCTGAAGCGCTTTAAGGATGACGTGAAGGAGGTTGGCGCAAACTTTGAATGCGGTATCAGTCTGGTAGGATGTAATGACATAAAGGTGGACGATGTGATTGAAACGTTTGAAGAGGTAGAAGTGAAGCAGACTTTATAATAAGGCGTAAAGGCGATGAACGGCGTTTGCGAGAGATGTCTCGTTGCGTGTGTTCATTCTCTTGTCAGAGTTAGCGGACGCTTACAGCATAAGATAGATAAAGGTGGTAATGTGGTATTGTTTGTATAGGACGCGCCACCTTACCGCCTTGTTTTTTCGGATATTCTATTTCAAATATATGGGAAGTGGCGACGATTGATGTTATTATCCTTGTTATGGCGGGGGTAGGTGTAGTGATAGGCTTCGTTAAAGGCTTTGTACGGCAATTGGCTTCTATATTAGGTTTCATAGTCGGACTGTTGGCGGCAAGGGCGCTGTACGCGTCTTTAGCGGAAAAGTTATGTCCGGCGTTGACGGATTCAATGACAGCCGCGCAGATTATCTCTTTTATTGTTATTTGGGTGGCTGTGCCGATATTGTTCGCCTTAATCGCTTTGCTGCTGACCAATGTGTTGAATGCCATTTATCTGGGATGGTTGAACCGTCTGTTAGGAGGAGGTCTGGGAGGACTCAAGTTCTTGTTATTGTCAAGCTTGCTTATAGGAGTGATAGAGTATCTTGACCCAGATGATAAGTTAATCAGCCGAACAAAGAAAAAAGAATCGTTGTTATATTACCCGATGGAAACGTTTGCGGGAATGTTCTTTCCTGCGGCTAAAGACATAACGCAACAATATATACTAAAGAATGAAGATGCAACAAGAAGAACCCAATAAATATGTAAAGGACCTGACGCGGGAGAAGTATAAGTATGGCTTCACTACGGAGGTGCATACGGATATCATTGAGCGAGGGCTGAGTGAGGATATTATTCGGCTGATTTCTTCCAAGAAGAACGAGCCGGACTGGTTGTTGGATTTCCGCCTCAAGGCTTACCGCTATTGGTTGACTTTGGAGATGCCCACGTGGGCGCACTTGCGTATACCGGAGATTGACTATCAGGCTATTTCCTATTATGCTGACCCGACTCGAAAGAAGGACGGCCCTAAGAGCATGGATGAAGTGGACCCGGAGCTGATAAAGACCTTTAATAAATTGGGCATCCCTTTGGAGGAGCAGATGGCGTTGAGCGGCATGGCGGTAGACGCTGTGATGGATTCCGTCTCGGTGAAGACTACTTTCAAGGAGACGCTGATGGAAAAGGGGATTATCTTTTGCTCGTTTAGCGAGGCGGTCAGGGAACACCCGGATTTGGTCAGGAAATACCTCGGCTCGGTGGTGGGGTACCGCGACAATTTCTTTGCGGCCCTTAATTCGGCTGTGTTTTCCGACGGCTCTTTCGTTTATATTCCTAAAGGAGTACGGTGTCCAATGGAGCTTTCCACGTATTTCCGCATCAATGCCCGTAATACGGGGCAGTTCGAGCGTACGTTGATTGTGGCGGACGATGATTCCTACGTGTCTTATCTGGAAGGCTGTACGGCTCCGATGCGGGACGAGAACCAACTGCATGCCGCTATCGTGGAGATTGTAGTGCACGACCGTGCGGAAGTGAAATACAGTACCGTGCAGAACTGGTATCCGGGAGACGCCGAAGGAAAAGGAGGCGTTTATAACTTTGTGACTAAGCGGGGTAACTGTAAGGGGATTGACAGCAAACTCTCTTGGACGCAAGTAGAAACGGGTTCCGCCATTACGTGGAAGTATCCTTCGTGCATATTGTCTGGAGATAATTCTACGGCGGAGTTCTATTCCGTGGCGGTAACGAATAACTTTCAGCAGGCGGATACGGGAACAAAGATGATTCATCTGGGCAAGAATACCCGGAGCACGATTGTAAGCAAGGGAATTTCCGCTGGACATAGCGAGAACTCTTACCGTGGACTGGTGAGGGTTTCGGAGAGAGCGGACAACGCTCGGAATTACAGCCAGTGCGATTCGCTGTTGCTAGGGGATAAGTGCGGAGCGCACACGTTCCCGTACATGGACATTCACAACGAGACGGCGGTCGTGGAGCACGAGGCGACGACGAGCAAGATAAGCGAAGACCAGATATTTTATTGTAATCAGCGGGGCATTCCAACGGAGGACGCTGTCGGATTGATTGTGAACGGATACGCGAAGGAGGTCTTGAACAAGCTGCCAATGGAGTTTGCGGTAGAAGCGCAGAAACTGTTGGCCGTGTCGTTAGAGGGAAGTGTAGGATAAATCAATTATGAATTAAAGAACGATGAATGCGGCGCTGTCTTGCGCCGCGATTCAGGATTCTGAATCCAAAATATACGATAATCATGTTAGAGATAAAAGACTTGCATGCCAACATTAATGGCAAAGAGATATTGAAGGGCATCAACTTGACGGTAAAGCCGGGTGAAGTACATGCGATTATGGGGCCAAACGGCTCGGGAAAGAGTACGCTCTCCTCCGTATTGGTCGGCAATCCCGCTTTCGAGGTGACTAAGGGTTCGGTTTCCTTTTACGGGAAGAACCTGTTGGAAATGAGTCCGGAGGACCGGAGTCATGAGGGAATCTTTCTTAGTTTCCAGTATCCCGTGGAGATTCCGGGCGTGAGCATGGTCAACTTCATGCGGGCGGCGGTTAATGAGCAACGCAAGTACAAGGGATTGCCCGCGCTGACGGCCAGTGAGTTCCTGAAACTGATGCGGGAGAAGCGGGCCGTCGTGGAGTTGGACAACAAGTTGGCCAACCGTTCGGTGAACGAGGGCTTCTCTGGCGGAGAGAAAAAGCGGAACGAGATTTTCCAGATGGCGATGTTGGAGCCGAGACTGAGCATTCTTGACGAGACGGACTCCGGATTGGACATCGACGCGCTCCGTATCGTGGCCGAAGGTGTGAACAAGCTGAAGACTCCGGAAACGAGTACCATCGTCATTACTCACTATCAACGTTTGCTCGACTACATCAAGCCGGACATCGTGCATGTGCTTTACAAGGGACGCATCGTGAAGACGGCCGGCCCTGAGCTCGCTTTAGAACTGGAAGAGAGAGGATATGACTGGATTAAGAAAGAATTAGGGGAATAGTGATGAACGCTGAACGACAATACATAGAACTTTTCTCGCAGACGGAAGCGTTGATATGCAGGCATAGCGCCGAGGCGTTGAACGCTCCCCGCGCAGCCGCTTTCGCCGACTTTGAGCGGCTCGGCTTCCCGAACCGTAAGGCCGAGAAATATAAATATACCGATGTCGGCAAGTATTTTGAACCGGACTTCGGGCTGAATCTGAATCGGTTGGATATTCCCGTCAATCCCTACGAGGTGTTCAAGTGCGACGTGCCCAACATGAGCACGGCCTTATACTTCGTGGTGAACGACGCTTTTTACAGCAAGGCGCTTCCCAAGAGCCATTTGCCCGAAGGGGTGATTCTGGGAGGACTGAAAGAGGTAGCGGAGCAGCGGCCGGAACTGGTGAAGAAATACTACACCCGGTTAGCCGACACGTCGAAGGATGGCGTGACGGCCTTCAACACCGCCTTCGCGCAAGACGGACTCATCCTTTACGTGCCGAAGCGCACGGTGGTGGAGAAGCCCATACAGCTAGTGAATATACTGAGGGCCGACGTCAACTTCATGGTCAACCGCCGCGTGCTGATTATCCTTGAGGAGGGCGCTCAGGCCAAGCTGCTGATGTGCGACCATGCGATGGATAGCGTGAACTTCCTCGCTACGCAGGTCATCGAGGCCTTTGTTGGGGAGAACGCCGCACTTGACTTGTACGAACTGGAGGAGACGCATACGAGTACGGTCCGCTTCAGCAATCTCTATGTCAGGCAGGAGGCGGGAAGCAATGTCCTGCTGAACGGTATCACGCTGAACAACGGCACTACCCGGAACACGACGGAGGTTACGCTGGAGGGCAGGGGGGCCGAGATAACCCTCTGCGGCATGGCGATTGCCGACAAGAATCAGCACGTGGACAATAATACTTCCATTACGCACGTCGCGCCGGACTGCACGAGCAATGAGCTTTTCAAGTACGTGCTCGACGACCAAGCGGTGGGCGCTTTTTCCGGACTGGTACTGGTACGTCCGGGAGCGCAGCGTACCAACTCGCAGCAGACGAACCGCAACCTTTGTGTCACCCGCGAGGCTCGTATGTACACGCAGCCTCAGCTCGAAATCTATGCGGACGACGTGAAGTGCTCGCACGGGGCGACGGTGGGGCAGCTCGACGAGAACGCCTTGTTCTATATGCGTTCGCGCGGCATCTCCGAGAAGGAGGCCCGGCTGCTGCTGATGTTCGCCTTCGTCAACGAGGTTATCGACACCATCCGTCTGGAAGCGTTGAAAGACCGCTTGCACCTGTTGGTGGAGAAGCGTTTCCGGGGCGAGCTGAACAAGTGTCAGGGATGCGCTATATGCAAGTAACAGAACTCAAATCCTGAAAGGAAAAGATGGACATTCAGAAAATACGGGAAGACTTTCCGATATTGAGCCGTACGGTCTACGGCAAGCCGTTGGTCTACCTCGACAACGGGGCGACTACCCAGAAGCCCCGCATGGTAGTGGATTCACTGGTCAATGAGTATTATTCCGTCAACGCCAATGTACACCGTGGCGTGCATTACCTCTCCCAACAGGCGACGGAGTTGCACGAGGCTTCGCGCGAGGCGGTGCGGCGTTTCATCAACGCACGCGGCGTGAGCGAGATTGTCTTTACCCGGGGAACGACGGAGAGCGTCAATCTGCTTGCCTCCAGTTTCGGCGAGGAGTTTATGGGCGAGGGCGACGAGGTCATCGTCTCCGTTATGGAGCATCACAGCAACATCGTGCCGTGGCAGTTACTGGCCACCCGGAAGGGGATTAGGCTGAAGGTGATTCCGATGAACGACCGGGGCGAGCTTTTGCTCGACGAGTACGAGAAGCTTTTCACCGAGCGCACGAAGATAGTGAGCGTCACGCAGGTGTCCAACGTGTTGGGCACGGTGAACCCCATCAAGGAAATGGTAAGGGTGGCCCACGCCCACAACGTGCCCTTCATGGTCGATGCGGCGCAGTCCGTTCCCCACATGAAGGTGGACGTGCAGGAGTTGGATGCGGACTTTCTCGTCTTCTCCGCCCACAAGATGTACGGGCCCACGGGAGTGGGCGTGCTGTACGGCAAGGAGGAGTGGCTCGACCGCCTGCCGCCCTATCAGGGGGGAGGGGAGATGATTCAGCACGTCTCTTTCGAGAAGACCACCTTCAACGAGCTGCCCTTTAAGTTCGAGGCCGGAACGCCGGACTATATCGGCACGACGGGACTGGCTAAGGCGATAGACTACATGAACGCTGTCGGGATGGAGCGGATTGCCGCCCACGAGAGCGAGCTGACGGCCTACGCGTTGGAACGCTTGCGCGCGATTCCCGATATGCGCATGTTCGGCGAGGCGGCTGAGCGGGGAGCGGTCATCTCGTTCTTGGTAGGAAACATCCATCATTTCGACTTGGGCACGCTGCTCGATCGTCTGGGCATCGCCGTCCGCACGGGACACCATTGCGCTCAGCCGCTGATGCAGCGTCTTGGCGTGGAAGGCACGGTCAGGGCCTCTTTCGCCCTGTATAACACGAAGGAGGAGGTCGACGCTCTGGTGGCGGGCATAGAGCGTGTACGCCGGATGTTTTAAACGGAAAGGAGATATACGACAACGGCGCGGCGGGGAGCTTCCCCGTCGCGCCGTGTTGTTTTTGTCATAGTCGCTCTCGCCTGTCGCCTTACCACTTGTCGGTGCGGAACGGCGATACCGGGAGTCCGGACTGTCCGAAGAGGTTGCATACGGGATAGTCGGCCCATCCGTAGCGGACGGCGGCGGGGCACGCTACCTCCGGCGAGCTGACCACAATCTCGTCGCCCTCTATGCGCGCTTGGGCGGGGTAGAACTTATGGTCGGTTCCGGCGATGGCGAATCCCTTCAGGTTGTTCTCCTTGCGGAAGCTGTCGCCGTTGTCGCGGAAGCGCAGGCGGATGGTGTTGCCCTCTACCCGATAGCTGTCGTATGAGGGTGCCGAGGCCACCGTCTCCGGCTTATAGAGGTCTCTCAGCGCCAGTAACGCCAACCGGCGGCCTACCTCCTGCTTGTTCTTGGGGTGAATGTCGCGGCTGTCGCCGATGTCGGTGATGACCGCCATGCCCGTGTTCTCTAAGGCCAACGCCGCGGCTTGCGCCTCGCGGATGTACGGCCAGTTGGCCTTCACGTCTATCTCGGCCTCGCTTCTGAAGGGGGCGAGCTGCACGAAGTAGAACGGCAGCTTGTCGTTGTTCCATTTCGTCCGCCAGTCGTTTATCATGGCTTGGAAGAGGTCGGTGTACTCGTACGCCCGTCCTTCGTTAGCCTCGCCCTGATACCAGATGAATCCCTTGACCGGGAACTCGATGAAGGGCTGAACCATCGCGTTGTACAGTGCGGCGGGACAGAGTTGGGCCACTTTCGGCTTGCTGACGTAGGCCTTCTGGAGCGAGCCTCCGTCGGCTCCCGCGGCGTACCGCCATTCGCCCGCCAGTTGCGCCACGGTCTTCTCTCCGCTGCGAATCGCCAACGCTTCGGCCTGTCCGTAGATACCGCCGTCACCGCCCGTGTCCAACGCGCGCACGGCTATCGTGTTCTGTCCGGCCTTGACTAGCGTTCCGGGGATAGTATAGTTGCGGTCGTAGCCCACGCCCGTAGTGGCGCCCACTTCCGTACCGTTGAAGTAAACCACGTCGTCATCGTCAATCCTCGCCAGTGAGAGCTGCAAGTCTTTTCCCGCGTACTTCGCCGGAATGTCCACGCTTCTGCGCAGCCATACGAGGCCGTCGAATCCGGGCAGTCCCTGATCTTCCCAGTAGCCCGGCACGTTCATGGTCTTCCATGCCGAATCGTCGAAGGCGGGGTCGGCCCATGCCGGCTGTCCGTCCTTCATGCCCTTGTCCACGGGGTCTACGCTGTTCATCCACTCTCTCCAGAGCTGTTGATAGCTTTTGGCCGACGAGCCTTCGTCCTTCGTGCCGGCCATCATCTTCTCGGCGTACTCCTCGTAGTTGTTTACCTGTCGCAGCCCGTCGTAGCTTGTCCACGCCTCGGCGGGCGTTCCGCCCCATGAGCTATGCACCAGTCCGATGGGCACCTTCAGCTCCTCCCACAGCTTGCGGGCGAAGAAGTAGGCCGTGGACGAGAATCCCGGTATGCTCTGCGGCGAGCACTCCGACCATCCGAAGTCCAGTTCGGCCTCGTCTTTCGGCGCGAAGGCCGTGGTGTGCTTCACCTGAAGCAGGCGGATGGAGGGGTAGTTGGCGTTGGCTATCTCCTGCTCGTAGTTGTTCACCTTGCCCCATCCCTCTACCGGCATCTCCATGTTCGACTGTCCGGAGCAGAACCATACCTCACCTATCAGTATGTTTTTCAGCGTCAGTTTCTTGCCGTCGGAGAAGGTGATTTCGTACGGGCCTCCGGCTTTCGGGGTGCTTACCTCCACGCTCCAGTCTCCCCGCTCGTCCGCTTGGGTCTGCAAGGTCTGTCCGTCCCATCCGGTACGCACCGTCACCTTTTTATTGGGTGTCGCCTTGCCGTGTAGCTTGAGCTTGGTCTGCTGCTGAAGCACCATGTTGTCTGTAAAGAAAGAGGGAAGCGTGATTTTCGCTTCCGCGCATGTGAATGCCCCGCAGCAGATGGCCGCTACAAGGGCTTTCTTTGAAAAGCTTTTTAGGTTCATGTGTTTGTAGATATTAATTGTGTTTATAAATTAATCGCAAACTTACGGATTTTTATCGAGCTCCGTGTATTCCGGGGCGGAAAAAAAGCCGTCGTTATTTTTATTTGTATGTTCTCCGGGGAAACGTCGCCATGCCTCTCCTCTTGGCGCGTATATATGATATGTATGCGGGGTGTGCCGTTCTCTCTATTCCGGCCGAGGAGGTCGAAACGACCTTAGCTATGGGAAAAGCGCTGAAAGTCATTCGGTTATGCCGTGCCGCATGTCTTGTCCGGTTGGACTGGATTTCCCCGTTTGTTGGAAAGGGCTGTTTCTCGTGAGAAACAGGGCTACGGCTCGTGAGAGATAGGGCGAGCTGACGCGAGCCGTAGGGCTTTCCAATAAACGCCGCTTCCCCGCGTCTTGTTTCCCTATGGACTTGGGTAAACGCGAAATTTAAACGCTCTTAGGCTTTAGAGCCTGTTTTCCGTAGGTCATGTTTGTGACTTATTGTCCATTATCAGGCCTCAGGTGTGACAATTTAGGGTGTTTTTGGGGAATATTTCCTGTCACATCTTTGTCACAGCTTTGATTATTAATAAGTTAATCTGGGCGTGACAACAAAAGGCTGTCACAGCCGTTTGTTTTTTGTTTCTCGTTTCGCTATCTTTGTGGGAGATATTTCTACTGTAAATTTTGTCAAATTTAAATGCGTAAAGACATGAAAGAAAAGCGATGGAAAGTGTCATGCATAATTGGCTTAAAATAAGATATATATGATTAGGCGTTTACTCATTATCGGCTTGTTCCTCTTGGGAGGATTGGCCTCGTTG
The DNA here is from genome assembly GCA_949285075.1 of uncultured Bacteroides sp. Classification (GTDB taxonomy): domain Bacteria; phylum Bacteroidota; class Bacteroidia; order Bacteroidales; family Bacteroidaceae; genus Bacteroides. Next base: position 11,058 of record CASDXF010000021.1, on the reverse strand, counting down.
GAGGCCCAGATTACAAGAAGCCTGAGGGCTCCGGTGGACTCTATACCCGACTTCGTGAAGGAGAAGGTCTCTCCCGTAAACGGCGGAACATTCAGCAAGTCTCCGAGTTGGATATTCAACCATAAAGCGGGATTCGGAAGTTACGTCGACGTGAAGGAGTCGGGCGTGCTGACCGTCAGTTTCAATGGGCTGTTCCAATACGAGGCCGAAGGCTTTCCCGAGGAACAGTGCGAGAACATAAGAAAGGAAGTGGGCATCCGCCTCGACGACTCCGTAGAGTGACTTTCTCTTCCGGTTGCTTCGGAATAACCGTTGCCGGCCCTTAATATTAATCCGAACTCACGTAATTTATGTTCTTCTGTATTAAAAAAAGAAAATCGGACCCGAGATGCGGTGGGGGCTTATGTGAAAATATGGTAAGGAGAATTGCCGTTGTCGTTATAAATACATACATTTAACGCATCATCAAATTAATAAATGCTTAAATTAAATTACGTCCATGGACACCGTTCTTTTTTGGCTGGTTCCAGCCTCATCCGTGTTGGCTCTTTGCTTTGCCTACTATTTCCACAGGCAAATGATGAAAGAGAGTGAGGGTACTCCTCAAATGGTTAAAATTGCCGCCGCCGTACGCAAGGGGGCAATGTCTTACTTGAAACAGCAATATAAGATTGTGGGTTTCGTATTCTTAGGGTTAGTGGTCATGTTTTCTATCATGGCCTATGGCTTTCATGTGCAGAACGCGTGGGTTCCCGTCGCCTTTCTGACGGGCGGCTTCTTCTCCGGGCTTTCCGGATTCTTGGGGATGAAGACGGCCACTTACGCTTCGGCGCGTACGGCTAACGCCGCGCGCGACTCGCTGAACTCGGGGCTGAAAATCGCTTTCCGCAGCGGAGCGGTGATGGGGCTCGTGGTTGTGGGTCTCGGCCTGCTCGACATCTCGTTCTGGTACTTGCTGCTGAACGAGGTGATGCCCGCTGACGCGTTGACGCCGACCAGTAAGCTGTGCGTCATCACCACTACGATGCTGACTTTCGGCATGGGAGCCTCTACGCAGGCGCTTTTCGCCCGTGTAGGTGGAGGTATCTATACGAAGGCGGCCGATGTGGGGGCCGACTTGGTGGGCAAAGTCGAAGCCGGAATACCCGAGGACGATCCGCGCAATCCCGCTACGATAGCCGATAATGTGGGCGATAACGTGGGCGACGTGGCCGGTATGGGAGCCGACCTTTACGAGTCATACTGCGGTTCCATCTTGGCGACCGCGGCGTTGGGTGCGGCGGCCTTTATCCATTCGGGCGACGTGGCGATGCAGTTTAAGGCGGTCATCGCCCCGATGCTGATAGCCGCTGTGGGTATCCTGCTTTCTATAATAGGTATATTCTCCGTACGCACGAAGGAAGACGCCTCGATGAAGGACTTGCTCGGGTCGTTGGCATGGGGGACTAACCTCAGTTCCGTGCTGATTGTGGTGGCCACGTTCCTTATCCTGTGGCTGCTGAAGCTCGACAATTGGGCTTACATCGCCTGCGCGGTTGTGGTGGGCTTGTTGGTGGGCATTGTCATCGGGCGCTCTACCGAGTATTACACGTCGCAGTCCTATCGGCCGACGCGCAAGCTGAGCGAGAGCGGCAAGACGGGGCCGGCTACGGTCATCATCTCCGGCATCGGCTTGGGCATGCTCTCTACGGCAGTGCCCGTCATCGCCGTAGTGATAGGCATCATCGCTTCTTACCTGTTGGCCGCGGCGGGTGACTTTTCTAACGTGGCGATGGGGCTTTACGGCATCGGCATCGCGGCGGTAGGCATGCTTTCTACGTTGGGCATCACGTTGGCTACGGACGCTTACGGCCCTATAGCCGACAACGCGGGCGGAAACGCCGAGATGTCCGGACTGGGAGCCGAGGTACGCAAGCGCACCGACGCGCTCGACTCGTTGGGCAATACCACCGCTGCTACGGGTAAGGGCTTCGCTATCGGCTCGGCCGCCCTTACGGGGCTTGCCCTGCTCGCCTCCTACATCGAGGAGATACGTATCGGGCTGAACCGCATCGGCACTACCGAGCTTCCGCTCAACGGCGGCGATTCCGTCTCCGTGGCTAACGCCACCTTCATAGACTTCATGAACTATTATGACGTGAACCTGATGAACCCGAAGGTGCTTTCGGGCATGTTTATCGGCTCCATGATGGCTTTCCTGTTCTGCGGACTGACGATGAACGCCGTGGGCCGCGCGGCCGGAAAGATGGTGGACGAGGTGCGCCGGCAGTTCCGTGAGATAAAGGGCATTCTGACCGGGACGGCGGAGCCGGACTACGAGCGCTGCGTGGCGATATCTACGAAGGGCGCTCAGCGGGAAATGGTGCTTCCGTCGCTGCTCGCTATCATCGCTCCCGTGGTGACGGGACTGGTATTCGGCGTGCCGGGAGTGTTGGGACTGCTGATTGGCGGATTGAGTAGCGGATTCGTGCTCGCCATCTTCATGGCGAACGCCGGAGGCGCGTGGGACAACGCCAAGAAGTATGTGGAAGAAGGCAACTTCGGCGGCAAGGGAAGCGAGGTGCACCGCGCTACCGTAGTGGGCGACACGGTGGGCGACCCGTTTAAGGACACGTCCGGCCCGAGCCTCAATATATTGGTTAAGCTCATGAGCATGGTGGCCATCGTAATGGCGGGACTTACGGTTACGTGGAGCCTGTTTTAAGTGAACCGGAAGGAAATACGCGGATGCCGGAGAGGGAATAGCCCTTTCCGGCATTCTTTTTATGCCTCATGCGGGATGGCGGACGGCGGTTTAGCCTTATCTTCGCGGTGGTTTATAATAGAGTGTTATGCTGTTACCGTACTTGAACGAGGGACTGATAGAAGCCGGATGCGATGAAGCCGGCAGAGGCTGTCTGGCGGGAGCCGTCTACGCCGCCGCCGTTATCTTGCCGAAAGACTTTAGAGATGAGTCGCTGAACGACTCGAAGCGGCTGACCGAGCGTCAGCGATACAAGCTTCGCGACGTTATCCGCGAGGCGGCCGTGGCGTGGGCCGTAGGGGTGGTCACTCCCGAGGAGATAGACCGGATAAACATTCTGCGCGCTTCCTTCCTCGCCATGCGCCGGGCGGTGGACCAACTGAAGGTGCGGCCGCAGCATTTACTGATAGACGGCAACCGTTTCGACGGTTATCCCGGAACGCCCCATACCACGGTGGTGAAGGGAGACGGGAAATACCTTTCCATAGCCGCCGCCTCCGTCTTGGCGAAGACTTATCGGGACGACTATATGAATCGCCTTCACGAAAAGTATCCGTTTTACGGTTGGGACCGGAATAAAGGCTATCCGACAAAGGAGCACCGGGCCGCTATCGCCGAGCGGGGAACGACCCCTTATCACCGGATGACGTTCAATCTGCTCGGCGACGGACAATTGAACCTTGACTTTTAGAGCCTGTCGTACCTTTTGTTCGGGTTTATTTTGAGCGTCCTTATCGAGGATGTCTTTCCGCTTCCACGGTGAGCGGGTATTTGCGTTAGGCCTTCTCCATTTGTCAGCCCGCCCTATCTCTCGTGAGAGACAGCCCTACGGCTCGCGAGAGATAGGGCTGCGGCTCACGAGAAACAGGGCTGTCTCTCGAACGGATAGTAAGGCGTTGATAATAAGACGCTTCGTGCGCATAGCGTTAGGGCGTGCGTTTGTTCCTGTCAAACGGAGTGGCGGAGCTTTTTCTGATGACCGATTCGGGGGTAAGGACGGGCTTGCCGCTTTGTCCTATGGTGTAGAAAGATATTCTACATATTTTTGCAATAAATACCCGTAATTGTTGACACTTATCAAGTTTTTAGCGGTTTTATGATAAAAATATGTTTCCTAATGCTTTTATTTGTTATGTAATTGCTTTATATTTGCCCCCGGATTTACGAATAAACAAATAGAATCATGACAACGAACAAGCTGTTTTCCTCTGCGATGAGGACAATTGGGGTATTTTTTGTAATGGCCGTTTGCTCCCTGCATGCAAACGCGCAGTTCTTGCGGACTTCTTATTTTATGGAAGGCACGCACTATCGTCAGCAATTGAATCCGGCTTTGGCGCCTACGAAGGGATACATCACCTTCCCGGTTTTGGGCTCGTTCAACGCTACGGTCGGTTCTACTTCTTTCGGCTACCAAGACATCATGGACATTATCGACGACGGAGGGACTTTCTACACCAATCCGGATTTCCTCGGCCGGTTGAAGGACAACAATAAGCTGAACGTCAATCTGAGCACGGACATCATTTCCGCCGGATGGTACAAGGGACATAACTTCTGGTCGTTCAATGTCGGATTGCGTACAGACATCGGCGCGAACCTTACCCGGAACATGTTCACCTTCCTGAACGAAATGGAAACGCTTGAGGACAACTGGAGGAACAGCGCTTACGACATCAGCGGACAGCAGCTGAACATTCAGGCTTATACGGAAGTAGGGTTGGGACTCTCCCGCCAAATCAACGACCGATTGACGGTAGGAGCCAGAGTAAAGGCCCTGTTGGGTATCGGCAACTTGGAACTGAAGCTGAACAACATTGCGATGAGCGCTAACTTGCCGAGCGACGCCCGCATAGCTCAGTTGCAGGATGAGGACTATTTGCGAACTGCGGATTTGGGCGCTTTGAGGAATGAGATTAACAACTATCACGCGAACTTGGTTGTCGGCGCGGAACTGAAAAGCTCGTTCAAGGGCCTGAACCTTGTAGAAAGTGAGGGTGATAACGGCAACCGCTACATCGACGACTTCGAGTTTGAAGCGGGCGACTTAGGCATCGCCGGATGGGGATTAGGCTTCGACTTGGGAGCTTCTTATAAGATATGGGACAACCTGACGGTTTCCGCTTCCGTGCTCGACTTGGGTTTCCTCTCTTGGAAGAAGAGCGCTACGCAAGTGGCTACGGCCAATTCTACGGGCATCGACATTCAGGGAAGCACTTACGCTAACATGATTGACGTAAGTAAGCCGAATTCGGTAATTGATGCGGCGAACGCCCTGAACAATGACGCTAATCAATATATGGACCGTGTAACGGGTGGAGATGTATTGGACTATGAGATGTTGGAACTGCGCAAGGACGAGAACGCGAGCGAGTCGCGCAAGTCGCGTTTGGCGTCTACCATCGTGGTGGGAGCTGAATATGGCTTCTTCAACAACACGTTGGCGGTGGGCGTGCTGTCTACTACACGTTTCGTGCAGCCTAAGGCGCTTACCGAGTTGACCTTCTCGGCCAACTATCGTCCGAAGAGTTGGTTCAACTTGGCGTTGAGCTACTCGGCCCTCCAGTCTGCGGGCAAGTCATTCGGTCTTGGCGTGAAGCTTGGCGCGCTGTTCATCGGAACCGACTACATGTTCTTGGGTAAGAACTCCAAGTCAGTGAACGGGTTCTTGGGCATTTCCATTCCGTTGGGCGGAAAGAAAATCTAACGGCTTTTATTGATAATAAAATATTTCTCTCTAAGACTCTAAACATTCTCTGTTTTAATATAGTTCTCTATTGAGGAAAAACGTGGCGGCCTATCGTTACTAGCCCTGAGCTAGGGCTTGACGGTAGGCCGCTTTATTGTTCTCGTTTGGATTTCCCCGTTCAGCGGGTGACGGGCTCTTTTTTCTTGTACAACAGTGCCCTGACCGTTGTACATCGGCCGTGCGATTGGTGTACATTAACCGGTCGGAATCAGAACCACTTGATTTTCCGGAAGACGATGAACGCCAGCGCCGTGAGCGCGGCGGAGGCGACAATAATCAGCGCGAAGGCGTGGGGCGTGTCTTCCAGATGGATGTCTACGTTCATGCCGTAGAAACTGGCTATCAGCGTGGGAATCATCAGGGCGATGGAGAGACTGGTCATGCGCTTCATGATGGCGTTCTCGTTGTTGGAGATGATGGAGGCGAAGGCGTCCATCGTCCCGGTCAGGATGTCGCTGTAGATGTTGACCGTGCTGAGCGCCTGTTTCTGCTCGATGATGACGTCCTCTACCAGTTCCCTGTTCAGGTAGCCGCTGCTCTGGAAGATGGCCTGCAACTTCTCTATCATCACCTCGTTTCCGCGGATGGAAGTGTTGAAGTAGACCAGTGTCTTCTGGAGCCGCATCAGCCGGAGGAGGTCTTCGTTGCGTATGCTCTTCTCCAGTTCTTTCTCGGCGGCGGTAATGTCGAGGTTGATTTGCTTCAGATACTTCAGGAACCATACGGCCGACGAGTAGATGATGCGCAGGATAAGGTCGAGCTTGTTGCGCACCTCGATGCCTTTCCGCCGGGTGTGCTCGATGAAGTCGGGCAGCAGGTCGGTGTCGTGATAGCATACGGATACGATAATCTCGTCGTTGGTGATGATGCCGATGGGCACGGTGCTGAACGGCAGACTGTCCGCCGACCTGTTCTGTACGGGTATGCGCAGAATGGTGAGCAGCCAGTTTCCCTCCGTGTCGGTACGGGGACGCTCGTCCGTGTCGGCGATGTCGGTCAGGAAAGACTCGGGGACTTTCAGCGTTTGGGTAAGGAAATCGAAATCGTTGTTGTCCGGGCACACTACGTTGACCCAGCAGTTGGGGAGCCATTGCGGTTTCTCCACAAATCCGGCTTCACAATAAAGATACTTTCTCATCTCATTGCCTCCTGTCGTTTAGCGCGAGCGGAGGCCTCGATGCTTTGGGGCTTCCGTCCGCTTTAGTTCATACTGATGTTACACGTTCGCGGGTTGGAATCGTCCATATTCTACTTGGATAAATGGTTTTAAGTCGGCGCGAAGGTACGGAAAACATCGTCTTGCTTCCGCCTTCGCGCCTACTTTTTAGGATTTCTTTATTTAGAAGCTGTTTTGAATTTCTACAAAAAGTTTTTCTTAGCTTGACGTTATCCGTTTTCGTGTGCGCTTTGGGCGATTTCAGCTTCTTAGAGCCTGTCATACATTTTGCGTTTAAGCAATTTTGTCAGGTCTCTTTTGAGTCTCTTTCCGGGCACGTTCTTCCCGCTTCCGTGGCGGGGAAGACTGGCGCCAGTCCTTCTCCGTTTGTCAGCTCGCCCTGCGGCTCGCGAGAGACAGCCCTACGGCTCGCGAGAAATAGGGCTGTTTCTCAATCGGTATGTAAGGTGCTGATAATAAGGTCGGTTTGTCGCTGTCCGGCTCCGGGGCAAACGGCGTTGACCTGCGCTATTTATTCTCGTCGCCGAAGCGTCGCTTCAGGTACTGTTCGAGCTCGTAAGTGTTTATGTTCTCCTTCGAGACGCTGCCGTCCTTCTCTATCAGCTCGTAGTGGGGGATGCCGTTGAAGCGGAACAGTTGGCGCAGATAGTGGTAGTCCGTGGCCGGAATGCGGTAGCATTCCTCGCCCTTGAGGTGCTTCTCCACGTATTCGTTGTAGGCCTTCTCGGGCGACTCCTCCTCACTGGTGATGTAGACGAACTGGAACTCGGGGTGGTTCTTGTACTTCCGCCGCAGTTCGGCCGTATGTTCAATGCCCGAACGACACGGTCCGCACGTCGTGGCCCAGAAGTCGACGAACACCACTTTGCCCTTGTACTTGTCGATGATGCCCCGGAAGATGTCCGTAGCCTTTCCTTCGGGCAGGCGGTAGGTGCTGTCCGCTTCCGTGGCGGGATAGGCTTTCGCGAGTATGCGTTCGGTTTCCGCCGTCAGCTCGGGATGGGTGAGCCGCTTCCGGATAAACTCCGCGTATCGCTTGCCGAATTTCCTTGATTCTTTGAAGTCGAGCGTGCTCTTGAGCTCGCGCGTCTTAGCCACCTGCCATATAAACGGGTTGGACACGCCTGACAGCCGCTCTACAAGCTCGTCCTTTCTCCGCATGGTCTCCTCTTCTTCGGCCATGTATGCCTCTATCTGTTCCTCGTCCGTGGCTTCCGGTTCGGAGTACGTTTCCCTATATTCGGCCATTAGGCTTTCCGCCTCTTTTTTGAGTTGGCTCTGTATCTCCGTCCGCTTCTCCGCTTCCTTCAAGCTCAGCCGCATTATTTTCCCCGCCATCTTCTCGTCTATCCTCCGCAGCGAGTCCGCTTCCGGGCTAAGCTTCACTCCCTTTTCTTTCAGGAAGGACAAGAGAGGTTTTCGGGGGATTCTGTAAGAGTAGATTGCGGCGTTTCCTTCCGCGTCGGTGAATATCCTTTGGAACGGGTCCATAAACTCGAAGCGGTTGATGAAAACATCACCGTTGTTGTCGGCCAACAAGGTCTCGTCGTCAGTTGACGGCTGCCGCAGGAAGTCGTAGTACGAGTCGTCCTCTCTGGCCTTCAACGCCTGATTAGCGGTATCCGTCCGCGCGAGGTAATCCCTGTCTAGCAGGAAGTCGAACATGAGCGTGCCTTGCTGTACGTATAGCCTGTTTCCAATCAGCTTCTGGGCCTTGCCCGACGCTTGGTAGGCTTGGCGGAGCGAGTCGGCCACCTGTTCCCACTGGGCGAACATCGGCTTGACGGTCTCCTTGAACTGCGCCGGAGTCTGCTCATTTCGCAGCTTGCTCATCCAGTTGTAGTCGTATCTGAACTCGTTGCCGAGCGTCTGGTTCAGGTAGGCGAGGGAGGCCGACGGGCCCATGTACTCTATGTCTGAAATATTCGGCAGCAGGCCTCTCATGCGGTCGTATCGCAACACTTCCTCCCAGTCGATGTACATGGTCAGCGTCTGTCCCGGCTCGATGTAGAACGGAATCCACAGGTTGCGGAACGTGAAGGCCTGACAGACGGGATGGTAGATGACGAACTTGCAACGGAAGCTGCCGTCCGTGTCGAACTCCACCACGGTGGGGTAGTCTTCTCTCGTGAGCGCGTTCTCTAAATAGATGAGGCCGCTTTTGAGGTCAAAACGCGGGTCGTATCCGTCCAAGTACCCTTGCAGGCAGGCGGTGTCCGTGCGGAAAAACTGCTGATAGCCGTCGTCGGCCTTCACCGTCCTCACGCCCTCGCTCCGGCGGACGCATTCCCGCTCCTCTTTCCCATCCTCCTCTATCCGGCAACCGCCGTCCTTCCGCGGGGTCAGCAGCAGGCGTGTCGTTTCGTTCCCGCCTTTTTCCTTTAGGGTCAGCTCCACCCGCTTTCCCTTCTTACGGACGCTGAGGTTGCTGTATATCCGGTTGTTCATGACGGTCACGGAGTCGTACACCCCGTACGCCCATTCACCGTCCGGGCCGAACCAGTTGCCTCTGACCTTTTCCAACGTGTCCTCGCTCTTCTTGTCGGCGGTCAATGAGAGGCCGAAGATAGCGCTTGCGGGCTCATTGGGTGCGCCGAAGTAATCTACCTTCTCGACCCCGTCGGGCAGCGGCTCGAACACGAGCGTGAAGTCCAGTTGTCCCGAGTTGGGCGTATAGGTTTCTTTCTTTAGTTCGATGCCCTCGGCTCTGACGAGCTTATAGACCTTGCCCGTGGCCGGGTCCCGCAGGCACTCGTCTCCGCTGACGCTGACCCACCAGTGCGGGCGGAAGACGACGTGCACGTTGAGGCGGGTTTCCTCGGGAGTTCTTTCGATGCGGGTAATGTTGTAGATGCTGCTCGCCCTCGCCTCGAACGAGGGATTGTCCACTACCTGAGCGGACGCGACGCTCGTCAGCAGGGCCAACAGGCAGATGAATAGATACTTTCTCATGATGATATATGCTTTAAGTGATTAATCGTTTGCGAAGGCGTTTCCGAAGCGTCGCTCCAGATACTCGCCGATGTTGTGGGCGTTGATGTCCGCCTCGGATATGCTACCGTCCTTCTCCATCAGTACGTAGTGGGGGATGCCGTTGAAGCGGAACAGTTGGCGCAGGTAGTGGTAGTCCGTGGCCGGGACGCGGTAGCACTCCTCGCCCTTGAGGTGCTTCTCCACGTAAGCGTTGTAATCCTTCTCGGGCGACTCGTCCTGCGCCGTGACGTAGACGAACTGGAACTCGGGGTGGTTCCTGTACTTCCGCCGCAGATCGGCCGTGCTTTCGATTCCCTTGCGGCACGGGCCGCACCACGTGGCCCAGAAGTCGACGAACACCACCTTGCCCTTGTACTTGCCGACGAGGTTGCGGAACACCTCGGTGGCCTTCCCTTCGGGCAGGCGATAGGTGCCCGGAGCCGCCTTCGGGTAAGCCTTGTCGTAGAAGCTCTCCGCCGTTTCGCGGGCGGTGGGGTCGCTTAGACTGGCTATCAGCAGGTCGGTGAGCTGCCGGGCGTACTTCGGCGATTCCATATATCCGATATAAAAGTCATCGCGCCGCAGCTTTTGGATTTGCCAAAGCAGCGGGTCGGACGAGCCGTATAGCGCCCTCATTGTGGAGTCTTGGTCTTGCAGAGTCTCTTTAGCCATGTTGAACCGGAGCTGCCTTTCCCCCTCTTCCGTATAGGAGATGTAATAGCCGTACTTGTCCATGTACTTCACGAACGCTTCGAGATGCTTGCTTTCCAGCGTTCCCAGTCCCGTGGTGTACCTTTTTACCTCTTCCGGCATGTTCTCGTCCTTAAATCCTCCGACGATGGTGTCCGAGGTTCCGGCCCTCTTGTCCAACTCCTGCCGTAGCGTCTCTTCCTCCGCGGTCAGCGTGACTCCCTCCGCCACGAGGAAGTCGGGGAAGGATACTTCGGGATAGTTGTATATGATGGTGTCCGGCATAGAATCGTGGTATGTGTACCCGTATATATTCGCCACGTCCTCAATCGGCTCGATGATGTCGTTCAGCCTGTACTCTACTAAGGCCGCCTCGTCGTCGAGCGGCATTTTCCTGAAGAGGTCAAAGTTCTCCTCGTCCCTTAGCGCCGATTTGACTTTCGCCCTTTCCTTATCGTCCATAGTCCTTTCCAAGCCTTTACGGTAGAGGTAAGTCAGCATGATTCTGCCCTTCTGCAAGGCTACCTTGTTGCCCATCAGGTGGATGGCCTTCCTCGCCTCGGGGCAGGCGCGGGCCAGTGAGTCTACCGCCTTGTCCCAACGCTCCGTGGTGGAGCGCATGGAAGCCCTGAACTCGTCGGGCATGGGCAACTTCTCCGCATCCCTTATCCGGTCGAGGTCATAGCTGACGAGCTCGTTGAATTGCCGGGAGAGGTAGGCTATCGA
>CASDXF010000020.1 GCA_949285075.1 uncultured Bacteroides sp. | reverse complement strand
AGGGGGATGGGCATCAACGCGATGGTGGTGGCCATCTCCGCGGCGGCGGGGCCTACGGTGGCCAGCGGCGTGCTGTCGGTGGCCTCGTGGCACTGGCTGTTCGCCATCAACGTGCCGCTCGGGACGGCGGCGCTGCTGCTCGGCGCGCGCTTCCTGCCCCGGACGGAGACGCTTAACCCCCGCAAGTTCGACGTGACGGGGGCCGCGCTGAACGCCCTGACCTTCGGCTCGCTGATTTACACGCTCGACGGGTTCGCCCACCACGAGCGGACGCGCACCCTCTTCCTGTCCGGCGCCGTGCTGCTCGCGGCGGGCTCGTGGTACGTCCGGCGGCAGCTCAGGCAGCGCTACCCCCTGCTGCCCGTCGACCTGCTCCGCATCCCCATCTTCCGCCTCTCGGTGCTCACGTCGGTGTGCTCGTTCCTCGCCCAGATGTCGGCCCTGATAGCGCTGCCGTTCTTCCTGCAGGACACGCTGGGCCGCAGCGAGGTGATGACGGGGCTGCTGCTCACGCCGTGGCCGCTCTCCACGCTCGTGGCCGCCCCCATAGCGGGCTATCTGGTAGAGCGGGTACATCCCGGCATACTGGGCGGCGCGGGCATGGCGGTCTTCGCCTCCGGGCTTTTCCTGCTCTCGGCCCTGCCGCCCGACGCCTCCAGCGGCGAGCTTATCTGGCGGCTGATGCTGTGTGGCGCGGGCTTCCGGAAAGCGGACGTAGAGGTAAAGCGAATCCCGGTGGCACCGAGCGTGTCATCGGGATTCGTCTTTCACGGCGGGTGTACTTTTCCTTTCCGTCGCTTGTACTTTTTCTTTCCACCGAGAGAAAGAAAAAGCTACCAAAAAGAAAGCTCGCCGGCGGAACCTCAGAGCCTACTCCGGACATCCCGAGGGCTAAGCCGCGCGAACTCGCCCTGAAGGGCTCAGACAGGCGCGCGACTCTTCACGCCCACGGAACGCCCTGCGCTTCACGGCTCTTCGCTTAGGCCGGGGCGTTTGCATGTTGATGGAAGTCGCGACGCTTGCCGCAGGAATAAGCATGGGCAGCCTCCGGATTCGTCAAGGGGACGGACTGCGAAGAGCGGCCATTGTACTTTTTCTTTCCGACGAGGGAAAGAAAAAGCTACCAAAAAGAAAGCTCGCCGGCGGAACCTCAGAGCCTACTCCGGACATCCCGAGGGCTAAGCCGCGCGAACTCGCCCTGACGGACTCAAACAGGCGCGCGACTCTTCACGCCCACGGAACGCCCTACGCTTCACGGCTCTTCGCTTAGGCCGGATGGTTCGTATGTTGATGGAGGTTGCGACGCTTGTACTTTTTCTTTCCGACGAGGGAAAGAAAAAGTACAGCCCCGGAAAGAAGAGACACGAAGCTACCGGAGGTCGATGACCTCGGCGTCGGGATAGTCGCTCGGGTTGAAGGTGAAGTCCTTGTCGGCGTATCGCTGCCCCGTGCGGTAGGCCGTCACGGTAATCTCGCTAACGGTCTTCGTGCCCCGCTGCTCCAAGCGGATGGAGAGGGGGCGGTAGGTTCCGGCCTCTATCAAGAGGGTCACTGAGGCGAGGTCCTGCTTCGGGTCGGTGGCGGTCAGGACGACCTCCTGCGCTATCCGCCCGGCCTGCGCCTTCTTCTCCCCCAAGCGGCAGTCGAACCCTTCGCGGTACATATATATAAATGTATAGGGGTTGATGGAGCGCAGCTCCTCGTCGGTGGGGGTGCTGACGTTCACCTCCTCGTTCTCCTCCACGTAGGTCCACTGCGTCTCCCCGTCGAACCACGTCAGGTTGCCGGGCACTTCCAAGCGGAACTTCTCCCCCTTCAGGCGAATCACTCCGGCCGACTCGCCCTCGGGCTTGCCGTCGGTGTAGGTTTTCATTCCGAAGGCTATCTCCACGCCTCCGGCCTTGCGGAAGGCCTCGGCGGTCTTGTCGAGCAAGGCCCGGGCCTCCTTCGTCTGCGCCCCCGCCGAGAGGGGAGCGAGCGTCGCCCATAGAGCGAACATAAGTAACAGTCTCTTCATAATCGGTGCGTTAAAGGGTTATAGCGGCAAGTTGCTCAGCCGCATCTGCAAGTCGTTCTCGTCGGCGCACAGCACGTCGCGGGGCTTGCTGCCCTGCGTGGGGCCCACGATGCCGGCCTTCTCCAACTGGTCCATCAGGCGGCCCGCCCGGTTGTAGCCGATGGAGAACTTGCGCTGAATGAGCGAGGTAGAGCCTTGCTGATGGATGACGATGAGCCGCGCGGCCTCCTCGAAGAGCGGGTCGAGCCGGCCCATGTCCACGTCGGGAGCCTCGCCCTTGCCGTCGTCGCTGACGTACTCGGGCAGGTAGAACGGCGTGGGGTATCCCTGCTGACGGGCGATGTACTTAGTAATCTCCTCCACCTCGGGCGTGTCGATAAAGGCGCACTGCACCCGCACGGGGTCCACGTCCTTGAGGAAGAGCATATCGCCCCGACCGATGAGGCGGTTGGCCCCGGGGCGGTCGAGTATGGTGCTTGAGTCGACCCTCGACGCTACGCGGAAGGCGATTCGGGCCGGGAAGTTGGCCTTAATCGTACCGGTGATGATGTTGGTCGTGGGTCGCTGCGTGGCGATAATCATGTGTATTCCCACGGCCCGCGCCAACTGTGCGATGCGGGCGATGGGCAGCTCCACCTCCTTGCCGGCGGTCATTATCAGGTCGCCGAACTCGTCGATGATAACCACGATGTAGGGCATGAATCGGTGGCCCTTCTCGGGGTTGAGGCGGCGGTTGACGAACTTCTCGTTGTATTCCTTGACGTTGCGCACGTGGGCCGCCTTCAGCAGGTCGTACCGGGTATCCATCTCCACGCAGACGGAGTTGAGCGTCTGTACCACCTTCGTCACGTCGGTGATGATGGGGTCGCCCCCGTCGGGAAGCTCGGCGAGGAAGTGGTGCTCTATGACGGAGTAGATGCTGAACTCCACCTTCTTTGGATCGATGAGCACGAACTTCAGCTCGGCGGGATGTTTCTTGTAGAGCAGCGAGGTGATGATGGCGTTCAGGCCCACCGACTTACCCTGTCCCGTGGCTCCGGCCACCAATACGTGTGGCATCTTGCAGAGGTCGACCATGAACACCTCGTTCGTGATGGTCTTGCCGAGGGCGATGGGCAGATCGTACTTCGACTCCTGAAACTTCTTGCTCCCAATGACGCTCTGTCCGGAGACAATCTTGGGGTTCTTGTTCGGCACCTCTATGCCGATGGTTCCCTTGCCCGGGATGGGCGCGATGATACGTATGCCGTCGGCGGCGAGGCTCATGGCGATGTCGTCCTCCAGTCCCCTGATTTTCGAGATGCGCACTCCCTGTTCGGGCGTAATCTCGTACAGCGTCACCGTGGGCCCCACCGTCGCCTTGATGGTACTAATCTCTATGCCGAAGCTGCGCAGCGTATTGATGATGCGGTCCTTGTTGGCGTTCTGCTCCTCCATGTCGATGGCGGGCGAGTCGTTGTCGAAGTGCTTCATCAGGTCGAGGGTCGGAAAGTGGTAGTTCTCCAAGTCCTTCGTGGGGTTGTAAGGCTCCAGTTCCGGGCCCTTGTATTCTTCCTCCTCGGCGGGCGGCTCTACGGTGAATACCTCTTCTTCCGTCTCCTTCTCCGGCACTGGCGGTTCGTCGGCGACGGGTGGAACGGTTACGGGCGAGTCAGCCTCCGGGCCTTCCGGCTCGCGCTTCTCTTCATCCGTTGTCGCGTCGAATACCCATTCCAGTTCGCTCCCCGGCTTCGGCTCGTCGGTCTCTTCCGTCTCTTTCTCCGGCGCTTGCGACTCGTCAGCGACGGGCGGAACGGTTACGTCCTCGGCCGCCTTCGCCTGCTCCTGCTCCTTCTTCTTCTCCCTCTTCAGGAAGCTCAGGGCGAAGAGATTACGCATCCACACTATCGTTCTCGCGCTGACGTAGACAAGGAAGCAGACGGCCGTGGCCAACAGAATCAGCCACACGCCCGGCACGCCCACTTGAGAGACCAACCACCGGCTGACGTTGTAGCCGTGCATTCCCCCCCAGTAGATGAAGGAGTCCTGATAGTAGTCCACGAAGGCGAATCCTAAAAATACCGAGAACCACACCAACAGCAGCGTGCACCCGATGAACCACTTCCATAGCCGCACCTTGCGCACCTTCATCAGCTTCAGTCCGGCCACCGCCAAGAAGATGAGGATGAAGAACGACGCGATGCCGAAGCAGTCGTTTATCAGGTAACTGGCCAGTTGCGCTCCCCTCGACCCGGCGTAGTTCTTCACCCCGTTGTCCACCGCCGAGAGGTCGGCAGGATTCCCGCTGTCGATAATGCTCTGGTCGGCCGCTCCCGTAAAGAAGAACGAGGAGAACGCCAACAGCAGATAGACGGAGAAGATGACCAACATCAGGCCGATAACGAAACGCATCGTCTCGTTCTTGAAGAATGCCGCTACCTTTCCGGGTGACGACGGGGATGCGGCCTCCGTCTCCTTATCGAAGGATTTCTTTTGCTTATCAGTTTGTTTCTTGCTTGCCATGACTATAAGTTAGAGTTTTAGTGATACAGGGCCCGGTCCATGCGGGCTCTAAGCCGCAAAAGTAATAAAAAATAGGGAAACGCGTCGGGAGCAGTGAAAATAAATGACCCATCCTTCGCTCCCGCAAGGATTGCGCAAGTCTGTCCGGACGGATGCGGTAAGCGACCGAAAAATGTTCTATTTTTAAGATTTCGGGCCGAAGCGAAGCAGTCAAGAACGAGGCTTCTAGCCGGAAAAACCACACAAAAAGATGCGGAAGCATGCGGTTTTCAAGCCTACAATCGCCTGTTTATGCGGTCCGCACGCATTTTTTTGACTGCAGAGAAGCCCTGTTTCTCGTAAGCAGCGGGGCTACGGCTCGCGAGAAACAGGGCTGCGGCTCGCGAGCCGCAAGGCTTCCCCACAAGCAAAGTAAGGCTTTTCGACATTTTCGGAAAGAATTTCGCCCGTTTCCATCGCTAATTGAAGAAAAATGCCGAAGCGAACAGAAGTAACCATATCACACTTTAACGAATCTTCTAAAGACAATAAGAAACAAATCTCCGTATTATAGCGACCAATCGTCACTCACACTTCACATTTCTCGACATCGTGAATTTCGCTAAGGCCTCTACGCCGCATTCTTTTCGTCCAGACCGTACCTCGGTCGGAATTATCGCGTTTCTGAGGCATCAGGATGTCCCGTTTTTAAGAATGGTCTATTTTTCATCTATACCCCGCAAGGACAGTCTCCGCACTCATCCTCCCGCTCTTTCCCCGTCGCACGAACGAAACCGTCACGAAAATCCACCCTTAAAACGAAGAACGGGAGCATCAAAATAATGATTCAAAGAGAAGGATTCAATCCTTTTTCTTACCTTTGCGTTTTAAATACGAATAAACGATGGAAAAAGAAACCCAAACGATATTTGACAAGAACGTAATCGAATTTGTAACGGTCGCCGCCGAGTTTTGCGCCTTCCTCGAACGGGCCGAGCAGATGAAACGGGCCAAGTTCGTCGACACCGCCCTCAAGATACTGCCTCTGCTCTACCTGAAGGCTTCGTTGCTCCCCCCATGCGAAACCGTCGGCGACGAGTTGCCCGAAACTTACGTTACCGAAGAGCTTTACGAGATTCTGCGCATGAATCTGGCCGGGCTCATGGGGGAGAAAGACGACTATCTGGAGGTTTTCGTCCCTGATATGGCGTATAGCGACCAACCCATCAAGAAAAACATATCAGAAGACTTAGCGGATATTTACCAAGACATCAAGGACTTTATTTTCGTGTTCCAACTGGGATTAAACGAAACGATGAATGACGCGCTAGCCATTTGCCAAGAAAACTTCGGAATGCTCTGGGGACAAAAGCTAGTAAATACGCTTCGCGCCTTACATGACGTGAAGTATAATCAGACAGACGACGAAGAAGAGGAGGAAGAATGCGAGGAAGAGAATTGCCATTGCCATGAGGGCGGCTGCCATTGCACGGACGACGAATGTCACTGTCACGACGGCGAACGATGAGAGAAAAAGAAAGAAATGATAGTAAAAAGAACGATAAGCAAAGATGAACTGCAAGATTTCCCGAAAGCGGCTTTCCCGGGAAGAATCCACGTCATACAGTCGGAGACGGAGACGCTAAAGGCCGTCTCCTATTTGCAATCCCAATCTGTCGTGGGCATAGACAGCGAGACACGGCCCTCCTTTACCAAAGGACGGACCTATAAAGTAGCCCTCCTCCAGATTTCTTCAGAAGAGTGCTGTTTCCTGTTCCGCCTTAACATGATAGGATTGCCACGGCCGCTAATAGACTTTTTAGAGAATCCGGCAGTCGTTAAAGTCGGGCTTTCACTGAAAGACGACTTCATGATGTTGCGCAAACGGGCCGCCTTTACTCCGCGTAACTATATCGAACTGCAGGATTACGTAAACCAGTTCGAGATTAAAGACAAGAGCCTGCAAAAGATTTATGGCATCCTGTTCAAGGAGAAAATCTCCAAATCGCAACGTCTTTCCAACTGGGAAGCCGACGTGCTGACCGACAGCCAGAAACAATACGCCGCTACAGACGCTTGGGCGTGCCTGAACATCTATAACCTATTGGAAGAGCTCAAGCGGAACGGAGACTACGAGATTGAAGAATAACCTATTCACCGATTTATTTAAATAGAATATATAATATATGTATAAAGTATACCTCAAGCCCGGAAAGGAAGAATCATTGAAAAGATTTCATCCGTGGATCTTCTCGGGAGCGATTTCCCGTATCGATGGTGAGCCTGAAGAAGGAGAAGTCGTCGAAGTCTACACCGCACAAAAAGAATTTATAGCCGAAGGACATTTCCAGATAGGAAGCATCGCCGTGCGGGTGTTGTCCTTCGAACAAGAACCTATCGACTACGATTTCTGGAAACGAAGACTGGTCATCGCATACCAAATGCGCCAGTGTATAGGTGTCGCCTCAAATCCGACAAGCGACACCTACCGCTTAGTACACGGAGAAGGAGACAATCTTCCCGGACTAGTTATAGACATTTACGCAAAAACGGCCGTTATCCAAGCGCACTCCGCAGGAATGCATCTGGAACGCATGAATATAGCCGAAGCTTTATCTGAAGTGATGGAAGGCAAAATTGAGAACATCTATTATAAATCGGAAACGACACTTCCTTTCAAAGCCGACCTCTTTCCCGAGAACGGTTTCCTCAAAGGAGGAAGCAATGACAACATCGCCCAAGAGAATGGCCTAAAGTTTCATGTAGACTGGCTAAAAGGGCAGAAAACGGGATTTTTCGTAGACCAAAGAGAAAACCGGGCGCTCCTTGAACGATACGCCCGAAACCGTTCGGTATTGAACATGTTCTGCTACACGGGCGGATTCTCATTCTACGCCATGCGCGGAGGGGCGAAGTTAGTCCACTCCGTCGACAGCTCAGCCAAAGCCATCGAACTGACCAAGCAGAACGTCGAGCTGAACTTTCCCGGAGACCCTCGGCACGAAGCCTTCGCCGAAGACGCGTTCAAGTACCTCGACCGCATGGGAAACCAATACGACCTTATCATCCTCGACCCGCCGGCATTCGCCAAGCACAAAGATGCCTTGCGGAATGCCTTACAGGGGTACAGAAAACTTAACGCAAAGGCTTTTGAGAAAATAAAGCCGGGAGGATTGCTATTTACTTTCTCATGCTCTCAGGTAGTCACCAAAGATAACTTCCGCACGACAGTGTTTACCGCTGCGGCCATGTCGGGCCGTAAAGTACGCATACTGCACCAACTGACTCAACCCGCCGACCACCCCATCAATATCTATCATCCGGAAGGGGAATACTTAAAGGGATTGGTACTTTACGTAGAATAACAGTTAAATCAGTTAACACATCAATCGATATACAGAAGGATTTAGTTAAATAAGTACAATACAAGAAAGATTTTATCGATTTTATTTTGCTACACACGCAACTCGCCATACATTTGCAATGTGTTTTTCATGGTATTAGATTTAAGGTTAATAAAGATTGGCTGTCTGGGATAGATGGCCTTCTTTTTTTATATACCTTCCTGTCAAAAGTTTCCCTCTCAAAGGAGTAAATATTCCCATCCGATTTTCCCAAATAAAAATCGCCATCATACGCAAAAACGATTGACCTCTAAAATAAAAAATCCATTTTTCATTCAAACTTGATAAAACGAACCGAGTTTTTGCATATATTTGTAGATATTATATTGTTATCCTCTTATCATTTTAAGGGACAATGGACAAGAAAATAGAATTATACATCATCAGCATTACCAATAGCCAAGCGCAAGCAGGCGCTTTTGCCATGCTATTGGGCGAAGTAAATGGAGAGCGAAAGCTACCCATTATCATAGGACCTGCCGAGGCACAAGCTACCGCCCTTTATTTAAGAGGTATATCGACTCCACGACCGCTAACTCACGACCTTTTCTTCACCGTTCTGACCTCATTAGGCATAACATTACTCCGCATATTGATTTACAGAGCGCAAGAAGGGATTTTCTACTCTTATATCTATTTAAAGAAAGATAATGAAATCACACGAATTGACGCGCGCACTTCCGACGCAATCGCTTTAGCGATACGGGCAAAATGCCCGATTCTTATTTACGAATCGGTATTGGAACAAGAAAGCCTGCGAATAAAAAACGAAAGTGACACACAAGGAAAGGACGTTCCCAGAGAAAAGACAAAAGAACGAGACTCCGCATTTAACGCACCGTCCATGACTCTTGAAGAAGTTCTGGAAAAAGCGATTAAAGAAGAGAACTATGAGTTAGCAGCCAAAATACGCGACCAAATAAAATCAGAACATTCAAAGCATTAATCTATGCACGTATTTTATACACCAAATATAGGAACAAGTAACGAATTGCCAGAAGAAGAGGCTTTGCATTGCGTTCGTACCCTACGATTGGGTATTGGCGATGAAATCACTCTGACAGACGGAAAGGGTTGCTTTTATAAAGCCCAAATAACCCTTTCCACGAATAAACGCTGTCTGTTTTCCATTAACGAGACCATCTTTCAAGAACCGCTCTGGCCATGCCATATACATATAGCGATGGCTCCAACCAAAAACATGGACAGGAACGAATGGCTAGCAGAAAAGGCTACGGAAATAGGCATAGACGAGCTGAGCTTCTTGAACTGCCGTTTCTCCGAGCGCAAAACCATCAAGACTGAGCGCGTCGAGAAGATTATAATCTCCGCAATGAAACAGTCGCTCAAGGCCAGACTACCCAAGCTTAATGAGATGATGGACTTCAACCGATTCATCGCCCAAGAGTTTAAAGGGAAAAAATACATCGCCCACTGTCACGAAGGGATAAAGCAGCCTTTAAAGGATTTGGTGAAGCGTGGAGAAGACGCTCTCGTGATGATTGGCCCGGAAGGAGACTTCAGTAAAGAAGAGGTAAAGAAAGCCATCGAATGCGGATTTGTCCCGGTCAGCCTCGGCAAGTCACGCCTCCGGACAGAGACGGCGGCGTTAGTAGCTTGCCACACATTAAATCTGATAAATCAATAACTAAGAAATAATATACTTAAAACTTTAGTATTATGATAAAAAAAACAGTTTCAAAGCTCTTGGCACTGATTGTACTGACAGCTTTATTCGCAGCTTGTTCTAAACAAGTAAACTACACAAGCGTAATACCATCTGACGCTTCTATGGTAACGGCCATAGACTTAAAATCATTAATTGACAAGGCAGGACTAAACGACAAGGAAAACGAGGCTACCAAACAGCAGGTAATGGATGCCTTGAAAAAAGAGATGAGCGCGAGCGCATTCCAACAAATGGAGAAAATCATGAAGAATCCCGCTGAATCGGGAATTGACATCAGCGTTCCCGTATATCTGTTCATGTCTCCCGCATTCTCCACTCCCGCTATTGTAGCGCAGGTATGCGACGAATCGGCCCTGAACGCTTCGTTAGAGACCCTCGTACAGGAACAGGTGGCGCAGCCCGTCACCGAAGCCGACGGATATAGCTTCACGGTGATAGGAAATGGCGTATTGGCATTTAACGGTTCCGCTATGCTTATCGCTTCCGGCGAGAACGAGTCACAAATGGAGCAACTGCAAGCGTCCGTAAGCAATCTGATGAAGCAAGAAGAAGAGAACAGCATCGCAAAGGCCGCTGTTTTCCAGAAGATGCAAGCGACTAAAGGAGATATCAAGTTTTTCGCATCCATGGGTGCGGTACCCGAACTGTATAAGAAGCAACTGAATATTACCCTTCCGCAAAGCATACCGTGGGAAGACATCACACTAATAGCCGGAGTATCGTTCAACAACGGAGAGATAGTCTTTACCTCTGAACCTTACCTGGAAAACGAAGAGGTAAAGGCGATGGTGCAGGAACAGTTGGCGGCATTGAAGACTCCGAGTCATAAGTTCGACAAGTATTTCCCCGCTTCCACGTTGATGCTTTTCAACTATTCAGTAGATGGCGCAAAGATGTATGACCTCATGTTGCATCAATATGAAGAGATGTCGAAAAGCATGACGGAGTATAAACAAATGGTTGACATGTTTAAGGATGAGAACGTTAAGGAACTCATCTGCTCGCTTAACGGCGACATCACAATGGGATTCACCGGAGTGACGATGAATATTCCGACTTTCGTCGCCTATGCGGAAGTAAAAGACGCGGCGGCTCTCGAAAAGCTTTATCAGAACAGACAAAGCCTGAACCTGCCGA
This sequence comes from uncultured Bacteroides sp., assembly GCA_949285075.1. GTDB lineage: Bacteria > Bacteroidota > Bacteroidia > Bacteroidales > Bacteroidaceae > Bacteroides. The sequence goes on along the minus strand of CASDXF010000020.1, from coordinate 38,242 downwards.
AGGGTGGATTCACCGAGCTGAACAAGAATGAATACGCCTACAAGCTCATGGGATTGCTCAACATCTATTTCGGCGTAAAGGACAACATACTCTACCTGACCAACGACGAGAATGTGTACCGTAACTTCGGAACAGTTGAGAAAGAGTCCATAGACAAGGCTCCTTATGCGGCGGAAATGAAAGGCAGCAGTGCGTTTGTAGCCATCAACGTTGAAGCGATTCTGGACTTGCCTGCGGTTAAGATGGCCGCCAATATGGGAGGAGGAAAAGTGCAGCCCTACATCAATCTGGCTTCCAAGCTGTCCTACTTCTCCGCTTACTCAAAGGATACGACGGGGCAAGCCACGCTGTGTCTGAAAGACAAAGATACGAACGCATTGAAACAGATTGTCGACATCGTCAAGCAACTTGCTGACATCTAAAAATCAAGGAATGAATAATATCCATCTACGGCGAACGCTTCCCGAAGCGTTCGCCGACCGCAATACGATATCTTCTGACATTTGGCATCAGGACATCAGCCTGCAAAAGGGAGAGATATACCTCATAGAAGCCGCCTCGGGCACGGGTAAATCGTCGCTATGCAGCTATATCTACGGGTACCGCGACGACTATCAAGGAATCATCACCTTTGACGAAACGAACATCAAGACATACTCCCCCGAGTCGTGGGTAGAGCTAAGGCGGAAGTCGCTGAGCGTGCTTTTTCAGGACTTGCGCATATTCGGCGAACTGACGGCTCTCGAAAACGTCCTCCTGAAAAACAGTCTGACCGGACACAAAAAGAAGAAAGAGATTATAGGCCTATTCGAGCAATTGGGAATTGCGGATAAGCTGAACGAGAAGGCCGGGCGGCTATCGTTCGGACAGCAGCAGCGGGTCGCCTTCATCCGGGCGCTGTGCCAACCCTTCGACTTTCTGTTCTTGGATGAACCCGTCAGCCACTTGGACGACGAGAACAACCGCGTCATGGGGCAACTGGCCGCCAACGAGGTGGCAAAGCAGGGGGGAGGACTCGTCGTCACCTCCATTGGCAAGCGTATGGAGCTGCCCTACACGCAGACGCTACACCTCTAAGGCAGGCAGACAAAGGCATCACATTTTCAAAATAACCATTCTATCATCATTTGAACGAAATGAATACTCTCGTATGGAAACTGCTCCGTCGGCACATCAGCCTCGGGCAATTGGCCGGTTTCCTGTTGGCCAACCTGTTCGGAATGACCATCGTGCTTCTTGGAGCGCAATTCTATAAAGACGTTATCCCGGTCTTTACTCAAGGGGACAGCTTTTTGCAAAAGGACTTCATCATCGCCACGAAGAAGGTCAGCGCGTTAGGCTCGCTGGTCAAGTCCAACGCCACATTCTCGCAAAAGGAGATAGAGGAGCTCGGCAAGCAACCGTTCACCAAAAACGTGGGGGCGTTCGTCCCTTCGGCGTTCAAGGTGTCGGCGGGACTAGGCATGAAGGAGGCGAACGTCAGCCTGACGACGGAAATGTTCTTCGAGTCCGTGCCCGACGAGTTTATCGACGTGAAGCTCGACAAGTGGCGCTTTGACGAAAGTTCGCGCACCCTTCCCATCATCATTCCCCGCAACTACCTGAACCTTTACAACTTCGGGTTCGCCCAAAGCCGCAACCTGCCCAAGCTGTCCGAAGGGCTTATCGGACTGGTGCAGATGGATATCCTTGTACGGGGAAACGGGCAGACGGAGCGGTACAAGGGAAACATCGTAGGGTTCTCCAACCGCCTGAACACGATTCTCGTCCCGCAGTCGTTCATGAACTGGGCCAACAAGCGTTTCGCCCCAAACGCCGAGGCAAGACCGGCCCGCCTCATCGTGGAAGTGGACAATCCGGCCAACCCGGACATCGCCAGTTACTTCCATCAGAAAGGATATGAGACGGAGGACGGCAAGCTCGACGCGGGCAAGACGACCTACTTTCTGCGCCTCGTCGTGGGCATCGTACTGGGAGTGGGACTGTTCATCAGCGTCCTTTCCTTCTACATCCTCACGCTCAGCGTATTCCTGCTCATCCAGAAGAATACCGCGAAACTGGAGAACCTGCTGCTGATAGGTTACAGCCCCTCGCAAGTGGCCCTCCCCTATCAGGCGCTTACGGTAGGGCTTAACGCCGTCGCGCTGTGCGTAGCGATTGGGCTTGTGGCCCTGCTCCGGGGATATTATACGGACAGCATCCGTCTGCTCTTCCCGCAACTGGAAACCGGCTCGCTATGGCTCACCGTCTGCTTAGGCGCGTTACTGTTCTTCGCGATGTCCGTTTTCAACGTCTTTATCATCAAGAAGAAAATCATCGCCGTCTGGAAAAGGAAAGGCGATTAACCGATAATCCGGAAGCGCGCTTCCGCATAAAAAACGAAAGCCTCATGCAAGAGAAGTACGACTTAATCACCATACTCGGACCGACGGCCTCCGGGAAAACCACGTTCGCCGCCGCGCTGGGCCGTCGGCTGAACACGGAAATCATCAGCGCGGACTCGCGCCAAGTCTACCGAAGGATGGACTTAGGCACGGGGAAGGACTTGGACGACTACATCGTCGAGGGACACCCTGTCCCCTATCACCTGATTGACATCGCCGAGCCGGGGTACAAGTATAACGTGTTCGAGTATCAGCGGGACTTCCTCGCGGCCTACGAGTCCATAAGGGCGAAGGGCCGCGTCCCCATCCTGTGCGGAGGAACGGGCATGTACATAGAAGCCGTGCTGAAAGGCTACCGGTTGATGCCCGTCCCGGAAAACCCGGAGCTTCGTTCCCGACTGGCCGGACGCTCGCTGGAGGAGCTGACACGGATACTGAGCCAATACAAGACGCTGCACAACTCCACGGACGTAGACACCGCAAAGCGGGCTATCCGGGCCATCGAGATAGAGGAGTATTACGCCTCGCATCCCGTGACCGGACGGGAGTTCCCGCGGCTCCGCAGCCTCATCGTCGGGGTAGACATCGACCGGGAAAGTCGCCGACGCAAGATAACCGAACGCCTGAGGAAGCGGTTGGAGGAGGGGATGGTGGACGAGGCGCGGAGGCTCATCGAGGAAGGAGTATCGCCGGACGACCTCATCTACTACGGACTGGAATACAAGTACCTCACCCGATACGTCATCGGCGAGCTTACGTTCGAGCAAATGTTCTCCCAACTGGAAATCGCCATCCACCAGTTCGCCAAGCGGCAAATGACGTGGTTCCGCGGGATGGAAAGGCGGGGCTTCCACATCGAGTGGATTAACGCGGAACTGCCCACGGAAGAGAAGATAAACTTCGTGTTGGAAAAGCTCTCTCCGGAAACGCCCGCCTGAACAACGCCGCGCGACCTTCGACTCCATCTTAAGGGGAAGCTCGTCATATCTTAAAAACAGACCATTCTGAAAAACGGAACATCCTGAAGCCTCTATACCGCGATAATTCCGACCGGGGTACAGCCCGGACGAAAAGAACGCGGCGTAGAGGCGTTAGTGAAATTCACATTGTCATCAAACAGACATATAATGCAGCAATTCGTCAGCATAAGACGGAGATAAGCGACTTTTTCACTTGTGATAAGTTTATGGACTGTAATATCGTCACTTTTATTCTCTTCCAAAATTTCCGTCAATTAGAGCCGAAAACGAGCGAAATTCCTCATGAAAACGTCGGAAAGGCGCAAGACGTTTGTGGGGAAGCCCTACGGCTCGTGAGCCGTAGGGCTGTTTCTCGCGAGCCGTGGCCCTGCGGCTCAGGCGGAAAAGCCCCTTTTCACACCTCCGAAAGCGCATTCGGGCCGCATAAATATACGATTATCGGCCCTAAAACTGTATGTCGGTGCGCTTCTTTTGCGTATTCCGGCCGCTAAAAGAGGCGTTTCTCCAAAATATTTTCAGCCCGAAATCTTAAAAATGGAACATTTTAGGAGGTTGTTCCCTCCGCCGAGTCCCCGACTTTTATCGGCCGCCGTCACCACGTGTTCCCGTGTATTCTGTCTTTTACACGGATGACTTTCTGACGGGGCAGATACGCGTCGGGAGCGGGATAACCGACAGCGAGGAAACAAGGGAACTCGTACCCCTCGGGAGCGTGAACCGTCCGCTTCACGTGCTCCGCCTCCCGCTCTATGGGGATGTGCATCGCGCAGGCGAGTCCCTCGGCCGTCGCCGCCAACAAAAGGTTCTCTATGGCCGCCCACGCGGAGGCGAAATAGTTGAGCGAGCTCAAGCAATCCGGCTTGAGCAGCGGACACCCCTTGTGATAGAAGAAGGGCAGCACCAAGCATCCCGACTCCACCAACATCTTCTGCTGCTTGGGCATCGCGTCCACGAACATGGCGTACTCGTCCTTGTCCATCACGTCGGCCAACGCATCGACGTGCTTGCGGGTAAATCCCTCGATGTTGCCCGCCAAAGGGTCGACAATGCTGGCGATGTTCTCCCGTCCCCTGACCACGACAAACTCCAACTGGCGCAGGTGGTCGTTCGTCGGGGCCTTGAACGCGGCCGCCAGAATCCTTTCCAACACTTCATCCGTCACTTCCTTGTCCGAAAAGTCACGGACGGTTCTTCTCTTTTCCAATACTTCATAAAAATCCATACTCGTACTTTTTAGGTTTTATCGTTACCGTGCGCAAAGATACGAGGGCTTATTGTCGCACGTTTGCCTCATCGTCTCAAATAATTGTCGTACATTTGCATCAATCAAATGCGTCAATATGGAAGAAGCCGTAATCCCATACGAATTGCCCGAGACGGAGAAGCATTCGTTCTTCTTCATCCATCAGCGCGTCAGTTATCAGGCGGAAGCCAAGCTGCACCGGCACGAAGCGTGGGAGCTGTATTACGTGCTGAAAGGGTACGGAACCCGATTGGCCGGCGACACGCTACTGCGCTTCTCGGAGGGAGACGTGGTGCTGATACCTCCTTCCATGCACCACTATTGGAAGTACGAGCCCGCCTCGGCCGACGAGGAGGGACGCGTCCACTACCTGATGGTGGCGTTCAGCCATTCCCTTGTGCGGAAATGCGTCGAGACCTTCCCTGAACTGCGCAACCGACTGGCCGACGTGACTTTCCCGACCGGGGCGTTGGCGTTCGGGGCGGAAAGCTCGCGGACAATCCGGCACGCGCTGACCCGCATGGACGGGATGGACGAGTTGGGACGCTTGTGCGAGATGCTCCGCTTGTTGCCCGCGGTTTTCACCGCGTCGGACTGCACGCTCGCCGGGAAACCGATGCGCATAGAGCGTGACGTGCGGCGTATGCAGCAAATCTGCGCTTACGTGATGGCGCACTATGTCCACCCTATCTCCTTAGACGACATAGCCGCCGAGACGGGCATGAACCGCTCCGCCTTCTGCGCCTACTTCAAGCGCAGCAAAGGGATAACCTTCTCGCGGTTCGTCACGCTATACCGGCTGAACACGGCCTGCGAGCTGCTGAAGCATTCGCGGAAGTCCGTATCCGAAATCTGCTATCTGGTGGGCTTCAACGACGTGCCGCACTTCGTAAGGGTATTCACCAAAGAGAAAGGAATGCCGCCGGGGAGGTACAGAAAGGCGCGTAGGGAAGAAAAAGAATAAGCGCGGCCGCGGCCGTCGTGAAAGCCCGACCGTCCTCCGCCGGCACAATACGGACTATCGGCAATTTTGCCTGCCATTTGTGTATCTCCCGTCTGGCGTGCCCTCCCTAACTTCGCGCCGTAACCAAAAAGCGATTATATGGAAAAGGTAAACAGCGACAAAGGGAAAATCACCCGCCGTGCGGCCTTAAAGCGGATGGGGCTACTCGCGGCGGGGGCCGTCGCTTTAGGAGCGTCCTCGTTGACCTCATGCGGCGGAAACGAAAGAAAGCGCGTCATTCTCTACTTCACCGCCACGGGCAACAGCCTCTACGTAGCCCGACAACTGGCTGACAAGTCGACGGAGCTGCTCAGCATTCCGCAGATGGTGAAACACGGACGGTACGAGTTTGAGGCGGACGAGATAGGTGTCGTCTTCCCTATCTATGGACAGATGCCGCCCAACATGGTGCGCAACTTTATCAAGAAAGCCAAACTGAACGCCGCCTATAAGTTCGCTGTGCTGACCTACGGCAATATGCAATTCGCCGCCGTGGAGATATGGGACGAGGTGTCACGCAAGGCGGGAAACACGTTCGACTACATCACGAGCATCCTGATGGTGGATAACTGGCTACCCAACTTCGACATGAACGAGCAGATAAAGATAGACAAGCATATCCCCGAGAGCCTTAAACGCGTCGGCGCGGACCTCGCCACCCGAAGGCGTTGGGTAGAGCCGACTACGGAAAGGGGCAGGCAGATATTCAGCCAGTTCATTAAGGACAGAGGGCTTGACCCGGAAGTGGGCTATCTGATGCGCAGCGAAGACTATTTCATCGTTACGGACGCTTGCGTCGGTTGCGCCGTCTGCACGGAGGTTTGTCCGCGAGGCAATTACAAACTGACCTCTACGGGCGTAAAGACCGCAGGCGACTGCGACTTCTGCTTCGCCTGCATACAGAACTGTCCGCAGAAGGCCATCAAGTTCGCCGAACTACCGGACAGCCCGTTCCTCGCTCACGGCGAGAAGAATCCGAATGCCCGCTACCGTAACGAGCACGTGTCGCTATGGAGCATCAAGGAAGCGAACAGACAATGACGGGAGGTTATCTGCGGTATTCCATTGGGGTAATTCCCAAGTTCTGCCGCACGTACCGGTTGAAATGTGCCGCAGAAGAGAAGTCCATCATCTCGGAAATCTGGTTAACGGTCAGCGACTTGTCCCGCAACAGACGCTTGATTTCCTGCAAGGTGAAACGCTTTATCCAGTAAATGGCCGAGAAGCCGCTTAGCTTGTAGCAGGTGTCGGAAAGGTGCTTGGGTACGACGCAAAGCACTGAAGCGTAATAGGCCACATCGCGGTGCGTGCGGCACGAACCGTCCTCCAACAAGGCGAAAAAACGAGCCAACAACGACGCCGCCTGAACCGGAACGTCGGCATGGCCGTATATGCGCGCGTGGAAATCGTGGAAGTCAAGGAAGAGACCTTGCAGGGCGACCGTCAACGCATTCAGGTAAAAATGGTGCGACGTGTGGCGCAGGCGATACGCCACGTTCTGAAAGTCCGCCCGGCACCTCTCCCGCTCCTCAGGCAGAAGCCTCATCACCGGATTCGTGAACAATGTCATGATGCCCCGTACGAAATAATTGTTGCCCGGCGAACAGACCTTCAGGAACGATGTCCTGACGTATATGGCCGTGCACTTGAAATCGTCCGACGGCTTAACTCCATCCAACAGCTTGTTGTTGATGACAATCATGCAATCGCCCGCCGAGAAGAGGATGCGGTTGTCGTTATAGTACACCTCGCACTCTCCCTCGTGGCAATAGACGTGAGCGATGTGTTGGCTCGCCTCTTCCGTACCCAAGCTGCTCAGACCGGATTCTATAACTACGTCGTCATTCATAAACCGATAGCTGTGATAAGGTTATAAAGACAAGCGTTTCCGTATGGCCCCTAACACGTTCTTGCGGGCGGTCTTCAGCCCTGAAGGAAGCAAGTCCGGCTCCATGATTTCCAATACGCTTTGCAGTTCAGTCAACAGTTCGGGGAAGGGTCGGCATTGCTCGTAAGCCAGCTTCATGCAAAGCACCCGTACACTGGTCTGCTCGCTTACGGCGGACATACGCTCTACGCAAAAGTCAAGAAAATCCGCACGTGCGTTCTCCTCGTCGCAAGGCTGACGCAGCAGTAGGTTCAGCAGCAAGCGACGCTTGGTATCGCTGTCCGTCCGCATGGCTTCATCGATTAGCTCGTTACGCTTCGGGTAAAGCCACTCATTGGTGTGCAAGTCGAAGTGGGTGAATACCCATGCGGCGTTGTCGGACACCCGCTTGTCCGCATCAAACAATAGGCGGTACAGAGCCAGTTTCACCGGATTGTCCTCGATGCCTTGCGCATAGTAATTGATTTCATGCAAGTCATCTTCACGAAGCCTTCCGGAAAGCCTTTTGCGGAGCGCGGCCAATGTCAGGCCTTTCCGCTCCATTCCTTCTGATATGTTCATTCCTTCATGTTTATTCCGTTAACCTTCTTGCGCTTGCCGCATCAGCTCCACAAATCCTACCTTATTGAACTGATAAAACCGTTCTATCCGTTCCGGCGTATCGTTCTCCAACAAAAGCAGTATCTCTTTGGCGAACTCCAGACAGCCCGTACCGTTCGCCGTTACCATACGTCCGTCGGATACGGCTTGTCTGTTTACATAACCGGTTTCATTCGTATAATTGGTTCCGCCCCACAACCGCAGCTGTTCCAATCCATTTCCGGTATGCTTCACCGTATTCAAAAAGCCGTGTTTGGCCAAGAAAGAGGCCGCATTGCAGATAGCTCCCACGATAATCCCTTTCTCTATGGCACGACGAACTATCGGCACGACTTTGTCCGCTTCCCGCTCGTCCAACCAACCGAATCCTCCAATCAACACCAAAGCGACATAATCATCGGGCATCGTATCGAAAGAATAATCAGGAATAGTCCGGAAACCGCTGCAAGAGCGAACGGCATCGCCCCTAGGCGTTACGACTTTGTTGACATACTTGGGATTTTCCTTTATGTGACGCTCGTCACACGCTATGGCCGAAGCCAAGAATACCGACTCATGGTCGGCGTAGTCATTAAGCAATAAATAAAGTATTTCGCTTTTCATCTGTTTATTTTCTATATGTATCAGTTCTTTTCTTCTTTTAAAAAAGGCAACTCTTTCCATAAAGCCACCACCTTCACGGCATATTTACCATGCGCAACGTCAAGGCTGTAATGCTCCTTCGTATGGACACCCTCGCTCCGCACTTGCTATCATTTCCGTTATTGCAGGATGTATCTTCACATAGCAGAGATTGTCGCACGCCATAAGACAGGCTTCTCATCTATTCATCTCCGTTTAATGGTCTGACATTTCCTTCGGGTCATCTCTTCCGCAAAGGCTTGTTCGCCCCGTTCCCTGATATAACGAATGCAAGCGGAACGGTCGGAGCTAAACAGAAAGGCGAAAACCTTTCCTATCCAATTGGAATACGATTTACATTCCTTCACGTCATGCGGGCATTCCGCACAAGTGCTGAATCCATTGGTCTGGCAGCACGAACGTATCTTGCACCATGTCGCCTTCTCGTTTCGCTTGCATCCGGGACACTTCTCCGCAAGATACTTATGGCAGGCCCCACAGTAAAGCCCGCAAGCCGCAACGTTCCGAGCATCAACAATTACTGATTTCATAGGCGTTTAAACGGTTTGATGAACAAATTCCCCGTTAATCCAGAAGGTAGCCTCTTTGCCTACGAAACGGAGCAGGACGTAATCGGAGTCGGCAGGGCCACCGGGGAAATGATGGATGAACCAGTCCTGCCACATCTCTTTGCGCAGGACATCGTCGGAGACAACCTCGACCGTGCCGCGCAGAGCCACGCCGTCACCGTAGTGTTCGTAGCAAAGTCCCGCCTTATCGTTCCGCCTGAAGTCCGCCACTTTTACGGAAGAGGCGCTCGTCGCCATCCATACCTCGCTAAAACCATTCGCACGTATTTTAGACATCTGTACAGGCCGAGGATAGCCATTCGAATCTACGGAAGCGACCGTCACGTTATCGCACTGAGCGAGCAAGCCGGTGGCCTTTTCCGCAAGCGTCCGTTCGTCCTTCGCCTGCCACCGCTTCAGGTGTGGAAAGCATTGAAGCATCCGCTTCTTCGCCTGTATGGGTGTCAGATTCCACCCCGTCTGAGCGTTTATCTGGTCTATGAACTGTAAGCAGAACTCAATCATCTGGCTCATGGTAAAGTCTTGAGTGAACCTCCCGTCTTTATAGCAATAGACGCAATACTCCCCATTAGGGCTTCCATCAACGTTTGTTCCCTTGTTTTCAGCGGTCAAGGGCATACCGCAACTCTGACAAAAGTGTTGCTCCATATTAGGATTCTATTCTTTTACCTATCCGTTCCAGAAATAGGTGGTTTAAAATACGGAAAGCGTGGAACTGCATGTCCCACATCTTCGTGTATAGGCCCTGAGAAAACCTTTGAGAACAGACATGATGATAGCAGCCCACGCCTTATGCGTGAGAACCACTATGTCCACTCTTGTCCTCGCTTTAAAGTTTCTCAGGCTTTATACACGCAAGAAAAAGACATAACGCTTCCTTTTTCCATTTTCTATGTTGCGGAAAGAGTCTTTGCTTCAATCCGGCTGCAAAAATAACCATATTTGAGAATAATCCTCTACCCAAATCGCCGTATTTTACAGGTCACATTCGTTTATCTCACAATTTTTATGTATGTTTGTGCCGGAGTTATAACACAGAATATGAGTGTAGAGCCAACAAAATGGGGAATTATTTATAATCCCAAAGCCGGGACCCGTAAAGTACAAAAACGATGGAAAGAAATTAAAGAGTACATGGACGCCAAAGGAGTGGACTACGATTACGTACAATCTGAGGGCTTTGGCTCCGTGGAGCGTCTATCAAAAATCCTCGCCAACAACGGATACCGAACAATAGTCATTGTAGGAGGTGACGGAGCGTTGAACGACGCCATTAACGGCATCATGCTCTCTGAAGCCGAAAATAAAGAAGACATCGCTATCGGCATTATCCCCAACGGTATAGGAAATGACTTTGCAAAATATTGGGGAATAACTACCGAGTACAAATCCGCCGTCAATTGCCTCATAAACCATCGTTTAAAGAAAATAGATGTGGGGTATTGTTCCTTTTACGACGGAGAGAAACACCAACGGCGTTTTTTCCTTAATGCAATGAATATCGGGCTAGGAGCTCGAATTGTCAGCATTACCGACCAGACTAAACGATTTTGGGGAGTGAAATTCCTATCTTATGTAGCCGCACTGTTTTCTTTAATTTTCGAACGTAAACTCTATCGAATGCACCTTCGCATCAATAATGAACACATCCGAGGCAGAATTATGTCAGTGTGCATAGGAAGCGCATGGGGATGGGGGCAAACTCCAAGTGCCGTCCCTTACAATGGTTGGCTAGACGTTTCCATCATTCACCATGCCGACCTCAGCCAACTTCTTTCCGGATTGTGGATGCTTATTCAAGGAAGGATTCTTAATCATAAAACAGTACAAAGCTATCGTACACAAAAGATCAAAGTTCTTCGCGCACAAAACGCATCGGTTGATTTAGACGGCCGTCTACTTCCCAAACACTTTCCTTTAGAAATAGGAATACTCCCAGAAAAAACGACACTCATTATTCCTAAATAAGCTAAAATACTCCCAGTTCTATTACCATAGAAGCTAAAAAAGCTATAATTTTGTGACTTCAAAATTCACAAGTTACTTAATTACTTAACATGCTTAGACTTAAGAATAACCCCACCGATAATTTTTTTCTTCTAGCGGGCCCGTGTGTTATAGAAGGAGAAGACATGGCCATGCGCATTGCCGAGCACATCGTTAAAATTACGGAATCCTTGCAAATCCCCTATGTCTTTAAAGGTTCCTACCGCAAAGCAAACCGTTCCCGTTTAGATTCATTCACTGGAATAGGAGACGAAAAAGCACTCAAGATATTAAAAAAGATACACAATACATTTGGTATACCCACCGTTACTGATATCCATGAACCGGACGAGGCGGAAATGGCTGCCGAATATGTAGATATTATCCAGATTCCCGCTTTTCTCTGTCGACAAACGGATTTATTGATAGCAGCCGCTAAAACCGGAAAGACAATTAACATCAAAAAAGGACAATTCCTTTCTCCTATCGCCATGCGGTTTGCGGCAGAAAAAGTAATAGAAGCCGGAAACAAAGATGTTATGTTGACTGAACGCGGAACGACGTTCGGTTATCAGGACTTAGTTGTAGACTTCAGAGGTGTACCAGAAATGCAGGCGTTCGGCTATCCTGTCATCGTAGATGCTACCCACTCGCTACAACAGCCCAATCAAGTAGAAGGAGTGACCGGAGGTATGCCACAACTGATAGAAACCATCGCTAAAGCTGCCATCGCCGTAGGAGCTGACGGACTGTTTATCGAAACTCACGAAAATCCGGCTGTGGCAAAAAGTGACGGAGCCAACATGCTAAGGTTAGACTTATTGGAAGGACTACTTACCAAATTGGTCCGAATAAGGGAAGCTGTCAGATAGATATAAGATAGCTGCTATTCCGTTAGTTTTTGAATCGCTAATATAAGTAACCAACGTTCTCCATAAGAGAATAAAAAAGAACCGTGCGAAAAAACTATTTGGATTTAGAAATAAAAAAATTGATTTTCTAAAAGATAGGGAAGTTATTATACATCAGAAAAAGAAAAGGCACTATTAACAAAACTCAATTATTTAACTAAATAAACAAAAGATGAAATACTCATTGCGTAAATTATTTATTGCGGCTTTCACTGTGATTTGCTGCAATTCCCAGTTTGCGTTCGCACAATCAGTGCAAACCTTGCCCGTGGACAAGGATGTCCGAATAGGGAAACTAGACAACGGACTTACCTATTACATTCGTCACAACGCTCTTCCAGAAAAGCGTGCTGAGTTTTACATTGCGCAAAAAGTCGGCTCCATCCTCGAAGAACCGCAACAAAGAGGATTAGCCCACTTCCTTGAACACATGGCCTTCAACGGGAGCAAGAATTTCCCCGGAGATGATAAGGGATTGAGCATTGTAGCGTGGTGTGAGACAAAAGGCATTAAATTCGGTACGAACCTAAACGCATACACTAGCGTTGACGAAACGGTATACAATATCAGTAACGTTCCGACGGAAAATATAAACGTGGTCGACTCTTGTCTTCTAATCCTGCATGATTGGTCCAACGCAATTAATCTAGACGATAAAGAAATCGACAAGGAACGGGGAGTCATCCGCGAAGAGTGGAGGAGCCGTAACAGTGGAATGCAACGCATTATGAATGACGCTCTTCCCGTTATGTTCCCAGATTCTAAATATGCGGACTGTATGCCTATCGGGAACATTGATGTAATCAACAACTTTCCCTACCAAGACATCCGCGATTATTACACCAAGTGGTATCGTCCTGATCTGCAAGGAATCATCATTGTGGGTGACATCAACGTAGACGAGACTGAAGCCAAAATAAAGAAAATCTTTTCAGACATTAAGGCTCCTGTCAATCCCGCTAAGCGGACTTATTATCCGGTAGCAGATAACCAAGAACCTTTGATTTATATCGGAACGGATAAAGAAGTAAAGTCCCCTTCATTCAATATTTTCTACAAGCACGAAGCTACTCCAGACTCAATGAAGAATAACATTAATTATTATGCCGAACAATACATGATCAATATGGCGTGTATCATGTTAAATACCCGTCTGGTTGAGCTTATTCAAAAAGCGGACCCTCCTTTTACAAGCGCAAGCGTCGGATTCGGAGACTTTTTCGTAGCTAAAACTAAAGATGCCTTCAGCTTAAGTGGAAGCAGTAAAATGGATGGTATAGAACGGGCAATGAAAACCGTGTTACAAGAAATGGAGCGCGCACGTAGATTCGGATTTAACGCAACGGAATATGACCGTGTACGCGCAGATTATTTGCAAAGTTTAGAAACGTCATACAAAGAACGTGATAAAAGAAAGAGTCCCTCTTTCGTGAGTGAATGCGTCAATCACTTCCTCAATAACGAACCTATGCCGGGAATTGAAATTGACTATGCGATAATGAAACAGATAGCACCTAAAATTCCGGTAGAAGCGATAAATCAGTTGATGGCTCAACTACCTACTGACAACAACCAAGTCGTACTATTAGCGGGTCCGGAGAAAGAAGGAATGAAATATCCGACCAAAGAAGAAATCGCCACATGGCTGAAGGAAGTCAAAACATTAGACTTAAAGCCTTATGAAGATAAAGTATCAAATGAGCCATTACTCTCCGAAGAACCCAAAGGAGGAAGTATTGTTTCCGAAACAAGTGGAGAAATCTACGGAACGACCAAACTGGTACTCTCCAATGGCGTAACAGTATACATCAAACCGACAGACTTTAAAGCAGACCAGATTCTGATGCAAGGCAGTAGCTTTGGCGGAACAAGCTTATATCCGGATAGCGAAATTCTAGACATTTCGCAAATCAACAGCGTAGCGACCATAGGCGGAATAGGAAAATTTGATAAGATTGCGCTAAACAAGGTACTTGCCGGAAAGCTCGCCTCTGTAGGAACTTCCGTCAGCTCGCTCACCGAGTCCGTATCAGGAAGCTGTCCTCCAAGAGATTTCGAGACGATGATGCAGCTCACCTACCTGTACTTCACCGCTCCGCGTAAGGACGAGGAAGCGTTTGAATCTTACAAGAACCGTTTGAAGACCGCCTTGCAGAATAAGGACGCCAACCCAATGAAAGCATTCCAAGATACGGTCTCCCATGCACTATACGGCAATCATCCGCGCATGTTAGACATGACAGAAGATATGGTAGACAAAATTAATTACGACCATGTCATTGAAATGTATAAAGAACGATTCCAAGACGCAAGTGACTTCAAGTTCTACTTTGTAGGAAACGTCAACATAGAGGAAGTGAAGCCGTTAATCGCTAAATATTTAGGAGGACTGCCTTCAACCAACCGTAAAGAGACGTTTAAAGATACAAAAATGAATATCCGGAAGGGTATATACAAGAACGAGTTTGCCAAAAAGCAAGAGACTCCGATGGCTACCGTCATGTTCTTGTATAGCGGAAAATGCAAGTATGACCTTCGCAACAACGTAACTCTCAGCTTTCTTGAGCAAGCGTTAGACATGGTTTATACCGCTGAAATCCGTGAAAAAGAAGGAGGCTCATACGGCGTTAGCTGTAGCGGAAGCTTAAGCTTATATCCCAAAGAAGAGCTTACGCTACAAATCGTATTCCAAACAGACCCAGACCCGGTAAAGAAGGAGAAGCTCATGAATATCGTGACAGAGCAGCTCCAGAAAATGGCGAAAGAAGGTCCTTCCGAAGAGCACATGCAGAAAATCAAGGAATATATGCTGAAAAAATATAAAGACGCTCAGAAGGAGAACAGCTATTGGCTGAACAATCTGTACGCATACTTCTATAGCGGAATCGACTCTACCGCCGGTTATGAGGATTTAATTAACGACATGACCGCAAAAGATGTAAAAGTGTTCCTTTCCAAGTTGCTGAAGCAAAAAAATGAGATTCAGGTTGTCATGACCGTTCCTGAAGAGGACATCAAGAAGGCTAACGAGGAAAAGGCCTCCGCAACGGCGGACAGCAAGCAGTAAACCTTCATCATGACAGCGATATTCACTGAACTGTACAAGCACGGACGACTTGCCGCCAGACGGCATCCCATGTATGAACGGAACAAGATTGCCAAGATACTGGGATACGTCATGGCGGCGGTCTGGGCGTGCTACCTGATAAGAACAGGCGTGAAACTTGCGCTTGAATTGGAAAATACGCTTCCCAATCGGGAAGCGTATTATATTACCAACCTTATCCTTTGGGGAGCTATCCTATTCTTGGATTTCCTGCTGCGCTTCCCGCTTCAAAGGATGCCGACTCAGGAAATAAAGCCTTATCTCCTGCTTCCCGTAAAGCGTAAGACAATCATTAATTTCCTATTGCTGCGTTCCGGATTAAGCGTGTTCAACCTCATTTGGCTGTTCTTCTTCGTGCCGTTCGCTTGTCTGGCCTTTCCGTCGCTCTTTGGAATACAAGGAACCGTCTTCTACTTTATAGGCGTGTACTTGCTCATTATCGCCAATAACTATTGGTGTCTGCTTTGCCGCACGCTAATCAACGAGCGTATATGGTGGGCGGCACTTCCGCTTGTGGTCTACGCCGCAGCGGTGTCGTTTGCCTTTCTCTTTCATTCTTCCCCCTTTTTCAAAAGTATAGGGGGCGGATACCTTGAAGGGAACATCCTCCATTTTTTGACTACAATCCTCGCCATCGCAGCGTTGTGGGGCATTAACCACAAGCTCATATCGAGCCTCACCTATAAGGAAACCGCCGCGACGGGCGACTCTAAAATCAAGCGCGTATCGGAGTACCGCTTCTTGGAAAGGTTTGGAGAGATAGGAGAATATATGCGGTTGGAGCTGAAGATGGTGGCGCGCAACAAGAACTGCAAGGCCCAGTTCCGCAGCCTCTTCCTTATGGTCGTCATGTTTTCGCTCATGCTGAGCTTCTCGTCCATATATGACAGTGGAGTCCTGTACGTCATGATATGCGCGTATAACTTTTCCGCGTTCGGGCCGCTCATCCTCTCACGCGTCATGTCGTACGAGGGTAACTATCTTGACGGTCTGATGGTACGCCAAGCCTCAATCGCCGCCCTGCTGAAAGCCAAATACTACACGTACAGCATAGGAGAAGTGCTTCTGTTCCTGCTCATGCTGCCCGCCGTCATTACGGGCAAACTTTCGCTATTGGGGGCCTTCGCTTGGTTCTTCTACACGATTGGATTCACCTACTTCTGCGCCTTCCAGTTAGTCGTCAGCAACCGGCAGACTCTTCCGCTGAACGAGAAGGTGACGAGCCGGCAAAGCAATAACGGGACGCTGATTGTGGTCAATCTCCTTATGATAGGAGTCCCCATGCTGCTTTACACCGCACTGAACGAACTTAGGGGAGAGACTTTCGCCTACCTCGTCATGCTGACGATAGGGATAGGCTTCACGCTGACGTCTCCCTTATGGATAAGGAACGTGTATCAGCGATTCATGAAACGGCGTTATAGAAATATGGAAGGCTTCAGGGACAGCCGCCAGTAAACGCCTTTAGCTAACGATTAACACCACAAGACGATGATTCATATCAACAACCTGCGCAAGAACTTTGGCCACAAGACGGCCATACGCATCGAGAGCTATCGCATAGAGGAAGGCGAGATGCTCGGACTGGTGGGAAATAACGGAGCCGGAAAGACGACGCTCTTCCGGCTGGCACTGGATTTGCTCCGGGCCGACGAGGGAACGATACAGATAGACGGCATCGACGTGAGCCGCAGCGAGGAATGGAAGCGGTTCACGGGAGCCTTCATCGATGAGAGTTTCCTGATAGACTACCTCACCCCCGAGGAGTATTTCTACTTCATCGGGAAAATGTACGGACTGAGCAAGAAGGAAACGGACGAGCGCCTTCGCCCCTTCGAGCGTCTGATGAACGGAGAGATTACGGGACAAAAGAAGTTCATACGGAACTACTCGGCCGGCAACAAGCAGAAAATCGGCATCATCGCCGCGATGCTCCATCAGCCTAAGCTACTGATTCTGGACGAGCCGTTCAACTTCCTCGACCCCAGTTCGCAGTCCATCATCAAGCATCTGCTGAAGAACTATAACGAAGAGCGGCGGGCCACCGTCATTATCTCCAGTCACAACCTGAACCATACCGTAGACATCTGTCCGCACATCGCCTTGTTGGAGAATGGAGCCATTATCAAGGACATCCGGAATGAGAACGGCTCGGCCGAAAAGGAACTGGAAGCGTACTTCAACGTGAACGAATAAAGGGAGAAGAAAGATGAAAAGACACCTCATACCGCTCTGCCTGCTGTTGGGACTGGTTTTCAGCCTCAGTTCCTGCCGCACGGCCGCCCCTCGCCTGAACTATAAGGAGTTGGCGAAAGCGTCCATCTTGCTGAAAACGGATATCGACCTGAAAGATAACCACAAGCTATACATCGAAGCCTCCAAGTGGATAGGCACGCCCTACCGGAGCGGAGGGAACACCCGCAAGGGCGTGGACTGCTCGGGACTGGTGCGTCAGCTCTACCAAAGCGTATACAGGCAGAAAGTCCCTCGCACCACCCAAGCGTTGAAGGACGAAAGCCGGAAAGTCTCCAAGCGCAATCTGCGGGAAGGCGACTTGGTGTTCTTTACCAGTTCGCGTTCCCGAAAGAAGGTGGCGCACGTGGGCATCTACCTGAAAGAGGGTAAGTTCATACACGCCAGTACCAGTCGGGGAGTCATCGTCAGCCGCCTGAGCGAGGACTACTATACCCGACATTGGATGCACGGAGGGCGCATCAGGTAGAGAGCGGAAGGAATCCTCCCCTCCGGTCAGTTCAGGTGCATGATGGCCAATACCGCCGTGTCCTCGCTCAGTCCCTTCTCTTGGTAAGCATCGGGCAAGCTCTTCTTGTTAAGCTCGTCCGTATACAGGCAGACGTAGGCGAAGGGTATAAACGTCCCTTTCAAGTTGAAGTGAGGGGCCGCGTTTATGCTTGCTACAAACATCGAGAGGCCTATAAACTCCCTTTCTATGCCAAGAGAAAGGAGCACGCCTCAAGCCCTCGTGAACGGCGTTACGCCTATAAACCTAATAAACTATCCGGCCTAAGCGAAGGGCCGTTAAGCGGAGGGCGTTCCGAGGGCGTTAACTTTCCCTCAATGGAAAGAAAAAGTACAAAGGCCGAGGCAAGCCCCCGGCGTACCATTTTCCATCCTTTTTGGCGTTCAGCCGGTTCTTCTTTCGCATTAGCTTGTAACGTGCCATATCCTATCCTTTAAATCGTTTCAAACTGTCTTTGGGGTCATTCCTCCCAATATATGGGGTTGCTACACCACGGTGTATGGAGACAAAAGGTGTACACCTTACCATCACAAAGGTGTACACTATTCATCCATAAAGGTGTACACCTTACTACTATAAAGGTGTACACCTTTATACTGCGAAGATAGTGACTTTCCACCTGATTCACGCTTTCTCGCCGCCTAATTCGTCGCTTCCGCCTCTCCTTTCGCCCCTTCGCTTAGGGCGGAAGCTGCCCTTTCCTTGCGGGAGGCTTTACGCCCGTACCAATATGCGATGTCGGCCCGAAAAAGCCACACGCTCACGCCCCCGTCCGCGGACCGTCCGCCAAAGGAACCACACGGACACAAGACCTCCCCACACCGCTTACAAGGCAGTAAACGGCAGCAGTGCGAGAACATTAAAATCGTCTGGTAGTTGTAGAGCGGCGTCCGGACGGGCTAACGGCGGGCCGCGAAGAACTCCTTCATCAGCCTCGCGCAGTCGTCGGCCAAGACACCCTCCGTGACTTGGGTTTTAGGATGCAACGCTTGAGCGGCGTACTTACGGTATCCCCGTTTCTCATCTCCGGCCCCAAAGACAAGCCGACCCATCTGCGCCCACGCGATGGCCCCGGCGCACATGACGCAAGGCTCTACCGTGACATACAGCGTGCAGTCGGTCAGGTACTTCCCGCCCAACACGTTGGCGGCGGAAGTTATGGCCTGCATCTCCGCGTGAGCCGTCACGTCGCGGAGCGTCTCCGTAAGGTTGTGGCCCCGGGCGATAACCCGTTCCTTACAGACAATGACCGCTCCTACGGGAACCTCTCCCCGCTCGAACGCCTTTCGCGCCTCCGTCAAGGCCTGTTTCATGAAATAAGTATCGTCCAACATCGTCAACGCCGCATATCGTGTTCGCCGAAGAGGGTGGGATAATCCTCCTCCATATTCTTGTGAATAAACATGAGAATGGTCTCGCGAAGCCACCGGGACTTGTTCGTTATCTTGTACTTTTCCAGATAGCGGTCGATAATCCGATGTTCCTCCTCGCTTAGCAAAATGCTCATGCGTCGCTCCCTTTTGGGAGAATCAACGGGCATTTTCGGGCATTTCTTGCTTCTTTTTCTCATATTTTCCGCAAATTTACTTTTACTTCTGCAATCGCAAAGAATAAAAAGCGTATTTTTGCGAAAAAAGATGGCGCAGCACAACGAATTGGGTAAAGCGGGAGAAAACGCGGCGGTAGCTTATCTGGAAAGCCACGACTATGTCATCCGACACCGGAACTGGAGAAGGGGACATCTGGAACTGGACATCGTGGCCGCGAAGAACAACGAACTTATCGTCGTGGAAGTAAAGACGCGCAGCGACACACGGTTCGCCCGGCCGGAAGACGCCGTAACGCTTTCTAAGATTAAGCGGACGGTGCGCGCGGCGGATACCTACATCAAGCTTTACCAAATCGACGCTCCCGTACGTTTTGACATTATCACCGTGGTGGGCGATAAGGAGAACTTCAAGATAGAGCATATCAAGGAGGCGTTTTATCCGCCACTGTTTTAACTAACCCATAAGCACTGAGGCATGATAACTTATCCCGATACATTTCCCGTACCGTTAATCCACCTTGAGGAAACGGACTCTACGATTAACTATCTGCAAGCGCTCTGCAAAAGGCAGGAAGTGGAGGAGTTTACGACGGTCGTCGCCGACTACCAAAGCGCGGGCAGAGGGCAGAAAGGCAACTCGTGGGAGGCGGAGGCGGACAAGAACCTTTTGTTCAGCTTCGTGCTCTACCCCACCTTTCTTGAGGCCAACCGGCAATTCCTGCTCTCGCAAGTCATCTCGCTCGCCATCAAGGAGGAGTTGGAGAGCTACGCCGACGGATTTTCCATCAAGTGGCCGAACGACATCTACTGGAGGGAGAAGAAGATATGCGGGATACTCATAGAAAATGACTTGACGGGGAGGTTCATCAGCCAGAGCATCGCGGGGGTGGGAATCAATATCAATCAGGAAAGGTTCCTCAGTCCGGCGCCGAATCCGGTATCGCTGCGGATGATTACGCGAAGGGAGCACGGCATTCAGGCCATAGCGGAAAGCGTAATGAAACGCATCGTGGACTACTACGCCGCCTTGCGGAGCGGAAAGGAAAGCTTCATCGCCGAGCGGTATCGGGAGGCCCTCTTCCGGAACAAAGGCCTGCATCCTTATCGGGACGGCAACGGACGGTTTCTCGCCCGCCTCGCCCGGATAGAGCCGGGGGGAAGGCTGATTCTGGAGGATGAAAAAAGGAAGGAAAGAGGATACATGTTCAAGGAGGTAGAATACATTTTAGAAGATTAACGAAACAAATAAGAAGAGCACGGTTATGAAAGCAAGATTATCATTCATCGCGTCGACATTGGCCCTAATCATGGGCTTCGCAAGCTGCACCGATTCCGAGCCGGAAGGCGGGACGCTGGAAATCTCAGAGTCGAGCTTCAGCGTAGGGGCCGAAGGAACGACACTCAGAGTCAGGGTAAGCAGCGAAGAGACATGGAGAGTAAGCAGCGGGGCGCACTGGTGCATTCCCTACAACGAGGAGGGAGAGAACGGAGAAGAACTGGCCCTGTCCGTTGTGGCTAACGTGGAAAACGAAAAGAGAAGCGCGCAGGTCACCGTAGTAAGCGGAACAAGCTACCGGACTATCGAGATAGAACAGGATGCCTCCGACCAAAACGCGGAAGAGTACCATTACACGCTGCCGGTCATCTTTCACGTTATCTATCAGGACCCGACGGACAATACGCAATACGTAGCCCCGGAGAGACTGGAAACTATCCTGAATAGGGTAAACCTACTATACCAAGCGCAGACGGGAACGGAGAGCGAGGACATGAACCTGACCTTCACGCTCGCCACCATAGGGCCGGACGGACAGGAACTGGCCACGCCCGGAGTGGAATACATCCAATGGCAAGGGGAATACCCGATAAACTGCGAGGAGTTCATGACGGAATCTTCAGGACGATACGCGGAATATATCTGGGAACCGAACCTATACATAAACGTCATGCTCTACGCCTTCGAGCAGACCGAACCGGGCGTCACCACCTTAGGCATCTCGCACATGGCGTTCTCTACCGAAGGGGAAACTTACTTGGAGGGATTGCAGCGTACGCGGTACACTTTCGTCACTAAGTCGAACCTGAACTTCCCCTACTGCGTCTCTATCAACAGCGAGTACATATACAGCTCATCATCGAGCAGCGACATCTGCGCGACACTGGCGCACGAACTGGGCCACTACTTAGGGCTGCATCACGTGTTCAGCGAGGACGAAAGCGGAAACATGACGCAAGACTGCGTAGACAGCGACTACTGCGACGACACGCCGACATACGACAAGATAGGATACGAGGCTTGGAGAATGTTCAACTCCGGAGAGTCGTTCAACGTCCTCGCCCAACGAATCGACTGCGAGAGCGGGGCGACGTTCACCTCGCGCAACATCTTGGACTACGCGTACAGCTACCACGACCAGTTTACGTCCGACCAACGGGAAAGGGTGCGCCATGTGCTGATGTATAGCCCGCTCATCCCGGGGCCGAAGCTCACGCAGAGCGGCGGAGGACGCTCAGCGGCGGACGGAAAGGCCGACCTGACCCCGCACGTAGTGAAATAGGAGAAACGACGAAGAGACCGCATGAGGCCGAAAACCATACACAGGCGAATATTGCGCATCGCCGCGCCTTCCATCGTCTCCAACATCACCGTGCCGCTGCTGGGACTGGTCGACGTGAGCATAGCGGGCCATCTCGGTTCGCCCGCCTATATAGGCGCCATCGCCGTGGGAGGGATGCTGTTCAACGTCATCTACTGGGTGTTCGGCTTCCTGCGCATGGGAACGAGCGGAATGACCTCGCAGGCTTACGGGGCGGGCGACGCGGAGGAGGTGACCCGGCTGCTGACGCGCTCGGTAGGCATCGGCGCCGCGCTCGGACTCGGACTCGTCGCGCTCCAATTCCCCATACACCAAGTCGCATTCGCCCTGATACACGCCACGCCCGAAGTAAGGGAGTCCGCCTCGCTCTACTTCCGCATCTGCATCTGGGGGGCTCCCGCCACGCTTGGGCTATACGGATTCGCCGGATGGTTCATCGGAATGCAGAACTCCCGCTTCCCCATGTTCATCGCCATAGCGCAGAACGTGGTGAACATCGGCGTGAGCGTCGCGCTGGTCTACGGCCTCGGCCTGAAAGTGAGCGGAATCGCGGCGGGAACGGTTACGGCGCAGTACGCCGGACTGCTGATGGCCGTCCTTCTGTACGCCCGCCATTACAGACGCGGACGGCGGCCCGTGTCGTGGCGCGGCGTATGGCAGAGAAGCGCCATGCGCAGGTTCTTCGCCGTGAACCGTGACATTTTCCTGCGCACGCTATGTCTCGTCTTCGTCACCATGTACTTCACCTCCACCGGCGCCGCGCAGGGCGAGGTGACGCTGGCCGTAAACACGCTGCTGATGCAGCTTTTCACGCTCTTCTCCTACGTCATGGACGGTTTCGCCTATGCGGGCGAGGCGCTGACGGGGCGCTATGCGGGGGCCAAAGACCTCGCGGCGCTGAGGCGGACGGTGCGCGCGCTCTTCGCGTGGGGAGGCGGGATAGCCGCGTTCTTCACGCTGCTCTACCTGACGGGAGGCGAGGGCTTCCTGAGCCTGCTTACGGACGACGCCGACGTGGTAGCGGCCTCGGGCCAATACTTCTACTGGGCGCTGGCCATTCCCTTAGCGGGATTCGCGGCCTTCCTGTGGGACGGCGTGTTCGTGGGCCTCACCGCCACCCGGCAGATGCTGCTCTCCATGCTGATTGCCTCCATCTGTTTCTTCACGCTCCACCTCGGCCTGCGCGCCCACTTAGGCAATCACGCCCTTTGGTTAGCGTTCATTTCGTATCTCTTCGTACGCGGCGCGGTGCAGACGCTGTTGCGCAAGCGAATCGCCGAGCTTCGCGACTGAAAGAAATACGCACAGGCTGTAAATTATTTTCTTACCTAAGAGAAATTCCCTACGTAGAGAATTAAAATTCTCTGCGTAGACTTTTCAAATTCCCTGCGCAGACAATTTAAATTCTCTGCGCAGGGAATTTTTGCCTACTTAATGGATATTGATTATCAAATAGTTACAATTCGACTTCAAATAGGGTAAAATCGAGCGTTTTTGTAAGTCTTTTTAACCATATTACATATATAGTATACGTGAGTTCGGGATAAGCTTTCTCTCCGTTACTTTTTATAGAAAGCCAATTCGTCCTTATTGAAGTTTTGGATAAAGTTTGCGTGTTTCTCTACTTCAGCTTCCGCATAGTTCAGATAGACGTGAGCGGAGTTAGCAAACATCTCGGGAGCCTTGCTTGCATCTTGAATGAGCAGATGGCACATGATACAATCCGCAGCCATTTCCATTAGTCGGCGGGCAGTGAAGTCGAGCAGGTCTTGGTCTTGCGCCACCTTTACGGTAGTGGTAGCGCTCTCGAACTTGTCCGCCATCTTTTTCAGTCGAGACATCAGCGGTTCCATCTCCGGTGCGCAGGCCACGTTTTCGAATTCCCGGATAACGTTCAGGTAAGAACCGTTTGTCACGTAACGGATAGCGGCCACCGTCTGCAATTGTGTCGTACCTTCGTATATACTGGTAATACGAGCGTCACGGTAGATGCGCTGACAAGCGTACTCCATCATAAATCCTGAGCCTCCGTGAATCTGGATACAGTCATAAGCGTTTTGATTGGCATATTCCGAATTCATGCCTTTTGCTAATGGAGTGAAGCTGTCGGCCAACTTAGCGTATTTCTTTTGTTCCTGACGTTCTTCCGGAGTCAGCTTACGTTCACGGGCGATATCGTCCAATGCCTTATAGATGTCCACGTAGCGTGCCGTTTGATAGAGCAGCGCACGTCCGGCATCCAATTTTGCCTTCATAATGGCCAACATGTCATATACGGCGGGGAAATCAATGATGGCCTTTCCGAACTGCTTACGGTCTTTAGCGTAGGCCAATCCTTCGTTGTATGCGGCTTGGCTCAAACCTACCGATTGTGCGGCGATACCTAAACGTGCGCCGTTCATCAGTGCCATAACGTATTTAATTAGGCCCAACTTGCGTTCGCCGCAGAGTTCAGCTTTTGCATTCTTATAGACCAATTCACAGGTTGGCGAGCCGTGAATACCCAATTTGTTCTCAATGCGGCGCACGTTTACGCCTCCTTGACGCTTGTCGTAGATGAACATGGACAAGCCTCGGCCATCTTTCGTTCCCTCTTCCGAGCGAGCCAAAACGAGATGTATGTCCGAGTCTCCGTTCGTGATAAAACGCTTTACCCCGTTCAGCAACCAACAACCGTCCTTCTCGCTGTAAGTGGCTTTCAGCATAACGGACTGAAGGTCGGAGCCCGCATCCGGCTCGGTCAAGTCCATAGACATGGTTTCGCCTTTGCAAATGCGGGGGATGAACCGGTTGTGTTGGTCCTCGTTACCGAACTCGTACAGCGTTTCGATACAGTCTTGCAATGACCAAATGTTACCGAATCCGGCGTCAGCGGCCGCTACAATCTCGGCGCACATCGTGTACGGAGTAATCGGAAAGTTCAGTCCTCCGAATCGGCGAGGCATAGTCATACCGTTCAGCCCGGCCTTTACCATAGCGTCGAGGTTCTGCTTTGTTCCTGCAGCGTATTCCACACGACCGTTAGCGCAGTGAGGGCCTTCCTCGTCCACGCTCTCGGCGTTGGCCGCGATAACTTCCGCCGTAATCTCACCGGTTATCTCTAACACTTTATCGTAAGAGTCAATAGCGTCCTCGAAGTCAATCGGGGCATAGTCAAACTCGTCTTTGTCTCTGTAGTTGCGCTCTTTAAGTTCACAGATGCGCTTCATCATCGGATTGTTCAAGTGATACTTGAGTTCCGGTATGTCTGTATAAAAGTTAGCCATTTGAGTTGTTTTGTTTTCTAATTAAACTTGAAGCTGATAGGTGTAATCATCTTATAGTCTACGGGAGTCCCCTCTATCTTTGCGGGAATAAGCGTTTCTTTTTTGACAGCTTTTCGTAGAGCTTCTGTGGATGCCTCGTCTAGCAACGGGTGCATGGACTCAATAACCTTGATGTCTTCAATGCGCCCTTCCGCATTAACGGTAGATTGTAGCAGAACTCTTCCCTGCACGCTTTCGCCTTCGTGACGTATATTCCTATTCTGTATTTCTCGTGAAAGGCATTTTGCGCATTTGTTAGCGAAATCCATGATTCCGTTCGGATACTCAGGAGCCTCAAAATAGGGTGCTGAGAAAGGAAGTGCGCTTCCATCTTCCGCCCAAAGTTCACCGCTTACGCATTCGTTAGCCTTATATATCTCTTTCCTGCGTATTTTCCCATTTGGATAGAATTGCAGCAGTGCGCCGTTTCTCACCTGATGAAGTTCGGTGTAGATAGAGTAGTTCTCTACCCGTGTAGGGGTTCCGTCCAGTGTGTAATACTTGACTTTCGTATTGTTTCCTATCCGAGTAACGATAGCGCGTTCCACCGCCTTATCCTTGTCTACGGGTTCAGCGGCCTTATTCACATAGATGGTGTCCGTATAGACGTACAACGTGTCTTGCGCAAGCAAGGGGTGGGCCGTAAACAGTGCGGCGGCCAACGCTATGATTACTCTCTTCATGTTATCTTGTTTTAGTGTTACTTTGAATTTTGCTTATAGTACTTAATCATCTTCGGTACGACCTCCTCGATGGTTCCGTTGATAACGTAGTCGGCTATCGAGTTGATGGGAGCGTCGGGGTCGCTGTTGATGGAGATGATGATGCCGCTCTCCTGCATACCGGCGATGTGCTGTATCTGTCCCGAGATGCCGCAGGCGATGTAGAGCTTGGGACGTACGGTTACACCGGTCTGTCCTATTTGACGGTCATGTTCGATGAACCCGGCATCTACAGCCGCACGACTGGCTCCTACCTCAGCGTGCAACTCTTTAGCGAGGTCGAACAGCAGATCGAAGTTCTCCTTCGAGCCTACACCGTAACCTCCGGCCACGATAATGGGGGCTCCTTTCAGGTTATTCTTCGCCTTCTCCACGTGACGCTCGATGACCTTCACCACGTAGTCCGTATCGGAGACAAACTCGTTTACGTTGTGGCGAATCACTTCTCCCTTATAGTCGGGTGAGAGGATGGCCTTCTTCATCACGCCTTCGCGTACGGTGGCCATCTGCGGACGATGCTCGGGATTGACGATGGTAGCCACGATGTTTCCTCCGAACGCGGGACGAATCTGGTAGAGCAGATTCTGATATACCTTGCCCGCCTTTTTGTCTTCGTGGTCGCCTATTTCGAGCGAGGTACAATCGGCCGTCAGTCCGCTAGTCAGTGCCGAGGAGACACGAGGACCGAGGTCGCGGCCGATAACGGTAGCGCCCATCAAACAGATTTGCGGCTTCTCTTGCTTGAACAGATTCACGAGGATGGAGGTATGCGGGAGTGACGTGTAGGGATACAAGCCCTCCGCATCGAACACGTGCAGCTTGTCCACTCCGTAGGGGAGCACTTGACTTTCGATGTCCTTGAGGTTTGTTCCGGCCACTACCGCCTCAAGCTGGCATCCCAACTGATTGGCCAGTGAGCGGCCTTTGGTCAGGAGTTCGAGGCTAACGTCAGCTACGACTCCTTCTTCTATTTCGCAGTATACAAATAAGTTGTTCATAATGTTTTCTTGTTTCCTTATCCGATGGTATGATTAGCTAACAGTTCGACTATCAGATCTTCCACTTCACGGTCGCTTCCGCTGATAGTCTTGCTCTCCTTCGCCTTGAACA
This sequence comes from uncultured Bacteroides sp., assembly GCA_949285075.1. Classification (GTDB taxonomy): domain Bacteria; phylum Bacteroidota; class Bacteroidia; order Bacteroidales; family Bacteroidaceae; genus Bacteroides. Next base: position 10,886 of record CASDXF010000020.1, on the reverse strand, counting down.
CGATGTTCTGTATGGCCTTCACCTTTGTGGGTGAGCCGGCGAGTCCGCATTGCGTGAGATCGCCGTTCACGTCGGCCACGCTCCATTCCGTCAGGTTCAGGTAGTCGCGCTTGTCATAAAGGTCGGTGTAGTCCAGATTGCCTTGCTGCTTCTCGGTCACCGTCTTGGCGTGTTTGTACTTCTGCACTAACTTTGCGTTGCGCGGACGGCAGGGAGCCGCCGACCCGTTTACGGTGATGACGATGGGCAGCGGGCCTTCCACAGTCTCCACTCCGCCGTCGATATGGCGCTTTACCTTGATTCTTCCTTCGCCCACCTCGAGTATCTCCTCGGCGTAGGTAATCTGTGTCAGCCCTAACTTCTCCGCTACTTGGGGGCCTACCTGCGCAGTGTCTCCGTCGATGGCTTGCCGTCCGCCGATGATGATGTCATACTCGCCTATCTTGCGGATAGCCATAGCCAACACGTACGACGTGGCCAGTGTGTCCGCCCCGGCGAAAGCCCGGTCGGTCAGCAGATAGCCGTTGTCCGCCCCGCGGTAAAGTCCTTCACGAATGATGTCGGCCGCCCGTCCCGGACCCATAGTGAGTACGGTGACAGTGGAGCCCGGATGCGCATCTTTCAGCCGGAGGGCCTGCTCCAGAGCGTTCAGGTCTTCGGGGTTGAAGATGGCGGGAAGCGCCGCACGGTTGATTGTACCGTCGGCTTTCATAGCGTCTTTCCCGACATTGCGCGTGTCGGGAACTTGCTTAGCCATTACTACGATTTTTAAACTCATGCTTCTAATTATGTATTAGTAATTACTACTTTAGTGTTGTTCGTTAAACGGTGCAAATTTACTCAAACACTTGGTTCCGGCAAGAAACGCACTCTAAAAATATGTTGAACAGTAGGAATTTGCCGGGGAAAAAGAGAGACGGCCCCTCTTCCGTGCGGAGAGAGGGACCGTCCTCGATATATGAAGCGAATATGGCTTCTGCGCTTTTACTTTATGCCCAACTTCTTGGCGATGTCCTTCGGAAGTGCGTCCTTGTGGACCACGATGTTCATCGTCTTGTAGGTGACGAAGGCTTTCGAGGCGTACCAGATGCCCTTATACTTTCCGGCGGCGCCCCACGAGTTCTTGACCATGAAGTATTCCTTTCCATTCTGGTCTTTGGCTATGCCGTATATCTGCATTCCGTGGTCGTCGGTGGTCTGCCAGTTATCAAAAGCCTCTTGACGCATCTCCTGCGTGATGGTCATCTCGGGCAGGGGCTTCGAGGTCAGCTCGCGCCGCTTGTCCTCAGCGGTGAGTCCAGTCCAACGGGCCATGTCCGATCCGGTCAACTCGGCTCCCTTCGCGGCATCGGGCATGACGGCGATACCGTCGCGGGTGAACCCTTGTTCGCTAACGTCGCTTCCCCACGCTATAGTATAGCCCTTGCGGACGGCGTTGTCCATGACGGCCATCAGCTCGTCGATGGGGAGGTTATACGACAGGCCGTTGCGCCAGTTGTCCTGAATCTCGATAGCGAACTGGGTGTAGAAGGGGTGGTGCGTGTACGAGGTAAGCGACACGTAGTCGTCAGCTTTAAGCCCGAGCTCTTCCACGAACGAGCGCGGGGTATATTCCTTCCCCTTATAGGTGAACTTCTCGGGGCAGGCGCCGAGGTAAGTATCGTAGATGGCGCTGAGTCCTTGCTTCCATACGGGGGTCAGCTTGCTGAACCCGCCCTTAGCGATAGCGTTGACGTAAGCACCGGCCACTGCGTCAAGCTCGTTGTGCACCGGCAGGGAGTCGCCGTACATGATACCCGGCATGACCTCCTGCGGCACGAGTCCATAACGATCCATACAGTAGAGGATATCGTAGAAGCTTCCACCGGGCGAGAAGGAGCTGTCGCCGTGGTAGCGCACATAGTTGACTCCGCGGTCTTCCATTGTTTTATGTACGACGAACATCTCCGAGAGGTCGTATTCTCCCTTGTTCATGCGCAGCAGCTCGGATTCGATGAAGCCCAACGCCGAGAAGCTCCAGCACGTGCTCGACCGGTTCTGGTTCTTTACTGAGGTGATGGGGTTCTCCTTAACGGTGGTGAACCGGAACCCCTCGTTCTTGGGTGCGTCCTGCGCGGCGGCGCCCATTGAGGCCGCTCCTATGGCGGCCGCGAGTAATATCTTCTTCATGTCGTTACTGTGATTAGTAATTAAATGATTTTTATGGGCGCAAATATACTAGTTTATTTGATATGAAAATATCCTCTGGTTATTTTTACCAGTATGTTTGTGCCTGACTAATTATATAGGGACTAATTATAATATGTGGTAAGGAGGGGCTTTCAAATAAGTAATCTGTCTATAATAATTTATTTGTCGAATTAAGTTCAAGCAGAGTTGATTTTAAGCTGAATTTTAACTCAAGATGATTTGATAATTTTATTTTATAGTATTTTTTGTTGCATTCTAATTTTGATACAGTTGTATTTGGATAGCTATTGATAATATATTGCAGTATTTTTGGGGGAATAATTGATGAGGGTACAAATGTGTATTTGCAATTTATTTCTTTCCAATTACCTCTTCTATCAAACTTTATTTTATTTCCATTAGTAAATATAATTTCATAATTCTTGTCGAAAAAATCACATTCGGCTTTTGCTAGGGCGATTTTACAGTTGGAAAAATGTTCTTGTATGAATTCTTGTGCCTGCTGTGGCATTTGATGTATTTGAATTGGTTTATCATCATCAGCTTTAGTCGCAATTTGTATAATGGATAGGTATAGTAATGATACGAATAGTAATTTCATATATTTTAGTTTGAGTTTTTTATGCGAAAATAAAATTAGATTCTGAAATAATTTGGGAATCATTATGAGTTATGGGTTTGACAGGCTGTTGGTCTTATTTTGAGAGAATTATGATTTTATAGGAGCGTTTTTGTTGGAGTGAATATATTCAGAAAAGAAAATTTAGAGCCTGTCGTTTACCCAAAAAGGTCGTATCGTTACTCAAAACGGAGTTCGATACGACCCTTTTTTAGTCTTTTCGGATGTTCAAATTTCAAATTAAAGGTTCATCTTTTCAAAAGTTGAGTTTTGTCACACACTCTCATCAGAGCTGATATCTTTACTTTGCCGAAGTGTAAATGGACTTGAGCGGGGCATCCACGAAATAATTCTGCAAATCCCCGGCATCTTACAGGCAAACAAAACACCCCCATATGACTTGTTCGACAAATCGAATTTAAAAAAAGCCAAAAGCCTTAATGGTCCCAATGAACCGAACTCATTTAATTTTCAACCTTGTCTATTTTTAGTGGACAGTTGTGATATTAAAAAATATGTCCTACGCAACTTGTTAAAATCCAAAATAGTTCTTGGCATTATAATAACTTATATTTTCAACCATTTGATTAATATATTCCATTTCATCCATTGGTAATTCTCCATTTTCTACATCACGCCCTACAAGATTACACAATATACGCCGAAAATACTCGTGACGAGGGTAAGAAAGAAACGATCGCGAATCTGTTAACATGCCAACAAAACGACTTAATAAACCTAATGCTGATAGCGCATTCATTTGTTTTTCCATGCCATATTTTTGATCAGAGAACCACCATCCTGAACCAAATTGGATTTTACCGGGGATAGAACCGTCTTGAAAATTCCCTATCATGGTTGCTACCATTTCATTGGCGCAAGGATTCAAGTTGTATATTATAGTTTTAGTTAATTTCCCCTTTGAATTTAAACGGTCAAGGAACTTGGACAAAGCTTTGGCGGTATTACTTTCACCAATGGAATCAAACCCTGTGTCTGGACCTATTATTCTGAACATCTTTGAATTATTGTTGCGAATAGCTCCATAATGAAATTGTTGCGCCCATCCTTTTTCCCAATCCATTTCTCCAAATGCGACAAGAGTTGCAGACTTAAACTTTCTTATTTCTTCTCCATTCAATTCTTTACCACCATATACTTTATTAAAAATGGCATCAATCTCATTGCTTGTATAATCTTCCGCATAGAATTCTTCTATTCCATGATCGGATAGACGACAACCTTGTTCAGCGAAGAAATCATGACGTTTCTGAAGAGCATTTAGCATATCTTGATAGTTGGAAATATTAATGCCACTTATCTCTGATAATTTTTCAATATAATGACGGAAATCAATAGGGCTTTCTACAGCCATTGCCTTGTCTGGCCTCCATGTAGGCAATACCTTAACCTCAAATCCACTTTCACAAATTTTTGTATGATATTCCAATGAATCTATAGGATCATCTGTTGTACATACAACTTCTACTCGGTAACGGCGCATCAGGCCTTGAGCCGAATATTCTGGCAGAGCTAATTTTTCATTGCATTCATCGTAAATCTCTCGTGCTGTCTTGGGATTTAAAACTTTAGTTATTCCAAAAGCGGTTTTCAGTTCCAAATGCGTCCAATGATATAAAGGATTCCTGAATGTATAAGGAACTGTTTCCGCCCATTTCTCAAATTTTTCCCAATCAGTCGCATCTCCTGTACAATAGCGTTCCGCCACACCATTCGTACGCATAGCTCGCCATTTATAATGATCTCCTTTCAGCCATATTTCACTTAAAGACTTAAACTGATAATCGTCTGCTATCATTTTAGGATCTAGATGGCAATGATAATCAATAATGGGCATCTTCACTGCATGTTCATGATACAATTTTCTTGCAATCTCTGACTGTAATAAGAAATTCTCATCCATAAATGTTTTCATATCTCAATAAATATAATGTTATCATTTTACATTTTGTTATCGAGTACAAATATAGAGTTTTAACTTTGACAGCTTTTATTCAGGTAATATTATTAATAACGTTTAATAGAATCTGTACAAATCAATTTACCGCATTAAAATAATTTAAACTTATGATTTTGACATGAGTTTGATATAACTCGGTATACGGCAATTACTTAATATTGATAAAAGTGTGTCAATGGTGATTCTCCAGATACGGTGAGCCTGATTTGGACGATGTTCTTCAACGTATCATTTATTAGTAGTATGTTGTTAAAGAGAGAACTTTCGAGTAACCGTTGACCTCTGAGCGATGCGTGCGTTTTTTTAATCTGCTATTTTTAGAAATTTGCGTTCATTCAAGTTACTTGGTGTAGGGTATGAAGCTAAGGATTAGCTTTCTTGTCGTTAATCTTAAAATATCATAATCGTTTTAACGCCAATTTAATGATAGTCTCTATAGAGGCTTTGGGCTCTTCTTTTAATATGGCTAATACAACCTTTTGCGATGGAGCGGGTGCAAAGCCTAACATGGTCAGGGCGGCAACGGCTTCTTCTAGAATTTCAGCATTAGCAAATTGGCGCATGATTTGGGAAGAACTGTTTTCGGAGTTTTTTCCTTCGTCTATTATTTTAATCTTGTCTTTTAAATCAACAATAATACGTTGAGCGGTTTTTAAACCGATACCTTTGACAGTCTTTAATATGCTGACATTTTCCATGCTAATCACATTAACCAATTCAGTAGGAGATAGGGTAGACAGAATCATACGCGCTGTATTTCCACCAATACCGGAAACGCTGATTAACAAAGAAAATAATTCTCGTTCTTGTTTTTCGGCAAATCCGTATAGCACATAAGCGTCCTCACGGATAGACTCATATATATATAATATACAATCCTTTTTTCTTTGAATAGCGGAATATGTGTTTAGTGAGATATTAATCGCGTACCCCAATCCATTACAGTCAATTATAGCGATTGTTGGGGTCAGCTCTACGAGCTCTCCTTTAATATATTCTATCATAGCCATTATTTTATTGTGTGCAAAGATATGGATAAAAACGTAAAAAGAAGAGCTTGGCGTTAATGTTAAGCAATAAATTCTTATTCCTACTATGTGCCTCTTCTCTGTACGACAATACCTTTTGCCTTATGGCAGGAAACGACTATACTGTGTTTGACGCCGTCTTCCACAACGTTTCAACTTCAAGCATACGCTTCACTAAGCTGAAATTCGCTTTCACTTTTACCTCCTAATTTTTAATTATTCATGTCGGGCAATTGGCTGTCTTTAACTAATTTTGAAGAGCTTTTTGGGAGTATGTTTTTTACTTCCGCCATGAGGTGGATTTGCGTTAAAACCTTCTCCACTTGTCAGCTCGCCCTGCGGCTTGCGAGAGGCAGCCCTACGGCTCGCGACAGATAGGGCAGCGGCTCGCGAGAAACGGGGCTATTTCTCAAACAGAAAGTAAGTTACTGATAATAAAGCACTTCACACATCATAGGTTGTGAGTATGTATTCTTTTCTATCAAACAACTTTTCTAATGTGATTTGGGCTTATGAAAAAGCACTCGTTTTTATAGTTTTTATTGATAACTTTTATGGTACTTGTAATGTAATAAGCTTTGGATTATATTTGCAAAAAAAGCACATAAATAGAGTAAATATGAAGAACATAATTCTGGCGGTCGTCTATTGCGGGATAACTTTTACAACGGCATTGTCACAAGATAAACGTAATCTTGTTCCCAGTGCTCCATCGAAAGTCCCAGATTATTTTTGTACGTGGAATGTACAAGGCTATTCGGTAAGTTACGAGAGTGGAGATGCTACTCGTAAGGTGATGAATGAGGCGTATATGTTTGGAAAGGGTGAATATCAGGATTGGATTAACCTGTGCTATCCAACAATCAGACAGGACCTTTATTTCGTGATGGACGATTCATGGGATATTCCACAAAACGTGAATTCATCATCAAACCCTTATTTAGGTACAGTAGAGCCAGACTTGACTCGTTTTCCTTCGCTGAGCGGTAGCGCTACAGAGCGATTGCGTGAGCTTGTTCAGCGCGTTAAAAAGTCTGGATGGAAAGGTCTAGGAGGTTGGATATGCGCTCAAAAACCAGAAAACCGTTCGGACACAGAGGAGACGATTTATTGGACAGAGAGGCTGAAAGTTCACAATGAGGCCGGGTTTAGTTATTGGAAAGTGGATTGGGGAATGCATTCAAGAGATTGGGAATGGCGGAAGAAACTTAGTGAATTGGGCAGGAAATATGCTCCAAATCTATGTATGGAACATGCTTGTCGAAATGATTTTATTGAATTTAGCGATGTTTTTCGAACGTATGATGTAGAAAATGTGGTGGCGCAACCGGTCACTATTCAACGAATTTGTGATTTACTTCCTTATCGGGCTTTAGGAGAAGCGGCGGGGCTTATCAATTGTGAAGATGAGCCTTATATAGCTGCGGGACTGGGGTGTACCATTGGGGTTATGCGTCATCCATTCGGCGGGAATCTTCCGGATGGAACTCAGGACATTACTTTTCCTCCCGTAGGGCGAAATATTAAGCGTCGTATAGATGAGGTGATACGTGGAGTGCGGTGGCATCGAATAGCTGAACCGTTTGGAGTTGATGGAAAAAGTTTTGTTATAGATGATAATTGTCTGGTGGATTATTGGATATTGCAAGAAAAAGAGACATGGAATAAGGAGCGCAAGGTGGGAGAGGTAATGACAGCGTCGGCTCCAGCTAGGGTCAGTCGTGGAATGCCGTTGCCGGAAGTCTCTGATTCTACATCAGCTGACCGTCCTTTTATCCTTGCTTCTCGGTATCCGAATGGAGCTACGGCCGTGGCTAGTATCGGCAGGGCATTAGGCAGAAGGTATGTGACAAAAGAAATTGGAGTAACTTTTGGCGTTCAGCAAACGGAAGCGCCCATTGGGTTGTTTGGCCGGTTTAGTTCGGTTACGATTATGTTCGCTCCGGGTTTTCGCCTGAAAGATTATGAGGTGTACGCTCAAGATTTGGCAGGGAATATAGCACAAAATATAACTCGAAAAGTGAGAGGGCAAAACAATGAAGTGATTATATCGGGCGAATTATTGGCGCATATAGGGTTATCTGCCGCTTCGGAAAATGATCTTTCTGACCCCGGGGTGGTAATACGTTTTTTTAAGAAATCTCGAAGATAAGGTATGCTTGAAACATTTTACATAGGCAGATGGAAAACGTTATAGAATTAATGTGTATATTTGCATCGTAACGTTTTTAACATAAGGAATTACAATGAAAATATTTCCATGCAGTAGCATTAAGAAGTTGGATGCCTATACAATTGAGCATGAACCGATAGCTTCAATAGATTTGATGGAGCGCGCGGCGATTGCTCTCGCTGAAGCCGTTTCACAAAAGTGGGGAAATGAAACGCCAGTTACAGTGTTTGCCGGACCGGGGAACAATGGCGGAGACGCTCTCGCTGTTGCGCGTATACTGTCGGAAAAAGAATATGCGGTAGAAGTGTTCCTTTTTAATATAAAAGGGCGACTTTCTGCGGATTGTCAAATCAATAAGGAAAGGATAGAAGAAAAAACAAACGTAAAATTACATGAAATCACTACGCAGTTTGTCCCTCCCTTATTAACTCCCGCTCACTTAGTAATAGACGGACTTTTTGGTTCTGGATTGAATAAGCCTTTGAGTGGAGGTTTTGCGGCTGTGGTGAAATATTTGAATTCTTCATCTGCGACTATAGTCTCCATAGATATGCCTTCAGGTCTTATGGGTGAGGAGAATACATTTAATGTCAAAAGCAATATTATACATGCAAACTATACATTCAGTTTGCAGTTGCCGAAACTTGCTTTCCTTTTTGCTGAGAACGCTGAGTTTGTAGGACAGTGGGAGTTGGTAGATATTAAGTTAAGTCCGGAAGCTATTGAGCGTACGGAAACAAACTACGAAATATTGGAAGAGCAAGAAATCCGCTCTCTTATTAAGCCAAGAAAACGATTTGCTCATAAAGGAAACTTTGGACATGCGCTTCTTATAGCGGGTTCTAAAGGTATGGCCGGAGCGTCTATTTTATCTGCGAAAGCTTGTTTGCGTTCAGGGGTAGGGCTTTTAACAATACATGCTCCGCTTTGTAATAACGATGTCTTACAAACTACCGTTCCTGAAGCGATAGTACATACTGATGCTTGTGAAACGTGTTTTGCGGTTCCTGTAGATGCGGATGAATATCAGGCTATAGGAATAGGGCCGGGACTTGGAAAAGACGAAGAAACGGAATCCGCATTGCTAGAACAGCTAGAACGTTGCCAGACTCCATTGGTGCTAGACGCTGATGCGCTCAATATCCTTGCCAATCATCGTCATGCGCTCGCTCATCTGCCAAAGAATTCTATATTAACTCCACATCCCAAAGAATTAGAGCGTTTGGTTGGTAAATGTCAAGATTCGTATGAGCGGCTGAATAAAGCTTGTGAATTAGCGCAGAATTCTCATGTGTATATCATCTTGAAAGGTGCTTATTCTGCAATTATCACTCCTCAAAAGAAATGTTACTTTAATTCAACAGGCAATCCGGGAATGGCAACAGGAGGAAGCGGTGATGTTTTGACGGGAATAATATTGGCATTGTTGGCGCAAGGATATTCCTCTGAGGCGGCGGCTAAGATTGGCACATATATTCATGGTCTGTCAGGAGATATTGCGCAACGAGAAGTGGGCACAATAGGACTTATAGCGAGTGATATAATAACATATTTGCCTAATGCATGGGACGTGTTAAGCAAATAGGAATTCATGGAAAGTTTATTAACGTTGTTTTATAAAAAGTGCAATATGAAAAAACTTGTTATTATAATAAGCCTATCGATAACAACTATAGCTTATGCGCAAACAGAGGTAGTAACTGGAGTTATGAGAGGCAAGGATTATGGTGTAGTATATACTTTGCCTAAAACAGAGATTGAGATAGAAGTAACGGCCAATAAGGTTAAATATACGCCGGGAGAGTTTAGTAAATACGCTGAACGTTTTCTGCGAGTTAGCGGCGTGTCTACTGAGCCTAATGAATATTGGAGACTCGTAGATGTAAAAGTAAAGACGCTAGGGATACCTAATGCGGAATCTACTTATTTTGTTAAGATGAAGGATAAGACTGTTGCTCCATTAATAGAATTGACAGAGGACGGAATCGTGAAAAGTATTAATGTACCATATACTCAAAGTACCTCTGCTAAAATTGAGACAAAACAGAGTAAAACCGGAGAAAAGAAAAAAAATGATGCGCATGATTTTTTGACTGAAGAAATTTTGATAGCAAATTCTACGGCTAAAATGGCGGAACTTGTTGCTAAAGAAATCTATAATATTAGAGAAAGTAAGAATATGTTGCTTCGTGGACAAGCGGATAATATGCCTTCAGATGGCGCACAGTTAAAAATCATGATTGATAATCTGAACACGCAAGAAGAAGCTATGACCGCGATGTTTATTGGAACTCAGCAAGAGGAGGAGAAATCGTTTACTTTCCGCATAATACCAGACAAAGAGTTTTCTAATGAAATTGCTTTTCGCTTTTCGAAGAAGTTAGGTGTAGTAGGAAAGGATAATTTAGCGGGAGAACCTTTTTATATTAGTCTAAAGAATTTACATACCGTTCCGGCTCAATCAGATAAAGAAGAAGGCAAAAAGAAAAAAGATAAGAAACTGGAAGGTGTAGCTTATAATACTCCGGGAAAAGCTTTATTTACACTAACAGATGGTAGAAAAAAAATGTATGAAAAAGAAATTGCTGTTACGCAATTCGGAGTAACGGAATATTTGGCTCCAGTATTGTTTAATAAAAATTCAACCTTTAAAGTTTATTTCGACCCTATTACAGGAGGTTTACTTAAAGTAGATCGAGAAGAAGAGAAGTAAATGGCGCTATAGAAGATTTATCTTGCAATGGGTTTAAGGGGACTAATGTAAGATTCTGGGAAAGGGATTATAATGATGAAGTGGTAACCATTCTATTTTCCGCCTTGACACGCATGTTCCCTAAACCTACCTTTGCGCCGTAACCCTTAAACAACAATGATTATGGCAAAAGAAAAAGTAAA
>CASDXF010000019.1 GCA_949285075.1 uncultured Bacteroides sp. | reverse complement strand
GTTCGTCAGATAGCCCGCTATCCTCCTCACGGAATCGGAAAAACATCCTCGAAAAGGACGCTCAAAATAAACCCGAGCAAAATGTAAACAGGCTCTAAGGCAGGAATATGCGCAAAATCAAAAAGAGATAGCCCCATCGCCAAGAGTGAAATATTCCACCTTGTCAATGGGGCTTACTAAAAAAGATAGAATGCGTTCAGCTACTTACCATTGATTTCGTCCAGATTCTTCTGTATCTCCTCATCAGTCAACGAGTAGTTTACCAAGTCACCGGCCAGATACTTATCGTATGACGCCATATCGATTAAGCCATGTCCGGAAAGGTTGAACAAGATGACCTTCGCTTCGCCGCTCTCCCGGCACGCCTTCGCCTCGTTAACGGCAGCCGCGATAGCGTGACACGATTCCGGAGCCGGAATGATGCCTTCCGCCTGAGCGAACAGACAGCCCGCCTCGAACGACTCCAGCTGCTGAATGTCTACCGCTTCCATCAACTTATCTTTCAATAGCTGCGAAACGATGACTCCCGCCCCATGATAACGGAGTCCCCCGGCGTGAATATGCGCTGGAGCGAAATTATGCCCCAGTGTAAACATAGGGAGCAGCGGCGTATATCCGGCCTCATCGCCAAAATCATATTGGAATTTACCCCTTGTCAGTTTAGGGCATGAAGCGGGCTCAGCCGCGATAAAACGGGTTTTCTTTCCCTCCAGTATGTTATGCCGCATGAAGGGGAAAGAGATTCCTCCAAAGTTAGAGCCGCCACCAAAACAGCCGATAACCATGTCTGGATATTCTCCGGCCATCTCCATCTGCTTCTCGGCCTCCAGTCCGATAACCGTCTGATGCAACGTTACGTGACTAAGTACCGACCCTAGAGTGTATTTACAGTTCGGAGTCATTCTCGCCAGTTCGATAGCTTCCGATATGGCTGTTCCCAACGAGCCCTGATAATTAGGGTGAGCAGTCAGAATGTCTTTTCCCGCACGCGTAGACATGGAAGGAGAAGCGGTAACTTGCGCTCCGAAGGTCTGCATGATGCTTCTGCGGTAAGGCTTTTGCTCATAGCTTATTTTCACTTGATACACGGCGGCCTCTAATCCGAACACCTTAGCGGCGTAAGCTAAGGCCGCTCCCCACTGTCCCGCTCCGGTTTCCGTAGTAACGTTTGTAACTCCTTCCTTCTTGCAATAATAGGCCTGCGCTAAGGCTGAGTTCAGCTTGTGCGACCCGATGGGGCTCACGCTCTCGTTCTTAAAGTAAATATGAGCGGGCGTACCGATGGCCTTCTCTAATCCATAGGCACGTACAAGCGGGGTACTGCGATAATACTTATACATCTCCCGCACCTCTTCCGGAATCTCAATCCACGCATCCGTCTGGTTCAACTCTTGGTGACACAACTCTTTAGCGAAGATGGGATACATGTCTTCCGGTTTCAACGGCTGTTTAGTAGCGGGGTTCAGCGGCGGCATCGGTTTGTTCACCATGTCGGCCTGTATATTATACCAATAATGTGGAATCTCCTCTTCAGGCAGGATATACCTTTTCTTTTTATCGCTCATAGGATTATGTTTTTTTATTTTTCGTGGTCAAAAGTAGATAAAAAAAATAATATATCTATGAAACTGTTTAAATTTCACATCGACTTGCTTCAGCGCCTATTTACATTTTACTCGGGTTTATATTGAAGGGCCTTCTCGGGGATATTTTCCCTATTCCGCAAGGAGGATAGCGAGCACCACGTAAACGTCTTATTTTCAACACCTTAATTTTCATTTGAGAAACAGCCCCGTTTCTCGCGAGCCGCGGCCCTATTTCTCACGAGCCGCAGGGCTGTCTCTCGTGAGCCGTAGGGCGGACTGACAAATGAGGAAGAACTAACACAAATCTTACTCACACGGAAGCGAAAAAACATCCCCCACAAGGACGCTCAAAACAAACCCGAGCAAAATGTAAACAGGCTCTTAATCGGATTTTTCCGGGAAGGTTCTCTACATATTATTTCCCGCCTCTGTATTCATTGGGAGTCATCCCCGTGGCCTTCTTGAACACCCTCGTAAAGTGTTGGGGATATTGAAAGCCAAGATTATATGAGACCTGACTGATTGAGTTTGAAGGAATGAACAGCTGTTCTTTAGCGATGCCGACAATCTTGTCCTGAATATACTCCAACGCCGTTTTGCCCGTCTCTTTCTTAATCAGGTCCCCGAAGTAGTTGGGCGAAAGGCAAAGCTCGCCGGCGCAATACTTCACGGTGGGCAATCCTTTTCGCATGGCGTTATCGCCCGTGAAATACTTGTCGAGCAACGCCTCGAAACGGGTCAGGACATCGCGGTTGACGTCTTGTCTTGTGATGAACTGTCGTTCATAGAAACGGAGGCAATAGTTAAGCAGCAACTCGATATTGTTCGCAATCAACCGTTTGCTCATCCGGTCTACGGAGTGCAGAAGCTCCTCCCGTATCTTCATCAGGCAGTCTACAAACGTGTGGCGTTCCCGTTCGGAAAGATGCAACGCCTCATTGACCTCGTAGGAGAAGAAGGTATATTCCTTTATTCCGTGTCCGAGATTCGTCCCCCGGATAAGGTCTGGATGAAAACAGAGCGCGTAACCTTGAGGCTGAAACTCCTCTCCCGTGTCTTCAATGCCTATAACTTGCCCCGGAGCCAGACAGGCGACCGAACCCTTCTGATAATCGTAGCGTTGACGGCCATACACAAGCTCACAGTTTTTTTCGTCTTTCAGAAATACCACATAAAAGCTGAACGTATGCCGCATGTGGCGCATGGGCTTGGCTTTCGAGAGGTCTATCACGCTGACTTGCGGGTGCAAGGTCTCCACGCCGAGCATGTCGTTATATTCCGTTACCGTTTCTATATTCAATAATGTTTTCTCCATATCACCGTTACGCTTGATTTTTCACGGCAAAGGTAAGGAACATCATCGGCCCGCCCATACGGGAACGGATTCAATCCGTGTTTTCGTGAAGTCTATCCGTGTTTTGTATCCTAACGGACAGCCGCAGGAGGGCTAACTTCGCGAGTGAAATCAACAACTAACTTATACGAGACATGGAACAGCGTATGGAAACAAAGAAAATGCTCGTGGCGTTTTTCTCACGGGCAGGAGAGAACTATGCCGTAGGGCATATAGAGAAAGGCAACACGCACATCGTCGCCGAAATGATAGCCGCCGAAACGGGCGGCGACCTTTTCCGCATTGAACCGCAAACGCCCTACCCCGATGACTATACGGAATGTACGGAAGTCGCCAAACGGGAACTGAGCGCTAAGGCACGTCCGGCCGTTCAAGGAGACATAGCCGTAGAGGAGTACGACACCGTCTTCATCGGTTATCCCAACTGGTGGGGAGACGCGCCGATGCCCGTATACACATTCATCGAGAAGCATGAATGGCAAGGCAAAACCGTCATCCCCTTTTGCACGCACGAAGGCAGCGGGCTATCCGGCACGGAAAGCAAGCTGAAGGCCGCCTGCAAAGGCTCTACCGTACTGAAAGGCTTGGCGATGCGGGGCGCGACGGCACAGAACGCGCAGGCTCAGGCAAGGGAGAGCGTGAAGAACTGGTTAAGCAGACTGAACTACTAAGAAGCCATTAGTATGAAAGAGGTAATGATACTGACCGGAGCCGGGCAAATAGGGATGGCGATAGCCCGGCGCATGGGTTACGGAATGAAGATTGTCATCGGCGACAAGCGCGTGGAGAACGCCGAACGGATAGCCGACACGATGAACAAGGCGGGATTCAACGCCACACCCGTGAAAATAGACTTGGCATCCCGCTCCGACATTCTCGCCCTGATAGATGCCGCACGGCAGTATGGGGAGATAAAGTATCTCATCAACGCGGCGGGCGTCTCCCCTTCGCAGGCTTCGGTAGAGACCATCCTGAAGGTAGACCTATACGGCACGGCGGTACTGTTGGAGGAAGTGGGAAAGGTCATCAAGCCGGGCGGCGCGGGCGTTACCATCTCCAGTCAGTCGGGACATCGCCTGCACGCGCTCGGAGAGGAGGCCGACCGGATGCTCGCCTGCACGCCGTCCGAGGAGCTGCTGCGCCTTGATATATTGCGGCCGCAAAACATTTGCGACACGCTCTACGCCTATCAACTGGCGAAACGCTGTAACGTGAAGCGTGTCATGGCGGAAGCCGTCAAGTGGGGTAAGCGCGGAGCGAGAATCAACTCCATATCGCCCGGCATCATTGTCACGCCGCTTGCCCTCGACGAGTTCAATGGCCCGCGAGGAGATTTCTACAAGAACATGTTCGCCCAATGTCCTGCCGGTCGTCCCGGTACGGCCGACGAGGTGGCCAACGTCGCCGAGCTGCTTATGAACGACAAGGGAGCGTTTATTACTGGAGCCGATTTTCTAATAGACGGAGGAGCTACCGCGGCTTACTTTTACGGAACCCCAAAACCGCCGGTCTTCTGATAAACAGCGCCAACAATCAATTTCAGACGAGAGCCTTGCCGACGACATGCCGCGCAAGGCTTTTTAGCATATTGACCTCCAGAACAAAACACTTTGAGCCGATGAGCAAAACCTATCTTTTCAGAACCATTTACCTTTGCGCTAGAACATTAAACAAGTTCTAACTGGTTAAAGAATAAAGAAATGAAAGACTTGAACAAGAAAGAAAGTTTCAGCCGCCGCAGTTTCCTGAAGACGGCAGCCGCCATAGGCGCGGCTTTGACTGTTGCCCCGGCATTGGGCAAGGCGCATGCCGCTACCCGAACAGTTACCGGAAGCGAGACGGCGTCGACCGGAGAAGCAAAGGCCGCGACTATCACCGTTCGCCGCACACTCGGCATGGACAAAGCGGCTTTCGAGGTATCGGCACTGGGATTCGGCGTAATGGGCATGACCTACAACCGCAGTTATCATCCCGACAAGAAACGGTGTGTACGCCTGCTGCACGAGGCGATGGACCGGGGCGTGACGCTATTCGACACCGCCATCATCTACGGCCCTCTGAACAATGAGGAACTGGCGGGGGAAGCTCTCGGCGAGTTCCACGGAAGGGTGAACGTGACCACCAAGTTCGGTCATGAGGTCATTAACGGAAAAGCCACCGGACGGCAGGACAGCCGTCCCGCTACCATACGCCGTTATTGCGAAGAGTCACTCAAGCGGCTGCGCACCGATGCCATTCCCCTGTTCTATCAGCACCGTTTCGACCCGAACACACCGGTGGAGGAGGTGGCGGGAACCATCAGCGACTTGATTAAGGAAGGTAAAGTGTTGCGTTGGGGCATGTGCGAAGTCAGCGCCGAAACCATCCGCAAGGCGCACGCCGTCTGCCCGTTGACCGCCATCCAGAGCGAGTATCATCTGATGCACCGCGAGGTGGAGAAGAACGGCGTACTCGACGTATGCCGTGAACTGGGAATCGGATTCGTGCCCTACAGCCCGATGAACCGGGGGTTCCTCGGCGGCGACTTGAACGAGTACACCGAATTCGACCCGAATAACGACAATCGCACGTCGCTACCACGCTTCACCCCCGAAGCCATGCGAGCTAACTACCGCATAGTGAATGTATTGCAGCGATTTGGCAGGGAACGGGGCATGACGGCGGCGCAACTCGCTCTGGGATGGCTCTTGCAGAAAGAACCGTGGATTGTACCCATTCCCGGCACGACGAAACTATCTCACCTCGAAGAGAACCTACGTACACTGGACTTTACCCTAACCGCCGGAGAATGGAAGCAACTAGAGGATGCCGTAGCCGCCATTCCCGTAACGGGTGACCGCTACAATGCGGAACAACAGAAGCAGGTGGGATTCTGATAGCGTCTTTTTTTAATAAACAACACTTACTTATACCCTTATAACAATGAAGAAGGTTTTATTATCCATGGCGACGGCACTGGCTATATGCCTCACCGCATGCGCGCAAAAGAAAGATAAACAGAACACGGGAGACACGTCGCCCAAGACATTGGTAGCTTATTTCTCGGCAACCGGAACAACAGCTAAGGCCGCCAGTAACATAGCGAAGATTATCGGCGGAAAGCTTTTCGAGATTACACCGCAAGTCCCCTATACCGACGCCGACCTCGACTGGAACAACAAACAGTCCCGCAGTTCGGTAGAGATGAACGACGCCCAGTCACGTCCGGCGCTCCAAACCACGAAACCGGACATCGCCGAATATGACGTTGTCTTTATCGGCTATCCCATCTGGTGGAACCTTGCGCCGAGAATCGTCAACACCTTCATCGAAAGCCACAACCTGAAAGGCAAGGTCATCATTCCGTTCGCCACTTCCGGAGGAAGCGGCATAAGTAACAGTGTTTCCGAACTGAAGAAGGCTTACCCCGAACTGAACTGGAGAGAGGGTAAGTTGCTGAACGGAATGAGCGACAGCGCCTTACAAGAATGGACTAATGACGTGACCAGTCAAAAGCAGAACCAATAAAGCTCTTACCTTACCGTGTCACGCCCACGACCGGTGAACGTCATTTCCACAGACGGACGGCGTTCCGCCTCGCATCGGGCCATGCGCCATCCCGTATAGCCCGATGCAACAAAGGGCGAAAAGGCTTTCAAACGCTTCCGCGTTAAAATTTCCGCCGATTTTATTCCGTATATAAAAAATAAGCGTAACTTTGTTTTGGCTAATCTCAGCCGGTCGCGCTTTCGCTCGACTATTCACGCCAAATAGAAGAGCGGGACAAAAAGCTCTTCGGGGAAACTGTAACCATAATAATTAATGTATTAGGAAAATGAAAAAATCGTTGTTCTTTTTATTGTTAGGAGTAGGAGTCTTGACCGCTTGCGTGAGCAAGGGAGAAAAAAACGCAGAGCAAAAATCCTCAACGACTATGGCTTTGCAAGATAGCGTCAGCGCGGGAGAAATTCACCGCATGCAATCCTCCGATACAGAAGTGAATATAAAGTTTAAGGGGAAGGACTATCGGTCCCGCATCCTCCGCACCCCTGACGAGACTCTGCCCCACGTGACCAACGAAACGGGAGAAACATATATCGACAACAAGATATTACTTCAATTGACGAGCGGCGACAAATCTGTATTCGAACGGACGTTCACCAAAAAAGATTTCGCATCCGCAGTCGATTCCGCCTTTTTATCGAAAGCTATTTTAGAAGGTATCGTATACGATAAAGTAACTTCGGAAGGATTCGTCTATGCGGCCAGCGTCTGCTATCCGAATACGGACCTGTACGTTCCCCTCTCCATAACGGTTTTTCCCAACGGAAAGATAGACATCAAACAACTGGACACGCTTGAGGAAGACTACGAGGAGGGAGCCTCCAAGTAACGAACAAAAGGACATGAGCCTTTACCGGCGTAATCGATGTACATCCCCTCTACGACTCTTGTACATCGATTACGCTTTTCTTGTACATCCTCCACTCGACCCACGCACATCAATTATCCTATCGCAAAACGCTTACGTGTCTCCGGAAATATCGAAAAGGAGCTTCTTCGCTATTTAAAAACATTCTAAATAATTTGCGCACAATGAGCCTATGACTTATCTTTGTCGCAAAATTGAACTTTATGCGTTTGTCTGAGTTAAAAACAGGTGAAAAGGGTATCATCGTTAAGGTATTAGGACACGGAGGCTTTCGTAAGCGAATCGTAGAGATGGGATTCATCAAGGGAAAAACAGTGGAGGTGTTGCTGAACGCTCCATTGAGAGACCCCGTCAAGTATAAAATCTTAGGCTACGAAGTCTCGCTTCGTCGGCAGGAAGCCGCAATGATAGAAGTGGTCACCGAAGAAGAGGTGAGGAAAGAGACCGTAAATCCGACCTTGCGCGAAGGATTGGTAGAAAACGTCACCGTAGAAGAGGAGGAGTTGAAACGGGTCGCTTTAGGAAAACGACGGACCATCAACGTCGCTCTGGTAGGGAACCCGAACTGCGGAAAGACCTCTCTTTTCAACTTAGCTTCGGGAGCGCACGAGCATGTAGGAAATTACAGCGGAGTGACCGTAGACGCAAAAGAGGGGTACTTCGACTTTGAGGGATACCACTTCCGCATCGTAGACCTTCCCGGAACCTACTCGCTCTCCGCCTACTCGCCGGAAGAAATGTATGTGCGCCGGCATATCATCGACGAGACACCGGACGTTATCATCAATGTGGTGGATTCGTCGAATCTGGAGCGCAACCTGTACCTGACAACGCAGCTCATTGACATGAACGTCCGCATGGTGGTGGCACTCAACATGTACGACGAACTGGAAGCCAGCGGGAATAAGCTAGACGTCCATCTGCTGAGTAAGCTGTTTGGCGTCCCTATGGTTCCTACGGTCTGCAAACGGAACAAGGGAGTGGACACGCTGTTTCATGTCGTCATCAACCTGTACGAAGGGGTCGACTTTTTCGACCGGCAAGGGAAAATGAACCCGGAAGTCCTGAAGGACTTGACCGAATGGCATAACTCGCTGACGGACCGGAAGGCGAACGAGGAAGAACACCTCGAAAACTACGTAAGCGAAACCGGCAACTCCAACCGCGTGTTCCGCCACATCCACATCAATCACGGCCCCGAGATAGAAAAGGCCATTGACGCGGTAAAAGAAGAGGTCTCCAAGAATGAATCCATACGCCATAAATATTCCACCCGTTTTCTTTCCATCAAACTGCTAGAAAACGACACCGACATCGAAGGGATGGTCCGCACGCTGCCCAATGGGGAAGACATCATTAAGGCGCGAGACAAGATGGCGAAACGCATCATGGATACGATGAACGAGGATTCCGAATCCGCCATTACGGACGCCAAATACGGTTTCATCAGCGGAGCGCTGAAGGAAACCTTCACAGACAACCATCAGGAAAAAGGACAGTTGACGAAAGTCTTGGACTCAGTCGTCACACACCGTATCTGGGGATATCCCATCTTCTTCCTTTTCATGTACCTCATGTTCGAATGTACCTTTGTATTAGGCGCGTATCCGCAGTCGTGGATAGAGTGGCTCGTCGGAAAGCTAGGCGACTTCATCAGCGCTAACATGGCGGAAGGTCCGCTGAAAGACATGTTGGTAGACGGAATTATCGGGGGAGTCGGAGGAGTCATCGTATTCCTTCCCAACATCCTCATTCTCTATTTCTTCATCTCGCTGATGGAAGATTCAGGTTATATGGCCCGAGCCGCCTTTATCATGGATAAGCTGATGCACAAAATGGGGCTGCACGGCAAGTCGTTTATCCCCTTCGTCATGGGATTCGGGTGCAGCGTGCCGGCGATTATGGCCTCACGCACCATAGAGAACCGAAAGAACCGCCTTATCACGATGCTGATTACTCCGCTCATGTCATGCAGCGCCCGCCTGCCCATCTACTCCATCTTAGTGGCCGCTTTCTTCCCCGACAATGCCAGTATCGTGTTGCTCAGCATCTACGCCATAGGTATCGCCTTAGCCTTCCTCATGTCCTGCCTGTTCAACCGCTTCTTAGTGAAGGGAGACAACACGCCTTTCGTCATGGAGCTTCCTCCCTACCGCATGCCCACCAACAAAGCCATTTTCCGCCACATGTGGGAAAAGGGACGGCTATACCTGCGCAAGATGGGAGGCATCATCATGGTGGCCTCTATCGCAATATGGTTCTTAAGCTACTATCCGAACAATAACACGTATAGCTCACAAGCGGAACAGCAGGAAAACTCTTATCTCGGCAGATTGGGAAAAGCGATTGAACCGGTTATCGAGCCGTTGGGCTACGACTGGAAGATGGGAGTCGGACTGATTGCGGGTACAGGAGCGAAGGAACTGGTTGTCAGTACGCTCGGAGTACTTTACGCCGATAATAATGATATAGATGACGAAGGTAAGCTAGCTGAACAACTACGGGACAAACTTCCCATTACGCCTTTGGTCGCCTTTGGTTATATGTTGTTTACGCTGATTTACTTCCCCTGCATCGCCACGATAGCCGCCATAAAAGAAGAATCAGGTTCGTGGAAATGGGCAGTCTTTACGATGGTATACACCACCGCCTTAGCGTGGATCGTGGCCTTCGCGGTTTACCGGATAGGTTTGTTGTTTTAAAAGATATATGCGATAAGATGGATATTCAGCAAATTATAGTTACCCTCATCTGCCTTTTCTGCGTCGTATGGATAGCAAGACGCGTCTACCGCACCTTCCGGCCAAAAGACAAGCGTGGTGGCACATGCGGTTGCTGCTCGGGAAATTGCTGTCATCCGTCTTCGTATGCAAAGAAATGCCCGAAAAAGACATCGGAAAAGGGCATGTAAAGGCCTTTATCCACGAACCGTCTTTGGGCGAAATGGGGTAAGTCCCCCTTCCACGCTATGCCGTTTTACAAAGACAAGGTGAAAGCAATTCGCATGATAACAGATAAACGAAAGGCAAAAAGAGAGGTTTACTTATTTGCGGCGTTTCGTATTGTCTCATAAAGCAACCCGCCCACGTCTATCCCGATATCACACCTCTTGAACTTGTAACGAGGTATAGCTATTGGGGCCACTCGCCACCCTTTTTGAGGATTATAATAATTTTGTACCCCAACTTCCATTTCCAATTGATCTGTAAAAGCATACCCGACAGTAATCCCATACGCATTTCTATAAAAATCGTATCGGTAAGTTGGCGTATATAATCCAAACGCCTTTATTTTCAATTTTTCATTAGGATGATAAATTAGTGCGCCGGAAACGCCGAAAGATTGTCCTACACTTCTTGGAAAATAGTATTTAGTAGCATTAATACCTAGTTGAGTTTCAAAAAAATCATTTAGGGGATATTGAAACATTAATGACACCTGATTAATTCTTCCTATTCCCGGCAATGTAGTCTGAGAACCGCTACCATAAAAATGGGAAAGGACACACCCGCTTGTACTATAGTCACCATAATGCATCGGAGATGGATTTATGTAATATGGCAATATATAGAATGGCCTGACCAATTCAAATTTTGTTTTATCAACAAGTCCTTTAGCGTTATTTGTAGGTGAAGAGGATAACTCCGACCTTTCAAAGGAGATGCGGTTTTTATTAGAGAAAATTTTAAAACTATCGCTTTTAAGCTTAATAGGATACTCTCCAACACTTTCCTGCCCAATAATACTCGTGATGAATAAACAGAGCGTTGACATCAATACCAAACCTTTCCGAAACCACATACGACACGACACAACTAGGCTATCTTTTCAAAGTCATTTTTACCCTTTCGTTTTGATTAGACGGATTATAAGTGAGGCTTACACACCCCGAGAGACATACGATTATACTAATTAAAACAACCAATATAACATATTTTCCACCCATACTACTTTTTAGGTTGATAGATATACAAAAAGCCGTATCGACGATGTGATGAAACTCTGATAAAACAAGATTTGAGTGCTCGTCCTCTTTGTAATCCACCGGCATAAAAGCTATCCCCGAAAGGACGTGGCCCGCCATTGAAGCCCGAAGCTTGTCTCGGTATATCAGAATAATTTGAAGAGTTTCCCGATCCAGTCGACACGGCTATATTTTCATGTACAAATGTAATCCGTTTCTTTTGAAAAAACAAGGAAAAAGAGCAAAATCAATTTCCCTCTAACATTTTTTCTCTTTTCGACGACATATATACAAAAAAAGTGTCAATCACCATATAAAAGGCAATTGACACATCTTAAGATTTATAAATTTATAAATCTATAAAATTAAGCGGCCTTAGCTCTCGCAACCACGGCCTTGAAAGCTTGAGGATGATTCATCGCTAAATCAGCCAACACTTTACGATTGATTTCAATACCCGCTTTATGGAGGGCTCCCATCAACTGGGAATAAGACATTCCTTCAAGACGCGCCGCAGCGTTGATACGCTGTATCCACAGCGCACGGAAAGTTCTCTTCTTGTTTCTACGGTCACGGAAAGCATAGGTCAAACCCTTCTCCCAAGTATTCTTGGCAACGGTCCAGACGTTCTTTCTTGCGCCGAAGTAACCTCTTGTCAGCTTTAAAATTTTCTTCCTTCTTGCTCTTGAAGCAACATGATTTACTGATCTTGGCATAGTTTTACTGTTTTTGAATGTTAGCGTCGCTACCTTGTAGCAAGCTTTAGGCTAAGCATTCGGTTAATACTTTTAAATAATTAAATCAAAACACGCTTTTAAATCGCAAGCAACTTCTTCACTTGACCAACGTTCGCCACGTTAACAGTCGTCGTTTGGCACAAGTTTCTCTTCTGCTTCTTCGTTTTCTTAGTCAGGATGTGACTATGAAAAGCGTGCTTTCTCTTGATTTTACCTGTTCCGGTAAGGCTGAACCTTTTTTTAGCACCGGAGTTAGTCTTCATCTTGGGCATCTTGTCTATTTTTTAATTATTAAATTTAATGGCAACGCACTATACCTGCGTTACACACGTTTTTCTCATTCTTTGCTTTCTTCCGCTCCTTCCGCAACGGTTTTCCGGACAGGATTGGCGGACGCGGCGTTGTTCTTCTTCGCTCCCTCCTTTTTCTTGGGCGAGAGCTGAATTGTCATACGCTTTCCCTCCAGTATCGGCATCTGGTCTACCTTCGCATAGTCCTCTAAATCATTCGCAAAACGAAGCAACAACACTTCACCCTGCTCCTTGAATAGGATTGACCGTCCCTTGAAAAACACGTAGGCCTTCACCTTATCTCCGCCTTCCAAGAATCCTTTCGCATGTTTTAATTTAAAATTATAATCATGGTCATCGGTTTGCGGTCCAAAGCGGATTTCTTTCACATTCACCTTTACCTGCTTTGCTTTCTGTTCCTTCTGACGTTTCTTTAACTGATAAAGGAATTTTGAGTAATCAATAATACGACAAACAGGGGGCTGAGCGTTAGGCGAAATCTCTACTAAATCCATTTCACTCTCCTCCGCCATCTTCAACGCTTGTGAAATAGGATATACTTTCGATTCAATATTATCGCCCACAATGCGGACCTCTTTGGCATGAATCTGTTCGTTGATTCTATACTGCCCTTTTAAAGTGTCATTCTTCATTAAAAACGTTTACGTCCAACTTATTTTTATGTATTACATTATTACTCACTGTCAAACGGGCGCAAAGTTACCATTTATTTATCATATTATGAACTTCTTCGTTCAAAATTTTAGCGAAGGCTTCAAATTTCATTGTTCCCTTATCTCCTTCACCCTGCTTACGCACAGAAACTTCACCATTTTCAGCCTCTTTCTCGCCAACCACCAACATATAAGGTATGCGCTTCATCTCATTGTCGCGTATTTTACGTCCAATCTTCTCATTCCTTCCATCTACAATGGTGCGGATTCCTTGCGACATCAGGTATTCTTTCACGCTTTCCGCATACTCGTTGAATTTCTCGCTAATCGGCAGTATGGCCACTTGGTCTGGAGTCAGCCACAAAGGGAACTTGCCGGCCGTATGCTCAATCAACACAGCGACAAAGCGCTCCATAGAGCCAAACGGAGCGCGATGAATCATCACCGGACGATGCTTCTGGTTGTCCGCGCCCATATATTCCAATTCAAACCGTTCCGGTAAGTTATAGTCCACCTGAATCGTGCCCAACTGCCAACGGCGGCCAATGGCGTCTTTCACCATAAAGTCCAGCTTCGGTCCATAGAACGCCGCTTCGCCATATTCAATCTTCGCGGGAAGGCCTTTCTCCTGACAAGCCTCTATAATCGCTTGCTCCGCTTTCTCCCAATTCTCATCACTACCGATGTATTTTTCCCGATTCACTTTATCTCGCAGCGAGATTTGCGCTTCAAAGTTTTGGAAATCCATCGAACGGAACACGATAGAAATAATGTCCATTACCCGCAGGAACTCGTCCTTCACCTGATCCGGACGGCAGAATATGTGCGCGTCGTCTTGCGTAAAGCTACGTACGCGGGTAAGTCCGTGCAACTCGCCGCTCTGCTCGTAACGGCACACCGTGCCGAACTCGGCGATACGCAAGGGAAGATCCTTGTAAGAACGGGGAAAATTCTTATATATTTCACAATGGTGCGGACAGTTCATCGGCTTCAGGAAGTACTCTTCGCCCTCTTCCGGAGTGTGTATAGGTTGGAAAGCGTCCTTTCCGTACTTCGCGTAATGCCCGGAAGTGACGTAAAGCAGCTTATTGCCGATAGGCGGAGTAATGACTTCCTGATAGTCGTAGCGGGTCTGGATACGGCGCAAGAAATCCTGCAGGCGCAAGCGCAAAGCGGTACCTTTAGGCAACCAAATAGGCAATCCCTTTCCTACCGTGTCAGAGAACATGAACAACTGCATTTCTTTACCTATCTTACGATGGTCGCGTTTCTTCGCCTCTTCCATCATGGCCAGATACTCGTCCAGCATCTTTTTCTTCGGGAACGTGATGCCGTAGATACGGGTCAGCATCTTACGGTCCTCATGTCCACGCCAGTAAGCGCCGGCTACGCTTGTCAGCTTTATCGCCTTTATCGGAGCGGTAGTCATCAGATGAGGTCCCCGGCACAGGTCGGTAAACGCTCCCTGCGTATATGTCGTGATATGTCCGTCCTCCAATTCCGCAATCAACTCGCACTTATAAGTTTCTCCACGCTCGCCGAACATTTTCAGCGCCTCATCCTTAGCGACGCTTTTTCTGACAACCGCCTCTTTTCTTGAAGCCAGTTCCATCATTTTCGCCTCAATAGCGGGCAGATCACTCTCTTTTATAATGGCCTCTCCCGGATCCACGTCATAATAAAAACCGTTTTCAATAGCCGGACCAATGCCGAACTGAATGCCGGGATAAAGTTCCTGTAACGCTTCCGCCAACAGATGCGCGCTGGTATGCCAGAAGGTATGCTTTCCTTCCGCATCCTCCCATTTATAAAGCACGACATTCGCGTCCTCATGAATGGGACGCCCCAAATCATAGGTCTCTCCGTTCACGCCGCACGCCAAAACTTCCTGTGCCAAACGCGAACTGATACTTTCCGCAATTTGCAAACCGTTTACTCCTTCGTTGTATTCACGTACGGAGCCATCGGGAAATGTTATTTTAATCATAATAGAAATGATGTTATATTTTTCAGATTTACGCGCAAAAGTAATTAAATCCTCTGAACTTCTTTCTTTTTATCAAAAGAAATGTGGAAGTCAACGAAACTTTCCCTACAATGGCTATGTTCCTTATTTTCTTGTAGAACAACTTCATGACCGCTGTACATCGACAGACCGATTCGTGTACAAGCGCCTTCCGGCCATTGTACACGAATCGGTTCCGCTAATCGTCACGGCTCGGATTTCGCCTTTTCCTCAGGAGAGCGCGGCCTCGTCATTCCGCCGGCTGCTCCGTAAACCGTTTTATCACGTTATAGGCCGAGACGATTCCAAGCTCGCCCGCCTTGCTCAGGTCAGATATGCCTAGCTTATTATTGCCCAGAAAGACATGAGTCAGCCCCCGGTTATAATAAGCGTCCGCAAGGTCCGGATTCAGCTCTATCGCCTTATCGTAATCGTCTACGGCGGCACGATAGTCTTTCAGCATCGCCGACACATTGGCGCGGTTGTAATAAGCGTACACAAAGTCCGGGGCGAGCTCTATCACCTTGTTCAAGTCCGCCCTCACCGCGTTATAATCTACAACGGCAGCCGTTTTAGCGGCCTCCTTCCCTGCGTCCAGTTCAGCGTCTTCACTCTGTTCCGCTCTCTGGTACTCCAATTGCTTGCAACGAATCAACGCGCGCATGAAATATGCGGGGAAAAAGTCATCGTCCAACCGTATAGCCTCGGTCAGGTCAGCTATCGCGCTTGAGAAGTCCTGCACCAAATAGAAATCGATAGCCCGGACGAAACGCTTCACCGCGCTCCGGTCATCGGCGACAATAGCCGACGTATGGGCGTCAATCAACGCAAAATGGAACTTCACTTGCTCTTCCGTCAGCGGCGACTCCATGTTCGTTATCAACAAACGCTTCGGAAGGACACCCGAATGATTCATATCATCAATGAACTTATGATAATTCACCGCCCTCTTCACGTCGCTCAGCTTCTCATAATAAGTCAGCGAGAACATGGGCTCCAACTTGATGTTCACATTCTTGTCCTGTACCCGCCCGCGGTAATCGCTCGTGTATTGCCGGGTTGTCTCCGAATCGTCCGCGATAACAATCTTACGATAATTGTTCATGTTCTTGTCAGACTTCTTACGGGTTTTGCTCTCCTCCTCGCCCTCTTCTTTCTCCTCCGTCCGCTGCGCCACGTTTCCACTCACCGCTCCGTTTTGCTTATCCAATTGCGACTTCATCAACTTAAATTCATCCTCCTCGGCGCCTTTCATGTCACCCGCCTTTCTTCGGGCCTCCGCCCGATAGTAATACCCGGTCATGAAATTCGGATACTCTTCAATCACCGCCGTATAGTCCGCTATCGCCCCCTTATAGTCGCCCGTCTGCGCCAGCAGCAATCCTCGGTTGAAGATGGCCATCATGTTATCCGGCTCCATCTGAATGACAAAATTGAAGTCCTCAATCGCCCGATTGTCATCCCCTACCCTCGCGCGTAGCAATCCGCGATTATAATGTCCAATAAAGTTATTCGGGTCAATATCCAGAGCCAAGTCATAGTCACTCATCGCCCCTCTCAAATTATTCTGATGAAAACGGGCCAAGGCTCGGTTTATAAAGTTTCCCGCGTTCTTTGTACTTAGATGAATCGCTTGATTCAAGTCCGCCTCGGCGTCCGCATACTTAGCCTGCTGTAAGTACACAATTGCTCTCGCCGCCCACGCATCCGAATCATATTTATCCAGCTCGATAGCCTTGTTGAAGTCACCCAACGCGGCCATCGTGTCTTTCTGCTGCATAAAGACCTCTCCTCTCATCAGATAAGCCCGTGTATAGCGCGGAGCGATTCTCATCAAGCTGTCCAAGTCGCTACGAGCCGACTCGTAATCTTTCTTCTGCATGTGAGACAAGGTCAGGTTATGCCATAAAGTCACGTTCTCGGGGTCATAGCGCAACGCTTGCTTATAATCCTCAATAGCCCCGTCAAAGTTATTTTGCCTGACACGCGCCAATCCGCGTATCTGATAGGCTCCCACCACAAAGGGATTGCGCTGAATGGCGGCGTCACAGTCTGCCTCCGCTCCTTGAAAATCCTCAAGGTTAATTTTAGCCAACGCCCTGAAGAAATAAGGCTCATATAGATAAGGTCTCGCGTTAATTACTTGATTAAAGTACTGGATAGAAAGCACGTAATCCTCAAAATAAAGGGCGTTACGGGCTATAGTCATCACCCGCTCCGTATTTATCTGAGCCCATGCCCAAACAGGAAAACAAAATAAGACGACCAGTATTCTCTTTATCATTGACAATTCAAGTTGTAAACGAAGCAAAATTAACGCTTTTCATTTATATCCCTAAAGTCTAAACGTTTTTTATCTTATTTTACTTGTTTCATCCTATACGAGCTACGGGCCTTTCCCTTAAGCATAGCGTTCAGCCTTCCTCTAATCATTTGCTTGCGCAATGGAGAAAGGTGGTCGATAAACATCTTACCGTCCAGATGGTCAAACTCGTGCTGCATGACCCTCGCCAAGTAGCCCGTCACCGTCTCCTCATGCTCCACGAAGTCTTCGTCCATATACTTCACGCGAATCTCGTTCGCTCTTTTCACAGACTCATGAATGCCGGGCAGGCTCAGGCAACCTTCTTCCATGCTCACTTCTTCGCCCCCCGTTTCCAAGATATGCGGGTTAATGTACGCCTTATTGAAATCCTTAAACTCCGGATACTCATCCGACGAAGGGTCTAGCGTAATCACCACTACCCGAATGGGAAGCCCTATTTGCGGGGCGGCCAATCCGACGCCGTCGGCCTGCCGCATAGTCTCGAACATATTAGCGATCAACTCCTTCAAGTTCGGATAATCCGGCGTAATATCCTTCGCCTGCTCTCTCAAGACAGGCTGTCCATATACATAAATAGGTAAAATCATAATTATAGTCACTAAAAATACAAATACTCTTCTTCTCTCTCATCCAAACCGTCTGCTTTCCAGATAAGACTGCAAGATAATCGTCGCGCTGATTTCGTCGACTAGCTCCTTATTCCGCCGTTGCATTTTCTTCAAGCCCCCGTCCAACATCGCGCGGTGGGCCAAGACGGAAGTGAAACGCTCGTCCACGTATTCAACGGGAATATCCGGTAAGCGCTTCCTAAGTAAATGGACAAAGGGGGACACACGCTTCATGTTCTCCGACGGCTCGTTGTTCATT
This sequence comes from uncultured Bacteroides sp., assembly GCA_949285075.1. Classification (GTDB taxonomy): domain Bacteria; phylum Bacteroidota; class Bacteroidia; order Bacteroidales; family Bacteroidaceae; genus Bacteroides. The sequence goes on along the minus strand of CASDXF010000019.1, from coordinate 59,346 downwards.
TGCTTAGGAAGTCCCACAAGAATGCGCTCCACAGGCTCTTTCGACACGTAATCGAGAAGAAATGTCAGCAAATCCTTCGTCGGCACAGTCGTCAGCCCGTTAGCGATAAGTTGCAGGACATCGCTCACCGCGATGCCCGTACGCTTCTTTCCGTAATCTATCGCCAATATCCTGCTCATAACAGCGTGCAAAAATACGATTTATATTCGACAATCCCGAACGTAAGCGCAAAATAGAAAGCGCCGGAGGGATAATAAGCAGAAAGAGGACGAGCCGAAACGGTCGTCCTCTTTCTTATAGGGCTTTCGCCCCTTAAACCCATATTTCTATATTATTCCATGATTACTACACGGTTCAAGGCGTCCTTGCCAAACATGTTATCCGTACCGCCGTATCCAATCATTTCAAGCTGATCCTTGTTTACGCCTTCCTTAACCAACGCGTCGTACACGGCCTGCGCGCGGGCCTTAGCCAGTCTCTCGTTCGTAGCCGCGCTGCCCGTAGCCTTATCCGCATATCCGGCAATCTTATACTTCTTGTCGGGGTTAGCCTTGATAACGTCAGCGGTCAACTTAATCTCAACCATACCATAATCGTCAATCTTATACTGTCCGATTCTGAAGAAAATAGCGCGCTGTCCCAGAATAGGTACGTTCTTCACTACTTCTTTCACCTCCGGCTGAGCGTCAGGCCGGTTAGCCAAAGCGCGGCGTGCCTCGTCCAAGTCAGACTTAGCGCGGGCCAACTCGCTACGATAGCGGTTCACTTCGTCGTTCACGGCTTTCTCGTCTACCTTGCTTCCACCGCAAGAAACGAACTTCTTGCCGCCGAAAGTATAGCTTGCGCCTACGCTCAGCGAAACCGCGCCGTCGGTATAAGCGCTACTGTACTTGCCAAAGATAGAAGGAGAAACCTCGCCTCTCGCTTCTACATTGATATCCCAGTAATCGGTAATGTTGAACTGTCCCATCAAACCGACAGAACCGTTAATCAACGCGTTCAGCTTATCTTGGTCACCGTAAGCCTTAGCGAAGGTCAAGCCCGGGCCGGCGAATACGGACAAGTTAAACAAACGGTCAGGATTGTATCCCCAGATAGAGTTGGAGAGATTATAGATAGCGTCCGCGCGTAATGTGAAGTAATTCTTGTTCTTCATCTTATACCACGTCGTCTGTCCGTCCACAACAGTCTCCACACCGTTCAGGTGCTTTGAGTTCAACGTACTCCAGAATCCGGCGACTTGTCCACGGAATCCCCATGTAGGATTCACCCATTTACCCACAGAAAGGTGGAGCAACGGGGTAATGGCCTTACCCAAGCCATAGTCACTGTTATCCGGGTTCAGCAGCATCTGTCCACCTACGCCCAAGCTGATATAAATATTATCAGCGAACCTTTCGCTAGTGAACTGCTCTTTCGTCTGCGCGTTCGCCGTAAAGACGCCTCCCGCCAACAGTAAAGATAATATTGCTATTTTACTTTTCATTGTTTCTTTTGTTATTTAAATCGTTCAACTCTTTTATCCGCCTTAACCCTTCGCCTACTTCAAATAAATCTTGTAGGCAAGCCCTCCGGTGAAATAGCGCATCCGCTGCATCTCCACCTGTAAGTGCAAATGGTTAAAGAGCAAATAGGTAGCTCCAAACGCAAAATCTTTGGTATCCCATTCGGCTATCACCCTCAAGTCCGGAGCGAAAGTCGGACTGTACGTAATACCCGCCGCCACGCCATTCAGCCTGTAATCCGTTCTGTCGTTATACAGATAGGAAAGATGAACGCCGATTTCCTCCTTGCCTATAGCGATGTGCTTGGTAGCCGCGATAAAGAAACGGCTGAAATAGCCATTCCCCGATGTGGTGTTAAACACGTCGCCCGAAGAAGTAAACGGGTCGGAGGCACCTATGACCACGGCAGGCATGTGTTTCCAGAACTGCCCTTCCTTCAAGGCGCGCAGTCGAACGGAAAAATACCTGTCCTGATTCGTGAATCCCGAATAGCCGTAAGGCTTCAGGCCCAACGACTCCGCGGTGACCAGCGTACAGGTGTACGCCACCTCTAACCACGGGAAGAACGTCACGTTCAGGTAATAATTGTACGTATTGTAGTCCCAATGAGGAGGAGTTATCTCCCGATGCAAAAAGTTGGCTCCTACCATCACTGTCTTGTCCTTCTGCATCTCTGCCGAAGGAGCGTGCAGCAGTCCGGTAGTTCCGTAGGTCAATTGAGCCGAAAGTACACCCGTAGTGCCTAAGAATAACAATGCGATTAATATTCTTTTTATCATTGCGATTCCTTTACTCTAATAAATGTACTTTCGGTTCAAGCTCTCTCAATCCTGATGATTATTCAAAGTCGATGATACCACCACCAGCGTTCAGATTGTCACCGTGGCCATGACCATGATCGTGGCTGTAAGGCTCACCATCAAAGCTCATAGTCTGTCCAACTACACCGTCAACAGAAACCCGATAAGTAACGCCGTCGATAGTAAGCGTACGGGCGATTGTCTGCGTAGCGTAATCTACGGTCAAAGCGGTTACGTTGTAGTATTCCGGAATAGTAGTTACGAGGTCATCACGTACTTCCTTGTTGAATTCCGTGCCTTCAGCGATGTTGATGATACCAGAATCAGTCAACCAAGCTTGAACTTCAGAAATAGCCCTATCCTTAATTACACAACCGTCGAAGATTTGATCCAATGTCTGGCCGTCAGTAAACTTATAGCCAACCCATACAGGATCCGTCCATGCTACCGTTACCGGTTGAGAAGTCGTATGGCCTACATACTCCTTATAATCCTGAGCCAAAGCGGGACCGGCAAGCGTATCTACCTCCGCCCAATCAATTTCGTAGTCGTTCTCAGCGAATTTGAAGCGAGAGAAGTGCCATATCTTAGCAGTGTAAGTACCGTCACCGTTGTCTACGACGTTAGCGTCATTACCTTCGGCCAACTTCCAAACGCCGCCCTCTTCATAATATACCTTATAGTTCTTTCCTGCGGTCGCATTGAACGTAAATTCCAAAGGATTAGTGAACTGCAATCCGTCTGGCTTACCTTCGTATACACGAATAGCGTCACTTGCAGTTTCCTCCTCGCGTCCTTCACGTTGTATAGTAATCGTTTGCGTGCTACCGTCGCCGAACAAGTCAGCAGGAATTACAATCTGGTCAGTTACAGCGTTTCCGTTCTCGTCAGCTCCTGTAATTTCCACAGTTTGCTCTTCACCTCCGGCAACGACTTCAACCGGTGAGCCTTGAATATCGTTAGATTTCAAAGCGAAATCCATTTGAGTCGCGATAGCTTGGTTTTCTGCCTTCTCAAACCAAATGGTAACAGCCGTAGTTCTCGTCTTATACCCGTTGGCGCTTATAGACAACGTATAAGTGCCGCGGTCTGACTCTCTAAGGCCCGTCAGCTGAATAGAATAAGCACCGCTTTGAGCGTCACTCGTAGCACTCCCTACTTCTGTTCCTGCCGAATTGCGCAACGACAGCGAAGCACCTCCAATCGCATCAAGGTTCGTGTAGTTGTACACCGATCCGGAGATCGTGTAAGTCACAGTCATCGGAGTCGTATCAATCACAGTCTTGATATCCTCCTTCTCATAGCAGCTTGTCATTGTTCCCATGACTACCGCCAAACTTAACGCTAACTTAGCGCCCAGTCCGAAAAATTTACCTTTCATTTTCATCTCAATAAAAATTAGTAATTCAATAATTCCGATTTAACAAAATATGGGTTTAAACTATTGTTCTGCATTATGTTGTCACTCGGCACGGTTCGGTACATCTTGTAATAGTTACGCTCGTTGCTCGCGTTGTACCCCATCCCAAAGTTCTTGGCCGGAGTGACGCGCGGGATGTATCCTTTCCGCTTGTACCTATACGGCGGCAAGGCTATCTGGAAGCGGAAGCCTCCGTTAGCCTTGATGTCTCTCCCCTTCTCCGCGTAAAAGCCGATAGACGCGTAGCGGAAGTGACGTATCATCTCGCACCGCAAAGCCTTTTCCCCTTGTATATACTGGCTCAACTTCACACTGGCCTGCACATTGTATCTGGGCCAAAAAAAATTGGCCCCCAACTGCCACGTCCACACCTTGCGGGAGTCGAAATAGCACGTGAACCCGTCCCAATAACAGGCTCCCGTATATCCTACACGTCCCTCGAACGAGAAACGCTCGTCAGCTTTCAGCACGTGACGAACCGCAAAATCTATACCATAGCGGTTCGAGATGAAATGTCCTCCCGACAGGGTGGCCCACGTGTTAAACGGCAGGCGCACCGTCTGCGTCAGGCTGACGCATCCCGGATGTACCCTGTCGTAAACATTATGTACCGCCTCGGACAACATCTCAAACCCGTCATTGTATACGGGTATGACCATTTGAGCGGTCAACGTCATTCCCTTCCACAAGGAAACCTCAATGGCGGGCGAAAGGTTGAAAAGCACCTGATAGACTTGCGTAATGACCAAGTTCCTCAAGGATAGTTCCGGGTAAATCACCACGTCTACCTTAAACAGGGAGCCGTTCTTCTTCCTTATCTTCCTCGCCTTCTTCCATGAGTCGCCCAAATCATAACTGACATCCCATCCCTGTCTACTTGGCACGGACAAAGTGTCACTATCTGAAACGGGATTATAGAGCAATGATATTTGAGGTACATTGTTATCCAACATGATAATACGGCAAGCCTTCCCCTCCGGCATTCCGTCCTTCTGAATCAAATCCACGGCGACTCCAATGCCCATGCTTTGCAGACGATAAGCCGAATTCTGCAGGGTATACACCCTTTCTTTCTCGTCTTCCGTACAACCGACATTTTCGAATCCCATCTTCGCCAAAGCGTCAACCACACCGTTCTCCTCCTGAGCGACTCCCTTTACGAAAGACAAACAGAAAAGAAAAAGCACCACCAAACGCGTCAACGTTTTAGCAATCAGGTCTTTTCCACTGTGGAAGTTTTTACATTTCATCAGTTTTACTTTATATTCCCCTTTTTGGCTCAATAAAATACAGCGCAAAAATAGGGACATTTTTAATAATGGCAAAGTTTTTCACATAAAAAGTATAACTTTTTTCCTGCTGAAAAAACGAAAAAGACAGGAAATATAACATCCTCATTTCCCGATAGAAACGAAACAGAGAAATGTCCTATTCCTTAAAAGCCCGCTTAGAGCTTCGTCTAAACGCGGAACCCGCTTCGAGGCCCTCGGCGGGAGTGTTTGATAGACAGCCCTACGGCTCGCGAGAGACAGGGCAACGGCTCGCGAGAGATAGGGCAACGGCTCGCGAGAGATAGGGCTGTCTATCGCGAGCCGCAGGGCAATCTGACAAATCCCTCCATTCTAGATACGTTCGTCAGATAGCCCGACGTTCGTCAGATAGCCCGCTATCCTCCTCACGGAATCGGAAAAACATCCTCGAAAAGGACGCTCAAAATAAACCCGAGCAAAATGTAAACAGGCTCTATACTATCTATATATTTATTTATATAGGACGAGCGGCGTAAAAAATCGAAGAGGTACCTCCCTGATTTTTTACGCCGCCGCTCCATATATAAAAAAGAATATAGTGCGCGCCCGCGCGTGTACTAATAATGCGCTACTCCACTTCTCGCTTCCGGAACCTATTTTTAACATTATTTTCGGAGGTCCTCCAAGAGGTTCCACCGACCTCTTTTTACCCTCTTTTTTTGAGGTTCCAACCCTCTTTTAACATTATTTTCAGAGGTTCCCCGCATCGCCGCCAAAGGCCGGATACCGCAAGCTACCCTCACCCACAAAAAGTCGCAAAAAGGAAACGAGAGCGGCAAGTGGAAGAGAAAGGCGGTTCGCCCTTTTCGAGTTCGCATCGCATAGCGGATTCCTCAGCGGCCGCAGGTGTCGCTACGCTCCACACAGCGGATAAGGTTTCTAAGAATATACGGTAAAACTACCGTTTATTCCATTGCAACAAAACCTCTTGCAAGTGTTATACATTTGTTATACCTTTGTACACGTATTCACATCGAAAAGACAAGATTATGGGAACAACCGTTGAACGCAAGCAAACGGCTTTCCGCCTGTGCACTTCGTTGGTGGAACGCCTGAAGGCCGAAGCCAAGCGCGAAAACCGCAGTCTGAACAATTATGTGGAGACGCTACTGTCCGATGCCATAGAGCGCAGGCCGAACCCCGATACGATGGAGGCTATCGAGGAGGCGAAGTCAGGAAAAGAACTCGAAACGCTTGACGTGGAACATTTCAAGGAATATGTGGCTTCACTATAACGCATGAAGACTTTACAGATGACCAACCGTTTCAAGAAAGACTTGAAACGTATCCAACATAATCCGCGACGCATAGCCAATGTGGAAACCGTATTAAGATTCTTGCGGGACACGGGAACAGTGCCAGTACAATACAAGCCTCATCGCTTAACAGGCAATTACAACGAATGTTGGAAATGTCATGTAGAGAACGACTATCTACTCATTTGGATTGACGAGACAGAGCAAGTTATTAAGAGCCTGTTTAAATTTTGCATTTAAGTAATTTAGTCAGGTCTCTTTCGAGTCCCTTTCCGGTCTCTTTTCCCGATTACGTTCGTCAGATAGCCCCGTTCGTCAGATAGCCCGCTATCCTCCTCACGGAATCGGAAAAACATCCTCGAAAAGGACGCTCAAAATAAACCCGAGCAAAATGTAAACAGGCTCTAAACTTTTGCGTCCGGGTACTCACTCCGAGCTGTTCTAACGAGCGTTCCTCTCCGCTCCTACCCCTCCACTCTCAATCTTTAATTCTACGTCATTTACAATTCTCTTGTACAGCAACCCGCAGGGCCTTGTACAACAACGGAACGTTTCATGTACACAATCACGGACACCACGCCGAAGTCATAGCCGTTCCTTGCCCTCCAAGCAAGGAAATACGGACAAATAACGACACCGTTCCGTACCGTCAGCGTATCTTCGCGGAGTAAAGAAAAGAAACGCCACCGCCTAAAGAAAAAGAAACATGATTACGATAAAGACATTCTCCACCGACCGGAAGCCGAGACCGGGAAACGCCCTCGCCGCATCCGCCTTAATAGACCAGCCTGACGTTGTCCACCCACAAGGTATTTCCGGGAGAGCCGATGTAGGCTCCGCCGTGACTGGAAGCGAACTGAAGATACATGTGGGTGGGCGTATCGTTCTCGTTCCCCCACGCCACCTCGTGGATGGGAACACTCTCGCCCTTACTATTGACCGTGTAATACTCCACGGCCTGCAACCGCATCATGTGAGCCTGATACTCGGGCCGTCCGGTGATGTCGCCGTACATAATCTCGTACGTAACGTCGTTCTGCCAATCGGCGACAGACTGGTTGTAGTGAACCACCAACGTGCCCACACGCTTGGCGAACACGTTACCGTCCTTGTCCTCCCAACGTTTCTGCAACAGCAGCACGACGGCGGGATAGTCCTTTCCGTCCACGTCCGTTATCCGGCTGAATCCCGTGGCGCGGACGCGCTTCTCCCTGTCGGACATCCTTACCTTATAGTCGAACTGAAGGGCCACCGGCTTCTTGGTAAAGGGAATGCCCGACTGCAACATCTTCTGCGGATTCTTCGTGCCCTTGATAGGCTCGTGCACGGAGCCCGTAAAGATAGACCCGGCCGCCAATACGGTGATGTTCACGAGACCGAGCACCTTGACGCTCTCCATACGGGTATCGAGGCGGGCGCAATAGCCGTCCCCACGCTTCTCAGGAAAGACCGACGTGTTCGTCTTGGTAATTCCGGCCACCTTAGCCATGACATTGGAGGTTCCCCACGGCGACCCTCCCAGATTCTCGTAAGGTTCGTCACCGGTAATGACCTGCGTAGGAGCGATAGCGTACACGTGCTTGGTCTCCCCGCCGATAATTCCCGACTCTTCTATCTGGCGGTCTACCCATTGGTCCATGTCGCCGAAAGGCACAGTCTCTATCCGGGGCTGAGTCTGAGCCTTCAGAGGCGCACAAAGAATGAACGTGACGAACATAGCCGCCCACACGCGGCAAAGCGTTTTCCGACTCATAAATGTTTTCTCCTTTCTGATTATCTTATAGTTTATATCCCCACTGGGACAACGCGAATCCCCAATTGTCCTCCACCAACCGCACGGTACGCTCGTCATACCTATACTTGTTCTTCTTATATCCCTTCTTCCCTCCGACATACTTCTCGATGCCGGCCCGGGCCTCCTCGAAACCGGGAAGGGAGAGCGAACGGTAGATGCGCTCGGTCATTCCCATCGCGTCCGCCTCGAAGTCCTCGAACTTCACCTCTATCAAGTTTCCTTCGGGAATATACTTCTTGTCGGCCTCGTACTTGTGATAGAGCTTGGCATAGATGGAAAGGATGTTGCGCTCCAACTGCTCGTCGCTGATGTCCTCCAACTTCAGCGGCTGAATCGTATTCGTGAAGAAACTGCGGGTGGATTCGAACACCGTATAAGGATTGCGCATCAGGTAAACGAACTTCGCGTTGGGAAACATCTTCACCAACTCCTTCACCCTACCGGTGTGGGGCGGATTCTTGCTGAGGAACTGGGTTCCCTTCGTATTCCACAGCGAAATCTTTATCAACTTGATGAACACCTCCTCGAACACCCTCAGTTCCTCGTCGGTGATGTCATTGAACAGCAGATACTTGTCCGCATACTCCTCTTGATATAGGGGTAGAAACCAGAAGTTATAGTAGGTATAAGGCATCATGTTGGCCAAAGCGAATTCTTCTTCCTGCGGGAGGTCTACCGCCAACTCCATATTGTCTGTCGGACGCTTATCCGGCATCAGCCAACTCATGTTCTTCTTGAAGAAAGGCTGCCCCCACATCATCAGATGAGGGAATACGGTCTGATAGGTCGTGTTATAGCCAAAATGCTTGTCGCACGACAGGACGTTATGCACGAAAGTGGTTCCACTTCTCCAATGGCCCAGTATGAACACGGGGTCATGCTCCAACGGCTTGTCGGCCAACAGTTTCTCGTAACGCCTGTCCTGCAAGGAAGCCAAAGGAGACAGCAAGCGGCAAACCGCCTTAGTCAAACGGTATTTACCCTTATAGGCAGAGTCTATCTGACGATTGGCGGTAATCGCCTTAAAGGTTTTCCAATCGGCCCCAACCAACGTATTGATTGGAAGTTTACTAAATTCAAGCAGTCCCATAGTGAATCTTATTTTATTATATTTACAGCGAATCCCTGCCTCTCCAACGCCTTTACGGCCTTCTCTATCGCCTCGTAATGCTCCGGAGCTATTCCTAACTTAGGCAGGTCCAATACCGGACGGTCATCGTCACGGTTCATGTCCTTCACTTCTACCTTATCGATAATCATACCCACCGCGGAAGTGTTGTTCGTAATCGGGTCTATCAGAATAAACGAACCGCACGACTTGTTCTTCCGATAGGGGTCGAAGAAGAGTTCTTTCGCCGTAGTAAGGACGACACGGGCTATCTGGTTCAATTGCAAGGGCAACGTTTCTTTCGTCAGTCGTCCGTTATCTAAGGACAGACGCTCCATCGTATTCACGTCTACCTTATACTTAATGGCGTCAACGCGCGTACGGCTGAGGTTGGTCGTCTGCTTGATAAAGAACGATTTCCCGAGATCCATCGGCTCCTCGTCCATCCATACCATCATTGCCTCGAAATCTCGCCCTACAATGGGCATATTATCCGGATGAACCAACATTTCCCCGCGCGACACGTCGATTTCATCCTCCAATGTCAGCGTAACGGACTGAGGCGGAAAGGCGTAATCAAGGTCGCCGTCGTACGTCACGATACGCTTAATCTTCGACGTCTTTCCGGAAGGCAACGCCATCACGGTATCACCCTTACGAACGACTCCGGAAGCGACTTTTCCGCAGAATCCCCGAAAATCCAAGTTAGGACGAAGCACGTACTGAACCGGGAAACGGAAATCAGTGAAATTATGGTCGTTGTCAATGTGCACCGTCTCCAAGAAATCGAGCAAGGCCGGCCCGCTGTACCACGGCGTGCGTTCGGACTTCTCGACCACGTTGTCGCCATCTAAGGCGGAAAGCGGGATGCAGTTCACGTCGGGAATGCCCAACGGCTCTACAAACTTCTTGTAGTCCGCCACAATCTCGTTGAACCGCTCCTCGGAGAAGTCGACCAAATCCATCTTGTTGACCGCCAACACTACATGCTTGATACCCAACAAGGAAACAAGGAATGTATGGCGACGAGTCTGCGTAATGACTCCCATACGGGCGTCGACAAGAATAATGGCCAGATTGGCGGTAGAACCTCCGGTTATCATGTTACGGGTGTACTGCTCGTGCCCCGGCGTATCGGCGATAATGAACTTGCGACTGTTGGTCGAAAAATAGCGGTAGGCCACGTCAATCGTGATGCCTTGCTCACGCTCCGCCTTCAACCCGTCAAGCAACAGGGCATAGTCGATGTGCTCGCCCGCATTACCTACCCGCTTGCTATCGCGCTTCAGAGCATCCAACTGGTCTTCATAAAGTTTCTTACTGTCGAACAACAAACGGCCTATCAGCGTAGATTTCCCGTCATCTACCGAACCCGCCGTCAACAGCCGCAACAGGTCCTTTTGCTCGTCCTTGTCCAAAAAGGCCTTTATATCTATCTTCTTATCGTTTTCTTCCATATTGCAAATTAAAAATATCCCTCACGTTTTTTCTGCTCCATACTCGCTTCCTGATCAAAGTCTATCACGCGAGTCGTACGTTCACTCTTGGTCGTGGTCATCATCTCTTCCACTATCTCTTCAATGGTAGAAGCGTTACTTTCTACAGCTCCCGTCAAGGGCCAACATCCTAATGTACGGAAACGCACCATCTTCATCTGTATTTTATCACGATACTTTTCCGGAAGCCGGTCGTCGTCGGGCATGATTAAATTTCCGTCAATCTCTACCACGGGCCTCATCTTCGCGAAATACAAGGGCACAATCGGAATGTTCTCCAACCGGATATATTGCCAAATGTCCAGTTCCGTCCAGTTGCTCAAGGGAAATACACGAATACTTTCGCCCTTATGCACACGGGCGTTGTAAATATCCCACAACTCAGGACGCTGATTCTTCGGGTCCCACTGGTGGAACTTATCCCTAAAGGAGAAAATGCGCTCTTTCGCCCGCGACTTCTCCTCGTCACGGCGAGCCCCTCCGAAAGCGGCGTCAAACTTATACTTGTCCAACGCATGCAACAAAGCTTGGGTTTTCATCAAGTCCGTATGTACCTTGCTGCCATGAGTAAAAGGCCCTACGCCCGCCCGATAGGCCTCCATATTGCTTTCCACAATCAAGTTCCAACCATATTTCTTGGCATACTCGTCGCGAAACTGAATCATTTCCTTAAACTTCCACTTCGAGTCGATGTGCATCAACGGGAAAGGTACTTTACCGGGATAAAACGCTTTCTCCGCCAAACGAACCATGACCGAGGAATCTTTACCTATACTATAAAGCATGACCGGATTCTCGAACTCCGCCGCCACCTCACGGATGATGTGTATCGACTCCGCCTCAAGCTCCTTTAAATGACTTAACTTATATTCTTCCATTATCTATGTTATAATGTATATACCACATTCTTTCAAACGCCTCTTCCCACTTTGGGCAAGACAAGTTCCAACAAAAGGCGCACAGACTCCTCCACGCTTAATTTCGACGTATCTAACGTCAAAGCGGGGTGTTCCGGCGCCTCAAACGGGGCGGATATGCCCGTAAAGTTAGAGATTTCACCACGACGCGCCCTCGCGTAAAGCCCCTTCACGTCACGCCTTTCGCACTCCTCTAAAGGGGTACTTACAAAAATCTCCAAAAAGTCATCGGTCCCTATAATGTCAGCGGCCATCTTGCGGATTTTCGCACTGGGACTAATGAACGCCGCTATGGTAATGATACCCGTATCGATAAATAACTTAGCGACCTCGGCAATACGGCGGATATTCTCCACACGGTCAGCCTCCGAAAAGCCCAAGTTGTTGTTGATTCCGGTACGGATGTTATCTCCGTCGAGCACACGGCAAAGCAAGCCACGCTTATGCAACTCACGCTCTAAAGCGATGGCGACGGTACTCTTACCCGAACCGCTCAATCCGGTAAACCAAATCATCACCCCCCGCTGCTTCAAAAGTTCTTCCTTATCCCGCCGGGTCATTATGCGGTCAAAAATAGGATATATATTATCAGATTCTTTCATATAAAATTAAAAAGGCCAAATTAATGGAATCAAAATTACTGAAATAACAAATATGACTATATTCAACGGCATTCCAATCTTAACGAAGTCAGTAAACTTATAATTGCCCACTCCCTGCACAATAAGATTGGTCTGATATCCAATAGGAGTAGAAAAGCCCGCCGAGGAAGCGATACATACCGCCATAAAGAAAGGCATAGGATTAACCCCCATCTGCTGAGAAATAGACAAAGCCAACGGGAAGGCCAAAGCCGCCGCCGCATTGTTAGTTATCAACTCGGTAATAATCACCGTAATGATATAGAGAATAGCCAACGATAAATGGGGCCCGAGGTCACGACTCAAGCTGATAATCACATGAGCAATCCAGTCGGCCATGCCCGAATTTGTCATGGCCTTACTGATGGCGAAAGCGCAAGCGATGGTAATCAAAATGTCCCACGAAATGAACTTCGTGTATTTCCGCGCGGGAAACAAGTTGGCCCACGCCATGATAACCGCCGTCACCGCCGCAAAAAAGAACATGTCCAGATGAATGTTCGGAAAAGCTTCTCTCGTAGCAGGCAGCTCGCCTATAGTAGCTCCGGCAATCATCAGGAACAACAGTACAAGGACAAAGTTACGCTTCTTGCGGTTTTGTCCGGGCGTAGCGTCAGAACCATTGGCAACCATAAGGAAAAACGAGGATTCGCCCCATGTCTTGATAAACGAGTCGTCCGTACTGACGACCAGCGTGTCTCCCTCGCCCAACACGACCTTATCAATATTTCCTGTTATCTGTTTTCCGCCTTGCTTGATTTCTACGACCTCGGCTCCGTAATGACGCTTAAAGTCGAACTTCTCCAACGTCTTGTTGATGCCCGGAAAACGAGGGCCTAACACGACCTCTACCAGATGCCGGTTGTCTTCCGCCTCCTCTTCCGCATTGGCGTCCGGACGTTCATCGGGCAAAAGCCTCTTGGATACGAGCAGGATATAGATGATACCCGCAACGGTAACCGGCACGCCGATAGCGGCCAACTGGAACATGCTCAACCCGTCGAACCCCGCCTCTATCATCATGCCGTGCACGACGAGGTTGGTCGAGGTGCCTATCAGCGTACAAAGCCCACCCAAAATAGTAACGAAAGAAAGCGGTATCAGAAACTTCGTAGCCGGAAGGCCGACAGACTTCGCCCACCGCTTGATGATTGGAGCGAAAATCACCACAACCGGAGTATTGTTAAGAAAAGCGGATATAAAAGCGATAGAGGGCAACATGCGCAACTGCGCCTTGAATACCGTAGTCTTTTGTTCGGGAAGTATCCTTTTTATCACTTGCGTTAACGCCCCTGAATGCCTTACTCCCTCACTTACCAGAAACAATAAGGCCACTGTAATCATTCCCTTGTTGGAAAACCCCTCCAACATTTCTTTTGGAGAAATAATGCCAAAACAAAGGAACACCACGGTCATCGTGAACAACACCATTCCCGGCCGCTGCCTGTCCCAAACAAGAGCCGCTAACATTAAAATGAGCGACACTAATACGATTACTATCTCAGCTGTCATTTTTACTGCGTTTTACTTTTGTGCTCGCGTCCTTACTTTCCGCTATTCGCAAACGAACCACGGATTCAATAAATCTTCTTTATTATATATCAACGGTTCATCCGTTCCGGCCCGATAGACCTCATGGCCGGCAGCATGTACGATAGCATGTCCCGCCGCCGTATCCCATTCCATCGTCGGAGCAAAGCGGGGATATATATCCGCCTTACCGTCAGCGACCAGACAGAGCTTAATCGAACTTCCACTCGACATCATCTCTATAGCGCCATAGCGTTTCTTCAATTCATTTAGATAATCTTCCGTCTCAGGCGTCAAATGAGAACGTGAGGCAACAACGACAAAACGGCCTCGCCCTGTTTCCGATGGCATCGGAACCGACTGCCGCACAAGAGACTGCCACGTCATGTCACCACTCAGCTCAGTTATGCCCAGACACTTATACGCACCTGTCCCTACAATGGCGAAATACAACACCTTCTTAACCGGTACATAAATCACCCCCACAACAGGAGATCCACGCCTTACTAAGGCTATGTTTACCGTAAATTCGCCATTGCGCTTAATAAACTCTTTTGTCCCGTCCAAAGGGTCCACAATCCACATCGTATCCCATTCCTTACGAACGGAATAATCAATGGACTTACCCTCTTCACTGAGAATGGGGAAAGGCGTATCGCCCAAAACCGACATTATCGCCTTATGCGCCTTTCGGTCCGCTATCGTTAAGGGAGAGTTATCCGCTTTACGCTCTATCTCAAAATCCGCCTCAGGATCATTATAAATAGACAAGATTTCCACTCCCGCCTTTAACGCCGCATCAATAGCGAGCATTGCATATTTTTGTTCCATACTGATTTTCTTTAAAAAACGACCTTTTGACCGCAATATACGAACTATCGGCTAAAGCTGTTACTTTCAATTATAAAACCCGACAAATGTAAAAACTTTCTTTGCTAAAAAAGTTTCGGAAGGGCTTTTATAACTTATTTTAATAGAAGCGACCGGAATATGAGGCTATAGAAAATCAACGTCATACCGCAAAAAACGCACTTCCAAAATCCGAAATCGCCCCAAAAAGCCTGAAAAAGCTCGCCAAGTCAAAGAATCAGACAAAACAAACGAGAAGGCGCGCCAAAACGAGAGCGGACTGAACATCGTCCGCACTTTGACACCCCTTCTCGGAAGATTCCCTCATGGGAATAATATTAATCAATGCGATACAGCAACCAAGCTCCCTGAAAATCCGAGCGATTAGGATACTTGGCCTTAAACGCGTCGCGAGCCTGAATCGCGGCGGCTTTATCGTCGAATGAGCTTACAA
Source organism: uncultured Bacteroides sp. (assembly GCA_949285075.1). Taxonomy (GTDB): domain Bacteria; phylum Bacteroidota; class Bacteroidia; order Bacteroidales; family Bacteroidaceae; genus Bacteroides. The sequence continues at coordinate 44,265 of CASDXF010000019.1, read as the reverse complement.
CAACACGATACATGGCTTTCTCCGCATTAAATACTACAGTAGCCGTGTAACCTTCAGCGTCCAGCCAATCCTTCAATCCTTCTGCGTTAGCCTTGACGCCAAAACTCCCTCCCACTACACTATAAGCCTTCAGTCCTTGATCTCCAACAACTACCGTGACTTTCTCCTGACGAACGGGAGCGGTATCAGCCACTGGTTCAGGAGTCGCCTCGGCCGTATCAACAGATACCGCAACTACAGGAGCGACCTCCTCCGTAACATCAGCCTGCGGTTCCGCCAGTTCCTGCTGTTTCGCCTTTTCATAGGCCTTCTTATAAGCACTTTCGCTAGATTTACATGAAATGAATGTCCAGACTACACAAACACTCATCATTAACACAAGCATTTTTCTCATCTTCATACGTCTTTTTTATTAATAAATTCAGTTTTATTCTGCACACTTCGCTTTGAGGGAACAAAATAATAGATTTTTTATCACCCGACAAAAGGTTTCCGACAAAAAAACGCCCTAAGGCCTCTAGTAGCCAATAAAGACACCTCTCTCCTTTCATGCGAATCCATATATAAATAATGTAAGTATGCGCAATCATATTTTTATAAAGGCCTTGTCGCGATAACGAATACTTGGAAACCAATCCACTATAATTTCGCTTAACCGTTCCGTTTTCTTTAAACAGACGCGCACGTACAACCATCTCAACGCACTGTATACCATACGTTTACACAAAGCACACAAATTATTAAGCCTTAAACGTTTCCACACATTAAAACCTCTCGCGAGCCGCAGGGCCATTTCTCGCGAGCCGCAGGGCTGTTTCTCGCAAGCCGTAGGGCCGTTTCTCGCGAGCCGTAGGGCTACCCGTCAAACCGAGAAGCTAAGAAGCAGATGCCGCATGCCGCTAAACACGAAGCATCACCATCAGATAAGCCACAAGATAAATTCTACAAATATTTTCCTTTTCTCAAGAACAACTTATCAATATAATCGTTATATTTGTAGCATACTCATTTAAATTTAATAGATATGAAAGGATTAAATGTATTAGCAGCTTTTTTGGGTGGCGCGGCAATAGGCGCGACATTAGGAATCTTATTCGCTCCTGAAAAGGGAGAAGACACTCGCCAAAAAATCGCGGACATCTTGCGCAAAAAAGGTATCAGGCTGAACCGTAATGAAATGGACAGCCTCGTGGATGAAATCGCAGCCGAAATCAAAGGCGAAGTAACAGAGTAAAAATCAAAAAACAGAGTTATCATGTTTGCCGACGAAAAGAGTATCGAGAACTTCCAACAGTTAATTCTCGAATGCAAAAAATACCTTGAGCTTCAGAAAGAATATACAAAGCTAGAAATAGTAGAAAAGCTGACTATACTTCTTTCCATGCTAATCACGGTATTGATACTCATCACGCTCAGCATGATAGCTCTGTTTTATCTGTTTTTCGCACTGGCTTACGTACTTGAACCCATAGTAGGAAACTTAGCCATCAGCTTTATTATCATTGCCGGCATCAGCCTTCTGTTAATAGCCGTAATCATCATTTTCCGTAGAAAACTGATTATCTCCCCGATGGTTAACTTTTTAGCTAAGTTATTTTTAAACGAAAGACAAGAATCATAACAATGCAAGCTACCCATACCCCAATGACTTTAGAGGAAATCATACAACGCAAAGCGAGCTTAAAGCAGGAAATTCAAAATCAAAAGAAAATAATGACGCAAAGAGTTCATCAAATTTTCTCCCCTCTTGCAACGGCTACTCATAAAACGAATGCGATTATGCGCTCTTTCAACGCGGGAATGGCTGTATTTGACGGCTTTATGACCGGAATAAAAATTATGCGTAGAATACGCCGATACTTCGCCCGATTTAGATAATCCAAAGAAAGCGAATTGTTTAGAGGTCTTTCAGCAAAACACCGCTCGCCTTCTTATAATACTCTTTTCTCGAATCCATCAATACCATCCATTCTTCACTAAACTCCTTGTCTTTATCAATCTTAAAGTCCTCGGAGCCATAAGTGTCCAGACGATCCAACAGCATGGCCACATTCAACCTGTTTATATCTATTGAAGGCTGATAGCTTATCTCCTCGCTTTTCTGGTCAATGACAGTTTCATGAATCAGGTTGATTTCTTGCAATTGGTAAAGTATCTGTTTAGTAAGCCTAAGAGGTATATGGTACTCTTCTGAAATCTGTCCCGCCGTATAAGGTGGTTCATTTTTCTCAAAGCGTTTGGTTATCAAAGACATAATCAAAATAGAAATAAAGTCTCGGTATCGCCGGCTTATATTACGAGTATCTTGGTCGAAACTGAAATTCCGTATATTCTGACCAACATACGTAAGCTCCGCACCAAAAAGACAAATAGTCCATGATATTTGCAGCCATAACAAAAACAATGGCAAAGCCGCAAAGCTACCGTAAATGGCATTATATTTGGAAACCCACAGCTGACCGCTGATATAAAGAATCTGGAATGCCTGATAAGCCGATCCGGCCAACACTCCTGAGATAAAAGCATGCTTGAACTTCACTCGGGTATTAGGCATAAAAATATATAGGCTAGTAAACATCAACCATGTCAGCGCAAAGGGAATAAGCCGAATCAAAAACTTCACGACAGGAGCCAAAAGGACAAAGTCATCCATCCGCTGAAGCATGGTAGTCATAAACACGGAAAGTCCACCGGAAATAACGATTAGAATAGGCATCAGAAGAAACATGGAAAAATAATCGGTTATCTTCCGATACATGGAACGCGACTTTTTTACTTCCCAAATACGATTGAATGTCGTTTCAATGTTACTGACCAAGTTAATGACCGTCCATAGCAACATCACTAAGCCAATCCCAATAAATACCCCTCCTTTAGTCTGCGAAAGATAAGAGTCAACGAAAGAGAAAATGGCTTCCGTCGTTTCCGGATTTCCCGCAAGCCCATGCCGTATTTGATATTCCATCAGATTATCGAATCCAAATCCCCGCGCAATGGCAAACAGAATGGCCAATATAGGCACTATAGCCAACAAAGTACTGTAAGTCAACGCAGAAGCCTTGTTCATTATTCGGTCCGTACTGAACTTGTTAATACAAAGATAGACAGTCTTTATTATGTTATAAAGCGAAAAAGTCCTTCGCGTGACCTCTTCCTCCGTGATACGCCAGATATCATACGTAATGAACTTCCAGAAATCTAAGAGCTTTCTTTTCATATCGCCGGTATTAAAAAATAGAGAAAAAGCAGTTAGTCTATAAGCCGGGTTTTGTACCTTAACATGATTAAGGTGTCTGTCATTTATCTGAGCGACGTGTCACCACGCCACTTTAGCGGTCTACCCTCCGACGTGGAGCGAGCAACTCTCATAATGCCGGTTTACATGACCTTACAACTCCTAAGACGCACAGCCCGACATGTCACCATGCGGCTGGTGGGCTCTTACCCCACCTTCTCACCCTTACCTCCTCCCCGAAGAAAGGCGGCGGTTATTTTCTTCTGCGTTGCTCTACCCTCGCGGATAGCTTTCCGTTAGGAAGTAGGACGCTCTGCGTTGCCCGGACTTTCCTCCCGCACACATGGCGCAAGCGACAGACCGACTAACTGCTTCGGGTTACAAAAGTACGTTTTTTATTTTTTACATGAAAAAAGAAAAGCAAGAAAAGAAATAATTTCTACCTTTGTTGTCACTAACTTATATGCCTAATGTTCCGAAAATTCTCTGTATTGTGTTGGTTATTGGCATGTGTGGGAACAGCGACACGGGCGGAGACGTTTACGCCCATGCCTCCCGACTCTGCATACGGAATCGTCCGCCTATCCGTCTGCAACATCCGCGCCGAGGGTAAATTCACGTCGGGCATGGTCACTCAAGGCTTGTTAGGGATGCCGGTAAAAATCAGGCAATATTCAGGATGGTACGAGATTCAGACTCCAGATAACTATACCGGGTGGACGCACCGGATGTCCATCATTCCCATGTCGGAAAAGCAATACGACAAGTGGAACCGGGCAGAGAAAGTGATAGTGACCTCACATTACGGATTCGCTTACGAGAGAGCCGACACGCGTTCGCAGGTCGTGTCGGATGTCGTGGCCGGCGACCGCCTGAAATGGGAAGGAGACAAAGGTGACTTTTACAAGGTGGGCTACCCGGACGGAAGAACGGCATACATAGCCAAAGACATCTCCATGAAGGAAACCGAATGGAGAGCCCAATTGAAACAAGACGCAGAAAGCATCATACAGACAGCTTATTCAATGATGGGCATACCTTACCTATGGGCTGGGACTTCTTCAAAAGGAGTAGATTGCAGCGGCATGGTACGTACGGTTCTCTTTATGCACGACATCATCATCCCGAGAGACGCCTCTCAGCAGGCGCGAACAGGAGAACGGCTGACCATCGAACCGGATTTTTCGAACTTAAAGGAAGGAGACTTGGTGTTTTTCGGACAGAAGAACGAAAACGAGAAAAGCGAAAACGTGTCTCACGTCGGCATCTATATAGGGAAACGGAAATTCATCCACTCGCTTGGCGATGTACACGTCGGCAGTTTCAATCCAAAAGATAAGGAGTATGACCCGTTCAATAGCGGAAGACTGCTTTTCGCCGTCCGCTTCTTACCCTATATAAATAAGGAAGAAGGACTGAACACGACATCGCGCAACCCCTACTACCTTCCTCAACGAAAGTAGATTGTAGCAGAATGTCAGACTGTTAAAAGCTTCCGACGTACAACGAATGTAAATTTGTCAGGTGATGCGGTTAAGCGCTGTTAAGCTCCAAATGACCTCTGTTAAAAGAGAACAAAAAAAAGTGACATGAATAATAAGCGAACAAAGTTTGTTATTATTTTAACGTCACAAAAGTTAAAGCAAAGCGTAATATTAACAATTTAAAGGTTTATAAATAATGAAACGGACAATAAAAAACATTCTAGGAATAGGAGCGGTTGTTCTTCTCAGCTCAGGAATCGCAGGGGTAACAACCTATAAGTTATTGCAAGCTGACAAATCCGTTCAGCAAACGTCATTCTACGACACGTTCAAGCAGAACCCTAACGTGAGGTTAGCGGCCTTCAACGCCGTCGACGCTCAACCGGTTGACCTGACGCAAGCCGCCGAAAGCTCACTTCACGCCGTAGTACATATAAGATCGACTCAAGAGAGCAAGACCAAAACCATTCAGGAGGCACCGGACTTGTTTGACTTCTTCTTCGGTGACGGCAGAGGAAGGCAAAGACAAGTACAGACCCAACCGCGCGTAGGTTTCGGCTCGGGTGTCATTATCTCTAAAGACGGGTATATCGTAACGAACAATCACGTCATAGAGGACGCTGACGAAATCATCGTAAAGCTGAATGACAACCGCGAGTTTAAGGGACGCATCATCGGCACTGACCCCAGTACGGATTTGGCCTTGGTAAAGATAGAAGGGGATGATTTCCCGACGATACCCATCGGCGACTCCGAAGCGTTAAAAGTAGGCGAATGGGTATTGGCGGTCGGCAACCCGTTCAACCTGAATTCAACCGTTACGGCGGGTATCGTGAGCGCCAAGGCGCGTACATTAGGCGTATATGGAGTGGAAGGCGTTGAATCGTTCATCCAAACAGACGCGGCCATCAATCAAGGAAACAGTGGCGGAGCCTTAGTAAACGCTAAAGGCGAATTGGTGGGAATCAACGCGGTGCTCTCCTCGCCTACCGGAGCCTATGCGGGATATGGATTCGCCATTCCCTCTTCCGTGATGACTAAGGTCGTTCAAGACCTGAAACAGTACGGAACCGTACAACGTGCGGTATTAGGCATCAAGGGCCGTTCAATAGGAGGAAACCTAATGTACGACATGGAGCCGTTGGATGAAAAAGGAACCACGTTGGCGGACAAGGCCAAAGAATTGGGAGTAACAGAAGGTGTCTTGGTGGCTGAAATCATAGAAGGAGGTTCAGCGGCGGCGGCCGACATAAAAGTAGACGACGTCATCGTCGGATTGGACAACAAGAAAATCACGAGCATGGCAGACTTGCAGGAAATTCTCGCCACACATCGTCCGGGAGACAAGGTGAAGATAAAGCTGATTCGCGAGAAGAAAGAAAAGACGGTTGAACTTACGCTAAAGAACCAACAAGGCACTACCAAAATAGTTAAGGATGCCGGAATGGAAATCTTAGGCGCAGCCTTCAGAGAGCTGCCTGACGACATGAAACGGCAACTGAACTTGGGATACGGCTTGGAAGTAACAGGCGTATCCTCCGGAAAGATGAGAGACGCGGGCATTCGCAAAGGATTCATCATCCTGAAGGCGAACGACGAGCCCATGCGTACGGTTAGCGACTTGGAGGATGCGATGAAAGCCGCGATAAAGTCGCCGGATCAGGCACTCTTCCTCACCGGAGTATTCCCCTCCGGCAAACGCGGATTCTTTGCGGTAGATTTGACACAAGAATAGTTTTTAGCAGACAAACAGCACTAACACAGTGCCAAAATGACAAGCTAACGGATGTCGGTGATTCACCGGCATCCGTTTTGCTTCTTCATGTACAAAAGCCATCCAACTGTCGTACATGAATACGGCGATTGACGTACAACGGCCGGGCGGTTGATGTACAAAAAGAATGTGGCCCCATTGAACAGAAAAGTTTCAATAACCTCATTATAAAAAATGTAAAGTCCGCACATATGCCGATTATTTATACTAACTTTGCACACCAAATATATTTTGAAGAATGAGACAACTAAAGATCACTAAAAGTATCACTAATAGAGAGAGCGCTTCTCTTGATAAGTATTTACAGGAAATAGGTCGCGAAGACTTAATTACTGTCGAGGAAGAGGTGGAACTCGCTCAACGTATTCGTAAAGGAGATCGAGTAGCATTAGAAAAATTGACGCGAGCTAACTTACGTTTTGTCGTATCGGTGGCTAAACAATATCAAAATCAGGGCTTAAGCCTGCCAGACTTGATTAACGAGGGAAACTTAGGACTGATTAAGGCCGCAGAAAAATTTGACGAGACACGAGGATTCAAATTTATTAGTTATGCAGTATGGTGGATTCGGCAGTCTATCTTGCAGGCGTTGGCCGAGCAATCGCGTATTGTTCGCCTTCCGCTAAACCAAGTAGGTTCTTTGAATAAAATCAGCAAGGCATTCTCTAAGTTCGAACAGGAAAACGAGCGCCGCCCTTCACCGGAAGAATTGGCGGACGAACTGGAGATTCCCGTTGATAAGATTTCTGACACGTTAAAAGTTTCCGGCCGCCACATTTCCGTAGACGCTCCTTTTGTGGAAGGAGAAGACAACAGTCTACTGGACGTATTGGTTAACGACGATTCTCCTATGGCCGACCGTTCATTAGTTAATGAATCATTAGCCCGGGAAATCGACAGAGCTTTGTCCACATTAACGGAAAGAGAAAAAGAAATCATACAAATGTTTTTTGGCATAGGCCAACAAGAAATGACATTAGAGGAGATTGGTGACAAATTTGGCCTTACACGAGAACGCGTCCGTCAAATCAAAGAAAAAGCAATTAGAAGATTGAGACAAAGTAACCGAAGTAAATTACTTAAATCATATTTAGGGTAACGATGGAACTACCCTCGCAAAAGATACAAGTCGCATAAGTTATCTCCGAAAAGGAGAAACTTATGCGACTTTTGTTTTATATTTCCTTTTTTTCCTATCTTTGCCTCTGTAACTTATAATATTGTAAAATATGAAATGTATAAAGATACTGTTTTCCGCCGCACTTATCTTAATGGTATGTTCCGCTTTCTCCTTAAAGAAGGAAAAGGCTAAGCCGGTGTACGCTTTCGGCTTCGCCGCATCATTTACAGACGACTCCACCGTGTATTTCACGGATATTCAACTGTTGGACAGCGTACAACTGGTGGACGGCTTTTTACCTTTACGCGAAAGATACAGCAATCAACTAGAGAACTATGTGGAGGGAGAAGGGCTGCAACAAAACAGCACGTGCATGATTTATTTCTCCGAAAGCAGGAAAAAGCTGGAAAAGGACGCGACAAAGCTAATGAACAAGTATTTGAACGGTAAGAAAGTGGAGAAACTCAGTTCCGACAAGTTCCGCTTTACCAAGCCAAAACAAGAATAATCCGGCTCAAAAGCCTTAAGGCGACACGCTCTCAACGCTGACGCTTCGATAATACGCCATAACAGAATCCCCCGTGAGGCAAGAGACATCGGTCTCCCACTCACGGGGGATTCTGTTATGGACTATTTTTACAGCAAATTACTAGCCAACTCACTTAACTCACTACGCTCACCTTTAACAAGATTGACATGAGCGAAGATTTTCTGGTCTTTCATACGGTCTATCATATAGACTAAGCCGTTGGACTGCGTATCCAGATAAGGCTGATCTATCTGCTGAATATCTCCGGTAAACACCATTTTCGTCCCTTCGCCAGCACGGGTAATGATGGTCTTTATTTCGTTCGGAGTCAGATTCTGAGCCTCGTCGATGATGCAATACATCTCGCTCAAGCTTCGCCCGCGAATAAAGGCTAACGCCTCTATCACCAATTGTTCACTTTTCAACATCTCATCAATCCGCTTCAACTCACTAGAATTTGACGCGAATTGTCGCTTAATCACATTCAGATTATCAAATAAAGGCTGCATATAAGGCGCCACTTTCTCTTTCGCGTCTCCCGGCAAGAAACCTATATCCTTATTGGACAAGGCTACTATCGGCCTCGCCAGTAGAATCTGCTTATAGTCATTCAGCTTGCCTAAAGCCGCGGCAAGAGCTAACAACGTTTTACCGGTGCCAGCCTTTCCCGTTAAAGCCACCAACTTTACATTAGGATCATTCAAAATCTCAAAAGCGAAACTTTGCTCCGCATTACGAGGCTCAATGCCAAAGTTACGTCCTTTCGTTACACGAGTTACCGCATGAATAAAAGGATTGTAGCGAGCCAACACACTATTCCGGTCGCTCTTCAATATAAAACATTCATTTGGGTGAAGCAATTGCTTAAAGTCTAGCTCATCCACATCAACCCCCTCCTTCGACGAATAGATACGGTCTATTAAAGCGGGATCCATACCTTCAAAAATCTCATTTGATTTTTCAAAGATATCCACATTCATCACTTTATCCGTAATGTAATCCTCGCACAAAATGCCAATAGAACGTGCTTTCATACGCAAGTTCACATCTTTCGTAACCAAGACGGTTTTCGTATTCGGATGCTTGGCCGCCAAATATTCAGCTACGGCCAGAATCAAATGATCCGGCTTCCTCAGCGGAAACGACTCCTGAACTTTCGGCGCTTCTACATTGCCAGTCACGACGAACAGCCGGCCAAGTCCTTCTCCAAGCTTTACTCCTTTGCTAAAGAGATTATCATCCGTCAGCATGTCCAACTCACGCACAAACTCGCGCGCGTTGAAGTTAATCTGCTCGTTTCCCTTCTTGAACTTATCCAGTTCTTCGAGCACGACGATAGGGAGATAAATGTCATTTTCCTGAAAGTTCTTCAGACAATTGTAATCATGAAGAATTACGTTTGTGTCTAGCACAAAATTTTTTTTGCTTCCCATGAATTTTTAAACTTAAAATGTTGATATTTGCAAATTCATTTCCCAGAAGTCTTAATAGACGGTTCGAAAGATAAAAAAAGAAAGGGAATATAACAATCGTTCCGGAGTTAAATATTACAAAACATGGATTATCAGAACACTTTACAGTACTTATATGAAAGCGTACCTATGTTTCAGAAAATAGGTGGAAAAGCATACAAACCGGGACTGGACACGACATATAGGCTAGACGAATACTTCGGACACCCTCACCGGAAATTCAAAACGATTCATATCGCGGGAACTAACGGGAAAGGTTCATGCTCGCACACCATAGCGGCCGCACTTCAGTCAGCAGGATACCAAGTTGGACTATTTACTTCACCTCACTTACTGGACTTCCGGGAGCGTATCCGCATCAACGGGAAAATGATGCCGGAGGAATATGTCGTTGATTTCATTGAGAAACATCGCTCCTTTTTTGAACCTCTTCATCCTTCCTTCTTTGAACTAACGACCGCAATGGCGTTCCGCTATTTTGCCGATCAACGAATAGATATCGCTGTAATAGAGGTAGGCATGGGAGGACGTTTGGACTGTACAAACATCATTCAACCGGATTTATGCCTCATCACCAGTATCAGTCTCGATCACACCCAATATCTAGGAAACACATTGGAAGAAATCGCCTCCGAAAAAGCCGGAATCATTAAGAGGGGAGTTCCTGTTGTGATTGGCAGCATGCCCGAAAGCGCAGAAAAGATATTTATGGAAAAAGCGAAGGAAATGAGCGCGCCTCTTTATAAAGCAAACGCTGAAGAGTATAAAGCAATCGCCGAAATAGAGACGCCAGAGACGCAAAAAAAGAAAAGAAAGAAAATTTCCGAAATTTTCGGCAAGAATCAAATCGCGAACGAAAGCTCCTCTATCTCCTACGAATATATCGACATGATGGACAACCTCATCCGGCAAAACAAGAACGCGTTATTTATAGAAAGCCACTTACTGCAACCGGGCATCTATTACGAACTGACCGGGGCTTATCAGGCAAGAAACGCCCATACCATTTGGATTGCATTAAGCCTCCTCAAATCTCTTGGTTATCGTCTTACCCTTAAAGATATTTACAACGGATTTATTAACGTATGCTCAATGACTGGACTGATGGGCCGTTGGCAACAGCTCCATGCGTCACCCGATGTCATTTGCGATACCGGACATAACACAGAAGCCTTTACGGCTATCAGCCAACAACTAAGGGAAGCGCACAAGAACACTTATCCGCATGTCCATATCGTAATAGGTATGGTAAAGGACAAGGACGTGAGAAGCGTACTTCGCTTATTGCCCCGCAATGATGAAGGGTATTCCTATTACTTTACCCGGGCTAGCGTAGAACGGGCCATGCCCGAAAACGAACTGCGCCAAATCGCAGCGAAAGAGGGACTTAGAGGAAGCGTCTTCCCCACCGTAGAAGCCGCTATAAAGGCGGCAAAAGAAAAATGCCTCCCAGAAGAACTAATCTTCGTAGGAGGCAGTAACTTCATCGTGGCCGACCTGTTAGCGAACCGCAATGCACTCAATCTCTACTAAAGCGTCTTTAGGCAACGCCTTTACGGCAACCGCAGAACGAGCGGGAAACGCTCCGTCGAAATAGGTGGCATACACGCTATTCATCCCGGCGAATAAAGACATGTCCTGAAGAAATACCGTAGTCTTCACAACGTTAGCCATTGTCAGTCCCGCCTCTTCAAGAATATGCTTCACATTCTCCAACGATTGGCGCACCTGTCCTTCAATGTCAGCCGCCATCGTTCCCGTAGCGGCGTCGATGGGCAACTGCCCGGAGACAAACACCATGCCATTCGCTTCAATAGCTTGGCTGTACGGCCCGATAGCGCCCGGAGCCTTCTCACTGCAAATTACTTTTTTCATCTTTTTTCCTTTTATATTTTATTCCATAATCAAAAAAGTCCCGACAATTGTTCTCCCGTGATTATTGTTGGACAGGAATCCGGTTCTTGGGATCTTTCCCGTACAAATTCGGTCCCGGCGTTCCGTCGGCAAACAACAGATATAAAGCAAAAACAAAATTAACGACCGGAATCAAGGAAAGCAAGATAAGCCAACCTGTCTTATTCAAATCGTGCAATCGCTTTACACCTTGCGCTAAAGAGAACCATGTAGAGAACACTAAGACAATGATGGAGATTAAGGTTCCTATAAACGAACCTCCGCTTCCGCCGGCCGAGCCTCCCGCAAGCATCAATGAAAGTCCCCAAAAGTAGACGACGCTACCTAACGCGCCGCAAATAATCATAGATAAAAAGTACTCAAGTCTACGAATACGTCCTGTAAAAGAAAATGGTGCTTTGAACATAATACTATTTTTTTAGTGAATTATCAAGTTCATACCGAAGTCGTTCAGACTTACCACCTGACGGGAGGTCTCTTTCCTTTTGTACAACAGTCTCTCGGCCCTTGTACATCGATTTATCCATTCATGTACAACCATCGAACAACTCCCGCACATGAATATCGCATGAACGAAATCAGCTTAAACCGCCTTATAGCATAACAAAGATAGGACTTTTTTCCAGAACAAGATACTATCGGCAAGAATAAATCAAAAAAAGTACAACGCCAATGCAGTATTTTCGTTTTCCCGCATTTTCCTTATAATAGATCAGACCTTTTCGAGATAAAAGAACAAAACCTAAACCTAACGAACGGGAAATAAAAAACAAGAGACACCACATTTCCCGAAAAACAAATTCCCTGTCAACCAAAAGTCGGCAGGGAATTTTATTATTAAACTACTTCAAGAAAATGTTCCGGGAGTTTCAAAGCCAAATCAATCATTAGAAAAAGCGCAGCCATTTTGTTTAGAGCGAAACCGCTTATTGTCAGCGCCTTATTACCCATCCGAGAAATAGCCCTATTTCTTGCGAGCCGTCGCCCTGTCTGTCGCGAGCCGTAGGGCTATCCCTCACGAGCCGCAGGGCGGGCTGACAAGCGGAAAAGGCTTAATGTGAATGCTCCTCATCGAAGAAGCGAAAAGCGTACCCGGAAAAGTCTCTTCAAAAGGGGCGCGGATAAATCTAAACGCCCTTATCTGCAGGACATTAAAAGCTCTCTAATGACCGGATTTAAGTTAAAGCCTATTTACAATACTTTTCAATTAAAGAATCGACGACGGTGTCTCCGAGTTCCTTCGCTTTCTGAAAGTTCGCGCACGCCTCCTCCTGTTTCTTCAGCTGTATCTGGCAGAAGCCTAACAAACGGTAGCCTTCCCCATATTCCGGATTGTCTTTCAGCGTCTTGGTCAAGACGTCGGCAGCCACTTCGTAACGCCCTACACGTATATTAACCGCCGCTTGCTCCGCCTGATAAGTCAGCTCCTTCGGATTCAACTCAACCGCTTTCGCTATGTCGTCCAACGCGCGCTGATACTGCTTCGCCTTCAGTCCGGCCTGCTTGCGGTAGTAGTAGAACACGTCGTTCACCTGACCGTTCACCACCTTAAAATAAGTGTCATAATCCTGAAGAGCCTTTCTCGGTTCATCTACATTCATATACAGCCGCGCCCGTTCCAACACATAAGGAGCAAACTCCACAGCCAATGGCTCTCCACAACGGGCAACGCAACTATCCATAAGCGCCAACACCTCCTTAGCGTCCGCTTTCATCAGCTCTTTCGTCTTAGCGGCGCTATAAAAAGTAGCGGGCGAGGCCAGATTGCTCGCATTCACCTTATCGTAACAGGCCAACGCTCCCGTATAATCCTGTTTAGCGAACAAAATATCTCCTTCCAACTGAGAATAAACAGGCAAGGGATTCAGCTCAATAGCCTTATGAAGATTCTCCAACGCGACGTCATAGGTCCATTCCTTATGCGGCTTCTCGGGACTTGACAACTGATAGTTATATATTGTCCTAGCTATATTATAGTAAACGTCATCTTTCTTTTCCGCAATCTTCAACGCGCGCTTAAAGTCCTCCATCGCCTCATCGAGGAGTTTTTCATTATCCTTCGCGTTTAACACATAATTATTAGCGCGACGATAATACCCCTCCGTACTATTAGGATATTGCGTTATAAATTCGTCCAAAAGCGCCTTATAATCCTCCTGCGAAAGCTGCCCGGAAGCCATCATCAAATAAACCACCGCCTGCTCCTCCTTTTCCGGAAGCCCTTTACGAATGCCTATACTGTTCAGCGTAGCGTCTCCCAACGACAAGGCGCTTATCTCCATAGACCGAACATACCCCGCGTCTACAGCATAGCTTGTGGTCACCGTGTCGGCCCCGGAAGACTTCTGGGCTATTCCGAACACTTCACCTTCCGCATCCATCACCGGACAGCTGACCATCTTGTCCTTCATCGGCATGTCTAAAGTATAATAATGGTAGCTCCCTTCTATCGCCACCACTTCCTTTACCTTGCCCGACTCACAGGCGATGCTTTTCTGCGTAGAATAAGGCAGCATCCACACGTCCGCTCCCACCGCGGGGACATTTGCCGAAACTTTCAACGACGGGACTTTCTTTTCCGTAATAGCCACACGGAATTTTATCACATCATAAATGTCGTTCGCTCCCAGAATAACACTAACCGGCATCTGCTTGCCGTCAGCCGTAACGACATCCGCGCGTTCGGCCCCCTTAAAAAGCTTATAATCGGACAATGCCAAACCTTCTTCGGAAATAAAGAAACCGTTACCCGTATTCAGCATCTTGCCGTCCTTATCGTAGGTTATAACAGAAAAAACCGCGCGTTTGGCTTTCTCGACCCATTTCGGGGTCATTTGCGCCCATCCTCCCTGTATCCAGAGAGTAAATGCCACAAGTAAAATTAATCCTCTTTTCATATTTCACTATTCCTTTGTTTCACAGCTTCATACATCAAGATTCCGGCGGCGACGGAAACGTTCAGCGACTCGATGGCTCCCATCATCGGAATCTTCACCCACTCGTCGCTGAGCGACAGATTGTCGTACGACACTCCCGTATCCTCCGCTCCCATCACAATACAAAGCGGGCCTGTATAATTAGCCTTCGTATAATTGTAGTCTCCCTTTTCCGTAGCGGCAACGATGTGGAAGCCGCTGTCCTTTAAATATTGCAAGGTATCTTTCAGATTCCTTTCTCGACAAACAGGCAAAGTATGCAACGCTCCGGCAGAGGTCTTTACCGCGTCCGCATTCACGGAAACGCCTCCACGCTGCGGAATGATGACGGCATCTACGCCGGCACACTCACATGTACGGGCTATCGCCCCGAAGTTGCGAACGTCCGTTATTCCGTCCAACATTACAAAGAAAGGATTTTTCCCCTGCTCAAACAGGAAAGGAACCATTTCCTCCGTTTTCTGATAAACTACGGCTGACACGAAGGCTACCACCCCCTGATGATTCTTGCGGGTAATGCGGTTGATGCGCTCCACCGGTACACGCTGGACCGGTATCATCCGGGTCTTCAAGACTGCCAGAAGCTCTTTGGAAAGGTCACTTTGAATATCCTTCTTCACAAGCACCTTATCTATTTCCTTTCCTGCCTGAACCGCCTCAATTACGGCCCGAACGCCGAAAATCATAGCGGACTCCTCTTGTTCTCTCTTATCGTTTTTATATGCCATAATACGCTTACATTTATATTAAATATACAATCTGCGGAGTTAAGCCACCGGTCTTTCCCGAAAGGGCTATCCTCGCTTACCCGTTCTCACACTTTCTTTCAAGAGCGACTTAGCGTTATCAAGCGCCGCTTCCGTCAAAGTCGCCCCGCTCAGCATGTGGGCAATCTCTTCCACCCGCTCTTCCGAAGTGAGACGACGGATGTGACTGTTCGTTTCCGTATCGCTGTCTTTCTTATATACCTTATAGTGCGCTCGTCCTTTCGCGGCGATTTGCGGAAGGTGAGTAATACTTATCACCTGTCTATCGGAGTCACCCATCGCCTGCATCATATCGGCCATACGGTCCGCAATCTCTCCGGAGACCCCCGTATCTATCTCATCGAATATGATGGTCGGGAGCTTCACCGCCCCGGCAATCATCGCCTTAATGGAAAGCATGACACGGGCAATTTCTCCTCCCGAAGCGACCGAAGCGATATTTTGCAACGCTCCGTTCTTATTCGCAGAAAACAAGAAATTAACGGTATCTTCTCCCTGCGGTCCAAGCTCCTTCTTTTTTCCCATCTCTATCTTAAAACGCACATTGGGCATCCCTAAGGGCATCAAGTATCGCACAAGTTTCTCTTCCACTTCGCAGACTATCTTTGTCCGAGCCTCCGTCAGCGTTTCCGCCTGAAGTCTCACGTCTTTAGATTGCTTTTCCAACTGGGCGGACAGCTCCGCTATACGGTCGTCATACGAAGTAATGGCATCTAACTTGCTTTTGTACTCTTTCTCCAAAGCCAACAACTCGCCTACTGTCCGTACTCGATGTTTCTGCTCCAATGAATAGATAAGATTTAACCGGTCGTTCACTTCCTCCAAACGTTCGGGATTAAACTCGACAGACTCTCCACAGGAAGAGACCTCATGAGAAATGTCTTTCAACTCAATATAGGCGCTTTCCACACGCTGAGCCAATTCGGACGCGGGCTGATAAACCCGTTGCAGGCTGTTCAGTACGTTCAGACTATCTTTCAGGGAAGAAAGCAGCCCACCCTCATCCGAAGAAAAGTTCTGTTCAATCCGATACAACCCCGCCTTAATTTCTTCCGCATGACTCAAGGTCTCCACCTCTTGTTCCAACTCCTCCTGTTCCTGCTCGGACAAAGCGGCTTCCACCAATTGATTCAACTGAAAACGGATGTAATCCTCGTCCGACTTACTTTTCTCGGCTAGAGACTCGACCTCTGCCAGTTCACGTTCCGTCTCTTTCCAAGCATTATATAACAGATGATAACGTTCGAGAGCGACATCGTTATGGGCAAGAATATCCAAAACATTCAGTTGGAAGCCTTCCTTGTTCAGCAACAGGTTCTGATGCTGAGAGTGCACATCAATCAACTGCTCACCGAGTTCTTTCATCTGGGACAACGAGGCCGGGGTGTCATTGATGAACGCCCGGCTTTTCCCTGAAGAATACAACTCACGGCGAAGAATGCACTCGTCGTCATACTCTAACTCGTTATCCTCAAAAAACGGACGCATGTTATAAGCCGACACGTCAAAACGGGCCTCAATAACGCACTTGGACGCACCTCTCCGGATGGCCTTTACGTCAGCACGCTGCCCCAGTAAAAGACCGATAGCCCCCAGAATGATAGACTTCCCGGCCCCGGTCTCACCGGTTATGACAGAGAAACCGGTCTCAAAACCAATATCCAGCTTCTCAATAAGCGCATAATTCTGGATGTATAATGAACGTAACACCTCTGCTTACTAATTAGTGATAGTTGAATCTAAAAAATTATTCGGGTAATCTCTTCATCATCTCGCATAAATAATCAACAATATCTAAAGCCACCTCCGTCTTGGGTTTCAAAGGATAGTCCCTCCTTCCTTGACGGTCGATGATGCTGACCTTGTTCGTATCGTAACGGAACCCGGCCCCCTTATCATTAAGCGAATTGAGAACGATAAAGTCAAAGTTCTTCCGTTCGAGCTTGTCCTTCGCGTTCCGTCCCTCGTCATTCGTCTCAAGGGCAAACCCGACCAACAGTTGGTCTTTCCGCTTCACGCTTCCCAGTTCGGCGGCGATGTCACGGGTAGCCACAAGACGCAGCTCCAGTTCACGCTCCTTCTCCCGTTTAATCTTCTTATCCGCTACCTCCTCGGGACGGTAATCGGCAACTGCGGCACAAAGAATAGCCGCATCGGAAGCCGAAAAGCAAGTCCGAGCCGCCTCGTACATTTCCTGAGCGGACTCCACGTCAATACGCCGAATGCGAGAGTGAGAGGCAGACAGCTGCACGGGGCCGGCGATTAGCGTCACCTCGGCTCCCCGGCGGGCGCACTCCTCCGCTAAGGCGAATCCCATCTTTCCGGAAGAATAGTTCCCGATAAACCTGACCGGGTCAATCTTCTCGTAAGTAGGCCCCGCCGTTATCATGATTCGCTTTCCCTGCAAGTCCGTGTTGGAAGCGAAGAACTCATCCAATACGCGAATAATGTTTTCCGGCTCCTCCATACGCCCTTTGCCTACCAAGTGACTGGCCAGTTCGCCCGTCCCCGGCTCTATGATGTGATTGCCATAGGAGCGCAGGGTATCCAGATTCTTCCGTGTTGAGGGATGGGCGTACATATCGAGGTCCATAGCCGGAGCGACAAATACCGGAGCCTTCGCCGAGAGGTAAGTCGTTATCAACATGTTATCAGCTATTCCGTTCGCCATCTTTCCAATGGTGGAAGCCGTGGCGGGAGCGATGAGCATCGCGTCGGCCCAAAGCCCGAGGTCGACATGGCTGTTCCACGTACCGTCGCGCTGAGCGAAAAACTCGCTGATGACCGGCTTACTGGTCAAGGCGGACAGCGTAATCGGCGTGATGAACTCCTTCCCTGCCGGAGTAACCACGACCTGCACCTCCGCTCCCCGCTTAATCAGGCCACGGATAATGTAGCACGCCTTATAAGCCGCGATGCTACCCGTAATACCAAGAACAATCTTCTTTCCCTTTAACATTCTATTTCGTAATCAGGTTACTCATTTCGCGCAGACGTATTTTCGTCAACATCGCTTTCGTATTCAGGCTAAAGTCGTTGCCCAGTATCCAACCGTAATAGCCGGGGTCCTGCTTCAGCACTTCGGCTACCGGTTTTCCCTTGTATTTACCGAAGTTGAATACCTCCACACCATTCTCGTCGTATATCATGCGGCCGGCGAAGTCTACATTCCGATTGAAAGTGGAATAGTCAGCGAGGAAAGCCACATCGTTCTGCAACTCCGGATAGCGGTCGAGCTGCGCCTTCAGCACCTCATAGGTAGCCCTCGTGTCGGCCTCGGCCGTATGCGCGTCCTCCAGATTCTTGTCGCAATAGAACTTATAGGCTGCGGAGAGGGTGCGCTGCTCCATTTTGTGAAAAATGACCTGCACATCTATCATCTTGCGCTTAGACAGGTCAATGTCCACCCCCGCCCGCAGGAACTCCTCGGCCAGTACCGGTATGTCGAAGCGGTTGGAGTTAAATCCCGCCAAGTCGCACCCCTCGATGTCTTTGGCTATGTTCTTCGCCACCTCTTTGAAAGTAGGACAATCCGCCACGTCCGCATCGTATATGCCGTGTATCGCGGACGAGCTTTCCGGTATGTGCATCTCGGGATTGATACGCATCGTCTTCGCCTCCTCATTCCCGTTAGGATATACCTTCAAATAGCAAATCTCTACAATGCGGTCGGTATTTATATTGGTACCCGTAGTCTCCAAGTCGAAGAAGACGAGCGGGTTCTTCAAGTTCAGCTTCATTTCTATCTATCAATCGTTTAACATCATGGGCATAAGCAACATCAGCAAATCCTCGTCCTCACTCTGCTCCACAGGTACGATGACTCCGGCGCGCGAAGGGTCGGCCAACTCGAATATCACCTCCTCGGCCGAATTGTTGTTCAGTATATCAAGCAGAAAAGTCGACTTAAAGCCTATGCTCATCGGAGTGCCGCTATACTGACATACCATCGTCTCCTCCGCCGAAGTAGAAAAATCAATGTCTTGCGCCGAAATCACAATCTGATTCTCTTGCAAACGCATTTTTATCAAGCTACTAGCTTGAGACGAGAAGATAGACACACGGCGCAAAACGCCTATCAACAGTTGCCGGTCTACAGTTACCTTATACGGGTTGTTTTGAGGAATCACCGAATTGTAGTTGGGGTAGCGCCCCTCTATCAGACGGCAAACCATCCGGTAACTGTCGAGCGTAAATACCGCGTTGCGCTCATCAAACTCTACCGTTACCATCCCCGACTCTTTCGGAAGCAGGTTTTTCAACAGAATCGCAGGCTTCTTGGGCAGGATGAACGCCGCGCGCTCGTTGCCTTTGGCCGCCGTCGTCTTATAGCGCACCAACTTATGGCCGTCCGAAGCGACCATTGTAATGTCATCCGTCGTAATGTCGAAATAGATACCGTTCATTACCGGGCGAAGCTCGTCGTCGGCAGTGGCAAACACGGAGCGGTTTATACCGTCCAACAGTACTTCAGCCTCCATCTCCACACGAACGGCGTTATTGCCCAACACCGCCGACTGGGGAAACTCGTCGGCGTTTTGCCCCATCAAGCTGTACTTTCCGTTCTGATACTGTACCGTTATCTCATACGTATCGGCATTGACATCGAACGTCAGCGGCTGCTCCGGAATCTCCTTCAACGAGTCGAGCAGGGTCTTCGCCACCACCGCGAAACGCCCGTTCGCGTCGCTGTCATTCACTTCTACCGTAGTCACCATCGTTGTCTCGCTGTCGGAAACCGTCACTGATAAGGTTCCGTCCTCCAAGTCGAATAAGAAGCAATCAAGTATGGGCAACGCATTCTTCGAATTGATTACCCGACTAATAGCCTGCAAGTGGCTAGAAAGGGCGGTACTAGAAACGATAAATTTCATATCTTCCGTATATTTAAGTTTTTAATGTTCTAAGTGCGCAAAGTTAGAAAAATAGATGGAATTAACGAACAAAATTGGCCCGCAGAGTCTACCGATAAGGATTATTTCACGCGAACCCCACGATTTACCGCCCCGGAGGTTTCGTTATAATCACCCCGCCGTTCTTCTAAAACTTCACACGGTCAGTCGGACGGGAGGTGGAGCCCCTCTCGCGCATATCATATATAATGTATAGGGCCGATTACCGCCGGGTCACCTGAGGCGCAGGCGGTAGGTCTTCAGGCCGAAGCGGGGCATCTCTACCGTGAGCAGCGTCCTGCCCCGCCTTGTCCTGACCTCGGGCGAGGCGAGCGTGTTGCCGTCGAGGTCTATCTCCTCCACGTCCTCCACGGGCGCTCCGAGGCTCACCGTCCGGGGCCGTCCGTCCCCCTCCGCGTTGAAGAGGCGCAGGGTGAGCAGCCCGTCGTGCGCTATGGCCGCGCTCAGCTCGTATCCCGTCCCTTCAAGGTCGACGAAGGAGCGCGGCTCCGCGGCCGGCCCGTCGTGCAGGCAGAGGCGCAGGGGCTCGTTCCAGCGGACGCTCTCGCTCTGTATGGCGGCCTCGTCCCACGCTCCCCGGTGGGGCACGAGCGCGTACCTCATCTCGGTGGGGCGGGTTATCCTGTAGTCCATTCCCCACAGTCCCTGCCCCGAGTACTGCACGGTGAGGCCGAGGGGCCCGTCCCCGTTGCGCGTGTATGACGTGGTGTGGTCGGTCAGCAGGGCCATGCCGTGCCCTTTGGCCCCCTCGGTCAGGTCTACCCAGTTCAAGACCACGTTGTGCTTAATCTCGCTCCACCGCTTGTAGCTCGTGCTGTCCTCCCGGCTCAGGCAGACGTCGAAGGGGGCGTTCTTGTACAGGCTCGGGCTGTCGAGGGCGAGGGGCAGCAGCAGGTTGAGCTTGTAAGCGTCGTCGCAGAAGGCCCTGCGGTCTTCCCGCCAGCGCTCTTCCCTGTACTCGCCTATGCCCGTGTTCTCCCTCCAGTCTATGCGGAGCGACACGTCTATGGCGCGCCTTCCCCGGGTCAGGGTGATGACCTTCGTGAAGGGGTGCGAGGCTATCTCCCCCGTGACGCTGACCTGCTTCTGCCACCCGTTGTCGCGGATGACCCACAGCTCGGCGGGCGACTCGGCGGAGGAGCGGAAGCGTCCCTCGCCGTAGAAGAAGCCTCTCAGCTCGCCCAGACGGTAGGGACTGTCGGGGTCGACGTACTCCTTCATGCCCTCTCGCTTGGCTACCAGTCCGGTGACCGCCCCACCGTTGTCGAGGTCGATGGTGATGCGGTACTGGTCGTCCTCCAGTATATACCGTCCCCCGCGCCTCGGCCTTTCGGCCCTCTCCTTGACCGCCCTCGCACCCGTCTTGCTGATGGTGTAGGCGGCGTATCCGAAAGCCGGTGCGCTCGCCGTGAAGAAGAGCCGCCCGTCGGGTTCGGTCTGGCTGTCGACCCTCCTGCCTCTCCAGTCGCGCACCTCGGCCGTCCATCCCCGATATTGCCCGGGCAGGTCTACGCTGACTGTCTCCTCCCTCCGCCGCCCGGTCGTGTTGTAGACGGTCAGGCAGTGGCTATCCTCGGACGAGGCCGTCGCGGGCGCGAGGCAGGCTTGCGCCGCTTCGCGGGCCACCCCGTCGGACAGGCTGTCGGTTCGCCCGGTCCATATCCTTACGGCGTCCTCCCACGTGCCGTACCCCTTCAAGCCGTTGTACGGCACAATCCAAGCGTCGTGGTGCTGCGCGAGGCTGAGCGTCCTCCACGCCTCCTCCAAGTCCTGCTGCCGGGGCTGATAACCGTTGTCCATGCAGGCCATCGCCGCCAGTTTCTCCGCCCCCGCGACCTTGTTCTCGGCCTCCCTCACGTCACGGGCTATGCGTTGCAGCGTCTGGCTTCCCCACATCAGGCAGGGACGCACGTCCTCCTGCGTGAAGAGCCAATTGTCGTCCGTCCTGCCCTCGGTCACCTCCTCGAAGTAGTCCCGCCAACGCGTGTACCGGGAGCCGTTCTTCACCTTCTCTCCGGAGCTCAGCCACGGGCCGTTGCGCCATCCCGCGTCCTGATAGCACATGCCCACGGGACGCGCTATGCCCGCCCGAGCACAGGCCTCAAGGTAGTCGTCCCCATTGTCCCACGCCGCCGTCTGCCACGTCGAGTTCTCCTCCAATGCTTCGCAGGCGTATCGGGGTACGGCGAGGATGGCCGTTCCGTCCGGCCCCGTCCAGTTCACCAGTTCGCCTCCATAGGCCGAGGTATAACCGCCCCAACAAGTGTCCGGGCACTTCAGCACGGCGTACCTGAATCCCAACGAGCGCAACACCTGAGGCAGGCAGCTGGTGAAGCAAGGCTCCTCGGCCGAGTAGGTCAGGAACTCCACCCCGGGGAAATGCTCTCGAATCTTCCTCATGCCCAGTTGGAATTGCCTGATTACGCTTTCGCCCGACACATTATATAAATAAGGCTGCCCGTAGGCCGGGTTGGTGAATTCTACCTGTCCGCTCGTGGCCTTCAGCTCGAATCGGGCGTAGTCCTCCGGTGTCCTTAGCCTCACCGTGTCCCACGTCTCGGGCTCTATCTCTAGCCCTATCCTCCAGTCGGGGTGCAGGTTCAGCTGTTCCACGATGAACGCCGTTTTCCACTCCACCGGATAATGACCGTATATCCCTCCGTGGTATCCGTCAACGAAATACACCTGTTGGGCGCGGAGAGCCGTCGCCAACAGCATAGTCAGTAGTGCGATGTATAGTCTTCTCATGTCTTCCTTTGTATGATGGTTACTCTTTAGCCTGTTTAAAACCTGAAGTTCGAGGTTGAAAACGCGTTTCTTCTTTGGATTTAGAAGAAATACAATGGCAAGTTATCAAGAATATCTTGAACGCGCAAGAAAGAAAACGGAAATATGATTCACATAAGATATGAAACGCCGTTTCTCATCTTGTGAACACAGGTAGCCATCCCCTTATTTTCAACTACTTAACCTCTTCCTGAGAAACAGCCCTGTTTCTCGCAAGCCGCCGCCCTATCTCTCACGAGCCGTAGGGCTGTCTCTCGCGAGCCGCAGGGCGAGCTGACAAAAGGAAAAGAACTAACGTGAATTTCTTATCGCGGAAGCGAAAAAACGCCCACGAAAAGGGTTCTCAAAACGACCCCGGCCAGAATTTAAACGACAGGCTTTCTTTGTCGCAAAAAAAATACATTTTCCTTTGGCAAACCGGCAATAAACAAGCGAGCCCTCTTCCCGATTACATTTTTTAACCTTACGGAGACCGACGAAACGTCGCGGGGAATCCCATATCCATGTCTGGAAAGATTTTGCGCCCACACGCTCTCGCCACACGTCCCGTTAAAAAATGCTTTTTTGTAACTTCGAGTTTGCAAAAAGTCTGAATTTTAGTCCTATCTTTGCGAGCATTATTAACAGGTTCCTTTCTTTCTGAAAGGATGAAAGAAATGACTTGTTTTTCTTTAACCATAATATCCAATCTTAACGACTATTGAAGTTATGAATTTTACATTGTTAGTCACAGTTGTACTAACGGCTCTCGCTTTTGTAGGAGTGGTCATAGCCCTTTCCCGGCTCATCTCCCCGCGTTCCTATAACGCGCAAAAGTTCGAGGCCTACGAGTGCGGTATCCCTACACGGGGCAAATCGTGGATGCAGTTCCGGGTGGGATACTACTTGTTTGCCATCCTGTTTCTGATGTTCGATGTGGAGACCGCCTTCCTCTTCCCGTGGGCGGCGGTAATGAAAGACATGGGAGTGCAGGGACTCATTAGTGTTCTTTTCTTTTTCATCATTTTAGTTCTGGGCCTCGCGTATGCTTGGAGGAAAGGAGCGTTGGAATGGAAATAAACAAAAGACCTAAAATAAAGTCAATACCCTATAAGGAGTTTGTTGACAATGAATCACTTGAGAAGTTAATCCAAGAATTGAACGCCGGTGGAACCAACGTTATCGTAGGCGCTCTGGATGACCTTATCGACTGGGGACGCAGCAACTCGCTATGGCCCTTGACGTTCGCCACCAGTTGCTGTGGTATTGAGTTCATGGCCGTATGCGCCGCCCGTTATGACATCGCCCGCTTTGGCTTCGAGGTTACCCGAAACAGTCCTCGCCAAGCGGACGTAATTTTAGTTAGCGGAACCATTACCAACAAAATGGCTCCCGTACTTAAACGCCTGTACGACCAAATGGCCGACCCCAAGTACGTAATCGCCATAGGCGGCTGTGCCGTCAGTGGAGGCCCATTCAGAAAATCATATCACGTGGTGAACGGCGTAGACCAGATTCTACCCGTGGACGTTTATGTACCCGGATGTCCTCCCCGGCCGGAAGCCTTCCTCTATGGCATGATGCAGCTGCAGCGTAAGGTGAAGATTGAGAAGTTCTTTGGAGGCGTCAACAGAAAAGAACCGAAGCCAAAAGAAGAGGAATAAGCGATACTTTCTTTAAGGAATATTTATCCCGAAATCGTATTTATAAAGTATAATAAGATATATGGAAACAAGATACATCGAACCCGCCGCGCTGCACGACGAAATGCTCCGACTGCGAAATAATAAGCAGATGGATTTTCTGGAAAGTCTTACAGGCATGGACTGGGGAGTACCTGACGAAAAAGACGCGGAAGGTACTATCCGCGGACTTGGGGTAGTCTACCATTTGGAATCTACCGTAACCGGGGAAAGAATTGTCATCAAAACCTCAACGACTAACCGCGAACAACCGGAAATCCCCACAGTTAGTGATATCTGGAAAGGAGCTAATTTGCCCGAGCGTGAAGTCTACGACTTCTTTGGCATCGTGTTTATCGGCCATCCGGACATGCGGCGCTTATATCTGCGCAACGACTGGGTGGGCTTCCCACTACGCAAGGACGACGACCCGGAAAAGGAGAATCCTCTACGAATGGACAACGAGGAAACCTTCGACACCACACACGAAGTAGACCAACAAGCGGACGGAACGACAAAAGAAAAGGTGAACACCCTGTTCGGAGACGAAGAATACGTTATAAACATCGGGCCTCAACATCCCGCCACACACGGAGTACTCCGTTTCCGTGTCTCCCTAGAAGGTGAAACCATTAACAAAATAGACGTAAACTGCGGATATATCCATCGGGGCATCGAAAAAATGAACGAAAGCCTGACTTATCCGCAAACATTGGCGCTGACCGACCGTCTGGACTATCTCGGCGCCATGCAGAACCGCCACGCCTTATGCATGTGTATAGAGAAGGCCATGGGTATCGAGGTAAGCGAACGCGTGCAATACATACGTACCATTATGGACGAGTTGCAGCGTATAGACTCTCACATCTTGTTCTTCGCCTGCCTGTGCCAAGACTTGGGAGCCACAACCGCTTTCCTCTACGGATTCCGCGACCGCGAGAAGGTGCTTGATATCTTTGAAGAGACATGCGGAGGCCGCCTCATCCTGAACTATAACACGATTGGTGGAGTACAAGCGGACATACATCCTAACTTCGTGCGCCGAGTTAAGGAATTCATTCCTTATATGCGTAAGAACATCAATGAATATCACGACATATTTACCGGAAACGTCATAGCGCAAAGCCGTTTGAAGGGTATCGGAGTACTTAGCCGCGAAGACGCAATATCTTTCGGCGCGACCGGCGGTACTGGACGCGCAAGCGGATGGGCCTGCGATGTACGCAAGCGCATGCCTTATGCCATGTACGATAAAGTCGACTTCAAGGAAATTGTCCATACCGAAGGAGACTGCTTCGCCCGATACATGGTACGTATGGAAGAGATTCTGGAAAGCTTGAAGATTATAGAGCAACTGATAGACAACATTCCGGAAGGCCCTTACCAAGAAAAAATGAAGCCTATTATTCGTGTGCCCGAAGGTTCATACTATGCCGCAGTTGAGGGAAGCCGAGGAGAATTCGGCGTTTATTTGGAAAGCCGGGGAGACAAGACCCCCTATCGCCTGCACTACCGCGCCACCGGATTGCCGCTAGTAGGAACAATCGATACAATTACTCACAAGAGTAAAATCGCCGACTTAATAGCCATTGGCGGTACGCTTGACTATGTAGTCCCCGATATCGACAGATAATTTTAAGGCTTTAATATTCGTTCATCATTAAACTTTAGAAATTGTGTTTGATTTTAGTATTATAACAAATTGGATACACGAGATGCTGTTGTCCGTTATGCCCGAAAAACTGGCCATCTTCATCGAATGTGTAGTCGTAGGAGTATGTATCGTGCTATTATACGCTATTCTAGCCATCATACTAATCTACATGGAACGTAAAGTTTGTGGTTTTTTCCAATGCCGTCTTGGGCCTAACCGTGTCGGTAAATGGGGGTCTATTCAGGTGATTTGTGACGTACTTAAAATGTTGACAAAGGAAATCTTTACTCCTAAAAACACCGACCGCTTTCTTTATAACTTAGCGCCGTTTCTAGTCCTAATCGCCTCCTTCTTAACATTCTCATGCTTACCTTATAACAAAGGAGCGGGAATTCTAGATTTTAATGTAGGTATGTTTTTCCTACTAGCGGCATCTAGTATTGGAGTCGTTGGTATTCTGTTGGCCGGTTGGGGAAGCAACAATAAGTTTTCTCTCATCGGAGCCATGAGAAGCGGAGCCCAAATTATCAGTTATGAACTATCTGTAGGAATGAGCATCATGACAATGATAATACTGACTGGGACGATGCAAATCTCAGAAATAGTAGAGAGCCAAGCCAACGGATGGTACATCTTTAAAGGGCATATACCCGCCATTATCGCATTCATCGTCTATTTGATTGCGGGAAACGCGGAATGTAACCGTGGTCCTTTCGACCTTCCGGAAGCGGAAAGTGAACTTACAGCCGGATACCATACAGAATATTCCGGTATGCACTTTGGATTCTTCTATTTAGCTGAATATCTTAACCTATTCATCGTTTCCGGAATAGCCGCTACCGTCTTCCTCGGCGGATGGATGCCATTGCACATTCCCGGCTTAGATGGCTTTAACGCAATCATGGACTATATACCGGGCTTTATTTGGTTCTTCTTAAAAGCGTTCTTCGTTGTATTCCTTATGATGTGGATGCGCTGGACTTTCCCCCGTTTACGCATAGACCAAATATTAAAACTGGAATGGAAATATCTTATTCCTATTTCCATGGTCAACTTATTGCTTATGGCAATATTGGTTGCGCTCGGATTGCACTTTTAACATTGAGACGAATTAAAAACGAAAAATGAATAATGGAAAATAAAGAGACATATTTCGGAGGTTTTTTCAAGGGAGTCCGTAGTTTATGCATTGGGTTGAAGACTACCATGAGAGAGTTCTTCACTCCCAAAATTACGGAACAATATCCTGAAAACCGGAAAGAGCTGAAAATGTTCGACCGTTTTCGCGGTACACTGGTCATGATTCATAATGAAAACAACGAACACCGCTGCATCGCATGTGGATTGTGCCAGACCGCTTGCCCGAATGATACTATAAAAGTGACGAGCGAAACGATTACGACAGAAGATGGCAAAAAGAAGAAAATCTTAGCAAAATATGAATACAATCTTGGTTCATGCATATTTTGCCAACTTTGCGTCAACGCATGTCCTCATGACGCCATCACGTTTGACCAGAACTTCGAACATGCCGTATTCGATCGAACGAAACTTATCCTTCAACTGAACCACGAAGGCAGTAAAGTAATGGAAAAGAAAAAAGAAGTTTAAATATGGGAGCAACACTTGAAACAGTAGTATTCTACTTTTTAGCAATATTCATTATTGCGACATCTATTATGACAGTGACCACCCAACGTATTGTACGCTCGGCGACTTATTTGCTATTTTGCCTATTCGGTACGGCAGGCATCTATTTTCTGTTAGATTATACATTCTTGGGATCTGTGCAGATTATGGTTTATGCAGGCGGCATTGTTGTACTTTATGTATTCTCCATTTTACTGACAAGTGGAGAAGGTGATCGTGCAGAAAAGGCCAAACGAAGCAAATTCTTTGCCGCACTGCTTACTACAATTGTGGGCGCGGCAATCGTATTATTCATCGTGCTGAAACATAAGTTTCTGCAAACAGGAGAATTGATATCAAAAGAAGTGGATATGCATACTATTGGCAATATGCTGCTCAGCAGTGACAAGTACGGTTACATACTTCCATTCGAAGCGGTCAGTGTATTACTATTAGCATGTATTATCGGCGGCATTCTGATAGCCCGCAAAAGGTAATATAGAGTTTAATTCTAAAAAATAAGGTAATATGATACATATGGAATATTATCTGATAGTATCCACTATCATGATGTTTGCCGGGATTTATGGATTCTTTACTCGACGGAACACTCTGGCGATTCTGATTTCGATTGAGCTTATGCTAAACGCAACAGACATAAACTTTGCCGTATTCAATCGTTTCTTGTTTCCGGAAGGAATGGAAGGTCACTTCTTCGCCTTGTTCTCTATCTGTATATCGGCAGCGGAAACCGCAATAGCCATTGCGATTATGATTAATATTTATCGTAACTTACGAAGCATCCAAGTGCGTAACTTAGATGAATTGAAATACTAAATTAATAAAATAACTTGTATGGAACTAACAATTCTAATACTCCTTCTTCCACTCCTCTCTTTCCTGATTCTAGGAATCGGAGGTAAATGGATGTCACATAAGACAGCGGGAACTATTGGTACATTAGTATTGGCTGTAGTAGCGATATTGTCGTATACTACGGCATTTCAATACTTCTCAGCCCCACGTATGGAAGACGGAACGTTCGCTACGTTAATACCCTATAATTTTACGTGGCTTCCTTTCACCGAGACTTTGCATTTTGATTTAGGAATACTGCTCGATCCGATATCAGTAATGATGCTGATCGTCATTTCCACCGTATCGCTGATGGTTCATATCTACTCTTTCGGTTATATGAAAGGCGAAGTGGGATTTCAACGATATTACGCTTTCCTGTCACTATTCACCATGTCCATGCTCGGACTAGTTGTGGCAACTAATATATTCCAAATGTATCTGTTCTGGGAATTAGTAGGTGTAAGCTCCTATCTGTTGATTGGCTTCTATTATACGAAGCCTTCGGCCATAGCTGCTTCAAAGAAAGCGTTTATCGTAACCCGTTTTGCGGACTTAGGATTTCTCATCGGTATCTTGATTTATGGATATTATTGTGGAACTTTCAGCTTCCTCAATCCAGAAAACGCTACCCTCATCAGTGGTGGGGCCGCTATGCTTCCCTTAGCGCTAGGGTTAATGTTCGTCGGAGGAGCAGGAAAAAGCGCCATGTTCCCCTTGCACATCTGGTTACCGGACGCAATGGAAGGCCCTACTCCGGTCAGCGCATTGATTCATGCGGCGACGATGGTCGTAGCCGGCGTTTACTTGGTAGCCCGTATGTTCCCGCTATTTATTGAATACGCTCCCAACACACTACACATGGTCGCATGGGTAGGCGCTTTCACGGCCTTTTATGCCGCCAGTGTAGCGTGCGTACAATCAGATATTAAACGTGTATTGGCGTTTTCTACCATCTCTCAAATCGGCTTTATGATGGTTGCTTTGGGAGTATGTACCGCAATGGATCCTCATCATGGCGGCTTAGGATATATGGCTTCCATGTTCCACTTGTTTACGCACGCCATGTTTAAGGCGCTCCTTTTCTTAGGTGCGGGTAGCATTATTCATGCGGTACACTCCAATGAGATGTCCGCTATGGGAGGCTTGCGCAAATATATGCCTATTACCCATTGGACGTTCCTGATAGCGTGCCTTGCCATTGCCGGTATACCTCCTTTCTCCGGATTCTTCTCGAAAGATGAGATTCTGGCCGCTTGCTTCCAGTACAATTCTGCAATGGGTTGGATTATGACCATTATAGCGGCTATGACCGCCTTCTATATGTTCCGGCTTTACTATGGAATCTTCTGGGGTAAGGAGAACAAGGAGTTGCACGCTGCGCATACGCCTCACGAAAGTCCGCTATCCATGAGTTTCCCCCTCATGTTCCTAGCTGTCGTTACGTGTGTAGCCGGATTTATTCCTTTCGGACATTTCATCAGTTCAAACGGCGAATCTTATTCTATCCATTTGGAACCGTCTGTCGCTATTACGAGCGTAGTCATCGCTATTATTTCCATCGCCATCGCTACTTGGATATATAAGAAGGACAAGCAACCGGTCGCCGACAAATTGGCCCGCCAGTTCAAAACATTGTACAAGGCTGCCTATCACCGTTTCTACATAGACGAGATATACCAGTTTATCACTCATAAGATTATCTTCCGCTGTATATCTACCCCCATCGCATGGTGGGACCGTCATGTCGTAGACGGATTCTTCAACTTCCTAGCATGGGCTACCAATACTACGAGCGATGAAATCCGCGGTCTTCAAAGTGGTCAGGTACAACAGTACGCTTACGTATTCCTTTGCGGAGCGCTAGCGCTTATTTTACTGTTAATATTATAATTAATAACCCATAATTCATAATATACAAATGAATTTTTTATCAATCTTCGTACTTATTCCCCTGTTGATGCTTGCCGGACTTTGGGCGGCCCGGGGAATTAAAGCGATTCGGGGAGTGATGGTTACAGGATCATCGGCATTGTTGATTGCCTCCATTGTACTCACTTTCATGTATTTAGGAGAACGAAATGCGGGGAATACCGCTGAAATGTTATTCCGGGCAGACACCGTATGGTATGCTCCTCTCAATATCGCCTATTCGGTAGGCGTAGACGGCATCTCGGTAGCCATGCTGCTCTTGTCAGCCATTATCGTATTTACCGGAACATTCGCTTCATGGCGTTTACAACCTCTGACTAAGGAATATTTCCTTTGGTTCACCTTGTTGTCTATGGGAGTATTCGGCTTCTTCATAACAGTTGACATGTTTACCATGTTCATGTTCTACGAAATAGCCTTGATTCCGATGTATCTATTGATTGGAGTCTGGGGCTCCGGCCATAAGGAATATTCCGCCATGAAGCTGACATTGATGTTAATGGGAGGTTCCGCATTTTTGCTAATTGGCATTCTCGGCATCTATTTCGGTTCGGGAGCTTCGACCATGAATATTCTCGAAATCGCTCAGCTACATAACATTCCATTCTCACAACAGTGTATCTGGTTCCCTCTGACCTTTCTCGGCTTTGGCGTACTAGGAGCTTTATTTCCTTTCCATACATGGAGCCCTGACGGTCACGCATCCGCACCGACAGCCGTTTCCATGCTACACGCCGGAGTGTTGATGAAATTGGGAGGCTACGGCTGTTTCCGCATCGCCATGTACCTAATGCCGGAAGCCGCAAATGAGCTATCATGGATATTCTTGATTTTGACCGGAATCTCTGTCGTATACGGCGCATTCTCCGCTTGCGTACAGACGGACTTGAAATACATCAACGCCTACTCTTCCGTGTCCCACTGCGGACTGGTGCTTTTCGCTATTCTGATGATTAATCAGACCGCGGCAACCGGCGCTATCCTTCAGATGTTATCACACGGATTGATGACGGCATTATTCTTCGCATTAATTGGTATGATTTATGGTCGTACGCATACCCGGGACGTTCGAGAATTATCCGGACTAATGAAAATCATGCCTTTCCTGAGCGTATGTTACGTGATTGCCGGTCTCGCCAATCTAGGACTTCCGGGACTAAGTGGTTTCATTGCGGAAATGACTATTTTCGTAGGTTCTTTCCAGAATGCGGACGTGTTCCATCGCACACTAACTATCATCGCTTGTTCGTCTATCGTAATTACGGCGGTTTATATCCTCCGCTTAGTGGGTAAAATACTGTACGGCACATGTACAAACAAGCACCACCTTGAGCTGACCGACGCGACATGGGACGAGCGTGTAGCCGTCATTTGCCTTATCGTATGCGTAGCGGGATTGGGTATGGCCCCATTCTGGGTAAGCCACATGATAAGCGACAGCGTACTGCCCATAGTTTCACAAATGATTCCGTAACTCACAATTCAACATATACAGATTAAGACAATGGATTATTCACAGTTTATATATATGCGAGAGGAGCTGTCGCTCATTGCTGTCATACTGATTTTATTCTTGGCAGACCTCTTTATGAGCCCGGACGCTCACCAGAAAGACGGGAAAGCACGGCTGAATACCGTGCTCCCTGTCGCATTGATGCTCATTCATACGGCAATCAATTTTATACCGGGTACGGCTGCCGACTGCTTCGGAGGCATGTACCATTACGTGCCGATGCATACGGTCATTAAGTCTGTGCTGAACATAGGAACGATAATCGTATTCCTCATGGCGCACGAATGGCTGAAGCGTGAGGACACGTCATTCAAGCAAGGCGAATTTTACGTATTGACGTTATCCACGCTGTTAGGTATGTATTTCATGATTTCGTCAGGACATTTCCTGATGTTCTTCATCGGACTGGAAACCGCCTCCATACCGATGGCGGCGCTCATCGCCTTCGACAAATACCGTCACAACTCAGCCGAGGCCGGAGCCAAGTACATCTTGACGGCACTCTTCTCAAGCGCACTGTTACTGTTCGGGCTATCGCTGATTTACGGAACGACAGGGACACTCTATTTCGATGATATGCCTAACCTCATCGACGGGAACATGTTGCAAATCATGGCTTTCGTGTTCTTCTTCTCCGGAATGGCGTTCAAGCTCTCGCTCGTACCCTTCCACTTGTGGACGGCCGACGTTTACGAGGGCGCACCCAGTTCTGTGACGGCCTACCTTAGTGTCGTATCTAAAGGGTCAGCGGCTTTTGTTCTGCTTACCATCTTAATCAAGGTGTTCGCGCCGATGATTGAGGACTGGCAAGAGGTACTCTTCTGGATAACCATCATCACCATTACGGTGGCCAACATCTTTGCCGTGCGTCAACAGAACATTACCCGACTGATGGCATTCTCCAGCATTTCTCAGGCGGGATACATCATGCTAGGCGTTATCGGAGGCTCACCCGAAGGCATGACCTCGTTAGTTTACTACGTATTGGTGTACGCCGTGGCCAATCTGGGCGTATTCGCCGTCATCACCATCGTGTCATTGCGCAGCGGAAAGGTTACGTTGGAGGATTACAGGGGACTCTATAAAACGAACCCGAAAATAGCGTTTCTCATGACGCTTGCGCTCTTCTCGCTAGCGGGAATTCCTCCGTTCGCCGGCTTCTTCTCGAAGTTCTTCATTTTCATGGCGGCTTTCGAGGCGGGATTCCATCTGTTGGTGTTCATCGCGTTGGTCAATACGGTAATCTCACTCTATTACTACCTGTTGGTAGTGAAGGCCATGTACATTCTGCCTTCCGACAATCCGATTCCGACTTTCCGCAGCGACGCGTATACTAAAGTAGGACTTGCCCTCTGTACGCTCGGTATCATCGGATTGGGTATAGCGAGCGTAGTTTACCAATCTATAGACAAGCTTTCGTTCGGACTATAATCCAAATCGAAAGAATAATAGCAGGCGAGGCGGCCGATTCTTATCGAATCGACCGCCTCGATCTTTTCTATTTCTCCGACGAAAAAACGCCAGCCTAAATACTTCACTTATAATCGCCTCCCAAAGCGCCCCCACCTTTCTTAGAGACGCCCTAATGTTCCGGTTTCAACAGATAGCGCCAACGGTCGCCTTCGGAAGCTCCCGACTCAATTTTATAGGCTTCACGGGTCTTTTCAATAATGTAGACTGACGCTGTCATCGCCCCTTGAAAGAATTTCTTCTTCCCCTTTTCTTTCTTCCAATCCTTATAGTAGAATGTCACGACATAATAGATGTCCGCCGGATTAACATAATCAGGTATAGAAGAATCCTCATTTACCCAACCCAAACGTAGTATAGAAAAGTCACATACCCTGATGGAAGGCAGAACATTTTCTCTATCTAGTTCAGGCCAATGTCGCCGGACCGTCTCCCGGGCAATGTCAGTCAGAATACTATCACGCTCTGTACGAGACATACCAGAAAGACGACGCTTTGCTGCCGAAGTATCCGGGATTTGCATTAAGTCTCCCCACCAATAATAAAGCCTTTCCGATTCTGAATGATATAAGGTAATATTTTTAATATCTCCAGTTTTTCCAATCACCGTTGCCGAAGTTATGCAAGGAGTCCTCAAATCTTCTTCTTGCCAGTACTTATAATAAAACTGGACATTATAACACACGTCTCCCGACTTTACATAGTCCGGATACTTATAATATTTCTCAGACAAACCATCATCGTATATCCACTCCATCCCCTTGTTAGCATACGATTCTGAAATGACGGGATATATATCCTTGCGATATATTTCAGGGAATTTTTGAAGGATTAAGCCTTGTACTATTGCGACTAACGCACTGTCACGCTCCGCCTTCGGCAGGACCGTGAGGTCTACCTGAGCCATAGAGAACGTGGCGCAGAAAAGGAAGAGGAAAACAAATAATCTACGCATATTTTATCAGATTAAGGAATCCTTTAAGGTCTTAAATTAGCTCTACGCAAATATAAAAAAAACACACGAAGAGAACAAGTTTATCGACTAAAACCTATGTTTACAGCGTAGACAATACCACTTCTGCCAGACAACAACAGTTAGCTGTTCCTTAATCATAACGCCCCTCCCACTCCCACGACCTCATTCGCTAAGGACGACGCAAGGAATGGGAAGGGCGTTTATCTCGTTTCCTTCCGAGACAATATACTCAGGGCTAATTAGTCAGTTCTCTTTCTTATAAGTCCTCGCCGTCCGCCCGGTTGTACTCATTATCATAAAACATAGTAATATAATATTTCCCATAAGGTTCACTCTCACTAATCATAAACCAAACACGGTTCATAAAACATAAATCCATTAAATGTGTAGCCATCTCATTCATCATTTCTTTCTTTATTTCTTCTGTGGGATTAGTAAGCTGCTTCACAGTGTATTTCTCAAGGAGAATAGGTAACATCTCTTTGAACATAGCAGTAGTGTCTCTCATAGCCTCAGGTATTTGAAGATAAGCCGCATCATACCGTTTATGATTAACAGTCATTTCGTACGGAATATTTTCTTCATCAGATATAATCTGTTCCGAAAAAGGTTGAGCTGGTATATATTTCTTATTATTCTGAAACTGTTGACAAAGTTTATTAAAACGTATTCTGATATCTTCCACATCTATTGAATTTGCATCACAAAGCATAATACGCCACACCTTATTGTTGTTTGTCCCAATATATACATTAACTTCTGTCCCATTAAATTCTCCCTGAAGAACGTCCTTATTCAAAGGGCTAGGAACAAACCCCTTTTCTTTCAGTTTCTGTATCATTTCAGATTTACTCCCGTCAACGGGAATACCGAGAAATTTTGTTACGTCCTCTTGGGCGTACATGGCCACTGATAACATGAATAACGTTACGGCTAATAATAATGCTCTTTTCATGAGTTTGTACTTTTTCTTGCCCTCCAGCTGCCACAAGGGCGGTTATTAAATGCACGAAGCGTGGAACTGCGATGCCACGTCTGATTTGGAGGTCCTGAGAAAACCTTGATACAAGTGTGGATAATAGCAGCCCACGCCATAGCGCAGGAACCACTATGCCATCTTCTTGTATCAATCCGAAAATTTCTCAGGTTTCCAAATCACAAGATAAGCATAACGCTCCGTTTATCTTAATATGTCTTGCTTCGGCCCCGACAAGGCCTACGCAATTTCAATTACCTTACTGTCTGTTTCTTATTCTCTTTCTAAAGTTCAACATTCCGCCGGTTCACGAGGCGATCATCGTCCGATTACATCGCCTCCGCACCAATGGAGCAAAGATAGGCATTTTATTTAAACGGGAGAGCTTTACGCCTATTTTTAATTATTTATGCGAATCAACGGTTGGAAGAGGGCGGCAAAGTCATCCAATCATGCCCAACCATACGCGGCAGGCGGTGACGGTTGCGCCGTCCTCTTTTCAGCCGCTGACTCACGAAGTCAACAGGAACGGGGAAGATAGACGAAAATGTTCCATTTTTAAGATTTCGCCTGTCCGAAGTGCCGACCAAAACGTGGCTTTTAGCGGCTGAGGTATGCAAAAAGACGCATAAATATGCAGTTTTCGGGCAAAAAATGAATATTTATGCAGTCCGGAAGGGGTATGAAGGGCGTGGGAAAGAGCTACGGTCCGCGAACGGAAGAGCTATCCGTCGCGAGCCGCCGCCCTATTTCTCGCGAGCCGAAGCCCTATTTCTCGCGAGCCGAAGCCCTCCCGCTCACGAGCGAAAGCCTTTTTCGACGATTCGGAGGGGAATTTCACGCTTTTCCGCTTCCCGTTGGGTGAATCTTCCGAACGACACGGAAGTGTCTATATTATACGATACAGGCTAATTCCGACGCATTAGGATACACTTTCCAGACTAAACGCATAAGAACGTCACATTACATGGAGATTATCTGACATTCTGAATTTCGCTAACGCCTCTATACGGCGTTCTTTTCGTCCGAGGTGTATCCCGGCCGGAATTATCGCATTCTGGAGCGTATAAAATGTCCCGTTTTTCAGAATGGTCTGTTTTTAAGGAAACAAAAAAAACGGAACAACGCTCACCGCGCTGTCCCGCCCCACAGATTCTTTTTAAATTAATCAATCAATTTACCTTTCAACCATGTATCCTCTCGTCAGCATTTCGTTACGGCCGACTTCACTGAGGATTCTACCTATTAAAGAACACATTCTTTTTGCCATAATTCGTTATCCTTTCACTTTAAGTCTTTTTCTTCTTACCGTTCTTCTCATAGATTACGATTTCTCTATGATTACGACGCAAAGTTATGGCGTTTATCGGTACATTATACCGCCAAGACATCAAAAAACATGTTATACAACATATTTTCTTGACTTATATCAAGCGGGGCGAAACGCCCCGCCCCGCCAATCTGAATATAGAAACCGTCTTTTACTTCAACGGAGTCTCCTCTAAGGTAGCCACCAAGAAGTCATAGAACTTCCGCACGTCGGGGATGTACGCCCTCTCGTCCGGCGAGTGCGGCGAACGCAAGGTAGGCCCGAAAGAAATCATGTCCAGTCCGGGAATAATGGCCCCGATAATGCCGCACTCCAACCCGGCGTGAATAACCTTCACCTCCGGTTCCTTGCCGAAGCGACGCTTATAGGACTCTTTCATGGCGCGCAGTATGGGCGAATCGACATTGGGCTGCCATCCGGAATAGCCCCCGGACATCTCGACCTTCATCCCCGCCATTGAGAAGCAGGATTCGAGACTGGCGGTGAGAAAGTCCTTCATGCTGTCGCACGAGCTGCGGGCCAATATCTTCACTTCCGCCTTCCCGCCGCCTATAGTAACTATGGCCAAATTGGAGGAAGTCTCCACCGTATCCGGCACGGTAGGTATCATACGCGTCACTCCATTCTGGCAAGCGCAAATCGCGTCTATCAGGTTGTCCTGTATCTCTTCCGGCACTTCTCCCGAGGGCAGCTCCACCTTCTCCGCCTTCAGGCTAATGGGGGTCTCGATGGTCGCGTACTCCTCGTTGAAAAGACGTTCGTAATCCTCCACCAGTTCCATAAGCTCGCCTTCGCTTCCCGCCGGAACAGTCACTACGGCCTTCGCCTCGCGCGGAATGGCGTTGCGCATGTTTCCGCCCTCCCAACTGGCCAAGCGGGCCTCGTAATCGGCCACCGCCTCGCGGAGGAAGCGCGCCATCAGCTTATTGGCGTTGGCCCGTCCCTGATTGATTTCCAGTCCGGAATGTCCTCCCTTCAGACCCTTCAACGTAATCATAAAGGCGACATCTCCCGCTTCAACGGGTACTTCCTTATATTCCAACGTCGCCGTAACGTCCATTCCTCCGGCGCAACCGATATACAGCTCGCCCTCCTCTTCCGAATCCAGATTCAGCAGAATCTCTCCGTTCACCGTGCCCGGCTTCAGGCCAAAGGCACCGTACATGCCCGTTTCCTCGTCCTTCGTAATCAGCGCCTCTATCGGCCCGTGCTTCAAGTCCTTCGCTTCAAGCACCGCCATGATGGCCGCCACGCCAAGCCCGTCGTCGGCTCCCAACGTCGTACCCTTCGCCCTCACCCAGTCTCCGTCAACGTAGGCTTCTATGGGGTCTTTCTCAAAGTCGTGTTCCGTATCGTTGTTCTTCTGAGGAACCATGTCCATGTGCGCCTGCAAGATAACGCCTTTCCGGTTCTCCATCCCCGGGGTAGCCGGCTTACGGATGATGACGTTTCCCGCCTCGTCGACGAAAGACTCCAAACCCAAGCCTTTTCCAAAGTCTATAAGAAACGCCGTGACCTTCTCCATGTGTCCGGAAGGACGGGGAATACGGGTCAGCGAATAAAAATGCTTCCACACGTTTTGCGGAGCTAAAGAAAGAATCGTACTCATAATCGTTCAATTTAAAAGTTAATGTATCTTGTTCGTTCCATCTATACACATTATATATAATAAACAGGAGGCCCTCACCGCTATCCCCGCTTTCTGTTAACTATCGGCAAGGCTATCAAACCATATACCCCCAAGACGACAACCAAGAAAGTCTGGACGCCATGCACTATCAAGGCGAATATCGCTGCGTCTGTCGCGTTCACCCCGTAAAGCATCATCATGGAGATGACGGCGAAATGCCACGGCCCCGCTCCGTTAGGCGTGGGGACAATGACCGCGAACGTACCGCCCACAAACATGACCAACGCCGCCAACACATCCAAATGGGCCGTGAAGACGAAACAATAAAAGGTAAAATAGAAATGCAGGAAATAACATACCCAGATGGCTAAGGTGTAGAACACGAAAAGCGGCGTGTCGCGCACGTTGCGCAACGACATCACTCCTTCCCAGATATTAAGCACAAAGCCTTTGACGGTCTCGTAAAAAAAAAGCGTCTTGCGCAAGGCGTACAGCAGCATAAGGACACCTATGAAGCAGAAAAGAACAATATAGAACCAGACAGAAGTCAGAAGGTGAAGCAAAGAAGGGATTTTCGTGCCGGTCTGCTGCAAGAAGGTAACGAACACCGGCATTTGCAACAGCACGGTAACCGCGGTAATCAATAATATGGTCAGCGTATCAATTAACCGCTCCGTAACCACCGTGCCTAAAGACTTGGCGAAAGAAACGCCGTCATAGCGGGCCAACACTCCGCAACGGCTTACCTCGCCTACACGAGGAATCACCAGACTCGCGGCGTAGGAGACGAACACGGCGCTTACGCAATCGCTACGCTTCGGGAAAGCTCCCAAAGGTTCAAGCGTCTGCCGCCAACGCCATCCCCGAAAAACTTGCGCCATGATTCCGAACAAGAGAGACAGAGACATCCATCCCCAGTCCGTGCCGTAACGCAACACTTCACCCGCCTCGGCGAAATCAAAGTCTTTATATATCCAATACAGAATAAAGCCGCCTAAAACGATAGGCAATAGCAGTTCGAGCGTCTTTTTTAGCAGTTTCTTCATCCTTCATTCTTCATTCTTCATCGAAAAGAAGTACCTTTGTCAACCGCAAAAGTAGCTATTTAGTTGGTAAATGAAATTAGTAAAGCCTAAAAAGTTTCTCGGACAGCACTTTCTGAAGGACCTGAAAGTAGCGCAAGACATAGCCGACACCATCGACTCTACGCCAGAGATTCCCGTTCTGGAGGTAGGACCGGGCATGGGGGTACTTACGCAATTTCTTATCAAGAAGAATCGCCCGATAAAAGTAGTGGAGGTGGACTACGAGTCTATCGCTTACTTGCGAGAGGCCTATCCCGCATTGGAGAATGACATCATTGAAGACGACTTCCTGAAAATGGACTTGCGACGCCTGTTCGATGGAAAACCGTTCGTCCTGACCGGTAACTATCCCTACAATATTTCTAGCCAAATATTCTTCAAGATGCTAGACAACAAAGAGATTATCCCTTGCTGCACGGGCATGATTCAAAAAGAAGTGGCGGAACGCATCGTAGCCCGGCCGGGCAGCAAGACATACGGCATATTGAGCGTACTGATACAAGCGTGGTATAAGGCGGAATACCTGTTCACGGTCAGCGAACACGTATTCAACCCGCCTCCCAAAGTGAAGAGCGCCGTAATCCGCATGACGCGCAACGACACGAAAGAGCTAGGATGCGACGAAAAGCTGTTCAAACGAATAGTAAAGGCTACCTTCAACCAACGGCGAAAGACACTGCGCAACTCTATCAAGCCCATTTTCTCGGGAAAGGATTGTGACCTGTTACAGGATGAGCTGTTCAACAAACGTCCGGAACAACTGTCGATAGAGGATTTCATTTCGCTGACCAACCGGGTGGAAAAGGCGCTGCGGGCATTAAACGCCCCCGACAACAAGTCATAGCACGGAAAGACACTGAGACAAGCCATTTAGTTCTTCAATCTTTAAAATCCACATTATGAACGAAGAATACATCAACAACGTCAAGCAGCTTATCGAGCAGAAGGATACCGAAAAGGTAAAGGAGTTATTGGCTGATTTGCATCCCGCCGACATAGCGGAACTGTGTAACGAACTGAACTCTGAGGACGCACGTTTCGTTTACCGGCTTCTCGACAACGAAACGGCGGCCGACGTACTGGTCGAGATGGACGAGGACGTGCGGAAAGAGTTTCTGGAAATACTCCCCTCGGAAACCATAGCGAAGCGGTTCGTGGATTATATGGACACGGACGACGCCGTGGACCTGATGCGCGAGCTCGACGAGGACAAGCAGGAGGAGGTGCTCTCGCACATAGAGGACATAGAGCAGGCGGGAGACATTGTAGACCTGCTTAAGTACGACGAGAACACGGCGGGAGGTCTGATGGGTACGGAAATGGTGCTTGTCAACGAAAACTGGAGTATGCCCGAGTGTCTGAAGGAGATGCGGCAGCAAGCGGAGGAACTGGACGAAATATATTATGTGTACGTCATTGACGATGACGAGCGGTTGAGGGGGATCTTCCCGCTGAAGAAGATGATTACCTCCCCCTCAGTATCGAAGGTGAAGCACGTCATGCAGAAAGACCCGATATCCGTACACGTAGACACTCCGATAGACGAGGTAGTGCAGGTGATAGAGAAATACGACTTGGTGGCTATCCCCGTCGTGGACAGCATAGGCCGCTTGGTGGGACAGATTACTGTAGACGACGTAATGGATGAGGTTCGCGAGCAAACGGAACGCGATTATCAGTTGGCGTCCGGTCTTTCGCAAGACGTAGAAACTGCGGACAGCGTGTTCCGCCAAACAACGGCTCGCCTGCCGTGGTTGCTAATCGGCATGATTGGCGGTATAGGAAATTCCATGATATTAGGAAACTTCGATTCAACGTTCGCCGCACATCCGGAGATGGCCCTATACATCCCTCTAATTGGAGGTACGGGAGGGAACGTCGGAACGCAATCTTCAGCCATCATTGTACAAGGATTGGCAAACAGTTCACTGGATGCGAAAAACGTATTCAAACAAATGGCCAAGGAATCCGTAGTCTCTTTAATTAACGCGACGATAATCTCTTTATTAGTATATACCTATAATTTCATTCGTTTTGGCGCCACGGCTACAGTCAGCTATTCGGTCTCCATCAGCTTATTCGCAGTCGTCATGTTCGCTTCCATTTTCGGAACACTAGTGCCCATGACTCTCGAACGTTTCAAAATAGATCCGGCTATCGCTACAGGACCGTTCATAGCCATAACAAATGACATAATCGGCATGATGCTATACATGGGAATCACTGTCTTATTGTCATAAAGGGGCACAAAAACGCCTCGCAAATGGCACAAAAAGAAAAATAAATCGGTTTCTCTTAAAAAAAATAAGCGAAACAGTATGAAGTAATTATTTTATTTCATTAATTTGTAGCTCAAAACTAGTAACAATGATGGACGCTCAGGACATGAAGCAACCTCTTAATCAGGAGGGAATAGAAGAAGAGAAAAAAACAACCGAAGTTTCTAATGAATATGCGGAAACTCCGAAAGAGGAATCTGTTGCCGAAAGCCAATCGGACTCCCCTAGTAAAATCACCTCGAAAGAAGAGATTATAAAACGCTTGAAAGAAATTTCACAGGATGCGGAAAACGCTAGCAGGCAAGAAATAGACGGTTTGAAACAAATCTTTTATAAGATACATAACGCCGAACTGGAAGCCACAAAAAAACAATTTGTGGAAACAGGAGGTAATTCCGAAGACTTTACCCCGAAAGAAGACCCGCTTGAAGAAGAATTCAAGCTCCTGATGAAAATCATAAAGGACAAAAGAAGCGCACAAGCCGCTGAATTGGAACGGCAAAAGGAGGAAAATCTTCAGGTAAAACTATCAATTATAGAAGAACTGAAAGAATTAATAGAGTCAGGAGAAGATCCGAATAAATCATATGCAGAATTCAAGAAACTGCAACAGCAGTGGAACGAAACGAAGTTAATTCCTCAAGGAAAGATTAATGAGTTATGGAAAAACTACCAACTGTATGTAGAGAAATTCTATGACTTGCTA
Source organism: uncultured Bacteroides sp. (assembly GCA_949285075.1). GTDB lineage: Bacteria > Bacteroidota > Bacteroidia > Bacteroidales > Bacteroidaceae > Bacteroides. Next base: position 1,638 of record CASDXF010000019.1, on the reverse strand, counting down.
AAATTGAATAATGAGTTCCGCGAATACGATTTCAAGAAGAATCTGGAAATCAAAAATCATTTATGTGAAGCAGCTGAAAAGCTAGCGAATGAAGAAGACGTTGTATCCGCATTCCACCAACTTCAAAAATTGCATCAAGAATTCCGGGAAACAGGTCCTGTAGCTAAGGAATTGCGTGAAGAAGTATGGAGCCGTTTCAAAAATGCATCCACCATTATAAATCGCCGTCATCAGCAGCATTTTGAGGCATTAAAGGAGGCAGAACGACATAATCTAGACCAAAAGACCGTTATTTGCGAAATTGTAGAGTCTATTGAATACGACGAATTGAAAACATTCTCCGCATGGGAAAATAAGACACAAGAAGTAATTGCACTACAAAACAAGTGGAAAACAATCGGATTTGCTCCACAAAAAATGAACGTAAAAATATTTGAGCGATTCCGGCATGCTTGTGATACCTTCTTTCAGAAAAAAGGAGAATTTTTCAAGAGTTTAAAAGAAGGAATGAGTGAAAATCTTGAAAAGAAAAAAGCACTTTGCGAGAAAGCGGAAGCCTTGAAAGATAGCACAGACTGGAAAAAGACCGCAGAGGCTTTGACTAAACTTCAAAAAGAGTGGAAAACAATTGGACCTGTTGCAAAAAAATATTCAGACAGCGTATGGAAACGCTTCATTACGGCATGTGATTACTTCTTTGAACAGAAGAATAAAGCGACTTCATCACAACGCTCCATTGAAACAGAAAACCTAGAGAAAAAGAAGGCAATCATTGAAAAGCTATCATCCATAGATGAGAATATAGAAACAGACGCTGCCAATGATTTAGTACGTGAGTTAATGAAAGAATGGAATTCTATTGGACATGTTCCATTCAAGGAAAAAGATAAACTATATAAACAGTATCACAGTTTAATCGATCAATTATTTGAACGTTTCAACATTAATGCCTCAAATAGAAAACTATTGAATTTCCGTTCAGCCATAAGCAATATCCAAGAAGAAGGTACACAAACTCTATATCGAGAACGTGAAAAACTTATGCGCATTCGAGACAACATGAAAAGCGAACTTCAAACATACGAAAACAATTTGGGGTTCTTAACCTCTACTTCAAAAAAAGGCAGTAACTTACTCACAGAATTGAATCGAAAAGCGGACAAACTAAAAGCTGATTTAGATTTAGTGTTGCAAAAAATCAAGCTAATAGATGATTCACTGAAAAAGGAGAAAGAAGAAAAACAGCAAAACTGAAAATTGCGTTTATATCCTTTGTCCGAATGAAAAGCAAAAAGTAATCTGAGTGAATACTCCTTTTAAAACGAAGAATACCAAGAAAGGGCTGACCCAAAAGCGGTTTTGCGGTCAGTTCCTTTCTTGGAGATATTCAGTAAATGTCCTCCAAAAATAAGATGGCATATGAAGACGATAGATGACAATCACTTCCTATGCCCATTCTTATTGTCATTTTTCTGCGTTTCGTTACATATAACATCCTTTGCCGCTCTTCCCTTGCGCACGAAGGAAGTGGATATTCCATATTTCGTGCAGAACTTCCTGTTGGCATTGTTGGCGTATATGGAATCGGCGGCCACGCATCTTACCCTCACGTTCATGAGTCTCTGCTGCATACGGATG
>CASDXF010000018.1 GCA_949285075.1 uncultured Bacteroides sp. | reverse complement strand
TTTACTTTTTCTTTTGCCATAATCATTGTTGTTTAAGGGTTACGGCGCAAAGGTAGGTTTAGGGAACATGCGTGTCAAGGCGGAAAATAGAATGGTTACGCCATCCGACGCTTTCCCAAAGGAGTTTCATGTCTTGTCTGAGAGTATATGAGAAAACGCAGAAAAATGACATATAAAGGTAATAGGGGCTTATCACCTTCATATGCTTGTTATATAACACACGGAATTTTCTACTTATTCTTTTCTTTTTAAAGATGTTTCTATTTCTTCTACTTCTGCATAGAAACTTTTATCAACCTCTAACTGTCCTTTTACAGTTTTACAGGCGTGAAGTACAGTTGCATGATCTTTGTTCCCGATAAACTTTCCAATCTTTGAGGTCGATAAATCCGTGTGATTCTTTGCTAAATACATGGCGATTTGTCTTGCTTGTACAACTTCTCTCTTTCTTGACTTCGTATGTATGGCTGAAGGTTCCAAACCAAAGTGCTTGCAGACTACTCGGAGAATATCATCGATAGTGATGTTTTTTACTTCATTATGCACTACGCCTTTTATGATATGCTGTGCTAGCTCTAAATCAATTTCCTTATTAAAGATTGTAGAGCGTGCCATGATAGCTATTACTATACCTTCTAAATCGCGTACACTTTCATTGACATTTTCCGCAATGTAATCTATTACTTCGGGAGGAAATTGTAGTCCGTCTCTGTGTATCTTATTACGTAAAATGTCTTTTCTGAGTTCTATTGTCGGCTTTTCCAATTCCGCTACCATTCCCCATTTGAAGCGGGTTAATAAACGTTCTTCCATACCTTGTAATAAGACGGGCGCTCTATCGGAAGTTAGGATGAGTTGTTTCCTGTTTTGATGCAAATGATTGAAAATATGAAAGAATGTATTTTGAGTTTTAGTTACTCCTGCAAATTCTTGTATATCGTCAATAATGAGTACGTCAATAGATTGGTAGAAGTTTATGAAGTCGTTTGTTGTGTTGTTACGCACAGAGTCAGTATATTGGATCTGAAATAAGTGCGCTGAAACATACAGCACTCTTTTTTCTGGATAAAGTTCCTTAATTCTTATTCCGATAGCGTTTGCCAAATGGGTCTTTCCAACTCCAGATGCTCCGTATAAGAATAAGGGATTAAAAGGGTTGTTAGCTGGATTTTGGGCGACAGATTCAGCTACGCTTCTTGATAATTTGTTACTGTATCCTTCAATGAAATTTTTGAAAGTATAGTTCGGATTCAGATGTGGATCCAACTCCTGTATTATAGGAGTGTCAAAAAGGTTTGGTGATTTGTTTCCGTCGAAAATAGGCTTTGGAGTTACGGCGGTAGAACGTCCACTTCCTTCAAGGTTTACTGTTTGATTGGGGATAGAAGTCTTATCCATCATTACATTATATAAAAGCTTTGTCCCTTGTCCAATAGCCTTATATAACGTCATTCGTAGCAAATCCACAAACTTTTCTTCTAGCATCTCGTAAAAGAATTGGCTAGGGATTTGCACAATTAATGTATTGTCCTCATATTTTAAAGGGACAATGGGAGCAAACCAAGTAGTATATGTAGTCTCAGGAACATTGTCTTTTATTATTTTAAGACAACGATTCCAAAGCACGACATGATTTGATTCAACCATAGCGACTTCAATGCATTTATTAATTAAGCGAAACTTCTACGTTTGCAAAATTGAGAATCTTCTTTGAGAAAAACAAATCTATTTTTTCTTGCTTTTTTCAGTTAAATAATAATGGGTTTACTTTCAGATACTTATAATCTAATATCGGATTCTTCTTCCCTGATAGATGTTTGCTAATTTATAATGGTTTGATTTTAACCATATTAATGCGTCGTTCTTTTCTTTTTTTTCTTATCAGATAGTATTATTCTAGTTTGCTGATAGACCTTTTTAAATCGGTTATTTGCGCATATATATGGTCTTTCCGTTATTTAGAATTATTCTATATAGTGCACCGCTTATTTATCTTTTCTGCCGAATAGCGAGAAATGTACATAGCGTTTTGGATGCGCTTTCAAATCCTCCAATAGACTTGCGGCGTTAGCGGTTGTCGCGTTTAGATTATTGTATAAGGTGGAATCATTGAATAGTAAACCTATGGTGTTGTCTTTACTGTTTAATTTATCTGTAAGTATCTTTACATTTGATAGCGTTTGGTCTATGCTTTTAAATGTAGTGGCATAGTCTATATTCTTGAGGTTATTGCTTATAGAAATGAAGTTATCTCCGATGGTGTTTAACTTTCCTGTAAGTTGAGGAATATCATTATTCATTAAGGCTTTTACCTGTGAACTGACTATAGCAAGATTGGCGGTTGTGGTTTCTACGGAATGAAGAGTAGAAGGAATGCTTTGATCTCCCAGTATTGTATTTAAAGATGTCAGTATTGAGTCTAATTTGGGCAGCATCTGTTCTACTTTTGGAAGAAGTTGTGCGGCTTTGTCCATCATTCCGTTGTTTAAGTTTCCGGGAATAGTATCTCCTATTTCATATTTTTCTCTTGGGTTATTGGCTAATAGGATATTCATTTTTACTCCTCCCAACATCTCTGATACTAGTTCGGCGGTACTTCCTTTGGGAATGCGGATTTCGTTATCCAGTTCAACCTGTACGACCACATTTCCCGGTCGTGTGTAGTCGTAATAAATTTCCCGTACGAGTCCGATTCTTACTCCATCTGCAAAGACGGGACTAGACTGGGTTAATCCGTTTACATTCTCAAACTTGGCATAGAAATAACTTGATGGTTTGAACAGGTGAATCCCTTTTAACCAATTAATGCCGTATACAAGTACGCATAATGCGATAATGCCTGCAATTCCTATTTTAACTTCTTTAGTCATGTATTTCATATTATATCTTATTTATTTTTGTTCTTTTTAAATTCTCTGATGGCTTCATTGATGTCCATTTTTTCTCCGTTTCGGAAAGCGACAATGAATGCGTCCTTAAATAAGGAGGAAACGGAACGTCTGGCCCGTACGATAGCATTATAGTCTTGTGAACTTTCATAAGTGTATTTATAAAGCCCTTTTTCTTTATAATAATCTATCTTTTTCACGCCCTTTAGTCTTTTGTCGTTTTTAGAAAGGGGCTTTGAAGAGGTCAGTATTTGTACTTTAAATATTATTTCGTCATTGTAAGTGGCTACTTTTTCTGATACGATAGGCTGTGTTGTTTGTATGTTTTGAGGCTTTTGTTCAGTTTGAGCCATAATCTCGGTTTTGCCGTTGTTTCCCGTCTTGTTAGGGACGAAGACTTTGTTTGCTCCTGCCAATTTTAGTTCGTGTTCTTTTTTGTAATTCAGGAAAGCGTTGTAGATGCCTTTGGCTAGCGTATTGGTTCCGGTTTCCGTGTTTAGATAGCGTTCTTCCTCAGGGGTTGAAATGAATCCGAGTTCAATGAGTATACTAGGCATTGCGCTGGCTTTTAATACGAGAAACCCCGCTTGATGTACTCCTCTGTTTACTCTTTTGCATGTTTGGCTGAATTGATTTTGTACAAGAGTGGCTAAATGTACGCTTTGTTCCATGTATTTATCCTGCATAAACTCGAAGATAATATAGGATTCAGCCGAGTTTGGATTAAACCCTGCATAGCGGGTTTGATAATCGTTCTCGTAAAGAATGACTGAGTTTTCTCGTTTAGCTACCTCCAGATTTGCGTCAGATTTTGCTAGACCTAATGTCCATGTGGATGCTCCCGTTATTTTATGGTTGTTGGCTAAAGAGTTGGTGTGGATAGAGATAAACAAGTCCGCTTTAGCGTTATTTGCGATTTCAGCCCGCTTGTTCAAGGGAATGAATACGTCTTTTGTGCGCGTATATATCACCTCAACGTCAGGACAGTTATTTTTGATTAATCTGCCTACTTTCAATGCGACGTTTAAATTGATATTCTTTTCTTTAGATATTTTGCCGATAGCTCCGGGGTCATGTCCTCCATGTCCAGCGTCAATTACGATGGTAAAGTCCTTTCCCCATATGTTGTTGGAACAAAATGGAGTGAGTAGCCATAGGCAGATGCAAAGGAACAATATGTTCGTTTTACTGATTTTCATACGCTTAATAAGCGTTGCAAATGTAGTGGATTTTTGTTGAAAACTGTCTCTTTATCATTAAGTTTTGTGTTTTTTTTCGGGCGATTGGTGGTTTTTTCGTTGAAACGCTATTACTTTGCATCCCCAAAAATAGGACAGACCAATGCTTAAATTTTTGAAGAACTGGACGTTGCCTGTCGCCATGTTGATGGGAACGCTTGTTTATTTTTTATTTGCCCGTGTTTCTCTCTTATCTCCATTGAAGCCGGCGGTATGGGGAATTGTTTCTTTTTTGACTCCTTTCTTGATTTTTTCACAGTTGCTTCTTACCTTTTGTAAAGTAGAGCCTAGCGCTTTAAAACCGACAGTGTGGCATTGGTGGTTGTTGCTGTTTCAACTGATAAGTTGTTTGTTTACGGCTGGGATTTTGGTGTATGTACCGATGTCCGATGTCTATCGTGAAGTCTTTGAAGGAGCGATGGTCTGCTTGATTTGTCCTACGGCTACCGCCGCTGCCGTTATAACTGGAAAGTTGGGTGGAAATGCGGGTAGCCTGACAACTTATACGTTATTGTCTAACATTCTAGCGGCGGTTATCGTGCCTTTGGTATTTCCGGTTGTGGAAGTACATGCGGAGGTTAGTTTTCTTACGGCTTGTTCGCGCATCTTGATAAAAGTGTTTCCGTTGCTGCTTTGTCCCTTTATCGTTGCCTGCTTGTTGCGCACTTTTCTTCCTGCAGTCCGCGCCTATCTCGCTAATTTCAGTAACTTGGCTTTTTATCTTTGGGGCATTGCTTTAGCCATTGTTTCCGGTCAGACGGTACGTTCATTAGTGAATAGCGAAGCCACCGGATATGTTAAACTGCTGATTGCGTTGGCGGGATTGGTTACATGTTGCGTCCAGTTTTATTTTGGAAAGCGCATTGGTGGACATTACCGTGAACGCATTAGCGGGGGGCAGGCGTTAGGGCAGAAAAACACGGTGTTGGCCATTTGGATGGCTTATACATATCTTAACCCTTTGTCATCTGTTGGACCCGGTTCTTATGTGTTGTGGCAAAATACAATCAATAGTTACCAACTATGGAAGAAGCGGAAAAGAGACTCACGGGAGATGCCTTTACCGAAGTCTAACGCGTAACTTCCTTTTTTATAACTTTTGAGAAGGTGTGCCGTTTGGGAAACCTTGTTCACGATATTGTTTAGGCGACATGCCTAAATGTCGTTTGGTGTACTTTCCGAAAAAGGATATATTCGGGAAGTTAAGTTCATTTGTGATTTCCTTAATGCTTTTGTCGGTGCGTTTCAATATGTATTTCACATCCTGTATTACGTAATGGTTAATCAGTTCCGAAGCGGTGTGTTGGGTTATGGTTTTACATATGTGAGATAAATATTTTGGCGTGACGCAAAGCTTGTCCGCATAGAATAGAACCGTCCGCTCTTTAGGATACGAACTAGTGAGCAAATTCATGAAGCTTTTGAACAGAGTTTCGGCGGATGAATAAGACGGTTGCTTCAGTTTTACAAAACGTTCGAGTGAATCGTGAAATTCGTAGATGAAGGCCTGAAGCAGCGCATCGATAAGCTCCTTCTTGTGTATTTGCGGAGCCCCTGTTAGTTTGTTGCGTATAAGTTCATAATATTGCCGAAAGGTTTGAGTCTCTTTTTCGTTGAGCGATAGTACGGGGTTGTCTTTTAAGAACAGTGCGGCGTCCCATCCGCTTGGGATCAGGAATAGTTGCCCGATATATTGAGGCGACAAAAGAAAACCGTAGCACTCGAAGTCTATACTGACTAAACCGTGTTCCAGTATGGTGTTTGGGCGGCATAAAAGGATGTCATTCTCATTTATGTTGTATAGTGTATTATCTATATATATGCTTCCCTTTCCTTTTCGGCACATGATGACGGAGGTGGCCTTCATCCATATAGGTTGGGTTATGTTTGTATTTTGGATGTTTTCTATAACAGCTATTCGTTCGTCGTAGTAGATAGCTGCATTTTCTAATACATTAGTGTTGTTTAAGTGTCCAATGATAACGTCTTTATCCTGCATTTGTTTTTTCATTTAAAATTTCCGCTGCAAATTAACGGAATATTCATGGATGTGTGGTGGTGTATCTTTCTCGTTAAGTGTTCTTTTTGTCTTCTTTCGGAAGAGTGGTGAAAAATAGAACAATAGAAGGGAAGAACGGAAAGTGTTGGATTCTTATAAAAGCTCTTTTTTCGCGGCGAAATGAAACAAATTAGGTATGAAAGCGATTAATTACGTGTTTTTATTGTCCTTTTCTTCCTTGTTGGTGGGATGTGGCAATGACAAACAGGAAAGTGAAAGTGGCTTCCTCCCGGTGAAAGTGAAGACTATGTTGGTTGAACCATCTATTTTTGAGGGTGGTTCCCGCTTTTCGGGAACAGTGGAAGAGGAAAATGGAACATCTCTCAGCTTCTCTGTAATGGGGACGGTGAAAAATCTGCGATTCGGTTTAGGCGATAGGGTGACTAAAGGCGAATTACTGGCTACCCTTGACTCCACCTCTATGTGGAGTAGCTATGTGGCGGCTAAGGCTACGCTTGAGCAGGCGGAGGACGTGCACCGTCGTATGAAGGAATTGCACGACAAGGGGAGCCTTGCCGAAGTGAAATGGGTGGAGGCGCAGAGTCAGTTGCAGCAGGCCCGCTCAATGGAACGGTTGGCGAGGAAGAATCTGGACGACTGCCGGCTATACGCCCCGTATAGCGGAGTGATAGCGGAAAAGACGATGGAGGTAGGCCAGAACGTGATGCCCGGTGTGGCTGTCGCCAAGTTGGTGACGGCGGACGAGCTGAAAGTGAAGATAGCCGTTCCGGAGTCGGAAATATCCGACGTGAAGGTGGGGCAGGAGGCGGATATCCGTGTGTCGGCCCTGAACGGATGTCAGTTCACGGGTGTGGTTGTCGAGAAAGGCGTTGTGGCGAATCCGCTTTCCCGCTCGTATGAAGTGAAGATGCGGATAAAGGACGCTCCCAAAGGACTGATGCCGGGCATGGTGACCGAGGTCGTTTTGCGTGGAGCGGATGCGGAGGCGCAGTATATCGTTCCCGCCCGTGTGGTACAGTTGGACGAGGAGAACCGCTCGTTCGTCTGGGTCAATAAGGACGGCAAGGCGGAGAAGCGGGTACTTACCTGCGGCGGGTTTACGGCAAATGGCGTGACGGTGGTTTCCGGACTGGAACGGGGCGATGAGATTATCGTCGAGGGACAGCAGAAGGTATGCAACGGCACGGAACTGTTGATTGGCGGAAAATGATAATAGGAGAATAGAAAGATATGGAAAAGAAGAAACGAAATGCGGTAGAGTGGGCGATGCACTATCGTCAAATCGTGATACTTGTCGTATGCTGTCTTGTCGCTTTCGGCATTTACAGTCTGCCCGAGATGCGCAAGAACGAGTTTCCCGACTTTACGATTCGGCAAGGTCTTGTGGTGGCTGTCGCTCCGGGCAATACGGCGGAAGAGATGGTGGAGCAGGTCACCAAGCCGCTCGAAGATTACATATTCTCCTATAAGGAGGTGAGAAAGGAAAAGACCTTCTCGCAAAGCCGGGACGGGATAGTTTATATCCAAGTGCAGTTGAACGATGACTTGAACAATAAAGACGAGTTCTGGAGCAAGTTCAAGCATGGAGTGACGAACTTCAAGTCGCAGTTGCCGTCCAACGTGTTGGCCGTGCAGGTGATGGACGATTTCGGCGACACCTCGGCCCTGCTCATTACGATGGAGAGCGAGGATAAGACTTACCGTGAACTGGATGACTATATGGACCAGTTGCAGGATAGGCTGCGCCGCATCCCGAGCATCGGACGCATGACGGTGAGCGGACTCCGGAAGGAGCAGATTTCGGTCTATCTCGATAACGCGAAACTCTCGAAATACGGGCTGACCGAACAGACGTTGGCCGCCACGCTTTTCCAGAAGGGATTCGTCACTTCCGGCGGAAGGCTGAAGAGCGACGAGTACGTCCAGCCGATTTATGTAGCCAAGTCGTTCAATACCGTTTACGACGTGGAAGAGCAGATTGTCTATACCGATCTTTCGGGGAATAACGTTCGCCTGAAGGATATCGCGCGGGTAGTGCGTGAGTACCCCGAGGCGGACAGCTACATCACCAACAACGGAAAGAAGTGTATGTTGCTCTCCATTGAGATGAAGAAAGGGCAGAACATCGTGCAGATGGGAGACGAAATCAACGAGGTATTGGCCGACTTCCAACAGACCTTACCGTCGGAGGTAGGCATCTTCCGGATTACCGACCAGAGTCAGGTGGTGGGCGACAGCGTCTCCACTTTCCTGCGCGAGCTGCTGATAGCTATCGTGGCGGTGGTTATCGTCGTGATTCTGCTGCTGCCTTTGAGGGTCGCTTTGGTGGCCGCCTCTACCATCCCCATCACGATATTCATCGCTTTGGGACTGTGCTACGCCTTCGGCATCGAGCTGAACACGGTTACCCTTGCGGGACTCATCGTCACGTTGGGTATGATTGTGGACAACTCCATTGTGATTATCGACAACTATCTGGAGAGGATAGGCGAGGGGGTATCGAGATGGCACGCCTCCATTGAGAGTACGACGCACTTCTTCAAGTCGATATTCTCCGCTACGTTAGCCATCAGTATCACGTTCTTCCCCTTCTTGTTCACCACGACGGGTATGATACATGACTTCTTGCTCAGTTTCCCGTGGGCCATTACCATTGTGTTGGGCATTTCGCTGATGGTAGCTACGCTGCTAGTCCCGTTCATGCAGTTTTGGTTCATTCGCAAGCCGATGGAGAACAAGCTGAGGAAAGACGGCAAGAAGTCCTTCTCGTTCCTTGACGCTTTGCAGAAGTTCTATAATAAGGTATTGGACTGGTGCTTCGCTTGGCCGAAGACGACGGTGGGGCTTGGGCTGTTGTCCATCGTCGCCGGAGCGTGGCTGTTCTCCAGTCTGCCGCAACAGATACTCCCTACCGCCGACCGTAACCAGTTCGCCGTAGAAATCTATATGCCTATGGGGACGGCTATCGAAAAGACGGCTCAGGTGGCCGACAGTCTTGAGGGTATGTTGCGCCAAGACCCGAGGGTGGTTTCCATCGCTTCGTTTAAGGGATGCGCTTCGCCCCGTTTCCAGACGGCGTACGCGCCGCAGATTGCGGGTACGAACTACGCCCAGTTCATCGTCAACACGACCGGAGTGGAGGTTACCGTCGAGCTTTTGGATGAGTACGCTCCCCGCTATACGGACTATTTCCCCGAGGCTCGGGTTCGCTTCAAGCAGCTGAGTTATAGCGAGGCGGTCTATCCCATAGAGGTGCGGCTGAGCGGAGAGCATATCGACACGCTGAAGAGGGAGGCCGACAAGGTGCTCGCCGTGCTGCGCTCGATGCCGGAGCTTGTCTTGGCGCAGACCAACTTCAACGAGCCGCAAGCCGCCTCTAAGGTTGTGTTGCGCGAGGACGAGGCCGCGAGACTGGGCATAAACAACACGGGAGTGGAGACGACATTGGCCATGCGTTACGGCAGCGGATTCCCCGTGGCCAACCTTTGGGAAGGCGACTACGACATAGGCGTGGTGCTGAAAGGCAATAAGGCCGACAGCGCGACGACCGCCGACCTTGCCGACGAGCTGATTCCCGTAGCCGGCGGATTGTCTTCCGTACCGCTCCGTCAGGTGGCCGACATCGTTCCGTCATGGCAGAACGGGCAGATTGTCCGCCGCAACGGAGTCTACACCATTACGGTAATGGCCGACCTGCGCCGTGGGGAGAACGGAATGGAGGTTACTGAGAAGGTGCAGGAGGCCCTGAGCAACGTGAAGCTCTCGCCGGAAGTGACGTTGGCTTACGGAGGCGAGTTGGAGAACTCGGAGGAAAAGATGGGGCCGGTAATGGCGGGGCTCGCCGTAGCCGTTGTGGTGATATTCTTTATTCTTGTCGCCCACTTCCACCGTCTCAGTCTGGCGGCTCTCGTTTTTGGCAGTATGTTGCTCTGTCTTTTCGGCGCGGCTGTCGGCGTAATGATACAAGGAGTGACCTTCGGCACCACCTGTATCCTCGGATTGATAAGCCTGATGGGTATCATCGTGCGTAACGGAATCATCATGTTCGACTACGCCGAGGAGCTGCGCAGTACCGAGAAGATGTGCGTGCGCGACGCCATCTACTACTCCGCCCGTCGCCGTATGCGTCCTATCTTCCTGACCTCGGCCGCCGCTTCGATGGGCGTTATTCCGATGATTCTGGGCAAGAGCGGGCTTTGGATGCCGAAGGGAACCGTCATCTGCTACGGTACGCTTATTACGATGGTATTCCTGCTGACGGTGCTGCCCGTGACCTATCTGCTGCTGTTCTGCGGGTCGAGCAAGCGCAGGGCAAAGAGTCTGGCGCTTGAAGAGCAATGATGAGAGCGAGCCGGCCGCGCCTTCCTTCAGGGGGAGGCGGGCCGCTCAAACAGTAAAGTGAACAATAAAACGAACGAATATGAGAACGATAGTTAAATATATGCTTTGCTTGTCCGTGGGGTGCGGCGTTCAGCTTACGGCTTTGGCCCAACGGACCTATACGCTTGACGAGTGCGTGCAGGAGGCTTTGGCCAACAACGCACTCGTGAAGAACGCCGAGAACAGCCTCTCCGCCGCGCGGTACGCCCGCGAGCAGGCGTTCACCAATTACTTCCCCTCGCTGAGCGCGTCGGGCGGTGGATTCATAGCCAACAAGGGGACGCTTCCCATGTCGTTAGGCCCCGGTATGGAAATGTCGCTGATGAAGAACGGCGTTGTGGGCGGAGTGTCCGCCGCGCTGCCTCTCTTCACCGGTGGGCAGATAGTGAACGGCAACCGCTTGGCGAAGGTCGGCGTGGAGGTGAGCAAGCTCCAGAAGCGGCAGTCGGAGAACGAGGTGGTGCTGACCGCCGAGAATTATTACTGGAAGGTAGTCGTGATGAAAGAGAAGCTGCGCACCATCGCGGCTATCGAGGAGCAGCTCGCCAGTCTGCTGAAGGACGTGCAGGCCTCCGTCGACGCGGGACTGACTACCCGCAACGACCTGCTGAGGGTGCGCTTGCAGCAGAACGAGATGAAGAGCTCGCGGGTAGAGGTGGAGAACGGATTGCGCCACTTCCGCAGGGCTTTGGCCCAGTACATCGGTCATCCGGGCGATAGCGTGGACGTGGCTTTCGCGGTGGGCGACACGCTGCCCCTGAGACCCGACGCGCTGTACGCCGCTCCCGAGGCCTCGCTGAGGCAGACCAGTGAGTACGGCCTGCTGCAAGAGAATCTGCGGGCGAGCCGCCTGCGCTATAACGTTTCGCTAGGCAAGAACCTGCCTACGATAGCCATTGGCGGAGGCTATATGTACCACAACCTGATGGACCGCGACCACTCCTTCTGGATGGGCTTCGCCACGGTCAGCGTGCCGCTGTCCGGATGGTGGGGAGGCTCCCGCGACATGAAGAAGCAGAAGATGGAGGTGCGCACCGCCGAAAACAATCTGGTCAACCAAAGCGAGCTGCTGACGTTGCGTATGCTCCGCTCGTGGGACGAGGTGAACGACGCCTACAAGCAGGTGGAAATCGCCTTAGAGTCCATAGGGCAGGCGAAGGAGAACCTTCGGCTGAATACGGACTACTACGCCGCAGGCACGTCTACGATGAGTGACCTGCTTGACGCGCAGACGCTTTACAGACAAAGCCGGGACAAGTACGTGGAGTCGCTCGCGCAGTATGAAGTGAAGAAGCGCGAGTATCTGCAAGCTACCGGACGATAGATAGCTTTCATGTCTCCTTTCCGTATCTCCTTTTGACCTCATTAGGGAGATAGGGACGGCCCCGTAGGGAAACACCCTGCGGGGCTTTTTATTTTGACGGATATGCGGCGGCGCGGACCGCAAGGCGTTCGGGCGTGTTCACCTTAAAAAATGACCATGCTGAAAAACGGAACATCCTGATGCTTCTACAACGCGATAATTCCGACCGAGGTGCGGCTTGGACGAAAAGAACGCGTGAAATCGGCTTTAGCGAAATTCAGGAAGTTAGCTGTTTTGATGGTACTCCGACTTTTCTTTAGTATACGGGCGGATTATGTAACTTATTGTCGCCTTATCTGGCTGTATGGCGTGATATGGATATTTTTCTCTTGTTCGTGAAAACCGCTCAACGGGAAGTTAAAAACCGTAAAAAGCCTCCCGAAAACGCGGGAAAGCGGCGAGGCGTTTGCGGGAAAGGGCCACGGCTCGTGAGCCGTAGCGCTGTTTCTCCCGAGCCGTGGCCCTTCGGCTCGCGCCGGATGGCCCTTTTCTTCGCCTTCCGAACGCCTTGCGGAGCCTATAAATGTCCGTTTTCGACCCGAAAAACGGGCGGTTTGCGTATTTTTTCATGCGCTTTTTGAGCTAAAAGGCTTGCTTTCGACGGATTGAGTTTAGGGCGAAATCTTAAAAATGGAACATTTTGCCTTCTCCGGAGGCTCGAAGTTTTTTCATGCCTTATCCGGTTTCGCCTCCTTTATTTTTAATTTTCCGTATAATAAATTGATAGAGAAAATCGTTGTAAAAGAATAAGTTTTCGTAGATTTGTGGCAGATAACATGATTGTTGTCGCTTTTATATTAAAAACTTAAAGATATGAACAGAAAAACAGCGTTTCTTATGGGGCTTTGCGCGCTGATGGCCGGTTGCGTAAACGAAGAGCGGAACGGGATTATCGGTGGAGCGGACAACACTACCGGAATCGTGGTTACGGACAGTGTAAGGACGGTGACCGCCACGGCCACTGACCGCGCGGAGCAGCCCTCTATCGTCGACAGCGCACTCATCATTGTGGACGATAAGGAAATAACGAAGGAGGAGTTTGATGCGATTAATTTGGGGGATGTAGAGTCTTTCACCGTGCTTAAAGCGCCTTCTGCCATCAAGGCGTATGGTGAGAAAGGCGAGAAGGGTGCCGTTATTATCGAGATGAAGAAGAAACAATAGCTATAATAAAACAAATGATTAACACTAAAAATTAAAGTTATGAATGTAAAGGCAATGTTACTTGTAGGGGTTTGCGCATTGGCGTTCGGCTGCGCGAACGAGAGTCAGCAAGGAGCCGCCAACAACGAGAACGGGCTTGTTGATATTACGCTTTCGGACACGATGCCGGTGATAACGGCTCCGGAAATACCTGACGGGGAGCCTACTTTTGCCGACAGCTCGCTTATCATCGTAGACGATAAGAAGGTGAGCGCGGAAGAGTTTAAGGCGATTGACATAAAGAATGTGGCTTCTTTCACGATAATGCGGGACGATTCCTCTAAGAAGAGCTACGGAGCGGAAGACAAAGCGGCGGTCATTTTGATGAAGACGAAGAAAGATAAACAATGAATTATAGGCTTATGAAGAAAATAGTATTAGTTATCGGAATCTGCGCGTTGGCGTTCGGCTGCACGAACAAGGAACAACAGAAGGCCGCGGTTGCGGACGAGGTGCAGGCGGTAGAAGCCGGTGTGATGGGAGACGAGGTCCTCACCGTCAGCGACTCGACGCTTTATGTCGTAGACGATAAGGAGGTGACGAAAGAGGAGGTGAGCGGACTGAATAGGGATAGTATAGCTTCCGTCACGGTATTAAAGGATTCGGCGGGAATCGCGCTGTACGGTGAGAAGGGGAAGAACGGGGTCGTATATATAAAGACGAAGAAAGGCGGAGAAGGTTCGGAAGATGCGGGCGACGCTTCTAAATAAGCGTGCCGGCGTAGGCTTTCCCGTATTTTATCTGAAGGATAATGGAGAATGAAGAATGAGAAATGGATCTCGTCATTGCGGCGGCGGTCATTCTCCTTCTTCATTCTTTTTAATGTGTTCGCATATGGGGATAGGGGAGCTGTTATGCGGATGCGGCGCTTTGGAGAGGTGCTGCCGTGCCCTGCGCGGGTTCGACCCCTTCGAGGTCGTTGGGATGTGGGCTCGCATGGCTACGGTACGTAGCGGCTAAGATTATTTATATATGCGGAGCGGGATTTGAAAGAGCGGACAGTGAAACCGTCCGTTTTCAAGCGACAAATTTGTGTACTATATATTATAAACAAGAAGATAATCGATAAAGAATGAAAAGAGTAAGAGCTAAAAAGATTGTTTGGGGAGTGGTGCTCGTCGTTTTGGTGGCGGGCGGAATCGTTTGCGCGAAGCGTTGGTCGGTGTGGTTCGGCAATAAGCCGGAACCCGCGTATGTGCTGACCGACCGTCCGCAGCGGGTCATTCTGACTTTTGGTAACAGCGGGGAGCTGTCCCGAAATGTCAGTTGGGTGTGTGGCGGAACGTCCGAGCGGGCGAGGTTGGAATTCACGCGCGTCGGTTCTGGAGACACACTGACCGTAGACGGACGCTCGAAACTGCTCCGTACGGAAGGCGGTTTCTGCTACGCCAATTGGGCCATGTTCGGGACGCTTATTCCCGGCAGCTCTTACAGTTATCGCGTGTGGAACGACGACAGGGCTTCGGACTGGTATTCTTTCAGGCTTCAGCCCGGTTCTGCTAGCCGCTTCTCGTTCGTCTTTGTGGGCGACGTGCAGGATACCCTGCATGGCAAGGCCCGTGACTTTATGGAGACCGTCCGCCGCCGTTTCCCGCAGACGGCTTTCTACGCTTTCGTGGGTGACTTCATCGAGCGCCCGATGAACTGCTATTGGGATGAGGCTTATCGGAGTGTGGACTCTATAGCTCCGAGCGTGCCTCTGTTGGTCTCGCCCGGCAATCACGAATACCGCAAGGGGCTCGTGCGCACGCTTGAGGAGCGTTTCCCCTGCGCCTTTTCCTATCTGCTGAAGTCTCGCTATAAGGACAATCACGTCTTTTCTATCGACTACGGAGACGCTACGATTATTACGCTAGACAGCAATCGAGACCCGTGGTTCCAGTTTTCACAGCGCGAGTGGCTGAAGGAGGCGTTGGAACGCTCGGGGAAGAAATGGAAAATCGTCATGCTTCACCATCCGCTCTATTCTATCAAGGGGAAGATGAATAACCTGACTGTGCGTTGGCTATACGACGACCTCATCAGGGAATACGGGGTAGACCTCGTGCTGCAAGGGCATGAGCACAACTATGGCCGCATGACCGTAAAGACCGAGGACGGAGACATGACGACTCCCGTTTATCTGGTGAGCAATGCCGCTCCCAAGAACTATCGGCTGATGTTCAACGAGAAGTATGACCGCTTGGGCACGAATCACCGCTTCTACCAGAACATCAGCGTGTCAAGGGATACGCTGAGCGTGCAGGCTTTCCTTGATGACGGCTCGCTGTACGACGACATCCGGATAGTGAAAGACGGTTCCGGCAAGGTGGAGATTGTGGACAACGCCCGCACATTGCCGGAGGCGTTGGAGATGCCCGGCCTGAAAGGGGATAAGGCCGAGAAATTTAAGAAAGACGCTGAGGAGTGGAAGCGAAGGCGGTCAGTACAGTAAGTACCGTTCCCTCATCTTCCGGTAGGCGTTCAGCTCGTCCCGCCAAGTGAGGCGTATCTCCTCCTCCGTGGCTCCGCTAAGGATGGCCTTGCGTACGGTATCCGTGCCCATGAGCAGGTCGAACCACCGGGGGCGGGAGAAGAACGCCTCCCCTTGTCCGGACAGACGGTAGAAACGGAGGAAGTAGCGCAGGGAGAATCCTTTGGCGGCGACGGAGTCCCGCAAGTCCTCTCCGTAGCAGGTCACCCCCTTGTGCAGGGGATTCTTGTCGTAGCCGGGCAGGGACTGGGGCGTGAAGGCGAAGCCGCCGAACTTCTTGTCCGGCGTTCCGATGACTTGGAAGGGAAAGGTTGTGCCACGTCCCACGCTGACGCGGGTAGCCTCGAAGGGGCAGAGCGAGGCGTACAGCCGTATCGACTGCGCGTTAGGCAGGTTGGGAGAGGGCTTCACCGGAAGCTCGTAAGGCTCTCCGTGCCGCCATCCCTCCACGGGGATTACGGTCAGCCGGAGCGAGTCGCCGGTCGGCTTTATCCATCCTTCCCCCTGAATCATCCGTGCCAGTTCGCCCACCGTGCATCCGTGCAGAACCGGGAGGGGCAACATCCCGACAAAGCTGCGGTAGGCGGGGCGTAGTATTGGCCCGTCCACGTAGTCGCACGGGTTCGGGCGGTCGAGGACAATCAGTTCCTTTCCATTCTCCGCGCAGGCCTCCATCACGTAGAACATGGTGCTGATGTAGGTGTAGAATCTCGCTCCCACGTCCTGTACGTCGAATACCACGGCGTCAATGTCCTTCAGTTGCTCGGGTGTCGGCTTTTTGTTCTTGCCGTAAAGGGAGACGATGGGTGTCCCCGTACGGCTGTCCCTGCCGTTGCTTACGGTCTCTCCCGCGTCCGCCTCTCCCCGGAACCCGTGCTCCGGAGCGAATACCTTGACCACCCGGACATCGCGGCGTAGCAGCGTGTCGAGCAGGTGTGTCCCTCCCTCGCCGACAAGGGAGGTGTGGTTTACGATTATTCCTACGCGCTTTCCGGTGAGCGCGGGCAGATATTCTTCCATACGTTCCGCCCCTACGACAACCTTCCCGCCGCCAAAGACCGGAAGAAGCGATGCGGATAATGCGAAAAGAATGAGTAAGGTTCTGACTTGCATATCGGTATTTTTTTGTAATATTGCGCGAAAATATCCATTTACGAATAGGAAACCAAGAAACCGACTATGAACCCGATAGAAATCATCGATAAATATTATCCGGAGGGCGGCGAGCTGCGGAACATCTTGTTGACGCATAGCCGTTCGGTGGCCCGTAAAGCGTTGGCGATTGCCGACGCGCACCCCGAGCTGCCGCTTGACCGTAAGTTTGTGGAAGAAGCCGCCATGTTGCACGACATCGGTATCTTTCGCACGGCCGCTTCCGGCATCCATTGCGAGGGAACTTTCCCCTATATTTGCCACGGCTATCTGGGCGCTGATTTGCTGAGGGCTGAAGGATTCCCGCGTCACGCGTTGGTGTGCGAGCGCCATACGGGGGCCGGACTCTCCCTGAAGGAGATTATCGCTCAGCAATTGCCCGTTCCTCATCGGGATATGCTTCCGGTCAGTCTGGAGGAACAGCTGATATGCTTTGCCGACAAGTTCTTCTCGAAAACCCGTTTAGAAGAAGAAAAGACGCTTGAGAAAGCGCGCAAGAGCGTCGCTAAGCATGGCGAGGAAGGGCTCGCGAGGTTCGACAAGTGGTGCGCGCTCTTTTTGTAGCAGACGCTTAGAGCTTGTTTAAGTTTCGCTCGGGTTTATTTCGCGACTCTGTTGACGGGTCGTATCTTTACGGCCGGGTAGCCGAACTTACCCAACTGGGTAGCCGAACTTACCCAACTGGGTAGCCGAACTTACCCAACTGGGTAGCTGGAACCGCCCGCCCGGGTAGCTGGAACCGCCCGCCCGGGTAGTTTCAAGCGTCCAGTTAGGTAGGCGAATAAGATGGCGGGCTATCCCTGACGGGTGTAACCGGGAAAAGAGACCGGAAAGCTGACTAAATCACTCAGGCGTAAAATTTAAACAACTGCTTAGCCTTAAAAAATAATTAAATAACAAAATGCCCGCGCTTATTATTGGTGAAGTTTGTATACTTTTGCCACTTCAAGCGTAATTTATTAGTTAATGGCGCAATTGAAAGCAAGAATATTCATATCGTTTATACTGCTGCTTATCTTATTGATGCTTCCCGATGAGGCCGCCTCCCAAAGGCGAAATCGAAGGAGAGGAATGGTTGCCTCCAATACCGCGCAAGGCGATACGTTGGCGGTGAACGATTCGTTACGGTCGGATACGCTGCGTGTGGAGATTGATTCCGTCCCTCCGGAAAAAAAGAAGCAGCCTCTTGACGCTCCGGTTGTTTACGAGTCTAATGACTCTACGACCTTTACATTGGGAGGCGCGGCTACGCTTTATGGTAGCGGCAAGGTAAACTATCAGAAAATTGAACTTACGGCGGAGGTCATATCCATGAATATGGATAGCAGCACGTTGCACGCTTATGGCATACAGGACTCGACGGGGACAATCAAGGGCAAGCCGGTGTTCAAGGATGGAGACACCTCTTACGATACGGAGACCATCCGGTATAACTTCAAGACGAAAAAGGCGGGAATCACCGATGTCGTCACTCAGCAGGGAGAAGGCTATGTCGTGGGAAACCAAGCCAAGAAAGACGCTGAGGATAATATCTACATGAAAGATGGAAAGTACACGACTTGTGACCATCACGACCATCCCCACTTCTATATGCAGCTGACACGAGCGAAGGTGAAGCCGAAGAAGAACGTGGTGACCGGTCCGGCTTATCTGGTGGTGGAGGACGTTCCGCTGCCGCTCGCCGTTCCTTTCTTTTTCTTCCCTTTTTCCAGTAGCTATTCTTCCGGCTTCATCATGCCAACCTATATGGACGACTCCAGTCGAGGTTTCGGATTGGCGGAAGGTGGATATTACTTCGCCATTAATGACATGGTGGATCTTAAGCTGACGGGAGATATCTTTACGAAAGGGTCGTGGCGACTGTCCGGACTGACTAATTACAACCGCCGTTACAAGTATTCGGGTACGTTGCAGGCGGACTATCAGGTGACGAAGACGGGCGATAAGGGAATGCCCGACTATGCGGTGTCGAAGGACTTCAAGATTGTATGGAGCCATCGGCAGGATGCGAAAGCGAACCCAAACAGTACCTTCTCCGCTAGCGTAAACTTCTCGACCAGTAGTTATGAGCGTTCTAACATCAATAACCTTTATAACTCGAATCTGCTGACCCAGAATACCAAAACGTCCAGTATCAGTTATTCACGCAGCTTTCCTGATATAGGCCTAACCCTATCTGGAACAACAAATATCGCTCAGACAATGCAGGACTCTTCTATCTCCGTAACTTTACCGGACTTGAATATTTCCTTGAGTAAACTTTATCCGTTTAAGCGCAAAAAGGCGGCGGGAAACGAACGTTGGTATGAGAAAATCGCTATCAGCTATTCGGGACGTTTGACGAACAGTATCACTACAAAAGATGATCATCTGTTTAAAGCGGGAATAAGCGCTTGGGAACATGCGATGAATCATAATATACCGATTAGCGCCACCTTTACACTGTTTAAGTACTTTCAACTTACTCCTTCGTTTAATTACACGGAACGTTGGTACACCCGTAAGGTCAATCAACAATATAATAGGGAAACCGGCCGCTTGGAGTCACTGGAGGGCGATAGCATCAACGGCTTTTATCGCGTGTCTAACTATTCGGCGAGCTTGAGCCTGAGTACGAAACTGTACGGTATGTATAAGCCTTTATTTTTTAAGAAGAAAGAAATTCAGATACGTCACGTCTTTACGCCACAGGTCAGCCTGAGCGGGGCTCCCGGATTCGGAAAGTATTGGGAAGAATATACGGACAATAACGGAGAGATACAGTATTATTCTCCCTTTACCGGACAACCTTATGGCGTACCGAATCGGGAGGGGTCGGGAACGGTCAGCTTTTCCGTGTCGAACAACTTGGAAATGAAGTATTACAGCGCTAAGGAGGATACGGTAAAGAAAATCAGTCTGATAGATGAGTTCGGACTGGGACTCTCCTACAATATGGCGGCTAAGGAGCGTCCGTGGAGTGACCTGTCAATGAATATCCGACTGAAGCTGACCAAGAACTATACGTTCAACATGAATGCGCAGTTCGCTACTTACGCCTACGGGTTTGACAAGAACGGAAACGTGATTACGAGTAACCGCACGGAATGGTCGTACGGACGCTTCGGCCGTTTCAGCGGATATGGCTCTTCCTTCAACTATACTTTCAATAATGATACATGGAAGAAATGGTTTGGTCCGAAAGAGGACGAAGAGAAAAATAAGCCTAAAGAAGACACCGAAGGAGAAGAGACCGCCGCGTTAGGAGAGAAGACCGAAGAGAAAAAGGTGGAGAAGGCTAAAGCGGACGCGGACGGCTACCAAGTGTTTAAGATGCCGTGGTCGTTGAGTGTCAGCTATTCGTTTAATATTCGGGAAGATCGTACCAAGCCTATCAACAGACATACGATGAGATATCCTTATACGTACACGCATAATCTTAGCGCAAACGGGAACATAAAGATTTCAAATAACTGGTCTATCTCGTTCAATTCAGGATATGACTTTCAGGCGAAAGAGATTACGCAGACATCATGTACCATCTCACGTGACTTGCACTGCTTCAACATTCAAGCGAGCCTTTCTCCTTTCGGAAGGTGGAAATATTATAATGTGACCATCCGAGCCAGTTCAAGTATCCTTCAAGACTTGAAGTATGAGCAGAGAAGCCAGACGCAAAGCAATATACAGTGGTACTAATCAGAAGACTTGATATAAAGCCAATAAAAAAGCATTCCATCAAAAAGGAGAAGGAATGCTTTTTTCATTATTATTATAAATCGGTTTATTTACCAGATGATTTCTGTCTCTCCATGCTCTTTCAGATACTCATTGGTCCGGCTAAAGTGTTTGTTGCCGAAGAATCCGTTATGGGCGGATAGTGGAGATGGGTGTGCCGAGCTCAATACCAGATGCTTGTTCCGGTCGATAAATGCCCCTTTCCGTTGAGCGTACGCTCCCCAAAGGATGAAAACCAGATGCTCCTTTTCTTCCGCCAATACCCGTATGGCGGCATCCGTGAATGTCTCCCATCCGTGGTTCTGATGGGAGCCGGCTTGATGGGCTCTTACGGTTAGGGTTGCGTTGAGCAATAGTACCCCTTGCTCAGCCCAACGGGTCAGATTTCCTGTGGTGGATACTTCTGTCCCTATATCCGCCTTTATCTCCTTGAATATGTTCACCAAAGAAGGGGGAAAAGGTACGCCGTCATTTACGGAGAAACATAGTCCGTGCGCTTGCCCCGGCCCGTGATAAGGGTCTTGTCCAATGATAACCACCTTTACCTTATCGAACGGGCAAAGATTGAACGCGTTGAAAATAAGCCTTCCCGGAGGGAATATCTGGTATTGCTTATACTCGTCCCTTACAAAGTCCGTCAGCACACGGAAGTAGTCCTTGTCAAACTCCGGTTGTAAGTGAGCCTTCCAACTTTCTTCTATCTGTACGTTCATCGCCTTTCTTATATAAGATGTATGTTTATGCGCTCACATTCGGTCCGCATCTCTTCCGGCCAGATACTGGCTTGTATCTCTCCGATGTGCGCTTTGCGAAGGTAGAACATACATAGGCGCGACTGCCCGATTCCTCCTCCGATGGATAACGGTAGAGTGTCGTTCATCAGTCGCTTATGGAAGTAAAGTTCTAGTCTTTTCTCCTCGCCTTCTTCTTTCAACTGGCGTTGCAGTGTCTCTTTATTGACCCGGATTCCCATAGAGGAAAGCTCGATGGAGCGTTGCAATACCTCGTCCCATAAGAGTAGGTCACCGTTCAGTCCCGGCAGGTCGTTTAGCCCTTTGGTTGTGTAGTCGTCATAGTCCGGAGCGCGTCCGTCGTGCTTTTTCCCGTCGCCCAGTCTGCATCCGATTCCGATGATGAACACCGCCCCGTATTTTTGGCAAATGGCATGCTCGCGGCATTTGGGTTCCAAATCGGGATAGAGTTGGCGTAGCTCCTCGGCATGGATAAAGTGTAGCTTAGAGGGTAAGTTCGGCTTGATTTGCGGGTACATTTCATAAACCATGTATTCCGTGCGAATCATGGCGGCGTAAATGCGGTTGACGATTTCTTTTAGAAAATCGATATTCCTGTCTTTTTCCGTAATAACCCGTTCCCAGTCCCATTGGTCTACGTAGAGCGAGTGAAGGTTGCCTAACTCTTCGTCCGAGCGTATGGCGTTCATGTCGGTATAGATACCGTATCCCGGCTCAATGTGATAGTCCGCTAATGTTAGTCTTTTCCATTTTGCCAGTGAGTGTACGACTTCAGCCTGCGCGTCTCCTAAATCTTTAATGGGAAAAGAGACTGGCCGTTCTATTCCGTTGAGGTCATCGTTAATGCCCATACCTTTGAGCACGAACAAGGGGGCTGTTA
Organism: uncultured Bacteroides sp.; assembly: GCA_949285075.1. Lineage (GTDB taxonomy): Bacteria > Bacteroidota > Bacteroidia > Bacteroidales > Bacteroidaceae > Bacteroides. Next base: position 31,287 of record CASDXF010000018.1, on the reverse strand, counting down.
CCCGTCTGAGGCGTAGTTCGGATGACAAGTTCATTTGGAAGAACTCTTTTATCTGTTTTATTCCCAGCTCTGTTTGTTTCAAGTCCAGTAGCGGTTGATAGTTCTTGGGTTTTATCAAGTAACTCATAAAATATTATTGTGTTAATTGTCGGCAAAGGTAGGAATAATATTGATAAGTGTATGGCGTATTCCCTAAAAGTTTATCAATTTGATAAAGAAAAAGGGAAGTGAGTGCTCAAAATAACAATGTGTTTTTCTTCGTTTATATAGCGGTTGTTTTTGTAAGAAACGGACAAGCCCGTTCACTTATGAATGGGAGGATTTGTCGACTTGTGGGGAGAAAAAGAGAGAAAAATAGGAATTTATTAGGAAGCGGAGAAGTTTTTTCCTATTTTTGCGCCCGGTAAATGAATGGCCCCGTAGCTTAGTGAATAGAGCGTCAGATTCCGGTTCTGAAGGTCGTGCGTTTGAATCGCACCGGGGTCACACGGTAAATCCTTGTAGGCGAACAGCCTGCGAGGATTTTTTTCTTTTGTATAAGTTGCTTGCGCATAGTGAATTTCTTGCAAAAAAAGGGGATTGTCTGCGGGTGTTGGTCTATTGTTGTCTCTTTGTTTGATTAGCGTCGAAAGTGAAATGAGCGGAGAGAGAATTGGATTGGTGTCTGGACGACCGTTGGTGTCTCTCCCCATGAAAAATGGTCTATTTTTAAGATTTTCCACCAAAATGGATGCGCTGAAAATTCTGTTTTAGGAGTCCAAACCGCACGAAAAGCGTGCGAAAACGGTGGATTTTGGGAGCGAAAAGGCGTAAAATAGGCTTCCGGAGGCTCTCGGAAAGGGAAATCGGGCGTGAGCCGCAGCCTTATTTCTCACGAGCCGTAGCCCTGTTTCTCGTGAGCCGTAGCCCGGACTCTCAAATGAGGGACGGGAAATGGAGACGAAAAGCGCCCGTTTCGGCGAATCGGATGGGGATTTTGCGCTTTTCAGTTTCTAATTACTCTTTTTTTCTGGATAGGTTTTAAATGACTATTATCCGCTATTTCGGGTTGAATCGCGTTAAAGTGTTATGTGTATATATTATGTGTAGTTTTAAAGATATGCGTTTCTCGTTTTGGAATAACTCTTTGAATTTCGCTAATGCCTCTACGCCGCGTTCTTTTCGCTTGAGTCGTCCCGGTCGGAATTATCGCGTTCTGGAGCACTTAGCATGTTCTGTTTTTCAGATGTTCCGTTTTTCATATTTCGCTTAAATATGTGTTCCGGATTTGAGGGTGGATACATAATGTAGGATTGTACCGGAAAGGGCGGCAATAATTAATCCCCAATCAAGACGTGTTGGTTGGGGATTGCTTTGGGGGTCAAGATGTCTTTTAAACTTGAAAAAGGTTTTCGGGGAGGTGACTCATGGGTTAGTGTTCAACCGTGTCCCATGCGTCGCAGAGGGCTTGCATGGATGGAAACAGTAAGTTGGCTCCCGCGTCTAACAGTACGCTGTCGTTTAAAGGCCCCGTGTTTACCGCGATGGTGAATATGCCGGCTCTACGGCCCGCCTCTACTCCTAAGGGAGCGTTTTCCACAACGACCGCTTCGTCCGCTTTCACTCCGCTCTTTTTCAATCCCATCAGATAAGGCTCGGGGTCAGGCTTTCCGCGCTTTACGTCGAACGCCGTCACCATCAGCTCTTTTTTGAATATGCCGGGGAAATGACGCTCAAGTTTCTCTATGAGCGAGAGTTGTCCGGAGCCGGTGACTAGCACGGGGATTAATCCCTCGCCTTTTACCTTCTGCAACAGTTCCTTTGCGCCGGGCATGGGTTCAGCCTGAGTGTAGGAGCTGAACAGGTCGCTTTTCTCTTGATAGATGCTCTTTATTTCCTCCGGGGTGGCCTCTCTGCCCAGTTCTCTCCGAAACACGATGTTGATGGTCGCCGCTCCGGTTCGTCCTTCGTGCATGTACGCTTCCTCACGGCTAAGCGTGAACCCGTGCGCCTTCATTACTTGATGCCACGCTTCGGCGTGATAGGGCATAGAGTTGAAAAGCACGCCGTCCATGTCGAATAAGACGGCTTTCAGTTTTTTATGAGACATAGTCGATTTTATATTAATGTGCGCAAAGGTACATCTTTTTCTTGAAATAGGTCTTGCACGGGTTATTTAGGCTATAATTGGCGATATCCGCTCGGTAGGTTTGTTAATTTCTCTTTTATCAAAATAATATACGGATTAAAATATCAAGATGTGGATGGATTGATTTAATTGAAAGCAAATGCGACGAAATGGTGATAAATAGTCGTTGTATTCTCTAAAAATGCAGCAAATTATTTATTATATGTTGTTTTGACTTAATTTTGGCTATAAAATGCATTGGCTTCTTTGCATTGGTGAAAGCAAATCTTTATTTTTGCGGTCAAATAGATACCGTATACGCTATGAATAGGTAAAAAAGAAAGGATATGCTAATGAATGATGGTATTTTTGTTAGAGAGAAGAGAAGTGTAGAAGAACGGAGTTTTCGGCAGAGCAAAGGGCTTTATGACAAACGGAACGAGCATGACGCTTGCGGCGTGGGTATGATTGTGAATATTCACGGAAATAAGTCGCACGAGTTGGTTGACGCGGCCTTGAGGGTGTTGGAGAACATGAAACACCGCGGGGCGGAGGGAGCCGATAACAAAACGGGGGACGGCGCGGGCATCATGCTCCAGATTCCCCATGAGTTCATTCTGCTGCAAGGCATTCCCGTTCCGGAGAAGGGAAAGTACGGTACGGGGCTGATGTTTCTTCCGAAAGAGAAAGAAGAGCAGGCGAGACTGCTCCGGATTGTGATAGAAGAGATAGAGCGTGACGGGCTTTCTTTGATGCACTTGCGCTCCGTGCCCGTCAATTCTTCCATATTGGGAAAGAGCGCGAAGGAGACCGAGCCGGACATCAAGCAGATATTTATCACCGGAGGTTCGGATACGGACAGCTTGGAACGGACGCTTTACCTTATCCGTAAGAGGATAGAGAAGCGCATTACCCATAAAGATTTTTATATTGTCTCCCTTTCGAGCAAAACCATCGTATATAAGGGAATGCTTTCTTCTGTGCAAGTGCGGGAGTATTTCTGCGACTTGACGCAGCCTTATTTCACCAGTGGGCTAGCCATTGTGCATTCCCGGTTCAGCACGAACACGTTTCCTACATGGAGCTTGGCGCAGCCGTTCCGCTTGTTGGCGCATAACGGCGAAATCAATACGATTCGGGGCAACAGGGGGTGGATGGAGGCCCGCGAGAGCGTGCTCTCTACTCCGACCTTAGGCGACGTGAAGGATATCCGCCCCATTATTCAGGCGGGAATGAGCGACAGCGCCTCGTTGGACAACGTACTGGAGTTTTTCGTGATGGCGGGATTGAGCCTTCCTCACGCGATGGCTATGCTCGTTCCCGAGTCGTTCAATGACAAGAACCCCATTAGTGAGGACCTGAAGGCGTTCTACGAATATCATTCCATCCTGATGGAGCCGTGGGACGGTCCGGCCGCCCTGCTGTTCAGCGACGGGAGGTACGCCGGAGGTATGCTTGACCGTAACGGTCTGCGTCCGGCCCGCTACCTGATAACCAAGAATGACATGATGGTAGTGGCCAGTGAAGCGGGCGTTATCAGTTTCGAGCCTGAGAAGATTAAGGAGAAAGGCCGCTTGCAGCCGGGAAAGATACTGTTGGTCGACACGCAGGAAGGGCGCGTTTACTATGATAAGGAACTGAAGGAGGAATTGGCCTCGGCGAAGCCTTATCGCCAGTGGCTATCCTCCAACCGCATAGAACTGGACACGTTGAAGAGTGGACGCAAGGTGAATAATGCCGTGGATGACTACGGCCGCAAGCTGCGGGCCTTCGGGTTTACGAGGGAGGACATTGAGCGCACGATAACGCCGATGTGCATGAACGGGGCGGAGCCTACCGCTTCGATGGGTAACGATACGCCTCTGGCGATACTGTCCGACAGACCGCAACTGCTGTTCAACTATTTCCGTCAGCAGTTCGCCCAAGTGACTAACCCGCCTATCGACCCCATTCGCGAGGAGTTGGTGATGTCGCTGACCGAGTATATCGGCGCGGTGGGGAATAACATCCTGATTCCTGACGAGAGCCATTGCAAGATGGTGCGCCTGCCTCATCCGATACTGACCAACACCCAGTTGGACATTCTGTGTAATATACGGTACAAGGGCTTCAAGACGGTGAAACTGTCGATATTGTTCGAGGCCAAGAAGGGAGAGGCCGGGATGCGTGAGGCCCTGAGTGAGCTGTGCAAGAAGGCGGAAGAGTCGGTTACGGAGGGAGTGAATTACATTATCCTATCCGACCGGGACATCAGCGAGGAGCGTGCGGCCATACCTTCGCTGCTCGCCGTAAGTGCGGTGCACCATCACCTGATAGGCGTGCAGAAGCGGGTGCAGACCGCCCTGATTGTAGAGAGCGGAGAGATACGTGAGGTGATGCACGCCGCCCTGCTGTTAGGTTACGGGGCCAGTGCCATCAATCCCTATATGGCTTTTGCCGTGCTCGATGACTTGGTGAAGAAGGGCGATGTGCAGATGAACTATGAGACCGCGGAAAAGAATTACATCAAGGCCGTATGCAAGGGGTTGTACAAGATAATGAGTAAGATGGGCATCAGCACTATCCGTTCCTATCGGGGAGCGAAGATATTCGAGGCCGTGGGATTGAGCGAGGAGCTGCTGAGGACCTATTTCGGCACTCCTGTCTCCACTATCGGGGGGGCTCGTCTGGAAGAGATTGCCAGAGACTACGTGGCCTTTCATGACGCAGGATTCGTCGAAGAGGATACGGACGAGCCGTTACCTAACGTCGGGCAGTTCGCCTACCGTAAGGACGGGGAACGGCACGCTTGGAATCCGGAGACCATCAGCGCCTTGCAGCTCGCCACCCGCTTGGGGAGCTACGCCAAGTTCAAGGAGTTCACGGCGAAGGTGGACCGCAAGGAGAAACCCATCTTCCTGCGCGATTTCTTCAGCTTCAAGAGGAACCCTATCCCCGTAGAGGAGGTAGAGCCCGAGGAGGCCATCGTGAAGCGCTTCGTGACGGGAGCCATTTCCTTTGGCGCCATCAGCAAGGAGGCGCACGAGGCGTTGGCTCTGGCCATGAACAAGTTGGGAACGAGAAGCAATACGGGCGAAGGAGGAGAAGACTCGTCACGCTTCCACGACGCATACGAGGGCATCTCGCTGTGCAGCAAGACCAAGCAGGTAGCTTCGGGGCGTTTCGGCGTGACGGCGGAATACTTGGTCAACGCCGAGGAGATACAAATCAAGGTGGCGCAGGGAGCCAAGCCGGGCGAGGGTGGACAGCTGCCGGGCTTCAAGGTAGACGAGGTAATCGCCCGCACGAGGCATTCTATTCCGGGCATTTCGCTCATCTCGCCGCCGCCGCACCACGACATCTATTCCATCGAGGACTTGGCCCAGTTGATATTCGACCTGAAGAACGTGAACCCGAGGGCGAAGATTAGCGTGAAGCTCGTGGCCGAGAGCGGAATAGGAACCATCGCCGCCGGAGTAGCGAAGGCGAAGGCCGACCTCATCGTCATCTCGGGGGCGGAAGGAGGCACGGGAGCTTCTCCCGCCTCGTCAATGCGCTACGCGGGTATTCCTCCCGAGATTGGACTGAGCGAGACGCAGCAGACGCTTGTGCTGAACGGACTGCGCGGACAGGTACGGCTACAGACCGACGGACAGCTGAAGACGGGGCGCGACATCATCAGCATGGCGCTGCTCGGGGCCGAGGAGTTCGCCTTCGGCACGGCGGCCCTTATCGTATTGGGATGCGTCATGATGCGTAAGTGTCACGCTAACACGTGTCCCGTCGGGGTGGCCACGCAGGACCCGAAGCTGAGGGAGCGGTTCCGCGGACACTACGAGTACGTGGTGAACTACTTCCGCTTCTTGGCGAGGGAGACACGGGAGTATCTGGCCGAGATGGGATTCCGGAAGCTGGAGGACATCGTGGGACGTACCGACCTGATTGACATCGACTTCACGGCGGCGGGCACGAAGGGAGCGCTGCTCGACTTCGGTCGCGTGCTGTACAGGGTGGACAACGGGGCGGCGCTGCACAACGTCACGGAGCAGCTCCACGAAATAGACCGAGTGAAGGACGTGGAGATGATTGCGGCCGCTCGTGAGGCGCTGGAGAGCGGTAAGGAGGTGTCGTTGGAATACGCCATAGCCAACACCGACCGGGCGGTAGGCGCCATGCTCTCCGGAGTGGTGGCGGCAAGGTACGGTAACGCCGGACTGCCCGACCAGACCATTAACGTCAAGTTCAAGGGGTCGGCGGGACAGAGCTTCGGGGCCTTCCTCGCGCACGGCATCGCCTTCAGGCTGGAAGGGGAGGCCAACGACTATCTCGGCAAGGGACTCAGCGGCGGGCGCATCTCGGTGCAGCCCCCGGTAAGGAGCGACTTTGAGGCGGAGCAGAACACCATAGCGGGCAATACCCTGCTCTACGGGGCTACCGGAGGAGAGGTCTACATCAACGGCAGGGCGGGAGAACGCTTCGCCGTGCGCAACTCGGGGGCGATTGCCGTAGTAGAAGGCGTGGGCGACCATTGCTGCGAGTACATGACCGGCGGACGGGTAGTCGTCTTGGGCGAGACCGGGCGCAATTTCGCCGCCGGAATGAGCGGGGGAGTGGCCTACGTGTGGGACAAGAACCATGACTTCGACTACTTCTGCAACATGGAGATGGTAGAACTGTCGCTGCTAGAGGACTCCACCGCCCGTAAGGAGCTGCACGAACTGGTGCGCCAGCACTATCTGTACACCGGTTCGGCTCTGGCACGGACCATGCTCGACAACTGGAGCCGGTACGTGGAGGAGTTCATACAGGTGACCCCCATAGAGTATAAGAAGGTGCTCGCCGAGGAGCAGATGCGCAAGCTGCAAGAGAAGATAGCCGAGGTTCAAAGAGATTATTAATACATTATATATAAGATATAGAGGATATGGGAAACCCTAAAGCATTCATGACCGTACCGAGGCAAGAGGCTGGATACCGCCCGGTACACGAACGCGTCGCCGACTTTGGAGAAGTGGAACAGACGCTGAATACGAGCGAGAGGAAGCTGCAAGCTTCCCGCTGCATGGACTGCGGAGTGCCTTTCTGCCATTGGGCGTGCCCGTTGGGCAACAGGCCGCCTGAGTTTCAAGACGCCCTCTTCAAGGGAAAGTGGGAGGAGGCCTACAAGATACTGAGCATGACGAACGACTTCCCTGAGTTTACGGGCCGCATCTGCCCCGCGCTGTGCGAGAAGAGCTGCGTGCTGAAGCTGTCGATGGACGCTCCCGTCACCATTCGCGAGGACGAGGCGGCCATTATCGAGGCGGCCTTCAGGGAGGGATACGTGCGTCCCAAGCAATACAGGCGCAACGGCCGCCGCGTGGCCGTCATCGGTTCGGGGCCCGCGGGCCTCGCCGCCGCCAATCAGCTGAACCGTAAGGGATACGAGGTAACGGTGTTCGAGAAGGATGAGTACGTGGGCGGACTGCTGCGTTTCGGCATCCCCAACTTCAAGCTGCACAAGCCCGTCATCGACCGCCGCTTGAAGATAATGGAGGCCGAGGGCGTCATCTTCGAGACCCGTGTGGAGGTCGACCTGAAGTCGCTGCCCGGAGGCTTCGACGCTTACTGCGTCTGCACCGGGACCCCACAGGCCCGCGACCTCAACATACCGGGACGTGACCTGAAGGGAGTGCACTTCGCCCTTGAGATGCTGTCACAGCAGAACCGCGTATTGGCCGGGCAGGTCTTCGCCGACGAGGAGCGTATCGACGCGAAGGGCAAGCGGGTACTCGTCATTGGCGGCGGAGATACGGGAAGCGACTGCATCGGCACGAGCAACCGTCAGGGAGCCGTCTCCGTGACCCAGATAGAGATTATGCCCAAGCCGCCCGTGGGATACAATCCCGCCACCCCGTGGCCCCAGTGGCCCGTGGTGCTCAAGACCAGTAGCAGCCACGAGGAGGGATGCGTGCGCCGGTGGAGCCTCTCATCCAACCGCTTTATCGGTGACGACGAGGGACGCGTCCGCGGCGTGGAAGTGGAGGAGGTGGAATGGTTGCCCTCGCCTGACGGCGGAAGGCCCGTCATGAAGCCCACCGGGAAGATCGAGGTGATAGAGGCCGACCTTGTGCTGCTGGCTATGGGATTCCTCAAGGCCGAGCTTCCCCCGCTGCCCGAGAACGCGTTCGTGGCGGGAGACGCGGCTACCGGGGCGAGCCTCGTGGTGAAGTGCATCGCTTCCGGACGCAAGGTGGCGGAGGAGATAGACCGGTATTGCCTTTCACGCCGTTAATGAAGGCTTGTCGCATGATATATTGCTTTTTCTTACGGCTTCCCGTATGTCGCCAGAGGAGGCATCGGTTTCCGGCAAAAGAAAAGCAAAATCAAATCGGTCACTAAAGAATTTTATCTCCCAAGCGCAAGGGCGTTTAAATTGTTCGCCCGGGTTTCTTTTGAGGAGTCTTTAGAGCGTGTTTTTCGCTTTTGCGATGAGGCGGATTCACATTAAATCTTCTCCGTTTGTCAGCTCGCCCTATCTCTCGCAAGAGATAGCCCTACGGCTCATGAGGGATAGGGCAGCGGCTCGCGAGAAACGGGGCTATTTCTCAGACGGAAATTAAAACGTTGATAATAAGGAGTTTCGTGTGTAATGCGTTATTCCCTTTTAATGACCGGCTTGGGGGTAAACAGGAAAAAAAGTAAATAACTGATAAAACAATCTGATTATGTGTGGAATAGCAGCGATATTCAATATCAAGCAACAGACAGCCGAGCTGAGGCGCAAGGCCCTCGCTATGGCGAAGAAGATAAGACATAGAGGGCCAGACTGGAGCGGAATCTACTGCGGAGGCTCTGCCATCCTCGCTCACGAGCGGCTCTCCATCGTAGACCCCGAGAGCGGCGGACAACCGCTCTACTCGCCCGACCGCAAGCAGGTATTGGCGGTCAACGGTGAGATATACAACCATCGGAGCATCCGTGAACGGTACGCCGGGAAGTACGCTTTCCAGACGGGGAGCGACTGCGAGGTCATCCTCGCCCTCTACCGTGACAAGGGGGTCGACTTCCTCGAAGAGCTGAACGGCATATTCGCCTTCGCCCTCTACGATGAGGAGCGTGACGAGTTCCTCATCGCCCGAGACCCTATCGGGGTCATTCCCCTGTACATCGGCTACGACGCCGACGGCAAGGTCCACTGCGCCAGCGAGCTCAAGGCTCTCGAAGGGTTCTGCGAGAGGTACGAGCCTTTCCTCCCGGGCCACTACTACTGGAGCCGGGAAGGGAAGTTGACCCGGTGGTACACGCGTGACTGGATGAGCTACGACACCCTGCCCGCCGCTCCCGCCGGAGCGTCCGCCTCCGCTTCCCCCGCCTCCCAAGTCAGGGAGGCGCTCGAAGCCGCCGTGCGCCGCCAGCTGATGAGCGACGTGCCCTACGGGGTGCTCCTCTCGGGAGGCCTCGACAGCTCCGTCATCTCCGCCGTGGCGCGCAAGTACGCCTCCCGCCGCGTGGAGACCGACGGGCAGAAGGAGGCGTGGTGGCCCCGCCTGCACTCGTTCGCCGTCGGCTTGAAGGGTGCGCCCGACTTGCTCAAGGCCCGTGAGGTGGCCGACCACATCGGCACGGTGCACCACGAGATAAACTATACCATCGAGGAGGGGCTCGACGCCGTGCGCGACGTCATCTACTATATCGAGACCTACGACGTGACCACCGTCCGCGCCTCCACGCCCATGTATCTGCTCGCCCGTGTCATCAGGAGCATGGGCATCAAGATGGTGCTTAGCGGCGAGGGAGCCGACGAGGTGTTCGGGGGCTACCTCTACTTCCACAAGGCCCCGTCGCCCCGGGACTTCCACGAGGAGACCGTCCGCAAGCTGTCTAAACTTTATCTGTACGACTGTCTCCGCGCCAACAAGGCCCTGTCGGCGTGGGGGGTGGAAGGCCGTGTGCCCTTCCTCGACAAGGAGTTCCTCGACGTGGCCATGCGCCTCGACCCGGCGGTGAAGATGTGTCCCGGCAAGACCATCGAGAAGAAGGTGGTGCGCGAGGCCTTCGCCGACATGCTGCCCCAGTCGGTGGCGTGGAGGCAGAAGGAGCAGTTCAGCGACGGCGTGGGATACAGTTGGATAGACACCCTGAAGCGGGTCACCGCCGAGGCCGTCACCGACGAGCAGATGGCCCATGCGTCCGAACGCTTCCCCATCAACCCTCCGCGCAACAAGGAGGAGTACTACTATCGTTCCATCTTCGAGGAATACTTCCCCAGTGAGAGCGCCGCCCGCAGCGTGCCCAGTGTGCCCAGTGTGGCTTGCTCCACCGCCGAGGCCCTCGCTTGGGACGCTTCCTTCAGCGGGATGAACGAGCCGAGCGGCCGGGCCGTGGCCGGAGTGCACGAGGACGCTTACGCCGCCGACAACACCAATTGACGGCCCGCCCCTTCCGCCGGACACCTTTCCCTTACTCCTTTTCTTGTTTCACCGTCCGGCCGGAGCGGGCCGCTTTGCGACTATATATAATAATGTGTATTCAAACCTGTACAGACATTCATCAACATGAAGATAAGATTTACCAAAATGCAGGGAGCGGGCAACGACTACATCTACGTCAACACCTTCCGCTACCCCCTTACCGACCCAGAGCGGCTCTCCGAACTGTGGAGCCGCCCCCATACGGGCATAGGAGCCGACGGGTTGGTGCTTATCGGGCCTCCCTCGGGAGAGGGCGACTTCAGTATGCGCATCTTCAACGCCGACGGCTCCGAGGCCATGATGTGCGGTAACGCCAGTCGTTGCGTGGGCAAGTACCTTTACGAGTACGCTCTCACCGGCAAGACCACCATCGCTCTTGAGACCCTCTCGGGCGTAAAGACCCTGAACCTTCACCTGACAGACGGAGGTCTCGTGGAGTCGGTGACGGTAGACATGGGCGTTCCCTCCGGCATTCATCCCGTGCGGTTGGGCGATGACTATCTGCCCTACGTCGAGGGCGTGTTCGTGTCGATGGGTAACCCGCACCTCGTGCTCTTCGTCGACGACGTGTCGGCGGTTCCTCTCGCTGAGATAGGCCCCCGCATCGAGCGGCATCCCCTCTTCCCCGACCGCGTCAACGTGGAGTTCGTCCAACCCTTGAGCGACAACCGTCTCCGCATGAGGGTGTGGGAGCGCGGCTCGGGCGTCACGCAGGCCTGTGGCACGGGAGCTTGCGCCACCGTCGCCGCGGGCGTGTTCACCGGCCGCTGCGCCCGAGAATCGGAAGTGGCGATGGACGGGGGCTGCCTGAGCCTTTATTGGGAACCCTCCGGCGGCCACATGCTGATGAGCGGGCCCGCCGTCAAGGTATTCGAGGGCGAGATAGACACCGACATCTGACATCCAGACAAGTAGAAGAATCAAGAACTTAAAAACATGAATATATGGCATTAGTGAACGAACATTTCCTGAAGCTACCCGGCAGCTATCTCTTCTCGGACATAGCGAAGCGGGTCAACTCCTTTAAGGTAACTCATCCGAAGGCGAATCTTATCAGTCTGGGCATTGGCGACGTGACCCGTCCGCTGCCTCCCGCCTGCGTCGAGGCGATGCGCCGCGCCGTAGACGAGATGGCGAGCGCCGATACCTTCCGGGGATACGGTCCCGAGCAAGGCTACCCCTTCCTGATAGAGGCCATCATCAAGCACGACTTCGCCTCCCGGGGCATCACGCTCAGTCCCTCGGAAGTTTTTATCAGCGACGGAGCCAAGAGTGATACCGGCAACATCGGCGAACTGCTTCGATGGGACAACAGCATGGGCATTACCGACCCCGTCTATCCCGTCTATGCGGACAGTAACATTATGTGCGGCCGTTCCGGAGTGCGGAACGAGGACGGTTCGTGGAACAACATCACCTACTTCCCCTGCACCGCCGAGAACGGCTTCATTCCCGAGATTCCCGACCATCGGGTAGACCTCATCTATCTGTGCTACCCCAACAATCCGACGGGTACCACGCTTACCCGGGCACAGCTGAAGAAATGGGTCGACTACGCCCTCGCGAACGACACCCTCATCGTGTTCGACGCGGCTTACGAAGCCTATATCCGTGAAGATGACGTGCCTCACTCCATCTACGAGATACGGGGGGCCAAGAAGGTAGCCATCGAGATACGCAGCTTCTCCAAGACTGCCGGTTTCACGGGCGTGCGTTGCGGATACACGGTAGTGCCTAAAGAGGTGACCGCCGCTACGATTGACGGCGAACGCATTCCCCTTAATCCCTTATGGAACCGTCGCCAGTGTACCAAGTTCAACGGCACGAGCTACATTACGCAGCGCGGAGCTGAGGCGGTCTATACTCCCGAGGGACAGCGGCAGGTGAAGGAGACGATAGACTATTACATGGAGAACGCCCGCATCATGCGCGAGGGACTGTCTGAGGCGGGCTTCAAGGTCTATGGCGGGGTGAACGCCCCTTACATTTGGCTGAAGGCTCCCGAGGGCATGAACTCATGGCAGTTCTTCGACCGTTTGCTGTACGATATGAACGTGGTTGGCACTCCCGGCGTAGGGTTCGGCCCCAGTGGAGAAGGTTACTTGCGTCTGACCGCCTTCGGGCGGCGCGAGGACTGTTTGGAAGCCATGCAGCGTATCCGGAAACGGGTATAGCCGAAGCCTCTTAAATACAGTAATCCTCTTGTTTTTCCGTATTCCCCGCTTATCGCTCGGGGTGGAAAGACAAGAGGATTATTTATTGGTGTCCGTCGTGAACCGTCGTTAGGCCTTCCTTACGTCTTGGACGGGTAATTTAGCACTTGATGTTCAGCTCATTTAATACCTTACGTATCGCTTCGAAGGTAGTGATGCGCGTGGGCACTAACGGCAGCCTCAGCTTGTTCTCAATCATGCCCATCGCGTGCAGGATAGACTTCACTCCGGCGGGGTTGCCGTCAACGAACAGTAACTTGAACAGTTCCGTGAACCGATGATGAATCGTCAGGGCGTTGGCAAAATCTTTCTGAAGCGCCAAGCGCGTCATCCGGCTGAACTCACGGGGAAACGCGTTGCCTATGACGGATATGACCCCTACCGCTCCCAGTGTAATCAGCGGGAAGGTGATTCCGTCGTCTCCCGAGATAACGTCGAAGTTTTCCGGTTTGTTCTTGATGATATCGTCCATCTGGGTAATGTTGCCCGAAGCCTCCTTAATGGCGATTACGTTCTTGAAGTCATTCGCGATGCGCAGCGTCGTCTCGGCGCTCATGTTCACGCCCGTCCGTCCCGGCACGTTATATAGCACGATGGGCAGCTCCGTTGACTCGGATATGGCCTTGTAGTGTTGATAGATGCCTTCCTGCGAAGGCTTGTTGTAGTAGGGCACTACCGACAGTATCGCATCGACTCCCGTGAAGTCGTCCGTCTTTAGCGTATTGACTATGGCCCGTGTATTGTTGCCTCCCACTCCCAAGAGAATAGGGATTCGTCCGTTTACGCGTTCTATCACCATGCGCTTGATGTTCTGCTTTTCTTCTTCGGTCAGCGTAGGCGTTTCGGCGGTAGTGCCTAATACGCACAGGAAATCGGCGTTGTTTTGCAAAAGGTAATCAACCAACCGCATTAAGGCGTCGTAGTCAACGCTCTCATCTTCCTTGAAAGGAGTAATCAGCGCTACCCCCATTCCTTTCAACTTGGTCTGTATCATGACTTCTAATTATAGTCTTTAATTATTGCTGCTGCAAAAGTAGAATTATTTTTTATATCTTATGATATAAGTTTCAGAAATTCGTCTTCGCTCAGTATGGTTATTCCCAACTTTCTCGCCTTTTCCAGTTTGGCCGGTCCCATGTTCTCTCCAGCGAGTACGAAGCTCGTTTTCGAGGAGATGCTTCCCACGTTCTTGCCCCCGTTCTTCTCGATAAGCTCCTTATATTCGTCGCGCGAGTGGTGCGTGAATACGCCGCTGATTACGATTGACTTTCCGGCTAGCTTGTCGGTATATTCGCTCCGATCCTGCTCCGTGCGACGCAACTGCAATCCGCTTTCCTTTAACCTTTCTATCAATCGTCTGTTCGACTCGTTACTGAAGTAGGACAGGATGCTCCGGGCAATCTTTTCTCCTATCTCGTCGATGCTTGTCAGCCGCTCGAAGCTCGCCTCTTTCAGCTCGTCGATGTTCTCGAAGGCCCTCGCGATTTTCTTCGCTACCGTTTCTCCCACGAAACGGATGCCTAAGGCGAAGATGACCCGCTCGAACGGCACGTTCTTGCTCTCCTGAATACTGGAGACGATGTTCTCCGCCGACTTCTCGCCCATCCGGTCCAAGCCATTGATTTGGTCGGCCTTCAGTTCGTAGAGGTCGGCCGTGTCGTGAATCAGTCCCAAGCGGTAGAAGAGGTCTACCGTCTCGGGCCCTAACCCGTCGATGTTCATGGCCCTTCGGCTGATGAAGTGCTCTATCTTTCCCTTGATTTGCGGGGGGCACGCCGTCTCGTTGGGGCAGTAGTGGGCCGCCTCGCCCTCGTATCGGATTAGCTTGCTGCCGCATTCGGGGCAATGGGTGATGAACTTCACCTTTTCGCCTGACATGAAGCCGCGCGCCTCCTTGTCCACTCCGGTTATCTTGGGGATGATTTCCCCTCCCTTTTCCACGTACACCATGTCGCCGATGTGGAGGTCAAGCCCTTCGATGATGTCCGCGTTGTGCAGAGAGGCCCGCTTCACGACGGTTCCGGACAGCTGTACGGGGTCTAGATTGGCTACGGGGGTGACGGCTCCCGTCCGTCCCACCTGATAGCTGACCTTGTTCAGCCGAGTCAGGGCACGCTCCGCCTGAAACTTGTAGGCGATGGCCCATCGCGGAGACTTGGCCGTGAACCCTAGATTCTTCTGCTGTCTCAGGCTGTTGACCTTCAATACGATGCCGTCCGTGGCCACCGGAAGGTTCTTACGCTCCACGTCCCAATAGTTGATAAAGTCGAATATCTCCTGCGGTGTCTTGCACTTCCGCATGATGGGGGATACCTTGAATCCCCATTTCGACGCTTCTTGCAGGTTCTCGTAGTGGCCGTCGTGGGGCAGATTCTCGCCTAGCAGGTAATATAGGTATGAGTCTAGCTTGCGCGAGGCTACGACGGCCGAGTTTTGCAGCTTCAGCGTTCCGGAAGCCGCGTTCCTCGGGTTGGCGAACAGTGGTTCCTCCCGTGCCTCCCTTTCCTTGTTCAGTTCCTCGAACACGGTCCACGGCATGAGAATCTCGCCGCGTATCTCGAACGATGGCGGGTAGTCTCCGTGTAGCACAAGAGGAATGGAGCGTATGGTCTTCACGTTGTCCGTCACGTCGTCGCCCTTCTCCCCGTCCCCGCGGGTCACGGCGCGAATCAGCTTGCCGTCCTCGTAGGTCAGCGAGATGGACGTGCCGTCGTACTTCATCTCGCAACATATCTCGAACTCCTCGTTCAGCGCCTTGCGGACGCGCTCGTAGAAGTCTGTGACCTCCGCCTCGGAATAGGTGTTCGCCAACGAAAGCATCGGATATTTGTGGGCTATTTGCGTAAAGTTCTTGTTGATGTCGCTCCCCACGCGCATCGTGGGTGAGTTGTCGTCCTTAAATTCCGGATGCGCCTCCTCCAAGTCCTGCAACTCTCTCATCTTGTCGTCGAACTCCTTGTCGGATATTTCGGGCGCGTTCAGCACGTAGTAGTTATAGTTGTGCCTGTGCAGCTCGGCGCGCAGCTCTTCTATTTTCTGTTTGATATCCATATTTCTCCTCTTGTTTAAGGCAAAAATACGGGTTTCTCTCTGAATATTTGTAAATTTGCGGAAATTTGTAGGCTATGCGCATTGATATAATAACCGTACTGCCCGAGATGATAGAGGGCTTCTTCAACTGCTCCATCATGAAAAGGGCTCAAGACAAAGGACTTGCGGAGATACGCGTCCACAACCTCCGCGACTATACGCTGGACAAGTACCGCCGCGTGGACGACTATCCTTTCGGGGGATTCGCCGGCATGGTGATGAAGATTGAGCCCATAGAGCGTTGCATCAATCACCTGAAAAGCGAGCGGGACTACGACGAGGTCATCTTTACTACCCCGGACGGGGAGCGGTTCAATCAGCCGATGGCCAACAGCCTCTCGCTGGCCCGGAACCTCATTATCCTTTGCGGACACTTCAAGGGGATAGACTACCGCATCAGGGAGCACCTGATTACCCGGGAAGTCAGCATAGGCGACTATGTGCTGACGGGCGGGGAACTGGCCGCCGCGGTGATGGCGGACGCGATAGTGCGCATCATTCCCGGAGTCATTTCCGACGAGCAGTCGGCGCTGTCCGACTCGTTTCAGGACAATCTGTTGGCCGCCCCCGTATATACCCGTCCCGCCGACTATAAGGGATGGAAGGTGCCGGATGTCTTATTGTCAGGACACGAGGCGAAGATTAAGGAGTGGGAATTGCAGCAATCCTTAGAGCGGACGCGGAGGTTGAGGCCGGACTTGCTTGGAGAGTGACGGGGAAGCGGCACATCTTAAAAACAGACCATTCTGAAAAACGGAACATCCTGACGCCTCTATACCGCGATAATTCGGGCCGGGGTGCGGCTCGGACGAAAAGAACGCGGCGTTGAGGCGTTAGCGAAATTCAGCGTGGTCGAAAATGACGAATATATCCGTCTTTCCGACTCTGTTCCGTCTAAATTCGTTTCTTTCTGCTTGCTTATCGCCTTTTCTAATATAAAAAGGATATTTTCTTCCGCTTCAGAATTTTTGGAAAGTTAGAGTTGAAAAGGCGCGAAATCTCTTCCGGAAATGGGGGAAAGGCGTAAGCCGTTTGAGGGAAAGCCCTGCGGCTCGCGACAGGAAGGGCGGCGCCTCGCGAGAAATAGGGCTGTGGCTCATGCCGGATTTCCTTTCCCAACCGCTTCTATGAGGCTTTTCTACGTGGCGTTTATCCGGAAATACGCGGATTTTACGCGGCGTTTATGCGTTTTGTCCGTCTAAAACGAAAAATTCAGCGAGTCTTTTTGGGGAGAGAATCTTAAAAACAGCACATTTTTATGATGCGGACAATACGGACCGCCGGCCCTCAAGGAGCGGGGCAGACAGGCCGATGGGCTTTGGGTTTACTCCTCGATGAGCGTCGGAACACGCGAATAATCAGTCTGCGTACTTGTTTCATAGTGTAAGGTGGACTCTGTGTTTTTCTTTCAAAATGAAATTGATTATCTGTAAATGCAGATAAAATGAAACTTGCCGTGTATTTGAATAACATTTTGTCTATTTGTATGGCTTTTATTTAATCAAAAGGATATAATTTTGCATCGGATAAAAACAAAAAGACATTCTATTGTTTTGTTTTACTATCATATTGCGTTTTTAAATTTTGGAGTTATGAACAGGAAGTTAAGAAGAGGCGTAGTGCTCTTTATTGGAGCCTTGTCGTTCCCCGTCGCGCTGATGGGGCAAGAAAAGGTAGAGTCCGACATTAGTGTAGATTTGGTCAGCGGCTACATCTGGCGCGGGCAGGATTTGGGAAACGTCAGTCTACAGCCTAGCGTCTCTCTGAGCTACAAGGGGTTTTCTTTGTCCGGATGGGGCTCGGTAGGGTTTGATAAGGACGACACGAAGGAGTTCGACCTGACGTTGGGCTACGCCACCGGCGGATTCAGCGTTTCCGTTACGGATTATTGGTTCAATCAGGGGCCGGGGTATTTCCATTACGGAGCGACGGACACCAACCACGTGTTCGAGGCGCAGGTGGGTTACGACTTTGGCGTGGTAGCCGTCAACTGGTACACGAACTTCGCCGGTAACGACGGCCTGACCTCAAGTGGAAAGCGCGCTTATTCTTCTTACTTCTCCGCGGCCGTCCCCTTCCGGTTGGGGGGCCTTGAGTGGGAGGCGGTAGTCGGCGCGGTTCCATGGGGTACTGATTTCTATAACGCCGTAGACGGCGGCAGGTCCGGAGCGGGAGGATTCGAGGTGTCCGAGGTGGCTCTGGGAGCGTCGAAGAGCCTGAGGGTGACGGACGGCTACTCGCTGTCGCTGTTCGGGCGAATGACTTGGAACCCGGCTACGGAGGGAGCTTACTTCGTCTGCGGAGTGACTTTTTGAGCGCCGTCGGCAAAGAGGCTTTGATACCTCTGTCAAAAGGTCTTTGTCACCGTTATCAAAGAGGCTTTGTCCACTCTATCAAAAGGTCTTTGTCACCGTTATCAAAGAAGCTTTGTCCACTCTATCAAAGGGCCTTTGATGCCGTTATCAAACGTCTCTTGTGAAAATACGAGCGGGGGAGGGGGTGGTCCCTCCTCCGTAGAGAGAGGTAAAAACGATTGTGGGATAACATTTTATGTATTGTCAATTTAAATAGTTACAGTTATGAAAAAGGTTGAAGCCATCATCCGCAGAACCCGGTTCGAGGATGTGAAGGAAGCGCTTTTGAAGGCCGACATCGAATGGTTCTCTTACTACGACGTGAGAGGAGTCGGCAAGACTCGCGAAGGCCGCATTTACCGCGGCGTGGTGTACGACACGAGTTCCATAGAACGGATATTGCTCTCTATCGTCGTGCGCGACAAGAATGTAGAAAAGACCGTTCAGGCCATTATGGGGGCCGCGCGCACGGGAGAGATTGGAGACGGACGCATTTTCGTCATTCCGGTAGAGGATTCCATCCGAATCCGTACGGGCGAGAGGGGAGACATCGCCCTGTACAACGCCGAGCAGGAGAAGTGAGTGTTATGAATAGAATGTGTGACAGATTAAAATAATGTGATTATGAGTACAACCGCGTTACTTGATACAGGAAACACCGCATGGGTGATTGTATCCACCATATTGGTATTATTGATGACTATTCCGGGCATCGCCTTGTTTTACGGCGGACTGGTACGTCAGAAGAACATATTGAGCGTCATCATGCAATGTATGCTGATTGTCGGCGTGATAAGCGTGCTGTGGATTGCCTTTGGCTATAGCTTCGTTTTCGGAACCGGTCTGGCGGACAGCGGCAATCCGCTGAGCTACGTGATAGGAGGCTTCGATAAGGTAATGCTGAACGGGATAACCACTTCAACCCTTACGACGGGAAACATTCCGGAACTGATATTCGTTCTGTTCCAGTGCATGTTCGCCATCATCACTCCCGCCTTGATATTGGGAGCCTTCGCCGAACGGGTTAAGTTCTCCGGTTTTCTGGTGTTCACCGTTCTGTGGAACGTGTTGGTCTATATCCCTATGGCCCATTGGGTATGGGGCGGAGGATTCCTTCAGCAAATGGGAGCCATCGATTTCGCCGGCGGAACGGTGGTGCATATCAACGCGGGCATATCCGCTCTCGTCATGGCTATCATGGCCGGCAAGAGGAGAGACTACCGGGTAGGGCATCCCATGATGCCGCACAACATTACCTTCGTCTTTATCGGGACGGCTTTCCTGTGGTTAGGATGGTTCGGGTTCAACGCCGGCAGCGGCTTGGCGGCCGACGGCATAGCCTCTAACGCCTTCCTTGTGACCCATCTGGCAACCTGTGTGGCCGCGTTAACGTGGATGGCCATCGACTGGATTCACAACAAGAAGCCGACAACCGTAGGCGCCTGCACCGGAG
The DNA here is from genome assembly GCA_949285075.1 of uncultured Bacteroides sp. Lineage (GTDB taxonomy): Bacteria > Bacteroidota > Bacteroidia > Bacteroidales > Bacteroidaceae > Bacteroides. The sequence continues at coordinate 11,638 of CASDXF010000018.1, read as the reverse complement.
CCGTGTCCGGACTGGTGGCCATTACTCCGGCCGCGGGGACGGTAGACATTCTCGGAGCGTTCTTTATCGGGCTGATTTCTTCCATCGTATGCTTCTACATGGTTGCTGTTGTCAAGCCGAAGCTGAAATACGATGATACGCTCGACGCGTTCGGCGTGCATGGCATAGGCGGTATTGTCGGTTCTATACTTACCGGAGTGTTCGCTACGCAGTTCATATCGGGCGAAGGGGGAGTAGAAGGCGCGCTGTACGGAGACTGGCACCAGTTGTGGGTACAGGTGTTGGCCACTGTGGTGAGCATAGTCTTCAGCGCAGTGATGACCTTCATCCTGTTCAAGATAACCGACCGTCTGGTAGGCATACGGGTAGACAAGCGCGTGGAAGAGGAAGGACTCGACATCTACGAGCACGGAGAGTCGGCCTACAACCATTAATGGAAGAAGTCTGTAAATATGAATAACAAAAAAAGATAAGTAAACCAATTAACTTGTAGTAATTATGGCACAATTGAGATTTAGAGTAGTGGAAAAAGCTTTCCAGACCAAACCGAAAGAGGTGGAGGTTCCTTCGGAACGCCCGAGCGAGTATTTCGCGAAGTACGTGTTCAACCGGGAGAAGATGTTCAAGTATCTGCCGACTTCGGTGTACAATAAATTGGTCGACGCTATGGATAACGGCGCCGCCCTTGACCGCGAGGTGGCCGACAAGGTGGCGGAAGGCATGAAGCGCTGGGCGATGGAACTGGGCGCTACGCACTATACCCACTGGTTTCAGCCGCTGACCGAGGGTACGGCGGAAAAGCACGACGCCTTCGTAGAGCACGACGGAAAGGGCGGCATGATGGAGGAGTTCTCGGGCAAGCTGCTCGTTCAGCAGGAGCCTGACGCCTCGTCTTTCCCTAACGGAGGTATCCGGAACACGTTCGAGGCGAGGGGATACAGCGCTTGGGACCCCTCCTCACCCGTGTTCGTGGTCGACGATACGCTGTGCATACCTACCGTGTTCATCGCCTATACCGGAGAGTCGCTCGACTATAAGGCGCCCTTACTGAAAGCCCTGCGCGCCGTGAACAAGGCCGCCGTAGACGTTTGTCATTACTTTGACCCGGACGTAAAGAAAGTGATGGCCTACTTGGGATGGGAGCAGGAATATTTCTTGGTAGACGAAGGACTGTATGCGGCTCGTCCCGACTTGTTGCTGACGGGGCGCACGCTGATGGGCCATGAAGCGTCGAAGAACCAGCAGCTCGAAGACCACTACTTCGGCGCTATTCCTACCCGGGTGGCCGCTTTTATGAAAGACTTGGAGATTCAGGCCCTCGAACTGGGCATTCCAGTGAAGACTCGCCACAATGAGGTGGCTCCCAATCAGTTTGAGTTGGCGCCCATATTCGAGGAGTGCAATCTGGCCGTTGACCATAACATGCTCATCATGTCGCTGATGCGTAAGGTGGCCCGTACCCACGGCTTCCGCGTGCTGCTGCACGAGAAGCCGTTCAAGGGGGTGAACGGCTCCGGAAAGCATAATAACTGGTCGCTCGGCACGGACACCGGCGTGCTGCTGATGGCTCCGGGAAAAACCGCCGAGGAGAATCTGCGCTTCATTACCTTCGTGGTCAACACGCTGATGGCCGTCTATCGCCATAACGGGTTGCTGAAGGCTTCCATTATGAGCGCGACCAACGCTCATCGTCTGGGCGCGAACGAGGCGCCTCCCGCCATCATCTCCTCTTTCTTGGGGACGCAGTTGAGCCGGGTGCTCGACCACATGGAGGACAGCTCGATAGACGAACTGGTGGCTTTGGGAGGAAAGCACGGCATGAAGTTGGACATTCCGCAGATTCCTGAACTGCTCATTGACAATACGGACCGTAACCGTACCTCTCCCTTCGCCTTCACAGGCAACCGTTTCGAGCTGAGGGCGGTAGGCTCGGAGGCCAACTGCGCCAGCGCCATGATTGCCCTGAACACGGCGGTGGCCGAGCAGCTTACGGAATTTAAGCAGGAGGTAGACAAGTTGATGGAAGGAGGCGAACCGAAGATTTCGGCCATTGTCCACGTCATTCGCCAATACATAAAGAAGTGCAAGCCTATCCGTTTCGACGGGAACGGGTATAGCGAGGAATGGAAAGAGGAGGCCGCACGCAGGGGGTTGGACTGTGAGACGAGTTGCCCGGTCATCTTCGACCAATATCTCTCTGCCGACAGCGTACGGATGTTCGAGTCGACGGGCGTAATGACACGCAAGGAGCTTGAGGCGCGCAATGAGGTGAAGTGGGAGACCTATACGAAGAAAATACAGATTGAGGCCCGCGTGTTGGGCGATTTGGTGATGAACCATATCGTGCCCGTGGCCATCGAGTATCAGAGTAAGCTGATAGATAATGTGTATAAGATGAAGAACATCTTCCCGGAAGAGAAGGCGGTTCGTCTCTCTGCGCAGAATCTTGCCATTATCGACGAGATAGCCGATCGTACGGCCTACATCAAGGAACATGTAGACGCTATGGTGGAGGCCCGCAAGGTGGCGAATAAGATAGAGAACGAACGTGAGAAGGCCGTGGCTTACCACGACACCATCGCTCCCATGTTGGAGCAGATACGGTATCACATCGACAAATTGGAGCTGATTGTTGACGACCGTATGTGGACACTTCCTAAATATAGAGAGCTGTTATTCATAAGATAGCCAAAGGAAGGTTATAAACTCTAATCTTCTACAAGATTGTTTGGTGGAGTCGGATTGTTGGGAAACAGTCCGGCTTTTTTGTGGTTGGCATATACGAAAAAGGAACGGCCTCGCGTAAGTGGACCGTTCCTTCTGAATTGTTATGATTGCGTGACTTACAGTCTGGCTTGAATAGCTTTCGACTCTTCCTCGTAGCCCGGCTTGTTGAGTAGTGCGAACATGTTCTTCTTGTAAGCCTCTACTCCCGGTTGGTTGAACGGGTTCACTCCGAGCAGATAACCGCTGATGCCGCATGCCTTCTCGAAGAAATAGAGCAACTCGCCAATGTTGTACTCAGTCAGCTGAGGAAGCACGATGCGCATGTTGGGAACCCCTCCGTCTACGTGGGCCAGTTGCGTACCCAGTTCCGCCATCTTGTTGACCTCGTCCACACGTTTTCCCGCAAGGAAATTCAGGCCGTCCAGATTCTCCTCGTCTGTCGGAACCTTCAGCTCGTGGTTAACCTTCTCTACGGAAATGACCGTCTCGAAGATGCTGCGCTCGCCTTCCTGAATCCATTGTCCCATAGAGTGCAGATCTGTGGAGAAGTCAACCGATGCGGGGAAGATACCCTTGTTGTCCTTACCTTCCGATTCGCCGTATAATTGCTTCCACCATTCGCTCACGTAGTGGAGCTTCGGGCAGAAGTTCACCAAGATTTCAATCTTCTTGCCGTTCTTGTACAGCTCGTTGCGTGTAGCGGCGTATAATGCGGCGGGGTTCTCGGCGAACGGCACGTCCGCTCCGCACGCTTTCTCCGTAGCCGCTGCGCCGGCCACTAGTTGTTCGATGTCGAATCCCGCTACGGCGATAGGCAGCAAGCCTACCGGAGTCAGTACGGAGAAACGTCCGCCTACGTTGTCAGGGATGACGAATGTCTTGTATCCTTCTTTGTCGGCAGTAACTCGTGCGGCTCCTTTTTTGGCGTCGGTGATGGCTACTATCACCTTCTTGGCTTCTTCCTTGCCACGTTGCGTCTCGCACTGTTTCTTCAGCAGGCGGAAAGCCAATGCGGTTTCGGTAGTCGTTCCTGACTTAGAAATGTTGATTACACCGAATTTCTTGTCCTTTAGATACTCCGTAAGCTCGTACAGGTAATCCTCGCTTATGTTATGGCCTGCATAGACAATAACGGGAGCGTCCTTCTTATCCTGCAACCATGCGAAGCTGTTTGACAGCGTTTCAATGACCGCTCTCGCCCCCAGATAGCTTCCGCCGATACCGGCTACGACTACTACCTCGCAGTTTTCTTTCAGCGTTTGTGCTGTGGCCTTTAAGTCGGCCAAATGTTCTTTGGTGATGGAAGAGGGAAGGTGTAACCATCCTAAGAAATCGTTTCCTTTTCCTGTTCCTTTTTCTAGCATTTCTTGTGCGGCTTTTACTTCGGCTTCATAGCCGAATACTTTTTCCTTAGATATGAATCCAAAGGTCTTCTCAATGTTTAAGTTAATCATATTTTTGAGTTTTAAAGCGTTAAGTTCTAAACTAGGTTTTGGGCTCTCAGTCGTTGGTTTTGAGTTGTGCGTATTGCTCGCTTAAAACTATCCTTTGAACCTCACCTGAACGAGTCCGTCAGCAATTTAATCTCAATGGATGGCGAAATGCGCTCATATAATATATTGTACACGGCATCCAGTATCGGCATGTTGACGTGATAGTGCTTGTTGATTTCCTTTATACATTTTGTTCCGTAATATCCTTCCGCTATCATTTCCATTTCTATTTGTGCGCTTTTTACGGAATACCCCCTTCCAATCATGGTTCCGAACGTACGGTTGCGGCTAAAGTTGGAATATCCGGTTACGAGCAGGTCTCCTAGATATGCAGAGTCATCCACGTTCCGGTTTAGCGGGTGTACAGTGTTCAGGAAGCGGTGCATTTCTTGAATGGCGTTCGAAATCAGCACGGCTTGGAAGTTGTCCCCGTATTTTAGTCCGCTGCATATTCCGGCTGCAATGGCGTATACGTTTTTCAAAACCGAACTGTATTCTATACCCACTACGTCATCGCTAACAGATGTCTTAATGAAACTGTTCGCTAATTTTTGCGCGAAGAGGCAGGCCTTGTTCTTGTCTGGACAGGCGATGGTCAGGTATGAAAGCCTTTCCAACGCTACCTCCTCCGCATGGCATGGACCGGCCAAAACAGCAATGTTTTCTGCGGGTACTCCATATTCTTTAGTGAAGTATTCCGAGACAATGACGTTATCATCGGGCACGATACCTTTGATGGCGGTGATGATGAATTTGTCCTTTATCCTTGTCTTAAGCTTTTTTAGGTGTATCTTAAGGTAGGGAGAGGGCGTAACAAAGATTAGCGTGTCTGACAGTTTCACGATATCGTTGATGTTCGAGCTGAAGTTAATGCGCTTTATGTCGAACTTCACACCTGTCAGATAGGCCGGATTGTGTCCCAGTCTCTTAAAATCGATAATCCGGTCTTCTCTCCGCATGTACCAATTTATAGAGTCTTCCTGAGCCAAACACATCTTGGCGATGGCTGTAGCCCAACTTCCTCCGCCCATTATCGCTATCTTACCGGGTAGTTTCATTTTATGCGATTAAGAATTATGAATGAAAAATGAAGAATTTCCATGCGGTCGGCTTTATGTGGCCGCATGATAAATTCTTCATCCTCCATTTTAGTTCTTTATTTTATTAGTCCATTCCGTCACGTCGTTCACGCTCGGGTTGGTTAGTCCTAACTTGTATTTCTTATTGACGCCGCAAATGTCTTGGTGCAGCTTTTGCGCGTTCACCTCCTTCATGTCGGCTACGGTGTTATATCCCGCTTTCTGTATGACGGGAATCCAGTCTTGCGGGATGCCCAGTTCCAGATACTTCGCGTCAGCGTCTTTCTTTATGACTTTTTCCGGGCGCATTTGCGGGAAGAAGAGCACTTCCTGAATGTAGGGCTTGCCCGTCAGCAGCATGGTCAGACGGTCGATGCCGATGCCGATGCCCGATGTAGGAGGCATGCCGAACTGGAGCGCACGCAGGAAATCTTGGTCGATGAACATCGCCTCGTCATCTCCTTTCTCGCTCAGTCTTAATTGTTCCTTGAAGCGTTCTTCCTGATCGATGGGGTCGTTCAGCTCACTGTACGCGTTGGCCAGTTCCTTTCCGTTGACCATCAGCTCGAAGCGTTCCGTCAGTCCCGGTTTGCTACGGTGCATCTTGGTTAGCGGCGACATCTCTACCGGATAGTCGGTGATGAACGTCGGTTGAATGAACGTGCCTTCGCAGAACTCTCCGAAAATCTCGTCGATGAGTTTTCCCTTGCCCATCGTGTCATCAATTTCCATTTTCAGCTCTTGGCAAATCTGGCGGATTTCCTCCTCGCTTTTGCCTTCCAAGTCGTATCCGGTCTTTTCCTTGATGGCCTCCAGAATAGGGAGACGGCGATAGGGAGCCTTGAAGCTGATGACCTTTCCGTCGATTTCCGTCTCGGGCTTGCCGTTGACTGCGGTACAGATGCGCTCCAACAGTTTTTCGGTGAAGCCCATCATCCAATTGTAGTCCTTATACTGTACGTACAGTTCCATGCACGTAAATTCCGGATTGTGGTTTTTGTCCATTCCCTCGTTTCGGAAATTCTTTCCAATCTCGTAAACGCCTTCGAATCCGCCGATGATGAGCCGCTTCAGGTAAAGCTCCGTAGCGATTCGGAGGTATAGGTCAATGTCAAGCGAGTTATGGTGAGTGATGAACGGACGGGCACTGGCTCCTCCGGGGATGGACTGCAGGATAGGAGTCTCTACTTCGGTATATCCCGCCTCGTCGAACACCTGTCTCATTGTCTTTATGATGGCGGCCCGCTTCAGGAAGGTCTCCTTCACGCCGTCGTTCACGATAAGGTCTACGTAGCGTTGGCGGTAGCGGAGTTCCGGGTCCTCGAACGAGTCGTACGCCACGCCGTCCTTGTATTTCACGATAGGCAGTGGCTTGATGGACTTCGACAATACCGTCAACTTCTGGGCGTGTACGCTGATTTCTCCCATCTGCGTGCGGAATACGAAACCTTCGATTCCGATGAAGTCTCCTAAGTCGAGCAGGCGTTTGAAAATGACATTGTACATGTCCTTGTTTTCATCCGGGCAGATGTCGTCGCGCGTGATGTATACTTGAATGCGTCCTTTGGAATCTTGCAGCTCAATGAACGACGCTTTTCCCATGATGCGTCGGCTCATGATGCGTCCGGCTATGGAAACTCGGCGAGGCTCGTCTTCATCTTTAAATTCGGCCTTGATGTCGGTCGAGAAAGCGTTGGTTACGTACTCTGCCGCCGGGTAGGGGTCTATGCCCATTGAGCGAAGTTCATTCAAGCTATTGCGGCGAATGATTTCCTGTTCACTTAGTTCTAAGATATTCATTCCGTTATGTAATATTAACTCTGAAATAGGTTTATTTCTACAAACAGTATTCCAATTTGGAGGCAAAAATACGAAACTTTTCTCATATATCTCGTAATCCCTCTCTTTTTTGTAACTTCGCGGCCTCAAAGATAGATAAATATGACAGAACAAAAGACACCTACGGCGTTGGGTACGGAGAAAATCGGCAAGTTGCTGATTCAGTATGCCATTCCGGCAATTATCGCCATGACGGCTTCTTCCCTTTATAATATGGTAGACAGTATATTTATCGGCCACGGTGTAGGCGCCATGGCCATTTCGGGTTTGGCGCTGACGTTCCCGCTGATGAATCTAGCCGCCGCCTTTGGTTCGTTGGTCGGCGTCGGGGCGGCCACGCTGATGTCCGTAAAGTTGGGGCAGAAGGATTACGTCACGGCGCAGCGGGTGCTTGGCAACGTATTTGTGCTGAATATCATTATAGGCGTGGCTTTCACGCTGCTCGTGTTTCCTTTTCTCGACCCTATCCTTTACTTCTTCGGCGGTAGTGACGAGACGGTGAAGTACGCCCGCGAGTTCATGCAGGTGATTCTCTTGGGCAATGTCGTCACTCACCTCTACTTGGGGCTGAATTCGGTGCTCCGCGCTTCCGGCCATCCGCAGAAGGCAATGTTCGCCACCATTACGACGGTGCTCATCAATGTCGTGCTCGCTCCATTGTTTATCTTCGTGTTCGACTGGGGCATACGCGGGGCGGCCACGGCGACGGTCTGCGCCCAGCTTATCGCCTTGATTTGGCAGATTCACCTGTTCCTGCGCAAGGACGAGCTGATACGGTTGCAGAAGGGAATTTTCCGTTTGAGGCGCAGAATCGTGCTCGACTCGCTGGCTATCGGCATGTCTCCCTTTCTGATGAACATGGCCTCTTGCTTCATCGTCATTCTGATTAATCAGGGGCTGAAGGCTCACGGCGGAGACTTGGCGATAGGAGCCTTCGGCATCGTCAACCGCATTACCTTCGTCTTCGTGATGATTGTGCTAGGCTTTAATCAGGGCATGCAGCCCATAGCGGGATACAATTTCGGGGCGAAGCTCTATTCCCGGGTCACTCAGGTTCTGAAGGTGACCATTTGCTGCGCTACGATAGTGACGACTATCGGCTTTCTGGTCGGCATGTTTATTCCCGAGCTTACCTCTTCCATTTTCACTTCCGATAAGGAGTTGATAGAGATTTCCGCTAAGGGCTTCCGCGTAGTGGTGCTGTTCTATCCTCTTGTAGGCTTTCAGATGGTGGCTTCCAATTTTTTCCAGAGCATCGGGATGGCGAGCAAGGCCATTTTCCTGTCGCTGACGAGGCAGATGTTGTTCTTGGTTCCTTGCCTATTGATACTGCCTCACTATTATGGGCAGTTGGGCGTATGGGCGAGTATGCCGGTGGCCGACTGTGCTGCGAGCCTCGTTTCGGCATGTATGCTTATCTGGCAATTCCGTCAGTTTAAGAAAAATCCTTCCTTAGGATGAATCGGTTTGCCCGGATTTTTTTACGGGCGTTTCGTGTTTCCTTTAGGTGTCTGATTTATCGGATAAGGAGAGAGTATATCCGGAAAAATGTTCCATTTTTAAGATTTCGGCCTGAGAAGAATCGGCCGAATGCGACTCTTTTAGCCTGAAAACCGCATGAAAAAGCGTGAAAATATGCGGTTTCCGGGTGATTTTTCGCTTAATTTATGCGGTTGAATGACGCTTAGGCGGGTACGGGAAAGGGAGATTCCGCATGAGCCGTAGCGCTGCGGCTCGGGAGAAACAGCCCTTCGGCTCAGGAACCGAAGGGCTGTCCCGCAAACGGGAGACGGCTTTCTGACGTTTCCGGGAGAGATTTCGCGCTTTTTCGTCTCTAGTTGCTCACAGATTCCGAAGGGGAAGAAAGTGTCTTTTTTATATGAAAAAAGAGTGTTTCTTGTCGAAAAGAAATGAATTGTAACAAGGAGGCGTTAGAAAGTTACTCATTCGGATTGTTCTTAAACGTCCTGAATTTCGCTAACGCCTCTACGCCGCGTTCTTTTCATCCGCGCCTCGCCTCGGCCGGAATTATCGCGCTTTTCAGGCGTTAGAATGTCCATTTTTTCTGCATGGTCATTTTTTAAGATGACGAGGCCGAGGGGTAATCATCGCTTTTTTCTCTTGGCCGTTCCGTTTAAAGTGAAAGAAGAGCTCTCGATTCATAAGGAATAAATCGTGACGGATAGCGCATCTTTCTGTCTTTATTTCCTCCTTCTCGCCTTTCCGCGTTCAGTTAATCGCCAATACCGATTTGGGGAGAGGTGTCGGATGCCGGGTGCAGGTCGGCGAACCAGTAGGTGTACTTTTGGATTGTCCCGTCCTCCAACCGAATGTCGTAAGTCTCCGAAAAGGGGCTTCCCAAGCGGAAGGGAATAGGGTGGCGGAAGATGGGACCATCGTAGCAGAAGGTGTGGTATTCTCCGTTTTCGCCGTTGGGGTCGACGTTTTCTGGCAGTGACGAGATGAACTTGCGGTCGACTCGCTTTCCTATTGCGGCCTTTCCCACTCCATCGTCCGTCGTGGTGATGACAACCGTCTCAAGCCCCGTAGCGAGGAAGTCGCTCATGACCTCCTCCGAGCTTTTGCCCCATAGCGGCTCCATGACCGTTATGCCCTGCGGGGCGAGCTGCCGCTCGCGGTACTGCCTCACGTCGTGCAGGAATATGTCTCCGAAGATAAAGTGCGTGACTCCGGACTCCTTGAAGTGTGCCGTCGCCTCGGACATGGCGTCCGCATAGTCCTCCATATTCCCTTTTGGAGTCAGGTCGACGGTGTAGAGCGGGATGCCGATAGACTGCGCTTGGTGTTCAAGCAGTTCCATCGGTATGCCGTGCATGGTGGAGCGGAGGGTCTGTTGGTTTACGGTGGTTAGCAGGGCCGTTATCTCGTAGCGTTCGGACGCTAAAGCCCGCAGCAGGGCGTGGGCGGAGTCCTTGCCTCCGCTCCAGTTGAATACGGCTTTCGCTTTTTGTGGTTTGCTCATATCTGTCGGTTGTTTATGGCTCACCTCTTGACGGGTGTCAAGTGAGGCGTATGCTGATTCTACTTATTTATATTGATTCGTACCCTCATTTCCCGAGCGTCGAACGTCACCGCCTCGTTGCGGAACAGCCGTTCGATATGCCCCTCGCTTACCATGTCCCGAGTAGGCATGGTGTACAGTTGCGGGTTGTCTATCAGCATGAGGAAGTCGCAAAGCGATAGCGCGATGTCCAAGTCGTGGGTGGAGAACACGATGCACTTCCCTTTTTCCTTCGCCAGTCGCCTGAGCAGCAGGCACAGCTCGTAGCGGTTGGGCAGGTCAAGGAAGGCGGTCGGCTCGTCCAGCAGGATAATCGGCGTGTCCTGCGCCAACGCCCTCGCTATCATGACGCGCTGACATTCTCCGTCGGACATCCGGTCCATTGTCTTGTCGGCGTACTCCTCCATGCCGGTTAGCCGCAGGGCTTCCGCTACCCGCCTTTTGTCCTCCTCCTTCAGCCGCCCTATCCAGTTGGTGTACGGAGCTCTGCCCAGTGACACGATGTCCTCGCAGCGTAGATTACCTACCCGCACCCTTTCCGTCGTCACGAGGCTGACGTTTCGGGCAAGCTCCTCCGGAGACATTTCCGTTATGCTTTTTCCTTGCAGCAGAATTCTTCCTTGCCGTGGCTTTTCCAATCCGATGAGCGCCCGTAGCAGGGTGCTCTTCCCCGCTCCGTTGCGTCCGAGCAACGCGACGAGCTGCCCTCCGGTCACTCTCGTCGAGACCTCTTTCAGCAGCGTCTGCCGCCCGTAAGCCAATGTTACTTCGTCTAGTCGTATCATTTGATGAGGCGTAGGTTTTTAGCGACAATCCATAAGATAACCGGCACGCCAAGCAGCGCCGTGATGCAGTTGACGGGCAGGATGAGCAGCTTGGCCACGATGTCGCAGAGCAGCATGCAGACGATGCCGGTCAGCATCGTGGCGGGCATCAGCAACCGATGGTCGGCGTTGCGGAACAGCAGTCGCGCGAGGTGCGGCACGGCCAAGCCGATGAATCCCACCGGCCCGCAGAAGGCCGTGACCGTTCCGGTCAGCAGGGCGGTGGACAGGAATATCATCGTTCGCGAACGCTTCACGTTCATTCCCATCGTGCGGGCGTAGTTCTCGCCGAGCAGCAGGAGGTTGAGCGGCTTGATGCAGGCGACGGAAATGAGTAGTCCCGCCACTACGACAGGCAGCATGACGCGCAGCTGTTCCGTCGTAACGCCGCTGAGCGAGCCCATAGACCATAAGGTGAACAGTTTCAGCCGTTCCGCCGAACTGAGATATTGCAGTATCTGGATGACGGCCCCCGCCGCATAGCCTATCATGACTCCCACTATCAGCACGCCGAAGATGTTCTTTATCTTCCGGCTGATGACGGCTACGCCGAGCAGCACGGCGGCGGTTCCCGCCCATCCCGCCCCGACAACACCGATAGAGCCGAGCGAAGAAAGTCCACATCGGCTGAGGAGCGGAGCGCCCAAGATGAAC
>CASDXF010000017.1 GCA_949285075.1 uncultured Bacteroides sp. | reverse complement strand
AAGTGCGTTACTTGGAACGTGAGTTACGCCGCCGTCAGCTCGCCGGGCGTGCGGTCACGCTTTTCGGACTGTCGACGGGCTTGTTGGTCGCTTGCGGCAACCCGTCCGGGACAGCGCAAGCGAACGGAGAGGACACGGCTTCGGCGAGGGTGGTGGACACCGTTTTTGAAGAGTCTCCTGCCGGGCCTCTTGCCGGAAAGGTCGTGGATGAACCCATTATACTCGATGGTGATGTAGATGTCTCAAAGTCGATAAACCCTGAATTGGACACATTGGATACGTCGGTCACATCTCCGGTTCCGATTCTGGTTAGTAGTGGTATTGTTTTTTCCAAGCCTAAAGTATCGATTGGAGACATCAATCTCGGCCCTTACTTGCCGGATGCCGTACCGGTGAAGGCTGAGTATCCGGGAGGAGAAGAAGCCTTAAAGAAGCTGATGGACATACACCTCAGCCTGCCGGAAGGAAAAGCCTCGTACAGTGAAAAGCCGCTTACCATTGTCAGCTTCGTCATAAACCCTGAAGGCGAGGTGACGGAAGAAGAGGTGATTCACTCTACCGACCCCCAATTGGACTCCATCGCCCTTGCGAGGGTGAAGGCCATGCCTCGTTGGAAACCCGGCAGACTGGAGGACGGGCAGGAGGTATATGTCAAATATAGCATACCTTTCAGGTTCCACATTGAATAATCTTTCCGGGTACGGCGGGTATGCGTTCAAGTGTGCCTCGCCGTGTCTGGAGCTTTTGCCTTTCTGCTTCCTACACATTAATAATATATAGAACGTGCGGCCATACACCTTTGAATCCCTACTTGAGATTATTCGCTAAAATGTGCTATTTTTCAGATTTCCACCGAGAAAAGTTGTGCTAAAGATTCCGTTTTAGACGGTCGGACTGCATAAAAACTGCATAAACGCCGCATATTCTGGCATAAAACTGCATATTATACATTATTATACGCCTCCGAAAGCATTTGAAAAGCTTTTTCTCTCTTGTTGCGAAGGGCTGTTTCTCGTGAGCGTTAGCGCCATCGCTTGCGAGCCGTAGCCCTTTCGCTCATGAGCCGTGGCTCTTCCGCTCGCCGCCGGAAGTCTTTTTCGACGAATCAGACGAGGATTCTGCGTTTTTCGGCTTCTTGTTAAGGCGTTTTTCTGTAGCGGACAAAAATATCTATATTTCGATTTCTGGGTAGATACTTTGTCGATAAGAAATGTATCGTGCGTTATAAGAAAACAGATGTTACTCAATAGGACGGTTTGGTAACTTCGTGAATTTCGCTAATGCCGTTTTCTTGCGTTCTTTTCGTCCGAGGCGGACTCCGGTCGGAATTATCGCATTCTAGAGCGCATAAAATGTGCCGTTTTTCAGAATGGCCGATTTTTAAGCTAAGTGTCTCGAAGGCGGTACCTAAAAAGAAACCCGTCATTGACGAGACTTGCGTCAATGACGGGTTTGTCACATATAAGCTAAGGCTTAATAAGCGAACAGCGGATAGTTCTTCATCGTTTCATTGACACGGGCACGCACTTGTGCGATTACCTCTTCGTTGTCAATGTTTGAAAGAACCGTCTCAATCATTTCAGCGATTTCAATCATCAGATCCTCTTTTGCGCCGCGGGTAGTGATGGCCGGCGTTCCTAAGCGGATACCTGAAGTCTGGAATGCGGAACGGCTATCGAACGGAACCATGTTCTTGTTTACGGTGATATCTGCGGAAACTAACGCCTTCTCCGCTACCTTTCCCGTCAAGTCTGGATATTTCGAACGTAAGTCTACCAACATGGAATGGTTGTCTGTACCTCCGGAAACGATAGTGAATCCACGGTCCATTAACGCCTGCGCCAATACTTTCGCGTTTTTCTGAACCTGCTTCGCGTATTCCTTGTATTCAGGTTGCAGAATCTCGCCGAAGGCCACGGCTTTAGCGGCGATGACGTGCTCCAGAGGTCCTCCCTGAATGCCGGGGAATACCGCCGAGTCTAACAACTGAGACATCATCTTTATCTCACCCTTCGGAGTCTTCTTGCCCCATGGGTTGGGGAAGTCTTTACCCATCATGATGACACCGCCTCTTGGTCCACGCAATGTCTTATGTGTAGTGGATGTAACGATGTGGGCGTATTTTACCGGGTTCTCAAGCAATCCCGCCGCAATTAATCCCGCCGGATGCGCCATGTCGACCATAAATATCGCGCCAATCTTATCCGCGATTTCACGCATACGCTTGTAGTCCCACTCACGGGAATATGCGGAGCCTCCGCCAATAATCATTTTGGGCTTTTCTCGCAAAGCGATTTCCTCCATTTGGTCGTAATCGACACGTCCCGTCTCTTTATTCAGATTATACTCGCATGGCGTATAGATAATTCCGGAAGTATTGACTAATGAACCGTGAGAAAGATGTCCTCCGTGTGCAAGGTTCAACCCCATGAATTTATCGCCGGGATTCAGTACGGCTAAGAATACGGCCGCATTAGCTTGCGCTCCTGAGTGAGGTTGCACATTGGCCCATTCCGCACCGAAGATTTGCTTCAAGCGGTCAATCGCGATTTGCTCGCTTTGGTCTACCACCTCGCAGCCTCCGTAATAGCGCTTGCCCGGATAGCCTTCCGCATATTTGTTGGTTAAGCAAGATCCCATCGCTTGCATTACCTGATCGCTGACGAAATTCTCCGAAGCAATCAACTCGATGCCTTTTAGTTGACGGCGGTGCTCCTTCTCAATAAGATCGAAAATAATGTTATCTCTTTTCATTCCTAATATTTAAATTGTTAGTACATTTATGCGGGCAAAGTTAACTAAAAAAGTTTTTTATCCTTCAAAGATAGAAGCGATTTAAACTGATTTCCGTTATCTGAACCAGAATGTACGGTGATATGAAGTAATGAAGGGCTTTTCCAATGCGAAAAAGACAAGAAACGATAATAAAGGAATGGATTTACTCATGTGCAAGAACTGTCCGGTTGTTGTACATGAATCGGATGATTGTTGTACAAGATTTTAGCGATTGATGTACAAGAAAAAAAGCCTATCTTTTCGCTTTTCGACAGACTATTTCTTATCCGCCTTCTTCTGTCGTCGTACGTTTTTTATTTTCCAATTATTCCAGAAGAAAAGTTCATTCCATTTGTCGAAGTCTTTCTTATACATGATTCCGATGCCTTGTGTTGTCAGGTTGGTTTTCGTATAATAGCGGTCATTTGTTTCATTGTAAGCTTTTAACCGCACATCCCCAGAACGGGTTAACAGCCATTCCGCTTCAAAGTCTCCAACAAAATTAGTGTTGGCCATAGGATTATCCCGATAGCCGAAATTGCCGTTGACCAAAAGCCGATTGTTTAGCAACTGCCCTGACAATATGCCTTCTACTTCCATGTCTGTCCAACCTTTATCTCCAGTACTGAGGTTAGTTCCGATATTCCAGTTATTCGTTTCGAATACTTGTGACAAGGCGTTGTTTAATTGTCCGGAAAGAGTTGAAGACAAAACGGATGACATGACATTGGAGTTTTGATTGCCGTTTCGTGTGTTTTCTGTATAGAACTTTCCGATACTTAGCAGATACAGTATTTGCATGTTCATTTGCTCGTCCGTACTGATATAGTTCCTTACCAATGCCTGAATCTCATCTCTTTCGTTAGGAAGTTCGATTCCCAAATTAATAGTTGGATGCGTCAACGCTCCGCTTAGATTCATAATACAGTTTACACGGACATTGGGTTGTTGGATTATGCTTGACGCGTCAGGTATCAAGTCATTTAAAGAGGCGGAATTAACTGTATAGTACGCTTGGATATCCATGTTGGCCTCTAGGGGAGCTCCATTGAAAT
This sequence comes from uncultured Bacteroides sp., assembly GCA_949285075.1. Classification (GTDB taxonomy): domain Bacteria; phylum Bacteroidota; class Bacteroidia; order Bacteroidales; family Bacteroidaceae; genus Bacteroides. The sequence continues at coordinate 52,341 of CASDXF010000017.1, read as the reverse complement.
TAATTGTTCCGCCTTCTCTAATTATAAAGTCTTTGCGGATTACTTCTTGTAGACTGAACTTATATAGCCCTTGACTAATCTGATAGTTCCCGAACATCTTCAGATCGCCTTTATTATAGAACTCCGCCCTTATGTTTCCGGTTCCCTTTCCGCTAATGTAGTCTCCTGCTATCGGATCCATAATAATTTTCATGGTTGCGTCTGGAGTTGCGTCCAAAAGTATGTTTAAATGTATGTCTGTTTTTTGTCTGTTTTCCAGTTCTTGAGTCTCTTGTTGCATTTGTTCATAGTAGGAAAGTACGAGGACAGAATCTTGAATGGCACGTCGAGGCGTTTTATCAACAAATTTGATAAACTGATTACTAGCTGCAGACATGACATTTCCGTTTACGTAAGTAAATAACGTATTTCGGTTAGTCGTCATCGCGACATCCGCATTGAATCCTCTTATGACATCTCCGGATAAGACGGCGTTTCCTGTAGCGTACACTGTTCCATAGAAAGGCATTTCTGTAGGTTCCTTTGTATTCATTAGCAGCATATTATTCGCCCACACCTCAAAACGATAGTTTATGTTCTTGAAGTGTTGGTATCGCAGATACCCGCTCATTGTTCCGGAGTGTCCTTCCGCATCCGTTATCTGAGCATTATTGAATGTTAACCCGGAAGGACTCAGGTGTATACTGTCCTTGATGCCAAAGCGAGTATTCAGAACATCGAACTGCATAGAGGCGTCGGTAAGAGCTACTCCCTCTAGATTCAGGCCCTTGAACTTTCCGTATAAGCGCACATTTCCCGTAACTTTACCTCTTACATCTTTCGCGATAGATCTCATGTAATGTTCAAGAAACTTTATGTTCAGCTCATTCGCTTCGATGTTCAAGTCGAGACCGCTTTCTGGTTTCAAAGGATAAATCGTACCATTGACCTTCGTTGGCAGAGGAGCCTCGTCTTTTATCGAAGCGTTCAGAAGAATCCCCCGATTGTCATTATCCCATGCTCCATAAATGTCCAATTCCCCTAAAAGTCCTTGATTGAGTGAGAAATTCCGAACCAATAAATGGGTTTTCATGATAGGAGTCTTCAGTATGCCGCTAGCGTAAGCCGTTCCGCTAGCGTCTCCTTCAAAATCAACGTCATCAGATACATTAGCTATATCAAATACATATCCAATGTTGATGTCTTTCAAATCAATTTTTACGGTATCGTCCGGATTTTCAGAGACCCTTCCATTTATTCGGATATATCGGTCCTTATGGCTAAAATAGAAATTTCCAATGTCAATCTTTCCAGAATCTATAATAACCTGAGAAGGATGTATTTGCCAAATTGTATCATTCAAGATAATATCTGTAGGCTGTATGTCAACTACGGTCTTTAGCGTTTTCTCATTCTCATGACGCATAAAATTAACGACGGACGAGAATCTTCCACTATAAGTTTCTTTCGCTCCATTCCCCCAATAAAGGGTTGCACTAATTTCATCGTTTTTTGCTTGCGTATCCAATGATAAATTTATGATACCCTTTTTCTTCAGATTTGTGAATCTGGCTTTCGTACGAATAGATTCGGAAGAACTTTCACATAACACCATACCAGACTCTATATAATTATTTTTATATTGCAGACGGGGAAAATATCCTTCTATGCGCAAGCGTTGAAGCGTGTCGTTGATACACCCTTTCAGGGTAGAATGCGTATATATGGTCAAGGGTATTTCGAAAACGGAAGACAGAATGTCCACATTATATATATTTATATCAAATAGGAAATCATTATGAGCTTCTTCTATTGTTTTAGAGTTCGGCAACAGTGAAGGTACATATTTTCGTGCGATATTCAGTACACTGTTGGGCAGTGTACGATATTGAAAATTGCCTTCTAAGTCAGCGGTAAGAAACTCGGAAGATAGTTTGAAGTGATTTTTCTTGTCCTGTCGTACAGTGTGAATATTTATATTCTTCAGAAAGTAATCTTTATCTGCCTTGACAAATCTTAAACTGTCAACGTTGATTTCTCCTATTATTTCATCTATGGAGTTACCTGCAAAATTCGCTTTTACCTTGAGAGAAACTTCCATGTCTGATTTAAGTCGAGTAAGGTTCAGGGCGTTAGGGCGAACCCCATCTACTGAAGCGATAAAATTAAACGTCGGCACTTCAGAAGACATGTCTACACTCCCGTTCGCATAGACAGATCCGTTCGGATCGTTTAATGTAACGCTTCCATTAAATCCCTTTGATTCGTATTTCCCGTCAAGGAGTATATTTCCGTATTTATATTTATTGTATTCTATAGAGGAAATGACACCTTTCATATCAATGGCCGGAGATCCGTTTACAGCCTTTTCGCCATTCACTTCCATATTAAAAACTATATTTCCGACTTTCCCGTTATTTAGCAGTCTACCCAATTCAAAACTTTTTGTTTCAACAGCTCCGGAATAAGTTAACGAATGATTAACCCTGTCCGAACTTAGCGTCAGGTCGGTCTTGATACCTCCAAGAGAAGTATCCAATTGTCCGTTCACAATAAAATTGGAAAAGTGTCCCGATACGTTTCCACGAAAACTAACGTCTCCCAATCGCTCTAACATGGGAGACGTTTTACTTTCCTTAGGAGTTAAGTTTCGCTGCAAGAAGCTTACGCCATGCGCATTGGCTTTTATAGTAGAGAACGTGCAGAACATACGAGCGCTTTGCGGACGTGATAATCCTTGAATGGTAAGGTTTCCCAAGAGTTGAACTTGGCGATTATCAGCCGTGAGACTTAAATGAGAACAGTTCAATCGGTCAATTGTCCCGCTTATAGCCATATCCAACGTTATTGGTTCATTGAAGTTTACAAATGTTGGAATAAAAGGAGACAGGTCTTTCAAAGTGATAGACGACGGCAATGTGCGCAATGAGAAGTGAACCTGTTCGGTGAAATTTTCAAAAGCCTTTAAACTGTCATATGTAGCGCGAATGGTATCTAAGTTCAAAGACGTTTGTGGTAGTTCGACATTAAAATTTTCGATATTCATTCGCTTTTGATTGGCGGTTAGCCTAAACGCTAATTTTTTGAGAGAAAAACCTGACGCTTTTTCATCCAAGCTTAGCCGTTTTATTCCTATATTAAGGGAATCTTTGTTCAATGCTTTTAGCGACAAACTCCCGATGATATTTTGAAGCCGGACGTGCTTGGTATTGAATTTTCCGGGAGTCTCGGCTTCAGAAAGGACATCGTAAGCTAACTTACCTCGTCGGATTAAAAGCGAATTGACGCGTAAATCTAGAGAAGTTTCTTTTTTTATTGTATCTTTTGACGCAAAAGCGTCTATGATGAACTTGAAGTTTGGAGAAGCATCAGGAGTCTTTCTGTTTAAGTTCACCTGAAATCCGAATAATTGTACATTGCTGATAGAAATCTTTCCTTCAAATAAAGGAAGAATATCGAATTTTGCGGATAATCGAGCCGCTTTCAACAACTCTTTACCACTTTGGTCATTTAGCAGAACGTCATCGATGATGATACGGTTTAGTAATCCAATATTGATTCTACCTATTTCTATGTGTGTATTTAAAGTCGTGGCTAATTCTTTGGCAACTAATATACCCAATGCCCGTTGAATATTGGGTATATTCAACAAGACAATAGCGCCGATATATACCCCCAGTATAATGCCGACGATCCACCGTATAGTCTTTTTTAGTGTCTTGATAAATGATGAACTTTATTTTGCGAACAAAAATATAAAATAGTTCGTTACGCATCATGGTTTTATCATTACTTTTGCACCGTTTAATGTTTTAAGTAATTTATGAGCGTAATAATATTAGGAATTGAATCTTCTTGTGATGATACTTCCGCAGCTGTTATTAAAGACGGATATTTGCTTTCCAATGTTGTAGCGAGTCAAGCTGTTCACGAAGCTTATGGAGGAGTAGTCCCTGAATTGGCTTCGCGGGCGCATCAGCAAAATATTGTTCCGGTAGTTCATGAGGCATTGAAACGTGCGGAAGTCTCGAAAGAGGAGTTGAGCGCCGTTGCTTTTACGCGCGGTCCCGGATTGATGGGTTCTTTGTTGGTCGGCGTTTCTTTTGCGAAAGGATTTGCTCGTTCTCTAAACATCCCACTAATAGACGTTAATCACTTAACAGGTCACGTGTTGGCCCATTTTATTAAAGTAGAGGGAGAAGAATCGGTTCAGCCGAGGTTCCCCTTTCTTTGCTTATTGGTGTCTGGAGGGAATTCTCAAATCATATTGGTTAAGGCGTACAATGATATGGAGATTCTCGGACAGACGATAGATGACGCCGCAGGAGAGGCTATAGACAAATGCTCTAAAGTTATGGGGCTTGGCTATCCGGGTGGCCCTATCATCGACAAGTTGGCCCGGCAGGGAAATCCGCAAGCGTATGCTTTCAGTAAACCACATATACCCGGGTTAGATTATAGCTTTAGTGGGCTGAAAACCTCTTTCCTTTATTCCTTGCGGAACTGGCTGAAAGAGGAACCGGATTTTATTGAGCGTCATAAAGAGGACTTGGCCGCATCGCTTGAAGCAACAGTAGTGGATATATTGATGGATAAATTGAGGAAAGCCGCCAAGCAATATGGTATAAAGGAGATAGCTGTAGCCGGAGGTGTATCCGCTAATAACGGTTTGCGAAACGCTTTCCATGAACATGCCCGGAAATATGGTTGGAACATCTTTATACCTAAATTCAGCTATACCACGGATAATGCGGCCATGATTGCCATTACGGGATACTTTAAATATTTGGATAAGGATTTTTGCTCGATTGACCTTCCGGCATATTCGAGAGTCGCACTGTAGGAAGAGATAATGTGTTAGGAAAGGGCTCGATTTAACATTTCCAAAAGTTAAACCAACCTCTTTCCTAATATTAATTTCTCGAAACTTTTGAATATCATATAATTCGTAGTGAAATTTGTCCATAAAAAAGCTAGTTCTGCGAGTTGCGATAGTCGTTGGGAGTTATTCCTGTTATTCTTTTAAATATTAGACTGAAATATTGCACACTTTTAAATCCTAAACGATTGGATACAATTGTCGCCGTGTATTCCGGTGATAACAGCATTTGTTTAGCCATTGCCATTCGCCTAATTTGGAAGTGTTCATCTAATGTTTTGCCAGTCTCAAATCTTAATAAATCGTTAAAATACGCAGTTGATAGCTTTAACTTTTCTGCGAAGTATTCAGGCTTGGGATATCCTTCCATTTGAAGTCTGGTTGAACGGATATATTCATCAAGCATCTTTTTCACTTTTTTCACAATCTCTTTGTTTTTGTTCTCTCGCATGATAAACTGTCTTTCGTAAAAACGAGAACAATAATCTAACAGTAATTCTATATGGCGTGATAATATAGTACTAGTGTGTGTGTCTATAGGGTAGTGGAGCTCCTCCTCAATATGTTCAAGGCAGCACGTTACTGTGGCTGTTTCGCGTCTGGACAAATGCAGAGCTTCTTCTTTTTGGTATTCAAAGAATGTATAATTCTTGATATGGTTCTTTAACGAAGTACGAAACAACAGATCAGGATGGAACGCTAAAAGCCAACCTTTGTCGGGTAGCGTATTGTTTTTACTCATGCGGAATATCTCTCCGGGATTGAGAAATACCATCGTAGCGTTCGAATAATCGTAGTATTTCCGTCCGCAACAGCAACAACCATTCGGACACTCTTCGATTAGCAAGATGGCATAGAACTCAAATTTAACGGCATTTCCTTTTAAGCTATTTTTTTCAAGATTAATGATACTTGCTTGTGGATGAAGTGTTTTACTGCCTAAACATTGATTACATTCATATACTGTTCTGATGTCTAATGTATCGTTTTCTTTCATTCTATTATTGATAATTGTCTTTAATACCAATACCTCTTTTTTATAATCTGTATTGATTAAGGGGCTTTTTTAATTTTTGCGAAGATAGAGGATAATCCATGTCTGGCCATAACCCGTTTTACGGATTATGTAACCATGTTTACGGTTTCTATATTTTATTTTTATTCTGTAAAGTGGAGCTCAAAAGATAGCATATTTGTCGTGTATATGTAATTTTGGTAATAATATCTGTAATTTATATGTTCCGGTTTTTATTTTTATCAATTATTTTTGCAGCGTGATAATAATTGAATGATTAAGAATCTTAAATTGAATGTATTTTTTATGCTACGTAAAATCAGATTAACGCTTGCTGTTCTATGTCTTGCTGCTGTGACGTTGCTGTTTCTTGACTTTACCGGAACGGTGCACGCTTGGTTAGGTTGGATGGCTAAGATTCAGTTCCTTCCCGCTGTATTGGCATTGAATGTGGGAGTGATTGTTTTTCTTGTAGTGTTAACGCTCTTGTTGGGGCGAGTATATTGTTCCGTTATCTGTCCGTTGGGCGTGATGCAGGATGTCGTGTCGTGGATTAGCGGCAAGCGGAAAAAAAAATACCGTTTTTCGTATTCTCCCGAGTTGAAGTGGGTGCGTTACGGCGTATTGCTCTTGTTTATCGTGGCGTTGGTGGCCGGTGTCGGTTCGTTGGTCGCTTTATTGGCTCCTTATAGCTCCTACGGGCGTATAGCCAATAATCTGTTTCTGCCGCTTTACGCTTGGGGCAATAATCTGTTGGCCTACTTTGCCGAGCGTGCGGACAGTTACGCTTTCTACGAGACCGAAGTATGGATAAAGAGTTTGCCGACGTTTATTATCGCTCTGGTTACTTTTGTCTTCTTGTTTGTTCTGGCTTGGAGGAATGGGCGTACTTACTGTAACGCCATTTGCCCGGTGGGGACGGTGTTGGGATTCCTTTCCCGTTATTCGTGGCTGAAGCTGGTAATTGATGAAGAGAAGTGCAAGAATTGCGGCCTTTGCGAGCGGAAATGTAAGGCAGCGTGCATTAATTATAAGAAGCATACGATAGATTACAGCCGTTGCGTGGCTTGTATGGATTGTATAGACGTGTGCAAGCACGGAGCGATTCACTACCGTCATCCTCAGAAGAAGGTGACGGCATCGCCGAAAGCGGAAGAATCCGCTAAGCCCGACGGCGCTCGACGCTCGTTTCTAACGGCGACGGCTATACTAGCCACAACAGCGACGGTAAAGGCTCAGGAGAAGAAAGTAGACGGCGGGTTGGCTGCCATTGAAGATAAGAAAGCACCTAAGCGGGCAACTTCGCTTGTGCCTCCCGGAGCGTGGAGCGCAAGGCATTTCGCCCAACACTGTACGGCTTGTCAGCTGTGCGTGTCCGTTTGTCCTAACGGTGTGCTTCGTCCCTCGACGAACCTGCTGAAGCTGATGCAGCCCGAGATGAGTTATGAGCGGGGCTATTGCCGTCCGGAATGTACGAAGTGTTCGGATGTATGTCCGGCGGGAGCTATTCGCCCAATAACCCGTGAGGATAAGTCAGCTACGCAGATAGGTCACGCTGTGTGGGTGAAGGAGAATTGCGTTCCATTGACTGACGGTGTGGAATGCGGTAATTGCGCTCGTCATTGTCCGACCGGTGCTATACAGATGGTCGCTTCGGATGCTTCCGACCCGGATTCACCCAAGATTCCCGTGGTCAATGTGGAGCGTTGTATCGGTTGCGGAGCGTGCGAGAATCTTTGTCCCTCCCGTCCGTTCAGCGCCATTTATGTGGAAGGCCACGAGGTTCATCGTACTATATAATTATAGATACATAGAAGGCGATAGAATATTCATTTGATACCTTAATTGATTAGAAAACTACTGATATGAAAGATAAGAAAGAGATAACTCGCCGTGACTTTTTCAAGGTGATGGGAGCCGCAGGAGCGGCCACCGTCGGGTTGACGGCTTGCGGAGGTAAGGAAAACGCCAAGAGTCCGGAAGGGGAAAAAACGTCTTCCGCCGGAATGACTTACCGGACTAATCCAAAGACGGGAGACCGCGTGTCGCTGCTCGGCTTCGGCATGATGCGTCTGCCTTCCGTGGGCGGACGCTCGGCGAGGGAAGGAAACGAGGGGATAGACCAAGAGATGGTCAACCGGATGGTAGACCACGCCATAGCCAATGGGGTCAATTACTTTGATACGTCCCCGGCTTATTGCCGCGGACAATCGGAGAAGGCTACGGGTATCGCCCTTAGCCGTCATCCGCGCGATTCGTACTTCATCGCCACCAAGCTGTCCAACTTTGCTCCGTCTACATGGAGCCGTGAGGAGTCGCTCGCCATGTACCACAACTCGTTTAAGCAACTTCAAGTGGAATATATAGATTATCTGTTGTTGCACGGCATTGGAATGGGGAGGAGCGGTATGGAAGAATATGAAGCAAGATATGTCAAGAACGGCGTATTGGATTTCTTGTTAGAGGAACGAAAGGCGGGCCGCATCCGTAACCTCGGGTTTTCTTATCACGGGGATATTCGGGTGTTCGATTATTTGCTCTCCCGTCACGACGAATATCAATGGGACTTTGTGCAGATACAGCTGAACTACCTCGACTGGCGTTACGCAAAGCAAATCAACTCGAACAATACCAACGCCGAGTATCTGTACAATGAGTTGGCGAAAAGGAATATTCCGGCCGTCATTATGGAGCCTCTGCTTGGAGGCCGCCTGTCGAATGTGCCGGACAATATCGTAGCCCGCCTGAAGCAACGGGAGCCTGAACTGAGCGTGGCTTCGTGGGCGTTCCGTTACGCCGGAAGTTATCCGGACGTGCTTACTGTCCTGAGCGGCATGACACGCATGGAGCACTTGCAGGATAACCTGAACACCTATTCGCCGCTGAAGCCGCTCACCGAGGAGGAGGTGGTCTTCCTGCACGATACGGCTACACTGATGATGCAGTTCGATACTATTCCCTGTAATGACTGCAAATATTGTATGCCTTGTCCTTACGGACTGGACATCCCCGCCATCTTGTTGCATTATAACAAGTGCCTTAATGAGGGGAATATGCCCCAAAGCAAGCAGGATAGCCATTATCGGGAAGCTCGAAGGGCTTATCTGGTGGGATACGACCGTAGTGTTCCGAAATTGCGTCAGGCTAATCATTGCATTGGCTGCAATCAGTGCAGTCCGCACTGTCCACAGGGGATTGACATTCCGAAGGAAATGCAACGCATAGACGCTTACGTTGAGCGATTGAAACAGGAAACCTTGTAAGATGAATTGTTTAACAATAAAATAATGTATGTTATGGAAACAACTGTGAGACTTCATTCTCTGCCGTACAGTAACGTGAGGACTTACTTGGCGGCTTCGTTATTCGTGTTGGGCAATATCGCCCTTCCTCAGCTTTTCCACCTTGTTCCACAGGGAGGGATGACATGGCTACCCATTTATTTCTTCACTCTTGTAGGAGCTTATAAATATGGATGGAGGGTTGGACTGCTGACGGCTTTGTTTTCTCCTCTCATCAATTCGTGGCTGTTCGGCATGCCGGCTCCCGCCATGCTTCCGATTATTCTGACCAAATCCGTACTGTTGGCCACCGGAGCGGGTTACGCCGCTTGGCATTTCAAGAAGGTATCCGTCCTTCTGCTGTTCGGCGTGGTACTCTTCTATCAGGTACTTGGCTCTTTGGCCGAATGGGGATATACGGGTAGCCTTATGGCCGGATTGCAGGACTTCCGTATCGGCATACCGGGTATGCTGCTTCAAGTGTTCGGCGGCTATGCCCTTATCCGTTACGTGATGGCCAAGCGCTAACGCATTGGAGGCCGGGTGACGGTCATGAAAATGTCAGCGAGCCCGCGGCGAGTCGTTACTCGTCTGCGGGCTCGCTGTATGTTATGCCTTATCGCATGATTCAGGCTTGGGCCTTGCGGTATTCCGTGGGGGTGACTCCAACGCTTCTCTTGAATATGCGCATGGATTTCTAAATATCTGATACGCAGTCATCAATGACTTTAGCGATGCGCTTTTCTCAATGACGGGACTCACTTTGTAGCTACCAAGCGAATGTCAAGGTAGCTACCAAGTGAATGTCAAGGTAGCTACCAAGTGAATGTCAAGGTAGCTACCAAGTGAACGTCAAGGTAGCTACCAAGTGAATCCCTTGTTTGAGAAACGACTTTGGGGTGAATGGGACTGTCGGCCTTAGGCGGAGATGCAATCGGTTACTCCGAGGGATTCTTGGAACCTCCTCCGATGGGAATCACCTGCGCTATCCATCGCCCTCGGAGAAGGCGGATGAGGAAGATGGAGCCGCGGAAGCACAGTTCGACGCACATGGCTACCCATACTCCCTTCAGCCCCATCGAGGGCGCAAGCGTGGCGGCCAGTGAGAGGCGAACGGCCCAGATGCTGAAGAAGTTCATTAGACAAGGAACGAGCGTGCGGGCCGTTCCCACGAAAACACCGTAGGAAACGATAGCGGCGGCGAACATCGGCTCGGCGAAGGCCTCGATGCGCAGGGCCATCACACCTAGCTCACGGATTTCACTGATTGGAGTCATAGCGCCGATAATTTGCGGGGCGGCGGCGTACATGACCGCCCCCATCAGCCCCATGACGGCCATGCCCATAAAGACGGTGATATAGGCGAAACGTTTCGTAAGCTGTTGCCGACCCGCGCCCAGACTTTGTCCTATTAATGTGGTGGCCGCGTCGGCGATGCCGTACCCCGGCATGTAGCATAGACTTTCGGCGGTAATGGCGAATGAGTTAGCGGCTATGGCAAACACGCCTAACGGCGCCACGATGACGGTAGTCATGATTTGCGCTCCACAGATGACGGCGTGTTCCACACCCATCGGAAGACTGGTGCGCAAGGCCCGTTTCAGCGTGTCCCTTGTTGGCAGGAAGCGGCCCCGCCGACCCTTCAGGCTCAGTTGGGGCGAACGGAAGAAAAGATACCACGCCAACAATCCCGCCGCCGCGGTCTCGGCCAATACCGTGCCCAACGCCGCTCCTTCTACCCCCAATCCGGCTCCGGGGACGAAAAGCTTCATGCCTTCCCACAGGTGAACATCGCGCGAAGGAAATATCAAAAAGAAATTGAACACCACGTCGAGCGCGCACATCATCACTCCTGCCAAGCTTGGAATACGCATGTTACCTCCGCACCGTAGCATTCCGGCCGCGAGAAAGTTGTGTTGCAGCACCGGAAGGAAGAGCGAGTAAATGAGAAAGTAAAGCGAGGAGTCGCGGTGGATAGACGGGTCTCCTCCCAACCAGTGGGGGAGCGCTCCGCTGATGGACACTCCCACGATAGCCAACAGTAAGCCGAAAGTTAGGGTCGCCGTGACAGATTGGCGCAGTACAGTCCGCGCCCCCTCCCAGTCGCCCGCCCCGATACGGTGGGCCACTTGTACGGAAAATCCTGTGGCGCACGCTCCGCACAACCCGCTGAAGAGCCATGTCGTGGTGGATACAAGACCTATGGAGGCCGAAGCGTTCGCCCCGAGGCTACCCACCATAGAAGCGTCGATATACTGCATGACGATACTTGACAATTGCGCCACGAACGATGGAATACTGAGGGCTACCGTCAACTTTAACTGTTGCTTCAGTGTCATGGGCCTTCCCTCGCGGATGAGCGCCAGTAGTCCCGCCGCCTTGTCTGTTCCGCTCATCGCTCTCCGTTTTCGATGACTTTTCGGATACGCTTGGCCGGTACGCCTGCTACGACGGTGTTTTCCGGAACGTCTTTCGTTACTACGGCTCCCGCCGCGATAACCGCGCCGTCGCCTATGGTCACACCTTGCAGTATGGTCGAGTTGGAGCCAACCCAAACGTTCCGTCCTAATGTGATGGGAGATGGAGTCATCGCCGCCCGTCGCTCCGGGTGGAGATCATGGTTCAGCGTGGCGAACACCACGTTGTGTCCGATGAGACAGCCATCGCCCAATGTCACTCCACCGTGGTCCTGAAAATGACAGCAGGCGTTGATGAAGACGTTCCGCCCCACTCGGATATTCTTTCCAAAATCGGTGTAGAACGGCGGGAATATGCGTAGCGAATCGTTCCGAGGCTGCCCTGTTAGCTTCGCGAACAGTTCTCTTATTTCCTCTTGCGTGTGGTAAACATTATTCATTTCACAGGTGATGCGCCTCGCTTCATCGTTCATCTCGTTCATAAAGAGTTGTATCTCTTCCGTATTGAGCGGGAGTCTTTGCTCCACGTGTTTAAGAAATTCATCCAGTGTCATAACATATATCTATTTTTTAGCCGGGCAAAGGTCGGAAAAAAAACGTCTTTCCCATTAATCGGATTGCGGATATTTTTCCCTTGATTACGGATTTCCAACCTTATCGAATTGTTTTTCTCTTCGGCTCGACGGTTCCGCTCTTCCTTTTTTGGATGAGCTTCTTTTGCGGTGGAACAAATAGTTTCTATCTTCGCGCCTTGTTTTTCGGAATCTTTATTTATGGATTGGTTGTATAGTCTTTTTGTCGAGCGTTCCGCCTTACAGGCCGTCGTTGTACTTTCCTTAATATCCGCCGTAGGGCTTGGTTTAGGTAAGATTCATTTCAGAGGCGTGTCACTTGGCGTCACGTTTGTTTTCTTCACGGGCATTTTGGCGGGTCATTTTGGTCTTTCGGTCGATTCCCAGATGTTGAACTATGCGGAGAGCTTTGGACTTGTCATATTTGTCTATGCGCTCGGGCTTCAAGTAGGACCGGGCTTTTTTAGCTCTTTCCGGAAAGGAGGGATTACTTTGAATATGCTTGCTCTTGGAGTTGTGCTGCTAGGTACGTTGATGGCCGTGTTGATGTCTTCTCTCACAGGAGTCTCGTTGCCCGATATGGTGGGAATTCTTTGCGGAGCCACGACCAATACTCCGGCGCTCGGAGCAGCTCAGCAGACACTGAAGCAAATGGGACTGAACGGCAGTACTCCGGCATTAGGATGCGCCGTTACCTATCCTTTGGGAGTGCTTGGAGTCATCCTTGCCATATTGCTGATTCGTAAGGCGCTAGTTCGTAAAGAAGACTTGGAGATACCAGAGAAAGATGATGCGAACAAGACTTATATAGCCGCCTTTCAGGTACACAATCCCGCCATATTCAACAGGAGCGTTAAGGAGATAGCCCACCTTAGTCCCACAAAGTTTGTCATCTCTCGCCTTTGGAGAGACGGGCACGTCAGTATCCCTACTTCCGAAAAGGTATTGAAGGAAGGTGACCGCTTGCTCGTTGTAACTTCGGAGAAGGACGCAATGGCACTGACCGTGCTTTTCGGTGAGCAAGAGCACACAGACTGGAATAAGGAAGACATTGATTGGAACGCTATAGACAGCGAGTTGATTTCGCAGCGTATCGTCGTGACGCGTCCGGAGTTGAATGGCAAAAAGCTTGGCGCATTGCGGTTAAGAAACCACTATGGTATCAATATCAGCCGGGTCTATCGTTCGGGAGTGCAGTTATTGGCTACCCCTGAATTGGTTCTTCAGTTGGGTGATCGTTTGACGGTAGTAGGGGAGGCCGCCGCTATTCATAATGTGGAAAAGGTACTTGGCAACGCTATTAAGAGCTTAAAAGAACCAAATCTGATTGTTGTGTTTATCGGTATTGTGCTAGGATTAGCTTTGGGCTCCGTTCCATTTTCCTTTCCCGGCATTAGCACTCCTGTAAAGTTGGGTTTAGCCGGAGGACCTATAATTGTAGGAATCCTTTTGGGCACATTTGGGCCTCGCATACATATGATTACTTATACTACCCGTAGCGCTAACCTTATGCTTCGCGCTTTGGGGCTTTCCATGTATCTGGCCTGCCTCGGACTGGATGCCGGAGCTCATTTCTTCGCTACGGTGTTCAGACCTGAGGGGTTGCTTTGGATTGGATTGGGAGCAGGATTGACCATTGTGCCGACATTGATAGTAGGCGTTATTGCGTTTAAGGTGATGAAGATTGATTTTGGATCTGTGACTGGTATGTTATGTGGAAGTATGGCTAATCCAATGGCATTGACCTATGCCAACGATACTATTCCGGGCGACAATCCCTCTGTAGCTTATGCAACGGTATATCCTTTATGTATGTTCGCACGGGTAATTATCGCTCAAATCCTATTGATGTTTTTACTTGGGTGAGATGATGATTCCCGCTTCCGCAATGATTCCCGTGTCGAAGTTATGAGCGTGTCCGTATCGGCGTGTCCATCCATATCCACCTGTGGCGAACATTCCGAACTTTTTCGTAATCATGTACTCCGCATTGATGCGCAGCTGGATAGCGTATAATCGTTTGGGAATTCCGTTCCCTTTGTTTTTAAGCGATTCAATGTGTTCATATCCCATATCTCCGCTTAGAGAGAATCCTTTGTAAATAGGCAGAGACAATCCGGCACGGTAAAAAGTCGAAGCGGAGAACTTGTCATTGAGGTTCAGACTGTAGCCGCCGAGTCCCAAAATTGTATAGAATAACCTGTTTTTGAAACGAACGCCTATGCTTCCGGCGGTTGTGTTTCCTCCATATAACAGTAGTTGCGTCTTCGTTTCAGGACTGGCATTGACCAATCCGAATTGAAATCCCTTCAATTCTTTCTGACAATAATTAATCAATCCAATTTGAAGCCCACAAGCGTTGGTGGCGTAATTGCATAATCCTATTTGCATACCCATTGCTTTGTCCGCAGTAATATTAGCTATTCCGGCAAGTTGAATGCCTGTGAGGTCCTCTCCTGTTACATTTAGAAATCCCGAAACCATCATTCCATTAAAACTTTTCCCTGCAATATTGGCCATTCCTGATAATTGGAATCCTGACGCCTTTTCTCCTGTTATATTCATCAATCCGCTCATCATGACTCCAGCCATCCGATCGCCTGATATGTTGGTAAGTCCAGACAGTAATACGCCATTTCCGTCATTTCCCGTAATGTTAATCAATCCAGTAGCGGCTATTCCTCTCATACTGTTTCCGCTGATATTAGTGAACCCCGCTAGCTGTATTCCGTTCATTTTCCTGCCCGCTATGTTTGATAGTCCTGAAAGTTGTATTCCGCTCATATTTTCGCGCGAGACACATCCCAATAGGTTGACGCCAATGCCATTCAAACGATTCATAGTTGAGAAAACTCCAATATTGATGTATGAAGTTTGTGTACTGTCGAGTGGTTGCGTGCTGATTCCTTTCCAGATAGAAAGATTAATGCCGGCGCTTTTGTTCTGGGCCGATAAGCAGATGGAGAACGCCAAAGCGACTGTAATCCATATTATTTTTTTTATATTCATTTTCTTAGAATTAGCTTGTCATCCTTTTACTTCTTGGTAAAGATAGCGTTTAATGCTCTTTTTGGGTGTCTTTTCAAATTCTTCAGGATATATTTTTATTTTGCTTATTTGACTGTATGTAGGCAATGACTCATTCAGTCTATTTCGATTTTCTTCCATTATTCGTTCAATATCCGTTGTGTTTAGTCCATTGGCAAACGCTTCGTCAAAATCCGGATAAATAAGTCCGACAAGCTTTCCGTTTTGTTGTACGATAAGACTCTCAGAAACGTAAGGCATGTCGTTAAGAAGATACTCTATGTCTTCCGGATAAATGTTTTGCCCGTTTGGACCAAGCAGCATGTTTTTGCTACGTCCTTTAATCGTGACATTTCCTTCTGTATCCATCAGGGCTAAATCGCCTGTATGCATCCATCCATCTTGGTCTATGACTTCTCTAGTCGCTTTTTCATTTTTATAATAGCCTAACATGACATTGGGACCTTTACAGACAATTTCGCCCGCTACGTTTTCAGGGTCAGCTGATAAGATGCGTACTTCCATGCCTAATGCGGCCTTTCCACATGAACCCGCCTTTAAATGATTCCAATTCTCATAGCAGATAATCGGACCGCATTCCGTCATGCCGTATCCCACAGTATAAGGGAAATCTATCATTCGCAAAAACTGTTCGACTTCATGGCTAAAAGCAGCTCCTCCAACAATGACAGCCATAAAATTCCCTCCAAACCCTTTAATCATTTCTTCCCGGACGGAAGATTTTATTTTATCATTAACGAACGGAACTTTTAGCAATAGCTTCATTGCTGGTGTTTCTAACTTAGGCAATATTTTTTTCTTGATAATTTTTTCGATAATTAATGGAACTGCGATGATTATTCTAGGTTTCACCTCGGCAAAAGCCTGAAAAATAATCTTAGGACTAGGGATTCTGGTTAAAAAGAAAACTTGGCATCCCGTGATAAATTCGTATAAAAATTCAAAAGCTAATCCGTACGCATGCGCCATAGGCAATATGGAAACGACTTTGTCTCCCGCTTGTAGCGGTAATGCCCCGAAAGCAAATTTCATATTAGACCATAAGCTACGGTAAGGGAGCATTACTCCTTTCGGATAACTGGTTGTGCCGGAAGTATAATTGATTACGGCTAACTCTTCGGGGCTATCTTCACAATATTTTACGTGTTCTTTACGGAAATTTTTCGGATATTTTTCTCCAAACATTTTATTGAGATATTCTCTGGCATGTGTCAGACTTTCACTGCGTGAAATGAGCAACGTGAAGTCAGCCATCATCAGAATGCCTTCCAACAGAGGCATAGCGGCTTCATTTAAATTTTCCCATGCCATATCACCGACAAAAAGCAGTTTTGCTTCGGAATGATTGACAATATGATGTATATTGTCCGCTTTAAATTCATGAAGAATTGGAACTATTACCGCACCGTATGTTAACGTGGCAAGGAACGTCACTCCCCAATGAGAGCTATTTCTTCCGCATATAGCTATTTTATCCCCTTTGCGGATTCCACTTTCCCTAAAAATAATGTGGAGCTTTTCTATTTTTCGGGCCACGTCTTTATATTGAAGGGTAGCCCCGTTATAGTCAGTCAGGGCTTCCCTATTCCAATTATTCTTAATGCTATTTTCAATGTAAGCTATAAAACTTTGTTCCATTGCCTTTTGCACACTTTGTGTTGACATGTGCAAATATAATGATAATATTAATTAGAGGGAATTATTTCACGATAATTGGCCAAGATACCATTTATACATCTTATTTACCCCCTCTTCAATGTCTATTTTATGATGCCAACCTAATGCGTGTAGCTTGGACGGATCGGTCAACTTACGCATTGTTCCGTCAGGCTTGCTGTTGTCAAAAGTCAGCGTTCCATTATACCCTATGGTCTTTATGATAAGATCTGCCAACTGGCGAATTGTAATTTCTTTCCCTGTCCCAATATTAATGTGACAGTTTCGTATGTCTCTTTCATCTTCTTTATATGTATCTTTGAAATCCACATGTTCCATAACAAATACGCTAGCGTCAGCCATTTCCTCACTCCAGAGAAACTCCCGAAGAGGAGTACCTGTTCCCCAAAGCGTAATTTCCGTCTCGCATATTCCATATTTTTGTAAAATATTCAAGATGTCTTCCTTAGAACTTGTTCCGTCAATACCTTCTATCGGACGGAGATTCAAGTCCTTGCGGATGATTTCCCAATATTCATTTTTAAGGCAATGAGCTAAATGAATCTTACGTATCATAGCCGGTAGCACATGGCTTCGTTCCAAATCGAAGTTATCGTTCGGTCCATATAGATTGGTAGGCATTACAGCGATGTAATTTGTACCATATTGCAGATTGAAACTTTCGCACATTTTTAGTCCGGCTATCTTAGCGATGGCGTACGGTTCGTTTGTATATTCCAGTGGTGAGGTAAGCAATACGTCTTCTTTCATCGGCTGTTCGGCGTCGCGCGGATAAATACAAGTACTTCCAAGAAACAGTAATTTTTTTACGCCATGTCGGAAGCTCTCTCCGATAACGTTTTGTTGTATTTGCAAATTTTTATAAATGAAGTCGGCGCGATAAATACTGTTTGCCATGATGCCTCCCACGAAAGCCGCCGCCAGAAATACGTATTCCGGCTGTTCCTCATCGAAAAAGTGGCGCACAGCTATACTGTCCAATAGATCAAGTTCCTTATGCGTGCGCCCTACCAGATTATTATATCCTTTTTCTTGTAAATTCTTCCAAATGGCGGAACCCACCAGTCCGTGATGTCCCGCTACGTATATTTTAGCATTCTTTTCCATACTAATTATTCATGCTTGTTGGCTATCATTCGTTTTACTTTCTCGATGTCATGACGGACCATGATGCGGACCAACTCTTCAAACGAAGTCTTGCGGGGATTCCATCCAAGTAAAGTTTTAGCTTTTGTTGGATCACCTAACAATTGTTCAACTTCTGCCGGACGGAAATATTTCGGATCTACCTCAACTAATGATTTTCCCGTAGCCATATCAATACCTCTCTCGTTTAGTCCCTCACCTTCCCAACGAAGTTCTATGCCTACCTCTTTGAAGGCTAACGTAGCAAACTCCCGTACGGTGTGCATTTCTCCCGTTGCTATGACAAAGTCTTCCGGCGTGTCGTGTTGCAGAATCATCCACATACACTCCACGTAGTCTTTGGCGTATCCCCAGTCGCGGCGGGCGTTCAGATTGCCCAAGTACAACTTGTCTTGCTCTCCTAACGCGATGCGTGCGGCGGCCAGTGTGATTTTCCGCGTTACGAACGTTTCTCCTCTCCGTTCACTCTCGTGATTGAACAAGATGCCGTTTACCGCAAACATTCCGTAGCTTTCACGGTAGTTCTTGGTTATCCAGAATCCGTACTGTTTGGCTACTCCATACGGACTGCGCGGATAGAACGGGGTAGTCTCCTTTTGAGGAACTTCTTGAACTTTACCGAAAAGCTCTGAGGTAGAAGCCTGATATATGCGTGTCTTTTTTTCTAATCCCAAGATACGCACTGCTTCTAACATGCGCAACGTGCCCACGGCATCGGTTTCGGCTGTATATTCGGGAACATCGAATGATACCTTTACGTGACTTTGAGCGGCAAGGTTATATATTTCATCTGGTTGTATCTGTTGGATAATGCGTATCAATGAACTAGAGTCAGTCATGTCTCCGTAATGTAAATTGATAGTGCGCTTTTGCTTCATGTCCCTAACCCACTCGTCGAAATATAAGTGTTCAATACGTCCTGTGTTAAAAGAGGAAGAACGACGCAGGATACCGTGTACTTCATACCCCTTTTGCAAAAGAAATTCGGCTAAAAAGGAACCGTCCTGACCGGTGATTCCGGAAATAAGAGCAACTTTCATATTTGACATCTATTAGTTTGAATATTTTTGGAATATATCGGGCAAATATCGGGAATTTTCTTTTATGCGCAAGAGAAGAAACTCTATTTTTGTCATGTTCTCATTCAGTTTCACAAAACTGGCGTGGTTCTTGTACATCACTTACCTGAATCTTGTACATAAACCGACCGATTCTTGTACAACAATCATCCAATTTATGTACAAGAATTCCATGTATGCAAGAGTTCTTAATGTTTCCAGTGCAAATTAGAATTAAATACGCATAGAATGAATTAAAAAAAATAAAACAACGGCTTCAAATGTTTTCAATAGTGGTCTATGATTCTTTTTTTTTATACTTTAGCTAATATTTTCCTAATCAAAATAAAAAAATGAGTATGGACAACCATATTGTGATTATGGCAGGTGGTGTAGGTAGCCGCTTTTGGCCGATGAGTACTCCAGAGTGTCCAAAACAGTTTATAGATATAATGGGGTGCGGAAAGTCGTTAATACAATTGACTGTAGACCGCTTTAGCGGTATTTGTCCTCCGGAAAACATGTGGGTTGTAACCTCCGAGAAGTACGTTGACATAGTTCATAAGCAGTTGCCTGAAATACCGGAGAGTAATATACTTGCAGAACCCTGCGCTCGGAATACGGCTCCATGCATAGCGTACGCTTGTTGGAAAATAAAGAAGAAACATCCTAACGCTAATATGGTTGTAACACCTTCAGACGCTTTGGTAACCAACACTGTGGAATTTAAAAGAGTGATTGAAAAAGCGCTCCGGTTTACGGATGAAGGAAGTGCCATCGTGACGTTAGGCATTAAACCTACACGGCCAGAGACGGGGTACGGATATATTGCCGCCGGAGATCAGTTGCTGACGGACAAGGAAATGTTTACGGTAGACGCTTTTAAGGAAAAGCCGGATAAAAGCACGGCGGAGAGTTACCTAGCGGAGGGAAGTTATTTTTGGAATGCAGGAATCTTCGTATGGAATGTGCGTACGATTACTTCGGTGATGCGGGTGTATGCTCCGGGAATAGCCCAGATATTCGACCGTATCTTCCCGTACTTCTACACGGAGGACGAGGGAAAGATGATTCAGAAGTTCTTCCCGACTTGCGAGAATATCTCGATAGACTATGCCGTGATGGAGAAGGTGCAGGAAATCTATGTACTTCCGGCTTCTTTCGGATGGTCAGACTTAGGTACATGGGGTGCTCTTCACGGGTTGTTGCCGCAGGATGAGTCGGGAAACGCTACTGTGGGGCCTGATGTACGGATGTACGATAGCCGTGATTGCATTGTCCACGTGAGCGAGGAGAAGCGGGTGGTTATTCAAGGCTTGGACGGCTACATCGTGGTGGAAAAGGACAATACTTTGTTGATTTGTAAATTGGACGAGGAACAGCGGATAAAGGAATTCTCGAAATAAGCGCATTCCGTAAGGCTGTTTCTTACTGATGACGTTTTCATGATTCCCGGGCATATCAATTTCCAATACGTTGATGTGTTCCGGTTTTTTGTTTCTTGCGGAAGATAATATCATTAGAAAACTTGGGATGTATGAAGAAAGCATTTCTTATATTTTCTTGGTTACTCTGTTTGCTCCCGGAAACGGTGAGCGGGCAAATTACGTTAGAGGAATGTCTGCGGAAGACAAGGGACAACTATCCACTGGTACGCCAGTATGGGTTGGTGGAGAAGACTAAAGCGTATACATTGGAGAATGTGGTGAAAGGGTATCTGCCCCAATTCTCCATGTCTGGAAAAGTATCTTATCAAAGTGATGTGACGCAATTGCCGTTTGAAGTGCCGGGAGTGGACATCACGTTGCCCAAAGATCAGTATCAGGTGGCTGTAGAGATGCGGCAGAACTTATGGGATGGTGGAGAGATGAAGATGAAGAAAAAACGGACAGAGACTGAAGCGAATATCGAAAAGAGCAGGTTAGATGTAGATATGTACGCTTTGAACGAGCGAGTGAATGACCTGTATTTTGGAATCTTGCTATTGGATGAGCAATTGAAACATAACGCTCTGCTTCAGGAGGAACTCGAAAGAAACTACAAACAAATCGGTGCTTACATAACGAATGGTGTCGCTAATCAGGCTGATCTCGATGCCGTGAAGGCGGAACAGTTGGGCGCACGACAGAAGGAGATAGAACTGAAAAGCTCCCGTGAGGCTTACCTGAAGATGCTGTCGCTACTGACGGGGGAGGAACTTTCTTCCGAGACCGTTCTAACAAAACCTGTTCCAGAGAAGACGGTATCTGTATTAAGTGAGGTTAAAAGACCTGAACTTTCTCTATTAAATGCGCAAGCGATGGGGCTGAATGTGGAGCGTGAAGCCTTGAACGCACGTCATATGCCTAACATCGGTTTATTTGTGCAAGGCGCTTACGGCAATCCGGGGTTGAACATCTTAAAGGATGAGTTTTCGGCTTATTATGTGGCGGGGTTACGCCTTTCATGGAATTTTGGCAGTCTTTATACACTGAAGAACGATAGGAAAAACATCGAGAATAAGCTGCAACGGTTAGAGAGCAACCGTGAAGTGTTCCTTTTCAATACCCGTTTGGAAATGACGAGGCAGGATAAGGCGATTACGGCGTTGGAGGAGCAGATGAAGGAGGATGATGAAATCATCCGTCTCCGTACTAATATTCGTCGTTCGGCAGAGGCGAAGGTCGCCAATGGAACCTTAACGGTGACAGAAATGCTACGTGAACTGACCAACGAAAATATGGCTCGACAGGCCAAGTCAGTTCACGAGATTCAGCGGCTACAAAACATCTATCAGCTAAAATATAATATAGGAGAGGAGTAAGTAAAGACTTATGGATATGCGGAATCTTATTAAATCGGGGTTATGGGGAGTAGTGCCGTTGATTGTGGCTACTTCCTGCACAAGCCGTTTACCGGACTACGATGCCACCGGTACGTTTGAGGCTACGGAGGTTACAGTCTCTTCAGAAGTAGCAGGTAAACTGCTTCGTATGGATGCGGAAGAAGGTGTGCGGTTGAAGGTGGGAGAGGAAATTGCATTAGTAGATACCGTGCAACTCTATTTGAAGAAACTACAGTTAGAGGCTAACATCAAATCTGTGGAGAATCAGAGGCCTGATTTGGCGAAACAGATAGCCGTGACAAAACAACAGTTGACCACGGCGAAGCGGGAAAGGGATCGGGCGGAGAACCTCTGGAAAATGGATGCCGGTAACCGAAAGCAATTGGACGATTGGGAGGCGCAGATTGCGTTGCTTGATCGGCAGTTGGTAGCGCAGGAATCGTCTTTAACCAATAGCTCGAACAGTCTGACGGAGCAGGGCAACTCGTTGAGCGCACAGATAGCGCAGATAGAAGACCAACTGAAGAGATGCCGGGTGCTGTCTCCGGTAGAGGGGGTTGTATTGGCTAAGTACGCCGAGGCGGGAGAACTGGCTACGGTGGGTCGTCCGCTATTCAAGGTAGGTGAGGTAGACCAAATGTATTTGCGTGCCTACATCACTTCAGAGCAGTTGGCGGACATAAAGATAGGGGATAAGGTAACCGTATACGCCGACTATGGTAATTCGGAGTCGAAGGCGTATCCCGGAGTCGTTACGTGGATTTCCGACCAGTCAGAGTTCACTCCTAAGACGATTTTGACGAAAGACGAGCGAGCCAATCTGGTTTATGCCGTAAAGGTTTCCGTGCGTAACGACGGTATGTTGAAGATAGGCATGTACGGAGGAATAAGAAAATCAAAAGATGAATAGCGAAAAACCGGGAATGGATATAGTGGTCGAAGCGGATAGGGTAAGTAAGCGTTATGGCGAAGTAGAGGCGTTAGACGAAGTATCCTTTTCCGTGCGTCGAGGCGAGATATTCGGTTTGATAGGTCCCGACGGAGCAGGAAAGAGCACGATGTTCAGAATACTCGCTACGCTGTTGTTAGCCGACAGTGGACGAACTTCTTTGTGCGGTTTGGACGTGGTGAGGAACTATAAGGAAATTCGCACAAAGGTTGGTTACATGCCCGGCCGCTTCTCACTCTATCAAGACCTTACGGTGGAAGAGAACTTGAATTTTTTCGCCGCTGTTTTCCATACTACGGTGCGTGAAAACTACGACTTGGTCAAGGATATCTATCAACAGATAGAGCCTTTCAGAAATCGGCGTGCGGGGGCCCTTTCAGGAGGAATGAAACAGAAGTTAGCCCTTAGTTGCGCTTTGATACACAAACCGGAGGTATTGTTGCTTGACGAGCCGACGACGGGAGTCGATCCCGTATCACGCAAGGAGTTTTGGCAGATGCTCAGGCATTTGCGTGACTTGGGCATAACAATTGTTGTCTCTACTCCCATCATGGATGAAGCCCGATTATGCGACCGTATCGCTTTCATTAATCACGGACGCATTCACGGAATAGATACGCCTGTCGAAATCCTTCACCGTTTTGAAGGTATCCTTTGCCCGCTTCCTTTAGAGCGAAAGCATAGCGATAAGGAGGAGAAGCCGGTGATAGAGGTAGATCGCTTGACGAAATGCTTCGGCGATTTTATTGCAGTAGATCACATTTCTTTTTCGGTTCATCAGGGTGAAATATTCGGTTTTTTAGGAGCTAACGGGGCGGGAAAGACCACGGCCATGCGTATGCTTTGCGGACTGAGTAAGCCAACTTCAGGTGTGGGTAGGGTAGGAGGTTATGACATTTTCAAGGAAGCCGAGCAAGTGAAGAACCATATTGGTTACATGAGTCAAAAGTTTTCCCTTTATGAAGATTTGAAAGTGTGGGAAAACATCCGCCTCTTTGCGGGCATTTACGGTATGGAGAGAAAGGAGATTGCCCGTAAGACGGATGAGCTGTTAGAACGTATCGGCCTTTTGGCGGAGCGGAATACGTTGGTGAAGAGTCTTCCTTTGGGGTGGAAGCAGAAGCTCGCCTTTTCAGTTTCCATCTTTCATGAACCGAGAATCGTTTTTCTTGACGAGCCGACCGGAGGAGTAGACCCCGCTACGAGAAAGCAGTTTTGGGAACTGATTTATCAAGCCGCTGATAGAGGAATCACCGTATTCGTTACCACCCATCATATGGATGAAGCCGAATATTGCGACCGTATATCCATTATGGTGAATGGCCGAATAAAGGCGCTCGATACTCCCGCCAATCTGAAGAAGACTTACAATTCGGCTACTATGGACGATGTGTTTCAACGGCTCGCCCGTCAGGCTGAGCATAAAGCGGATTAAGGCTATGAAACAATTCTTGGTTTTTGTCAAAAAAGAGTTTTATCACATATTCCGTGATAGGAGAACCTTGCTTATTTTGTTGGGTATGCCTGTTGTGCTGATTGTATTATTCGGTTTCGGTATCACTACGGAAGTGAAGAATGTGCGTTTGGCCGTACTCGACCCGTCTAACGATGCGGTGACCCGCAAGATTATCGATAGAATGGATGCCAGTGAATATTTTACGATTACCCGGTGTTTCCATTCTCAGCAAGAGATGGAGGCCGCTTTTCGGAAGAACGAGGTAGACATGACATTGGTTTTCAGCGAGTCGTTCTCAGACGGACTTTATACGGGCGATGCCCGCATCCAACTGATTGTGGACGCAACGGACCCCAATATGGCTACTACCCAAACCAACTACGCTTCCAACGTCATCATGACGGCAGGACGGGAGATGCTTCCGGCCGGTATGGAGACAGGTAGCCTGATTCCGGATATAAAGCTTTTATATAACCCGCAGATGAAGAGCGCCTATAATTTCGTTCCGGGCGTAATGGGCTTGATTCTCATGCTGATTTGCGCCATGATGACTTCCATCTCCATTGTCCGCGAGAAGGAGACGGGGACGATGGAGGTGCTGTTGGTCTCTCCCGTCAAGCCTTTGTTCTTTATCTTGGCGAAGGCCGTACCTTATTTTGCGCTCTCGTTTGTCAACCTGATTACAATTTTGCTGCTGTCCGTCTTTGTCTTGGGAGTTCCAGTAGCCGGAAGTTTGTTCTGGTTGATCGCTATATCCTTGCTGTTCATTTTCGTTTCCCTTTCGTTAGGACTGCTGATTTCGTCGATTACACGGACACAGGTAGCCGCCATGCTTGTTTCGGGGCTAGTACTGATGATGCCAACTATGGTATTGTCCGGAATGATATTCCCGATAGAAAGTATGCCGTGGATTCTTCAGGCCATATCGGACTTGATTCCCGCCCGTTGGTATATTCAAGCCGTACGTAAGTTGATGATTCAGGGAGTATCTGTGGTGCAGGTCATTCGAGAGATAAGCATACTTTCGTTAATGGCGGTGGTACTGATTACAGTTAGTTTAAAGAAGTTCAAGTATAGATTAGAGTAATCTGGCTATGATTAGGTTTCTGTTGGAAAAAGAGTTTAAGCAGTTGCTTCGCAATGCCTTCTTGCCGAAGTTGATATTGATATTTCCTTGCATGATGATGTTGCTGATGCCGTGGGCGGTCAGTCTGGAGATAAAGAACGTGCAGTTGAACATAGTGGATAACGACCACTCTACCTTATCGAAGCGGTTGGTGGACAAAATCGCCGCCTCTACTTATTTTCGTCTGAGGGAGGTGCCTTCTTCCTATCGGGAAGGGCTGAACAATGTAGAATTGGGTACGGCGGACATCGTGATGGAGATCCCTCCTCATCTGGAGCGGGACTGGACGAACGGCGAGGATGCCCATATCCTGATAGCCGTCAATGCCGTAAACGGTATGAAGGGTGGGTTAGGCGGTTCCTATCTGGCTTCCATTATCAACGACTATTCAGCGGAGTTGCGTTTGGAAAACCCGAATGCCGTTTCCTCTTTCGGTGCCGTTCCCTCTATTCGTGTGGACACCTTAGGGCTGTTTAATCCAAACCTAAATTATAAGCTTTATATGATTCCCGCGTTGATGGGCATGTTGCTGACGCTGATTTGCGGTTTTCTTCCGGCCCTGAATGTGGTGAGCGAGAAGGAGGTCGGTACGATAGAACAGATAAACGTGACCCCTATTCCTAAGTTTGTTTTCATTCTGGCGAAGCTTTTGCCTTATTGGATTATAGGCTTTATCGTGTTGACGCTATGCTTCGTCTTGTCTTGGCTGCTCTATGGCGTTGTTCCTGAAGGACATTTCATCGTTATTTATTGCGCCGTCTTTCTTTTCGTGTTGGTCATGTCCGGTTTTGGGCTTGTCATTTCCAATTATTCGGCGACGATGCAGCAGTCCATGTTCGTGATGTTCTTCTTCTTGCTGACGCTAATGCTGATGAGCGGGCTGTTTACCCCGATTGGCAGTATGCCTCAATGGGCTCAGGCCATTGCCTATGTCAACCCGTTGACTCACTTTATGATAGCCATGCGCATGATTTATCTGAAAGGCTGCGGGTTTGCGGAACTGTTGCCGCTGTTAGGCATTTTATCGCTTTTCGCCCTATTCTTTAATGCGTGGGCGGTACTGAGCTATCGTAAGAATAAGTAGTAAAAGGATGTTTTCCCATTTCTTTCACCTTTAGGCAAGGTCGGGAAAACATCCTTTTGACGTGGCTCTTTTAGAACAAGAACTTCTCTATCTTCATGGTGCCCAGTTCCTGTATCTTAGGAACTAGCGTCACGAAGTGCGTCGCTTTCTCGTGGGCGGCCAACGCCTCCTCGTTAGTCCATGTCTCGCAAATCATAAGAACGTCCGGACGGGTAGCGCTCTCGAAGAGGTCGTAGGCTACGCACCCCTCGTCCTTCTGCGAGCAAGCTACTAACTCCTTCGCCGTCGCCACTAATGCCGGGCGATTCTCTTTTTCAGTCTGAATAAAAACATTTAATCTAATCATAATGTCATTGATTTATGTGAATACCATTAAAGCGCTTTTTCTATCGCAGGCTTTATTAAAGATTCCATCACGTCATAGCCCTTGCTTACCGGATGAACTCCGTCGTTGGGCCTCGCATACTCGGGATTCATCGATACCCCGTCGGAAGCGAGCATCGCCGCATAATAGTCCACATAGGGAATCTTGTTCGCTTTGGCGTAAGCCTTTATTCGCTCGTTCAGCGACTTAATCTTCTGGGGAACGTCCGTGACGGAAGGGTTCCAACGGAAACCGGCTGTGGGCAACACGGAAGTCAGGATGACCTTTATCTTGTTCGCCCTAGCCAGTTCGACCATAGACACGATGTTCCCGAACGTATAGTCCTCTACGTAGGGACCCGTATTCTGGGCTACGTCGTTCGTACCGGCGTTGATAACTACCAGAGCCGGGGAGAGATTAATCACATCCTCGCGGAAACGCAGCAGGAACTGGTATGAGGTCTGCCCACCGATGCCCCGGCCAATATATCCGTTTTCCTTGAAGAACTCCGGATGCGTCCTTACCCAACCTTCCGTTATGGAATTACCCATAAAGACAACCCTTTTCTCCTTCTTCGAGGGTTTGGGAAGCTCGGCGTTCTCCTTCGCATAGCGTTTGTAGTTCGCAAACTCATGTTTCTGGGCGTACGATTCTCCCGTCGAAACGCCCATACAAATCAGGGCGACTAGCGCCCATTTCCCAAATCGTTCTTTTTTCATGCTTATGTTTAAACTTTATAATAGATTGTGCGGCAAATGTAATAAAACCTGTGAGATTACGCGACGTTGAGTGACTTATTTTAGTATCATTTTCTTCGGAATTGGGCGTTTTTATAATCCGTTTGAATCATGGAAAGTGAATATTCAGATTGGCCTTGAGCTCCTCCATGAGCCGCCGTTTTACTTCGGCCATCGGAACGTCGGTACACAGCTCTTCCTTTAACGAGGTGACTCCCTTGTCCGTAAATCCGCAAGGATGTATATAGCTGAAGTATCGCAAGTCCGGCCTTATGTTAAAGGCCAAGCCATGCATGGTGACATAATGGCTACTCCTTATCCCTATGGCGCAAATCTTGCGGGCGGCGGGCGTGTCCCCCTTTAACCATACTCCGGTGGCCTGCTCTACTCTTCCGGCCTCTACGCCGTACGAGGCGCATACACGTATCACCGCTTCCTCAAGCATGCGGACGTACTCCTTCAGACCTAAACGGAATTCTTCCAGATTCAATATCAGGTAGCTGACTAGCTGACCCGGGCCGTGGTACGTGATGTCTCCGCCCCGGTCGATGCGGTACAGGCGGGCTCCCACACTTTCTAGTTGGCGTTCGCTCAGCAACATATTCTCCGCTTTCCCACTGCGCCCTAACGTATAAACGTGAGGATGCTCGCAGAAAATGACGAGGTTCTCATACGGTTTCTGCTCCGCTTTTGCCCCGATTAGCTCGTTGAAGCGCACCGATTGCCTCTTCCACGCCTCCTCAAAGGGGATAATCCCCCAGTCTACAAAAGTCGTTTTCATAGGGGCAAAGATACGGGATTTAAAAGAAAACGCGTACATTTGCTCCAAACTATAAAGAGCTTTGTCTATGAAAATAGATTTTCCGCAAGTTGATTTGCCATTGGAGATTCTCGCATGGACTGATGTCACCGAAGATATCTTGAACATATATAAGCAGTCGAGCCGCTTGCAGGCATGCATTATAGCCGTATGTACGGAGGGCACGATGAACGCCTCGATTAATCTGCTCGACTATGAGATACGCCCCAACGA
This sequence comes from uncultured Bacteroides sp., assembly GCA_949285075.1. Lineage (GTDB taxonomy): Bacteria > Bacteroidota > Bacteroidia > Bacteroidales > Bacteroidaceae > Bacteroides. The sequence goes on along the minus strand of CASDXF010000017.1, from coordinate 23,696 downwards.
CCTGATTACGTTGCTTCCGGGCACAATCATACAATTCAAGAACAAAACGGAAAAGGTGCGCCTCTGCTTCGCCGGATTCTCTTCCGCCTGCGTAGGGCGGATTAACCTGATGAAAAGTATAGGAGGAGTCTACTCGAAGCTTATGGAGCAGCCCATTATTTCCCTGCCCGACAACATCGTCAGTTACCTGAAGCAATATGTCGCCCTGTTGTCGCAAATCAGCTGCGACAAGTCGTTTACTGTAGCTCCGGAGATGGCGGACATCTCGCTGCAGTCCATCCTGACCACTATCCGGCTGATATACCGCGAGGTGCCCGAGAAGGACGACAAGACAAGTCGGAAGAAGGAAATCTGCATGCGCCTGATTCAGGCAATCACCGAGCATTACAAGGAAGAACGTCGCGCGCAATTCTACGCCGATTTGCTAGGTATCTCCCTGCAGCACCTCAGCTCTACCGCCAAGTCGGTAACGGGGAAAAGCGTCCTCGATACCATCGCCTACGTCACGATTATGGACGCTAAGGCGAAACTGAAAGGCACGGATATGACGATTCAGGAAATAGCCTATTCGCTGAACTTCCCTAGCGCTTCTTTTTTCGGTAAGTACTTCAGGCGCTATGTGGGAGTGACTCCACTTGAATATAGGAAACAATAAAGACTTTCGTTAGACTTTCGGATAATCCGCTTCCGCGAGCCCGGTTCAATCTGATGAGTCGTCCAATTCACGGAAACGAGTTGGGCAACTCGGAAAATCAGTTCAGTAGGCTATCGGAGCGCAACGTTATACAGTCGGATCTGGCAATCCGCCGTTGTCAGTCCCTTGATTGTCATCCCCGCCTCCATCGGATTTAGGGTTGTCTCCCCAACCATCAGCATGGCCACTTCTTCGGGGCCGTCTTGTTCGACGGGTTGACGCATTGTACCGCTTTCGGAAAAATGCTTATATGCAATTCATTTCATTCATGCCGGAGGATATGACTCAATAAAAATCAGATAATTTCCTGCTTTATGCTCATCTTCCATGAGCATACCTCTCTACCTTAATATTTGAAGATTTGTTCCGGGGAGGAATAGGGCTTGGTGAAACTCGTTTTCATATAGGCATAATAAAAAACGACCCTCCGATTTGAGCATTGTTAAGAGGCGTGGCAGATTCTAATGCTGCAAAGGCGGTAAAATAATCCGGAATACCAAAATATTTTATGATTCTCTTCTCTGGATAAGGTAAAATGGTAAATCTTATGTTTTTCTAAATCATTAGAAAAAACGCAGTCATTTCTCTAGTTATTAAGTTGTTCATTATTAGTATATTATTTCTAGTTTGAGAAACAGCCTTGTCTGTCACGAGCCGCTGCCCTATTTGTCACGAGCTGTAGGGCTATCTCTCACGAGCCGCAGGGCAGGCTGACAAGTGAAGAAGGTTTGATGTGCATCCTCCTCCACCTGCGGAAGCGAAAAGCGTAACCGGAAAGGTTCTTCAAAAGAGACACGAATAAATCTAAACGCCCTCATATGTTGGACATTGAATTCTCCATGAACCGGTTTTTGGGTTAAAAGTTTATCTTTTCAAAAACTGAGTTTTGACACATCCTTTCTTTGAGACTCAATGTATATATGTGCCAAAAGTGCTGTATAAGGCTGAATGCTAGAGAACAAAATCAAAGATATTTGGTCCTCTCCTGCCACAAGGCAGGCATGATGCCGCTATTTATCCGGGAATATGGGTAGAAAAGCCCTGACTTATCCCGGTACTGTATGGCGTTTTGGGGAGCAAGTATAGGTTTTGTGTGCCACAAAACCGCCGACCGGATGCCGGGAACGCCGCTTACGAAAAAACAGCGACCGATGGAAAGCAATCCCCAAACGCAGGAATACGGCAAGCCAAAAGGAGGCCGTCCGAAGCTGTATGACAATGCTGTTCTTAGAAAAAAGAATGCTGTAATCATGCAGTTACAACGAAATATAAACATGAATAGCAAATCAAATTAAGATACAGTTATACTGATTTTTACCTAAAAAGAAGCCTCATTTGCCAAATTTAGGCAAATGAGGTGTCTGGTTTGGCAGCCATGCTGCCGATGACCACCATTAAAATGATGTTCCGAAAAGGATTCTTGTTCGTAAATTCTTTTGCGTCATGTTAACCTCATTCAATAATAACATTCATGATACACCTCGAAGTACATGATGCCCCGCTCCGGCGAGAAGCGGATTTTGTCTTCCCTTGCTAGCCAGCCGATGGCAGAAGCCAGTTCCAGCGGGTTCAATCCTGTAGCTTTCACGAGCTCTTCCCACGAACATCTGTTGTTGTGCAACACGCACCAGACGATACCGGCGTTTTCACCAATCTGTTCCTTGTTCATACGCCTAAAGATTGAGGGTTATTAATATAGGTTTCCCTGTAATGCTTGGGCGACATGCCTTCCTGCGCCTTGAAATACTTTCCGAAGAAGGATGCGTTCGGGAAATTGAGCCGATAGACAATCTCCTTGATGGGCATTTGCGTATGGCACAGCATACGCTTGATTTCCTTGATGGTTTCCTCTCGTATCCATTCGGTCGAGGTCTTGCCGCTGGCGGCCTTTACCACGGTGGTCAGGTACTTAGAAGTGATGCACATCTTGGATGCGTAGAATGCCACGCTTCTTTCCCGACGGTGATGCACGAACAGCAAATCCATGAACCGTGCGTACAGGGCATCTTGAGAGGACTTGTAGAGACACGCACCTTTGGCGAAATGATTGATGCGCACCAACTGGAGGTTCTCTTTCATCAGCAGCCCGATGATGGTGGACAGTTCCACAAAACCCAGTCCGGTGGATTTCTCCAGTTCCTTGAAAGAAAGGTTGCCGCCGTTCTTTTCAATAGCGGCCAACACGATGGTTGTTGCAGAGTTTTTGTATTCCATATATTTCGATTTTTAAAAGTTGTAGGATTCGTCTTTTATGCCTGTTTTCAACACCCTTGCAAGGGGTATGGTCAATACCCATGCACGGTGTACCACAAAGGCTTATGCATGGGGTATTAAAAGCCATCTTTAACTGTTTTTCTTGTAACTCAGAATGGCCCATGCGCCCAGCCCTACGGCAAAGAGGCAGAGGGCACGGAAGTAGGGCATCAGCTCGGCAAAGGAACTTCCTTTCAGATAGACCATGCGCATCACCTCGATGAAGTAGCGCAGGGGGTTGAGCCGCGTGAGGTACTGTGCCCACATCGGCATACTGCTCACGGGCGTGAACAGCCCGCTCATCAGGATGAAAATCATCAGGAAGAAGAACATGACGAACAACGCCTGCTGCATGGTGGCGGAGTTGTTGCTGATAACCAGCCCCAGACCGAACACCACAAGGATGTAAATGGAGGCGAACAGGTAGATGGTGAGCAGGTTTCCCGCAGGCACCAGCCCATATGCCCACCAAGCCAGCAGCATGGAGTAGGTCAGCACGAGGAAACCCACCGCCCAGTAGGGCACGAGCTTGGAGAGGATGAACGGGAACTTGCCCACGGGCGTGACATTCATCTGCTCGATGGTGCCCTTCTCCTTCTCACCCACGATGTTGAGGGCGGGCAGGAAGCCGGAGAGCAGCGTCAGCATCATCACCATCAGGGCGGGTACCATGAAGACCTTATAGTCGAGGTGCGGGTTAAACTGGTAGTAAGGCGCGGTGTTGAACCCCTGCATGCGGCTTGCCGCATGGTTCGCCCCGTTCTCCTCGCGCAAGTCGGCGGAGAAGTCGGTGACGATGCTGCCGAGGTAGGACGAGCCGAGCCCCGACTTCGTGCCGTTCACGGCGTTGGCGGAAATCATCACGCGCCCCGTGCCTGTGCTGACGAGGTTCTTCTCGAAGTCGTCCTCTATCTCCAGTATCAGGTCGGCATCGCCCGCCTCCACGCTGTGCAGAGCTTGGTCGTTGGAGGGCGACACACTGGTCAGCGTGAAATATTCCGAGGCATCCGCCTTCTGTATCAGCCTTTGCGAGAACGCGCTGTGGTCGTTGTCCACCACGCCCAACTTCAGCCCCTTCACCTCCTGGTTGGCCGCCCAAGGCATGATGAGCAGCATCACGGTGGGCAGCATAAAGAACAGCTTGGGCAGGAACTTGTTGCGTACAATCTGCTTGAACTCTTTTTCGATAAGATATTTTATAACCATAGTCTTTTCCTCCTATTCCAAACGTATTTTGAATTTCTTGATGGCGGCGGTGAGCAACAACACAATCATGATGCCGAGAATCAGGAACTCACGGGTGACGTATTGCACCTCCACGCCTTGTATCATCAGCTTGCGGACGGCATCCACGAACCACCGTGCCGGGACGATGGCCGACAGCCATTGCAACCACTGCGGCATACTCTCGATGGGAAATATCGTGCCGGAGAGCAGGATGGTGGGTATCATCAGCACGAGGCTAGACAGCAGCATTGCCGCCAACTGGCTGTCCACAATAGTAGAGATGAGCAGGCCGAGGGCAAGCGCCACCACGATGTAGCACAACGCCATCGCCACAAGGCAGAGCAGGTCTCCCGCGATGGGGATGTGGAGCATGAACGCCGAAAGCAGCAGGATGGTGGTGAGATTGACGCACGAGATGCTGAAATAGGGTATCGCCTTGGCCAATATGATGTATGCCGGGGGCAGTGGCGAGGCGAGCAGCACTTCCATTGTTCCCATTTCCTTCTCGCGCACGATGGCTATGCTGCTCATCATGGCGCAGATGAGCAGGAGCATCATGCCGATGACGCCCGGAACGAAGTTGTATTCGCTCTTGCTCTGCGGGTTGTAGAGCATCCACAATTCGGGCACTATCTGGAAGGAGCCTTTGCTGCTGCCGCCCTGCGCCAGTTCGCGCTGGTAGGCGTTGAGGATGTTCTGGGCATAGCCCACGCGCATGGAGGCCTGGTTCGGTTCCGTGCCGTCGGCCAACAGCTGTATGGTAGCCTCGCCCGTGTGTATCATGTTGTCGGCAAAGTTCTCGCTGAACACCAGCACGAGGTTGATTTTCCCCTCCTTGAACACCCGGTCTATCTGGTCGGGGCTGTCCAGTTCCTGCGCGATGGTGAAGTAGCGGTTGGCCTGGAACATATCGCGTATGTGCTGCGTGGCGATGTCTTTGGAAGGGTCGAAGACGGCCACCTGCGTGTCTTTCACCTCCGTGGTGATGGCAAAGCCGAAGAGGATAATCATCACTATCGGCATCACAAGCAGGATGAGCATCGTGCGCTTGTCGCGGAAGATGTGGTAAAACTCCTTCCGCACGAATGACAAAAATTGCTTCATATTTCCTATTCGTTTTATCCGTTAATACCTTAATCTCCCCGTTTTGCCTTGCGTGCCAGGGCAAGGAACACGTCGTACATGGACTGCACGCCGAAAGTCCGTTTCAGTCCGGCGGGTGAGTCGAGCGCCTCAATCTTGCCGTCTACCATGATGCTCACACGGTCGCAGTATTCCGCCTCGTCCATGTAATGGGTGGTGACGAACACGGTGATGCCGCGGTCGGCGGCACGGTAGATGAGTTCCCAGAACTGGCGGCGCGTCACGGGGTCCACGCCGCCGGTCGGCTCGTCGAGGAACACAATCTTCGGCTCGTGGAAGATGCTAAGCGAGAATGCCAGTTTCTGCTTCCAGCCGAGAGGCAGCGAGGCGACACGGGCGTTGCGCTCGGCGGAAAACCCCAGCTCGCTCAGGAGTAGGTCGCACTTTTCCCTTATGGCCTTGCCCGACATGCCGTAGATGCCTCCGAACAGCCGCAGGTTCTCGTACACGGTAAGGTCGTCGTAGAGCGAGAACTTCTGGCTCATGTACCCGATGTTCTTCTTCACTTCTTCCGCCTGCCGATACACATCGAACCCCGCTACCGTGGCATGTCCTTCGGTCGGACGGCTCAGACCGCACAGCATCCGCATGGCGGTGGTCTTGCCCGCGCCGTTTGCGCCCAAGAAACCGAATATCTCCCCTTCATGCACCGAGAACGTGATGTGCTCGGTGGCGGTGAAGTCGCCGAAACGCTTGGTCAGCCCTTCGGCAATGATTACATAGTTATCTTTCATTGTCCGTCCTCATTAAAGCCATGAAACAATCCTCAATCGTAGCATCGACGGGGGTGACGCTCACTTGGGCGTGCCCTTTGCCGGTCAGGTAGTCTGCCAAGTCCTGCGTCCGTGCGCCCTCTTTCACATTGACATGGTAGCTCTCGCCGAAGGAGAAAGCGGTCTCCACGTCGGGGAAGCCGCGCAGCTCGTCCAGCAGCCGGTGCATGTTGTCGCCGCCCACAGCGTGCCTTCGTAGGCGGATATGATGCCCAGAGGGGTATCTATACGCAGGAACTCGCCGTCCTGTATCAGTGCGATGCGGTCGCACTGCATCGCTTCGTCCATATAAGGAGTGGACACGATGATGGTGATGCCATGCTCCCGTTTCAGCTTTTTCAGCATTTCCCAGAATTCCCTGCGCGACACGGGGTCAACGCCCGTGGTCGGCTCGTCGAGGAACAGCACGCGCGGCGCGTGGATAAGGGCACAGCTCAGTGCCAGCTTCTGCTTCATTCCGCCGGAGAGCTTGCCCGCCTTACGCCGCTTGAACGGCTCTATCTGGCGGTAGATGTCTTCCACAAGGTGATAGTTCTCCTGAATGGTGGTGTTGAAGGTAGTGGCGAAGAACTCAAGGTTCTCTTCCACCGAGAGGTCGGGATAGAGCGAGAAGCGTCCCGGCATGTAGCCGATGCGCCGGCGGATGGACTTGTAGTCCCTCACCACGTCCAGCCCGTCCACCGTTGCCGTGCCGCCGTCGGCTATCATCAGGGTGGTGAGGATGCGGAACAGCGTGGTCTTCCCGGCTCCGTCAGGGCCGATGATGCCGAAAATCTCCCCTTCCTGCACGTCGAAGGTCAGCCCGCGCAGTGCGGACACCTTCCCATAGCCTTTTTTCAGGTTTCTTACAGATACGATTGCCATAACCTTAAAATTTTACTTCTCCGTACATTCCTCTTTTGATTAGCCCGTCGTTCTTGACGTCCACTTTGATGGCATACACCAGATTGGCACGCTCGTCGCGCGTCTGTATGGTCTTAGGGGTGAACTCCGCCTTGTCTGAAATCCACGTCACGATGCCATCATATTCCTTGCGTTCGTCCTTGCCCCGGTCGGCATAAACTTTCACGGGCTGTCCTATCTTCAATGCTGTAAGCTGGTCGGCGGTGATGTAGGTGCGCAGCTTCATGTTGCCTACGTCCGACACCTTGAACAAGGCACGCCCCGGGGCGGCATACTCGCCCGGCTCGGCGTACTTCGTGAGGATGGTTCCGGCGATGGGGCTGGTGATGACGGAGTTGCTTATCTGGTCGTCCAGTTGTGCCAGTTGCGCTTCTATGCTCGTACTTTGGTTGGACAGGCTGCTGTTGCTGCTGCTGATTTGCTCCTGCGTGGCGGCAAGCTGCTTTTCCAATACCTCGATCTGGTAGTTGATGTCGTCCAGTTGTTTCTGTGTGGCGGCATCGTCCTTTACCAGTCCTTCGTAACGCTTGCGTTCCCGTTCGAGGTTGGCTATCTGCTGCCGCAGGGAAGAAAGCTGTCGGCTCTCGTCCAGCACGCGGCTGTCGGTGGCGGTACGGGTGGCAAGAAGCTGCCACTTCTTCAGGGAAAGCTGCAAAGTGTCGATATAGCCCACCGGTACGTCGGGCTTCACGTCCTGCCCCTCCTCGATGTCGAAACGCATGATTTCGCCGTTTGCCTTGACCGACACAATCACTTCCGTCGTTTCAAAGATGCCCGATGCGTCGTAGTCGCCGTTGTTGTTACCGCAGGCCGTCAATAGGGCAGCTGCCATGATTCCTGTTAAAAATTGATAAGTCTTCATATTCTTGTCATTTTATTGGTTTATTGTATGCTTTAATTCGTAGATGTTCTTCAGCATTTCCACCTCGTGCGTGGAGTGGTCGATGCGTGCCTGGTTCTCGCGGGTAATCTCTTGAAGCAGGTCGTTCACGTCTATCACGCCGTGCTCCAGTTTCGATTCCGCCGCTTGGCGGACGGAGGTGCGCAAGGCGATGATGTCCATGTCCTCCTCCATCATCTGCCGGTACTGGCGGATGGCCTGCATCTCCTGCGTGGATTCCAGACTGTTGTTGAACAGGAAGGTTTCCTGCGCGGTTTCTATCTGCCTGCGTGCCAAGTCCAGCTTGCGCTTGTCGTTCTTGTGTGTGTATAGCTTACCTATGTTCTATGAGAGCTTGACACCGACAATGCCGTTCAGCGACAGGTCGTGGTCGAACATGTCACCGAACATGTCATATCCGGGATAGCCGTAATACCCCTGCGCGAACAGGCTCAGCTCGGGGCGTTGGTTCTCATGTGTGGCGAGCATGGCTGCCTCCGGTTTCTGCAAACCGGTGATGTCCGATGCCTCCTTGCCCGTGAAGATGGCGAGCATCTGCTAGTAGCTCGACTTCATCGAGGCAAGCTCGGTCATGTCTTGCCTGGCTTTCAGGTATTCGGCCTGCATCACGTCCACATCCGCTTTCATGGCGGTGCCATGCGCCAGGCGGTTTTCGAGCTTGCGGCAGTTGTCTTGCAGGAGCGTTTGCAGTTCTTCGTTCAGCTTCATCTTGTCCTCGATGAGCAGGATGCCGAAGAAAAGCTCGTTCACCCGGTCACGGATGGCGTACATGTCCACGTCGGTTTGCGCGGTCTGCACCTTGCCTTCCAGTTTTGTTACTTCCTTTTGGGCTTCCATGTTGCCGCCGTCCCAGATTACTTGGTTCAGGTCGAGAGCCAGCTTGTATTGGTCTTTGCCCAATCCCTTGTAGTCATAGCCGTTGCTCTCCAGCATATTGCTTAGCACATCGGGAAGATTGGCCACGTCGGATTGATAACTTGCCTGACCGTTGAATGATAACTGAGGCAGATAACCACGATTGATGTTTTTAATAGAGTAGTCGGTGGTCTGCTCAATCAGGTTGTACTTCTTTAGGAGCGGGTAGTTCGTCCAGGCTAGCCGTTGGCATTCTTCCAGACTCAACCCTTGCGCCCCGACGGGTAGCGAAAGGAGTGACATCCCCATCGCAACCCACATTGTTCTAAATCGGTTCTGTTTCATGTCGCTTTTCTTTTTAAGTTGATACTATGTCTGTAACCGTCTTGATTACAGCTGCAAAGTTACAGCGGACAGCACCTCTGAATCAATGTCAAGATACCGCGCCGATTGAGCAAATTCGACTTTTACGCAGTTTTTGCCTATTTTGCTGGCTTAAAAAGAGGATTTTTCCTACTTTTGCAAGCATGGAAGACATAAACAATTACAGAACTGAATCCAATGTGGGCATGTTGCTGTGTACGGCAGGAAGCCGCGCGGTGCTGATTAACGGACAACTGTACCGTATCAGGAAAGACATGCTCTGCTTTTCGTCGCCCATCATATCCATCTATGAACTGTCGCGTAGCGAGGATTACGATGAAATAGCCATCTATGACAGCCCCGAAGTGTTCTATCAGGCCATCAAGCTCATGTTCGACATGATATTGAGCTTCCGGATGCGCAACAATCCCTGCCAGCAGCTTGACGCTGCCCATGTGCGTTTCTTTGTAGAAAGGAAAAGCATGATTGACCGCAAAAAAGAATATCTGGAAGGCATACAGAACAAGGAGGAACGACAATTAGTGCAAAGCATCATCCACCTGCTCGAACAGGAAACCATGCTGGAGTTCATCCATTTGTATTACCGAAACTGCATCGTGGAGCCGGAGCCGGTGGAAAAGAACGAGGCCATCGCCTACAAGTTCATTTATTCCCTTCACCTGCACGTGAAGACGGAACGCAGCGTCACTTTCTATGCCAATGAAGCCAACCTTTCGTCCAGCCACTTCACCCGGATAGTGAAGGACAAGACGGGCAAGACCCCTTCCGAATGGATTGCAGACATGACCATAGTCAATGCCAAACTGCTGTTGGAGCAATCCGGCATGAGCATCAAAGAGATTGCGGCGGAACTGAACTTCCCCGAACAGTTCACCTTCCGCAAGTTCTTCAAGCTGCACGTAGGCGTTCCGCCAAAAGAGTACCGATTAAGGAATAGAGTGAAGTGATTTAAACTTATAATATATCCGATTGAAATGTACTCAAACAGCGTACAAATAGAATTGTTTATTATATCCTCATCTTTCCGTTGCGAAACGTGGATTTATATCAAAAAGCGAATGGATAAGGAAAAGAAAAGTTTAAATCACTTCAGTGAAAGAATAAAAATAGACCAACGGGATAATATGCCTTCCACACTTCTTAACTTTTGTCCGTTCCTTTCATGCAAGAAAGGGATAAAACGGAAAGCAAATGCCAATTCAGACCGTTAAAATGTATTTAGCCGAGTAATGTGCTTCTATTGGCATTTTGACCCGATTTTGAGGTAACTGAACGCATCCTTTTTCCTTGTTCATAGGTAAAACTATCCTTGTATCATTGGGGGAACATTTGCCTTTCCAAATTTTTCATGGTTCTGATTATCAGCATAGTTACAAACAAAGTACAACACGTATATATGTCTTTCATTTATTCTTTCTTGACTTTATACCATCTCACGATAAATTCAAAACAGTTTCTAAAAAATAATAAGATGAACCTTCCGTTCTTCTTTTTTTACTATCTTTGTGCCAGTTTTCTTTGTACAAAATGAAAATTAAAGAGATAGTCAGCGCCCTTGAACAATTCGCGCCCCTGCCATTGCAAGACGGATTTGACAATGCCGGCCTGCAAGTAGGACTGACAGAGGTGGAAGCTACAGGGGCTTTATTGTGTCTTGACGTCACAGAAGCTGTAATAGACGAGGCGATAGCCTCAGGATGTAATCTCGTCATTTCACATCATCCGCTTATCTTTAAGGGATATAAATCAATCACTGGCAGAGATTATGTAGAGCGTTGTATCTTGAAAGCGATTAAGAACGATATCGTTATTTATGCGGCGCACACCAACTTGGACAACGCTAAGGGGGGAGTCAACTACAAAATAGCGGAGAAGATTGGCTTAAAGCGACTTCGCCCGCTTGAACCGAAGGTGAACTCGTTGACGAAATTAGTCACGTTCGTTCCCGAAGCGCAGGCGGATTCCATTCGGAAAGCGCTGTTTGAGGCCGGATGCGGATGTATAGGCGGTTATGACTCATGTAGTTACAATGTAAAAGGAGAGGGGACTTTCCGGGCAAAAGAAGGTGCGCGTCCTTTTTGCGGAAGCGTGGGTAAAACGCACGTGGAGAGCGAGGTACGCATAGAGACAATACTTCCGACATTTAGGCAAACCGAAGCGGTCAGGGCGTTATTGGCGGCTCATCCGTACGAGGAACCCGCCTTTGACTTGTATCCGTTGCGGAATGATTGGATACAGGCGGGAGCCGGGCTGATAGGAGAGTTAGAGGAGCCGGAAGATGAGTTAGGATTCCTGAACAGAATCAAGAATACTTTTGAGGTTGGTTGTTTACGTCATAATAAGTTGACGGGTAGACAGATACGTACTGTTGCGTTGTGCGGCGGCGCAGGAGGCTTCCTTCTTCCGTTGGCAATCCGGACAAAAGCTGACGTATATATTACAGGAGAAATTAAGTATCACGACTATTTCGGCCACGAAGGAGAGATTTTAATGGTGGAAATAGGGCATTATGAAAGCGAGCAATATACAAAAGAAATCTTTTATTCTATAATTCGGAATTTATTCCCTAATTTTGCGCTCCGTTTAAGCGAAATAAATACGAATCCCATAAAATACTTATAAAAAAAATGGCAAGAGAAGCGAAAAAAGACCCAACTGAACTGACGGTTGAACAAAAGCTGAAAACACTGTTCCAGTTACAAACGACGTTGTCCAAGATTGATGAAATCAAGACCTTGAGAGGCGAGCTTCCGTTGGAAGTGGAAGACTTGGAAGATGAAATCGCAGGATTGACTACCCGTATCGAGAAGATTAAGGCTGAGGTGAGTGAACTGAGGAGCTCTATCGCCGGTAAGAAAGTGGAAATAGAGACGGCTAAGGTTTCAGTTGAAAAATATAAGATGCAGCAAGAAAACGTGCGCAATAATCGAGAGTATGATTTTTTAACTAAAGAGATTGAGTTTCAGACCTTAGAAATAGAACTTTGCGAGAAGAGAATTAAAGAATTTACAGCGAGCAGAGAAGAAAAAGAGGCTGAAATCGTAAAGAATGAAAATATTCTTGAGGAACGAAAAAAGGATTTGGAGCAGAAAAAAGGAGAGCTTGATGAAATTATCGCTGAAACCAAACAGGAAGAAGAGAAACTAAGGGACAAGGCTAAAGAACTTGAAACGAAAATAGAACCTCGTCTGTTACAGTCGTTCAAACGTATTCGCAAGAATTCCCGGAATGGATTGGGGATTGTTTATGTGCAGCGTGACGCCTGCGGAGGCTGCTTCAATAAGATTCCTCCTCAGAGACAACTGGATATCCGTTCTCGTAAGAAAATCATCGTATGCGAATATTGCGGGCGCATCATGATAGACCCGGAACTGGCTGGAGTACAAACAGAACAGAAGAACGAACCAACCGCAACTACAACAACTAAGAGAGCCATCAGGAGAAAATCGGCTTCCGCTGAATAGGAAAAGCAGAACACCTTATAAAGAAAACGGGATTCGGCATACGTTATTTATGCGGGAATCCCGTTTTTATCTATAGGTCTTGATAGTCTGGAATATCATGAAGAAAGCTGTAGCTTTGTCGGCTGTAATCCATTCGGCAGCAATAATGCTCCAGTCCGTTGCTGACTATTAAATAATCTACTTTCAAGGCGATATTATATCGGCTGATTTGTTCGAAAACAGTTTGTGATATTTCTACGTCTGGCGCTTTATATTCTACAATCATCCTTGCTGACAAGTCCCTCCGGTAAAGCACCGTGTCGCAACGCCTGTTCATACCGTTTAGCTTAATCATAACTTCGTTGGCGAGGAGTGACGAGGGATAACCCTTGTATGCGATAAGGAAATGGACGAAATGCTGACGTACCCACTCTTCTGGAGTCAAGGCCACGTAACGCCTGCGAATCGTGTCGAATATTACGTTTTTTCCATTCCTTACGTTTATTTTAGCGTCGAATACGGGCAGATTTAATGATAACATTTACTACTTTTGTGAATTAAATAACAGCTTTTATTATCGAATCCGCAAAGTTAGTCGATTAATCATGAAAACGAAAGAAGAAATCGTAGCAAATTGGCTTCCTCGTTATACGAGGCGCAATTTGAATCAGTTCGACGAATATATACTGTTGACCAATTTCAATAAGTATGTCGAAATCTTTGCCGAAAGTTTTGGAGTTCCCATTCTTGGCAGAGATGCAAATATGATTTCCGCTAGCGCTGAAGGCATTACTATGATTAATTTCGGAATGGGAAGCCCTAATGCGGCAATCATAATGGACTTGTTGGGAGCTATCCATCCTAAAGCCTGCTTGTTCCTCGGCAAGTGCGGAGGCATAGATAAGAAGAACAAGTTAGGTGACCTGATACTGCCAATTGCGGCAATTCGCGGAGAAGGTACGTCTAATGATTACTTCCCCCCTGAAGTTCCGGCGCTCCCCGCATTTATGTTGCAGCGCGCCGTGTCTTCCGCCATCCGTGACCACGCGCGTGACTATTGGACAGGAACTGTATACACAACTAACCGCCGTATCTGGGAGCACGATGACAGTTTCAAGGAGTACCTGAAGAAAACGAGGGCGATGGCGGTGGATATGGAGACCGCTACCTTGTTCAGTTGCGGATTCGCTAACCACATTCCTACGGGAGCCTTACTGTTGGTGTCCGACCAACCGATGATTCCGGAGGGAGTCAAGACGGAACAGAGCGACACTCTGGTTACGAAGAATTTCGCAGAAGAGCACATCAAGATAGGTGTGGACTCTCTCCGCATGATTATCGACGAGAAAAAGACCGTGAAGCACTTGAAATTCGATTGGTGAAACCTCATAATTCCAAAAGTAAATGGCAAGACAAGAACTGACATGCGATGATATTCTCAAGGAACTAAGGGCCAAGCAATATCGCCCCGTATACTATTTGATGGGAGAAGAGGCGTATTACATTGACTTGATTTCCGACTATATTATAAATAATGTGTTGAGCGAAACGGAGAAGGAGTTTAATCTGACTGTAGTCTATGGAGCTGATACGGATGTCGCAACCATTATAAACGCGGCCAAGCGCTATCCCATGATGGCCGAACATCAAGTAATCGTGGTCAAGGAAGCGCAAGCCGTCCGTAATATGGATGAGTTAATTTATTACGTCCAAAAGCCGCTGCGCTCTACGATATTGGTGCTTTGCCATAAGCACGGAACGATAGACCGCAGAAAGAAATTGGCGGTGGAGATAGAGAAGAGCGGTGTACTATTTGAGTCAAAGAAAATAAGGGACGCACAGCTTCCCACATTCATTACGGCCTATATGAAGCGTAAGGGAATAGAGATAGAGCACAAAGCGACGGAAATGCTCACGGACTTTATCGGAGCCGATTTGAGCAGGATGGTGAGTGAACTGGAAAAGCTCATCATTACATTGCCCGAAGGACAAAAGCGGGTTACTCCCGAACAAATTGAGAAAAACATCGGCATCAGCAAGGACTACAATAACTTTGAGTTGAGAAACGCTCTGATAGAAAAGGACGTTTTAAAGGCCAACAGGATAATTAAATATTTCGAGGAGAATCCGAAGACTAATCCCATTCAAATGACGCTGTCGATTCTGTTCAGCTTTTACGCCAACCTGATGTTGGCTTACTACGCTCCGGACAGGTCCGAACAGGGAATAGCGGCGACTTTAGGACTGAGGAGTCCGTGGCTGGCCCGTGACTACATGAATGCGATGAGGAAATTCACCGGAGTAAAAACGATGCAGATTATAGGAGACATTAGGCGAGCCGACGCGAAGTCGAAGGGGGTGCGAAATGCCACCATGACGGACGGCGATATTCTCCGTGAACTGGTCTTTAAGATTCTGCACTGAAAAAGAACATCTCATTAGCGGCCGAGAAATTCGAGCCGCTCTTTTTTTGCCTCAAATATCACAAAAGTATATTTCACATCGGTAATTATTCAGCAAACCGCAGTATTTAGGTGAATAGAATTACATACGTGATATACCTTTGTACGCATTTTATGCAAACGTGAACGTAGCCGATTAACTAATGCTAATAAGCTAAATATCTATCTGAAAACTTGAATATTACAACGATATATTAAAGTCCTTCGTGCAAGGGTAGGGGAGAATTTGATAAGTATTCGCACGCTATCTCCAATCACTATAGAAAACATCATGTTATTACGCTGAATAACTTAAAGTTGCATCGTTGCCTTAAAGTCATGATACAGCGAGAAAAGTGGAGTTTACCGTTGTAAATTCAAAACATGAAGTATCTTTGTGAAAATTAAAATACGTAAGTGAATTTACTTAGATGAATGAAAATTTGCATTTGTAAAGTACACTTTATAACTTTGCATCGTATTCAACTTGCAGACGATGGACATCAAAGACAGAATAAAAGCGTTAATCGAGAAAGAGAGACTGCCCCCGAAGGTTTTCGCTGAGACTATCGGCATACAGCAATCTACGCTATCGCACATTCTGAACGGGCGAAACAAGCCGAGCCTTGAGGTCATTATGAAGATTCACCAGAAGTACACCCGAGTGAGACTTGAATGGCTGCTCGACGGAAAGGGAGAAATGACGGACGGCGAAGCGGCCCCCGCGGGAGGAGACCTTTACACTATCCCCTTCGACGAGGAAAGCGCGGACGACGAGGGCGAGAAAGCCACCCTCACGCATGAGCCTTTTCAGACGGCGAGCGCGGGCAACGCGGAAAGGCCGAAGCGAAGGATATGCGAGATACGCGTCTTCTACGACGACAATACGTACGAAATCTTCAGGCCGGGCTAAGGGACGGCGAACCCGCCCCGTGGACCGCGTGAACGGGAAGCGATTCGGCACGGAACGCGCATTTAACCGGGAACGAGGACGGATATATGGGGATTATCACGTATATTTGTCGCTAAAAAACGAACATTATATTTTATTTCTCGCATGAAGAAATTTATTTTAGATTTGACAGTAAGTGAGAACCTGCGCTTAGCGGACAATTACGCGCTGCTCAAGGCGACCCGTCCGGAGCCTCTGCCGGAAATGCTGCCGGGGCAGTTCGCCGAGCTGAAAGTGGAAGGCTCTCCAAGCACGTTTCTCAGGCGGCCCATCTCGATTAACTTCGTAGACGAGGCGCGCAACGAGGTATGGTTTCTGATTCAGCTCGTGGGAGACGGGACTAGGCAACTGGCCAAGCTGAGAAAGGGCGATACGCTGAACGCCGTGCTCCCCTTAGGAAACTCGTTCAGCCTGCCGGAGAAGGAGTGCCGCGCCCTGCTGATTGGCGGAGGCGTAGGCGTGGCCCCGCTGCTCTTCCTCGGACACCGCCTGAAGGCCGAGGGACTGAAGCCCACCTTCCTGCTCGGCGCGCGCAAGGCCGCGGACCTGCTGATGCGCAAGGAGTTCGAGGAGACGGGCGACGTCTACCTGACCACCGAGGACGGAAGCGAGGGCGAGAAGGGATTCGTCACCCAGCATTCCATATTATATAAGGAGCGCTTCGACAGAATCTACACGTGCGGCCCGAAGCCCATGATGATGGCCATGGCGCGGTATGCCCGAGAAAGCGGAACGGACTGCGAGGCCTCGCTGGAGAACACGATGGCCTGCGGCGTAGGCGCTTGCTTGTGCTGCGTGGAGAATACGAAGGAAGGTCACCTTTGCGTATGCAAGGACGGGCCGGTGTTTAATATAAATCGACTGTTATGGCAGAGTTAAGTGTAAATATCGGCGGACTGCGGATGAAGAATCCCGTAATGACCGCCTCGGGAACCTTCGGATACGGCGAAGAGTTCGCCGACTTTTTCGACATCGCGCGACTGGGCGCTGTCATCGTCAAGGGCACCACGCTCAACCCCCGCGAGGGCAACCCGTACCCCCGCATGGCGGAGACTCCGGCGGGGATGCTCAACGCCGTCGGCCTGCAAAATAAGGGCGCGCGCTACTTCGCCGAGCGAATCTACCCGCGCATCAAGGAGATAGACACCAACATGATAGTCAACGTCTCCGGGGCCTGCGTGGACGACTACGCACGAACGGCCGAAATCATCGACGCACTGGAGAAAATTCCGGCGATAGAGCTAAACATTTCGTGCCCCAACGTAAAGGAGGGCGGAATGGCCTTCGGAGTCTCCGCGCGGAGCGCCGCCGAAGTGGTAAAGGCCGTAAGGGCCGTCTACCGCAAGACGCTCATCGTCAAGCTCTCGCCCAATGTGACGGACATCGCCGAGATAGCCCGAGCCGTAGAGGACTGCGGGGCCGACAGCGTGTCACTAATCAACACCATGCTCGGCATGGCCATCGACGCCGAGCGCCGCAGGCCCGTCCTCTCCACCATAACGGGCGGTCTGTCGGGAGCCGCGGTAAAGCCCGTCGCCCTGCGCATGGTGTGGCAAGTGGCCCGGGCCGTGAAGATACCCGTCATAGGCCTCGGCGGAATAATGAACTGGCGCGACGCCGTAGAGTTTATCCTCGCCGGAGCGACGGCCGTGCAGATTGGGACGGCGAACTTCGTCGACCCAACGGTCTCAGTAAAGGTTATCGACGGCATAGCGGACTATCTGGACAGGCACGGATTCAAATCCGTCAGCGACATAGTGGGGGCGCTCGAAGCGTAGTGTCCCGTTCGTGCGGCCCTCGGTTGGAGTTCGCTCCGGCTGCGGGCCGCTTTTGTATTCTCCCCGTAGCGGCGCTCGCGGTTCCACGGAGAGGGAATGAGCTTTCTCCGCAGAACGCTCGCCGTTCGAGGCGCGAGGCCCGACGCTTCTTCGCCGCGAAATCCGCTGCTCCGCGGGGCGATTCAAATTCTCTTAGCGAAAAGCCCGCGGTCCGAGGCGTGAAACCCGATTTCTTTTCATTGCGGATTCCGTTATTCTATGGAGACGGCTCGAACCGCTCCAATGCAAAGCCCGCGTTTCGTCATGTAAAGCCTGATTTCCTTCCGTGGCGAAATCTGCGGCTCTACGATGCGAGCTCAAGTCTTCTTAATATAAGGCTCGCGGTTTATCAGAAGCAAAACTCACGTTATAAGAAGAAACCGCGCTTTTCTCGTCGCGAAAACCGAGATTTCTCCATAGCGAGTCCACGTTTCCATAGGGAAAAGGCGCCGTTTCTACGGATTAACTCCGCGTTTGCTCAAAAAAAGCCCGCGTTTTCCCAGTGGGGAAGTCCTTTTCCCGATATGCGAATATTCTATTAAACATAATATAGATTATATTTCAAACGGGAATTCTTTAAAGTCTCTACGGAGAGAGATTGAAATGGCCTCATGAATCGCCCGAAATGAAACTGTCGGAAATCCTACGCGCATATACATTATATAATATGTGTACGTACGAACGGTGAATATGCCCACTGCCGCGTCCGCGCCCAACCATGCGAAACATTAAAGCGTATACGTGCCTTATATAACGTGTATCCTGATGCGCTTTCAAGACTTTACGCTTCATGGCCGCGCTTAGCCATGACGAAGCTTTAGCGTCCATATTGCGTTATAGAATATCCGCCTTATACATTATATATATGTATAAGGTCATCCTTCAAAGGCTCCATGTATCACGCTCACGCGCACTTATGATGGAATTTGAATAACGATATATGTCCATTGACGGGAAATTCGTAGATTGATTAAAAATACTTACATTTAGGTCGAATTTTGAGGCGTTTTTCTCAAATTGTAACCGTCTGATTTTCAATACCCATTAAGAGGGTAAAAATTGTCTTATAAGACTTTTCAAATTGTCCTATAAGACAATTTAAATTCTCTTATAAGACAATTTCAACTCTCTTATAGGAGAATTTCTATATATTATGAACAAAATTTACAATGTCCGTATCTTTTTTCGTCCTTTCACTAGTTTTTTTCGTATTCGCTTTGTGTCTATGATTCCTTTTCTTATATTTGCGAATAATCAACACCTAATTTAATTTAAAATATTTATGATTAAGTACGTAATTCATGCCAAGAAAAATCCTCTGAAGAAGGATGAAGTGAAGTATTATCTGCAAGCGGCTCCGACGACTCCGCTTACGCTGTCGCAAATCGTAAAGCGCATCGAGCGGCGTTCTACCGTATCGAGCGCGGACGTGAAGGCGGTGCTTGACGCCTTGCAATATGAAGTGATAGACGCGTTGCAGAACGGCAACAGCGTCCGACTGGGCGACCTCGGCTCGTTCCGTATTACTATCAAATCCGAGGGCGTATCCACCGCGGCCGAGGCCAAAAAGCGCGGGGCCGACCTTATACGGAAGGTGAACGTGCAGTTTACGAAAAGCACGGCCATACGCGACGCGCTCGAAGTGAGAGCGGTCACTTTCTCGGCGCAGGCCGATGTGATTAACGCCACCGACAGCGGCCCGGTCGAAGGGGGCGGCGGCGAGGAGAGCGGCGAATCGCCCGACCCTATCGTCTGACCGCAGACCCTCCCTACCCTCCCGGTTCTCTGGCCTCCCGGAGAGCCGGGAGAGCGTTTCCTCGGCAAGATATTCGTCAAAAAACTTTTCTATCTCGAAAAAAGGACGTATTTTAGCGTGGTTTTTCGCGAACCGCAGTGTTTAATAATAAAATATATCCTTTTAAATGCTTGAACAAGACAGAATTATACAAATAAACATCGAAGACGAGATGAAGTCCTCGTACATAGACTATTCTATGTCGGTGATTGTGTCTCGCGCCCTGCCCGACGTTAGAGACGGCTTTAAGCCCGTACATCGGCGGATACTGTACGGTATGATTGAATTGGGCAACACTTACGACAAGCCGCACAAGAAGTCGGCCAGAATCGTGGGTGAGGTCCTCGGTAAATACCATCCGCACGGCGATTCCTCCGTATATTTGGCTATGGTGCGTATGGCCCAAGACTGGGCGATGCGCTATCCGCTCATCGACGGTCAGGGGAACTTCGGCTCGGTAGACGGAGACAGTCCCGCCGCGATGCGATACACGGAGGCCCGCCTCAATAGGCTCGGCGAAGCGATGATGGACGATTTGTATAAGGAAACGGTCGATTTCGAGCCTAACTTCGACAACACGCTGGTGGAGCCTACGGTGATGCCCACGCGCATCCCCAACCTTCTGATAAACGGAGCGTCCGGAATCGCCGTCGGTATGGCCACCAACATGCCGCCCCATAACCTCTCTGAAGTTATCGACGCTTGCGACGCGTACATCGACCGTCCGGACATAACGATTGAGGAGCTGATGGAGTACGTCAAGGCGCCCGATTTCCCCACCGGCGGCTACATCTACGGAATGAGCGGGGTGCGCGAGGCTTACATGACCGGACGCGGGCGAGTCGTCATGCGTGCCCGGGCCGAAATAGAAAGCGGCGACACCCACGACAAGATAATCGTCACCGAAATCCCCTATAACGTCAACAAGGCCGAGCTGATAAAGTATATAGCCGACCTCGTGAACGAGAAGAAGATAGACGGCATCTCGAACGTGAACGACGAGACCGACCGCGACGGGATGCGTATCGTCATCGACATAAAGCGCGACGCCAACGCGAGCGTGGTGCTGAACAAGCTCTACAAGATGACGGCCCTGCAAAGCTCTTTCGGCGTGAACAATGTGGCTTTGGTGCATGGCCGTCCGAAGACGCTCAACTTGAAGGAGCTGATTGGCTACTTCGTGGAGCACAGGCATGAGATCGTCATCCGCCGCACGCAGTTCGAGCTGCGCAAGGCGAAGGAGCGCATGCACATTCTCGAAGGACTCATCATAGCCTCCGACAACATCGACGAGGTAGTCCGCATCATCCGCGCCGCGAAGACTCCGGCCGACGCCGTGGCCGCCTTGATGGAACGCTTCGGCCTTACGGAGATACAGGCCAAAGCCATAGTCGAGATGCGCCTTCGCCAACTGACGGGACTGATGCAGGACCAGCTCCACGCGGAGTACGACGACATCGTGAAGCAAGTCGCCTACTTGGAAAGCATCCTCTCCGACGACGAAGTTTGCCGCAAGGTAATGAAAGACGAGCTGCTCGACATAAAGAATAAGTACGGCGACGAGCGCCGTTCGGAGATAGTCTACTCCTCGGAGGAATTCAATCCGGAAGACTTCTACGCCGACGACCAGATGATTATCACCATCTCCCACTTAGGCTACATCAAGCGCACTCCGCTAGCCGATTTCCGGGCGCAGAACAGGGGCGGCGTAGGCTCTAAGGGTACGGAGACCCGTGACGAGGATTTCGTGGAGCACATATATCCCGCCACGATGCACAATACGATGATGTTCTTTACCCAGAAGGGCAAGTGCTATTGGCTAAAGGTCTATGAGATTCCCGAGGGAGGAAAGACGTCGAAGGGCCGGGCCATACAGAACTTGCTCAGCATCGACTCCGACGACAACGTGACCGCCTACCTCCGCGTCAAGAATTTCAATGACCAAGAGTTTATCAACAGTCATTACGTGCTCTTCTGCACGAAGAAGGGCGTTATCAAGAAGACGCTTCTCGAACAGTACTCCCGTCCGCGCCAGAACGGAGTGAACGCCATCACCATACGCGAGGACGACAGCGTAATCGAGGTTCGCATGACCAACGGTAATAACGAAATCATAATAGCCAACCGCAACGGTCGCGCTATCCGCTTCCACGAGGCTGCGGTCCGCGTCATGGGACGTAATGCCACCGGCGTGCGAGGCATAACGTTAGATGACGACGGGCAGGACGAGGTAGTTGGAATGATTTGCCTTAAGGACTTGGAGACGGAGTCCGTAATGGTTGTCTCCGAGCAAGGCTACGGCAAACGTTCGGAAATCGAGGATTACCGGAAGACGAACCGTGGCGGCAAGGGCGTAAAGACGATGAACATCACCGAGAAAACGGGCAAGTTGGTAGCCATCAAGTCCGTTACCAACGAGAATGACCTGATGATTATCAATAAGTCCGGCATTACCATCCGCCTGAAGGTTGCCGATATACGCATTATGGGACGCGCCACGCAGGGAGTCCGGCTGATTAACCTCGAAAAGCGCAACGACCACATCGGTTCCGTATGCAAGGTCATGACGGAAAGCCTTGAGAATGAAGTCCCCGCCGAAGAAAAGGAAGGGAGTATCATCAACGATTCAAATGTGGACATAGAGCCGGAAACGGAATTATAAAACAAATAATAAAGAGAGAGAAAGATAAGGAATAGACATAGTATTAATTTAATCAACAACAATTATGAAAAAGGTATTATTTTTACTGGTCTTATTAATGACTGCGGGCTCGTCATTCGCTCAACAAAAGAGCGTAAAGGAAGCTAAACGCTTGGCCACTCAGTCAAGCCCTGACCTGAATAAGGCAGAGCAGTTAATCAACGAAGCGTTGAAGAATGCGGAAACAAAAGATCTCCCGGAGACATGGAATGTCGCCGGAATCGTCCAGAAAGGCATTATTGACGATCAAACGAAAAAAGCTTTTGTGAAGCAAGCGGAATATGATACATTGAAGCACTTCAATAGTATACTGAACATGTTCGAGTACTTTAATAAGTGTGATCAATTGGCGCAGATTCCTGATGAAAAAGGCAAAATAAAAAATAAGTATAGGAAGAATAACGCTTCAAGCCTAATGAATGAACGTACCAACTTGATTAATGGAGGAGTATTTTTCTTCAATAAGGATCAGAATAAGGAAGCTCTGAATTTCTTCAGAACTTATGTGGAATCTGCTTCGTATCCTATGCTAGAGGAAAGGAATCTAGTGGAAACAGATACTTTATTACCTCAGATTTCTTACTATGCGACATTAGCCGCTAGCAAGATAGGGGATCAAGACGCTATCATTAAGTTTGCTCCCTTAGCTACGAACGATAAAGATAATGGAAAGTTTGCGATACAATTCTTAGCAGACGCTTATAAAGCCAAAGGAGATACCGCAACGTGGGTTAAAACATTAGAAGAAGGCGTTACAAAATATCCGGAAGAGGATTATTTCTTTGCTAACTTAATTGATTATTACAGCAATTCGAATAAAACGGCAGAAGCTATAGACTTTGTAGACAGAATGTTGGCAAGGGATGCTAATAACAAGTTATATTTGTATGTGAAAGGATACCTCTATTACAATGCTAAAGATTATGATAACGCGATTGAATTCTTTAAGAAAGCTATCGCTATTGATCCAGAATATGCAGAAGCTTATTCTAATATAGGACTCTCATATTTATTGAAAGCACAAGAGTATGCGGACAAGAGCACGTCAGATGTGAATGATCCCAAGTATGCCGAGGCTCAGGAGACTATAAAAAAATTCTACGAAGAAGCTAAACCGTATTATGAGAAAGCGAGAGCTTTGAAACCAGATCAACAAGATTTATGGCTTCAAGGATTATATCGTGTTTATTATAACTTGAAGATGGGACCGGAATTTGAAGAGATTGATAAATTAATGAAATAATAATCCTTTTCAAAGATATTTTATAAAAGAGAAAAAGAAGGTGTGCCGAAATGCGCACCTTCTTTTTTTTACAATATGACTAGTCCTAAATAACCGTTACAGTTATTGGACAAAAATAAATTATTTATCACAGTTCAGCAAGACCAACCTTGCTGAACTGTTTGTTTTTAT
>CASDXF010000016.1 GCA_949285075.1 uncultured Bacteroides sp. | reverse complement strand
TTTTGGCGGTCAAGGTCGCCAAAAGGCAATAAAAAAAGTCCCACAAAATATTGATTTTGTAGGACTTGTCTTTTTGTTGTCGCCTTTTGGCTTTTCTTTCCGTGATCCAGCTGGGGCTCGAACCCAGGACCCCAACATTAAAAGTGTTGTGCTCTACCTGCTGAGCTACTGAATCAGTTCGTTGTATCATCATTTCTGATTTCGGCTGCAAAGATACTTACTTTTGTTTAAATAACAAGTGTTTTACTGTAAAAAAATGAAGCTATTTGAATTTCTTTTCTTTATGTGCTAATTATCAGTGGACTATAATATGCGGATACTTGCATTTGTTAAGTAATTTATTCGATTCAGATGTTGACTTTAAAACTTCCGCATTTAAAGACTTTGCTTAATGAAGAAGCGCCAAAAGTAGGAGAGAACTGGCAGATTAGTAATGTTAAGTTTATGTTTACAATTCGATATTATATAGTTTCAGCTTATTATATAGTGTCTTTCTGTCTATATTTAATAATTGGGCGGCCTTACTTTTGTTGTAGCCAGTCTGGCGTAATGCTTTTAGTATATGTTCTTTTTCTGAAGCTTCGTTTCGCAGTGCCATGTTGCCTGTAGGGGAAATCGTGGGCGTTTCTTGTAATTCATTCCCCAATTCAAGTGGAGTAATAAAATTGCCTTGTGCCAATAAGGTTGCTCTTTTTACAACATTCCTCATTTGTCTCAGGTTACCCGGCCAATGGTAATCCATTAGTATTTTAGATGCTTTCGCATCGAAACCCACTAGTTGCTTATCTAATTCTTTGTTAGCTTGATCAAGGAAAAAGTTAGCGAAAAGCAAAATATCTTCTTTGCGGTCTTTTAAGTCCGGTATTCGTAATGTGAATTCGTTAATACGGTGATACAGGTCTTCCCTGAAATTTCCCTTTTCAATGGCCTGTTCCAGATTCTCATTTGTGGCTGAAACCAAGCGTATATCAACTGTAATTTCTTGCGTAGATCCCACAGGGCGTATTTTACGCTCTTGTAACGCTCGTAAAAGTTGTATTTGCACTTCATAGCTGAGGTTTCCTATTTCGTCGAGAAAGATAGTTCCTCCGTTTGCGGCTACAAACGCTCCGACCTTGTCTGTTAATGCTCCAGTGAATGAGCCTTTTACGTGCCCAAAGAATTCAGATGCGGCCAATTCTTTTGGGATAGACCCGCAGTCAACCGCTATGAATGGTTTGTCTTTTCTCTTGCTGAGTTGGTGGATGCGATGAGCCACGTATTCTTTTCCTGTTCCGCTCGAACCGTTGATGAGTACGGACATATTGGTTGGGGCTACCAGAGCGACATAGTTGTATAATTGTTTAGCGGCGTCACTCTCGCCTTCCAGATATGCGTGTTGCGTCTCTTCCGCTGTTGTGTTCGCTGTTTTTTTTAGGGCTAATGGTTGAGCGGTTTTCGTTGTTGGTATACTTTGCGGTTGGGATGCAGCCTCTGATATTTTTTTCAATAGTTCTTCTGGATTAACGGGCTTAGCGATGTAGTCTTGCGCTCCAAGTTTCATAGCTAATACGGCCGATTGTATGTCTGCATAACCTGTCATAATGATAAGAGGTATGTGCTTACCTTGTTCGTTCATCCATTTCAGAAGATCGATACCGTCTTGATCAGGAAGCCTTAGGTCGGAAAGTATCAAGTCTGTAGGTTGGCCCTCGATATGCTTTCGGGCGCGTGAGACGTTGCTTACAGATGATACATCAAATCCCTTTTTGCCTAACCAAGTCTTAAGCATCATGCTGAAAGTAATATCGTCTTCTACAATTAATATGGACTTTATCATGTCGGGTTTTGCCTCTTTTATAGTGCAAAGGTAAAAGGATTTGAGCGAAAGTAGTATATTTGCGAACTTAAATTAAATAAAAGCGTCATGAAAAAGGCCTCATTGATAGTATTAACGATTTCGTTTTTCGGGCTGGTAGCCTGCAGAACGGGTAATAAAAAAGAAACGAATATGGATAAAGAAACATTGGTAAAGATTGAAACGACTTTAGGGAATATCAAGGTTAAGTTGTATAACGAAACTCCGAAACATCGGGATAATTTTATCAAATTGGCAAAGGAAGGGGTGTACGAAGGAACGCTTTTTCATCGTGTGATTAAGGACTTTATGATTCAGGCGGGAGATCCGGGGTCGAAAAACGCTCCGAATGGTAAGGCGTTAGGAACCGGTGATGTTGGCTATACCATCCCTGCCGAATTTGTATATCCAAAATATTTCCACAAACGAGGAGCGTTATCGGCCGCTCGTCAAGGTGATAACGTGAATCCGAAGAAAGAGTCTTCCGGTTGTCAATTTTATATTGTTACGGGCAACGTGTTTAACGATTCCACTCTTTTAGATATGGAGAGGCAGATAAATGAGAATCGAGTAGGTTTAATATTCAACTCGTTGGTTCAGAAACACATGAAGGAGATTTATAAAATGAGGAAGGCGAATGATGAGGAGGGACTCTATGAGTTACAGGAGAGTCTGATAGCTCAGGCTCGGGAGATGGCGAGCAAACAGCCTGAGTTTCGCTTTACTCCAGAACAGATAACGGCTTATACTACGGTGGGGGGTACTCCACATTTGGATGGAGAGTATACTGTGTTCGGCGAAGTAGTGGAAGGCATGGATGTAGTGGATAAGATTCAACGGGTGAAGACTGATCGTAATGACCGTCCGGAAGAAGACGTGAGGATTGTAAAAGTGGAAGTGGAATAAATGAGGATTAATAGGCATATTCTTCATAACGGGCTACGCTTAGTACACTTTATGGACGAAAGCACGCAAATGGTAGCCTTGAATGTCTTATATAATGTAGGGGCTCGCGATGAACATCCCGAGCACACCGGTTTCGCTCATTTGTTTGAGCATTTAATGTTCGGAGGGTCAATAAATATCCCCGACTATGACACCCCACTTCAATTGGCGGGTGGGGAGAATAATGCTTGGACGAACAATGACATTACGAATTATTACCTTACTGTTCCCCGTCAAAATGCGGAGACTGGCTTTTGGTTGGAGTCCGACCGGATGTTAAGCCTTAACTTCAGCGAACAGAGCTTGGAGGTACAGCGGGGGGTCGTGATGGAAGAGTTCAAGCAGCGTTGCCTCAATCAGCCTTATGGAGATGTGGGGCATCTTCTGCGTCCTTTGGCCTATCGGGTACATCCATATAGTTGGCCGACGATAGGGAAGGAGCTTGCCCATATTGCCAACGCCACGATGGAGGAGGTGAAAGATTTCTTTTTTCGCTTTTATGCACCGAACAATGCCATTCTGGCCGTAACGGGAAACATCTCTTTTGAGGAGGCGGTTGCGCTGACTGAAAAGTGGTTTGCTCCTATTCCATGTCGCGATGTGCCTTTCAGACACTTGCCGATAGAGCCGGAGCAGGTGGAAGAAAGGCGGCTTACGGTGGAACGGAGTGTACCGTTGGATGCGTTATTCATGGCTTATCATATGTGTGATCATTATTCTTCGGATTACTATGCTTTCGACATTTTATCGGATATTTTAAGTAATGGCCGTTCTTGTCGATTGAATCAGCGTTTAGTTCAAGAAAAACGCTTATTTTCGAGTATAGATGCTTATATTTCTGGCAGTCTGGATACTGGATTATTTCAGATTAGCGGGAAGCCGGCGGAAGGAGTGACGTTAGAGCAGGCCGAAGCGGCGGTATGCGAGGAATTGGACCGATTGTGTCAGGAGATGGTGGACGAGCGTGAACTGGAGAAAGTGAAGAACAAGTTTGAGTCAAGCCACATCTTTGGGAACATTAACTACTTGAACGTGGCGACCAATCTTGCGTGGTTCGAACTGCTCGGTAAGGCGGAAGACTTAGATAGTGAGGTGGAACGTTACCGGACCATAACGACGGACAGGTTGCGGGAAGTGGCGCAGAAGGCTTTCCGCAAGGAGAATGCGTCGATATTATATTATAGGAAAGCTTAAGTAGACGTAACGACAAGTTATTGGGCGATGCTGTTTAAGGAATATAGAAATCATTATAAGGCCCTGTTTTTTCTTGGCCTGCCTATCGTAATCGGTCAGGTGGGCGTAATCGTTTTAGGTTTTGCCGATACGCTGATGATTGGCCATCACAGTACGGTTGAGCTAGGGGCGGCCTCTTTCGTTAATAATGTGTTTAATCTGGTTATTATATTCAGTACAGGATTCTCGTACGGATTGACTCCTGTTGTTGGAGGATTGTTTGGTACCCATCAATATGCTTCGGCGGGGCAGGCGTTGCGTTGCGGCTTGATAGCCAATTTGTTGGTAGGCATTTTCCTTACAGTCTGCATGGGAGCGCTTTATCTGAATTTGGAGCGTCTTGGGCAGCCGGAAGAGTTGATTCCATTGATTAAGCCTTATTATCTGGTCTTGTTGGCATCGTTGGTTTTCGTGATGTTGTTCAACGGTTTTAAGCAATTTACCGATGGCATAACGGACACAAAGACGGCCATGTGGCTCCTGTTGGGAGGAAACGTGCTGAATATTATAGGCAATTACCTGTTGATTTACGGTAAATTAGGTTTTCCCGAGTTGGGATTATTGGGAGCGGGGGTTAGCACGTTGTTCTCCCGCATCATGATGGTGGTTGTCTTTGCGTTTCTGTTTATCCGCAGTCCTCGTTTCCGGCGTTATAGGGTTGGATTCTTCCGTGGCGGATGGTCGCGTTCCGTCTTTCTCCGCTTGAACGGTTTAGGATGGCCCATTGCCCTTCAAATGGGGATGGAAACCGCTTCCTTTAGTTTGAGTGCGATAATGATAGGATGGTTGGGGACTATCGCTTTAGCGTCCCATCAGGTGATGCTGTCTATTTCTCAGTTTACTTTTATGATGTACTATGGTTTAGGGGCTGCCGTGGCGGTCAGGGTAAGTAACTTTAAGGGACAGGGCGACGTGCTGAATGTCCGCCGTGTGGCTTATGCGGGCTTTCATTTGATGATGGCTTTAGGTGTCGTGTTGTCTGGTGTTGTGTTTTGTTGTCGCGACTATTTAGGCGGATGGTTTACTGATAGTCCGGAAGTAGCGGCGATGGTGACCTCGCTCATCGTACCCTTCCTTATTTATCAGTTCGGAGACGGGTTACAGATAACCTTCGCTAACGCTTTACGCGGGATAGCCGACGTGAAGCCGATGATGCTTATCGCTTTCGTGGCTTATTTCTTGATTTCTTTACCCGTGGGATATTTTTGTGGTTTTGTGATGGATTGGGGGATTGCGGGCGTCTGGATGGCATTTCCTTTCGGGCTGACGAGTGCGGGGGTGATGCTTTGGCTGCGTTTTCGCGGCCGGATGCGTGCGCTGTCTTTTATCTAACTTTGATTGTTTATCATGTCATCTTTTCGATTTACTAAACTGAAGATTACCGTAGGATATGTTCTGTTATTAGGAATACTATCTTTTTCGTTGCTGTTTGTATACCGTGAGATGGGGAAATTGTCAGCGGCGGACGACCGGCAGAATTTAAGGACGGACAGTATATTATCGCTTCTACACGAAAAAGACAAGAATACTCTTCAGATGCTTAGGGTCTTAAGTGAAGCGAACGACAGTCTGCTTTCGGCTTCGATAGTAGAGGAGGTCGTTTCCGAGCAAGATTCCCTTATTACAGTACAGAAGGTACAGCATAAAGTGGTGACCAAGCGCGACACGGTAATGGCTGCTCCGGAAAAAAAAGGATTTTTTAAGCGTCTGGCGGAAGCGTTTGTTCCCTCGAAGCGAGATAGTGCGGTATTAGTGAATAGCTTGATGGAGGTGGCGACGGATACGATATTGGAGCCTGCGCCGACGGTTCCGGATTCGATACAGGAGAAACTGCGCATGGCTAAAGAGGAGCAGCTATTGCAGCGGAAAAAAAGGATGAAGCGTACCAGTACTCGATATCAGCGGGTGAACAGTCAGCTGACCGCAAGAGTGGACAGCCTGATAAAGGGCTACGAAAACAGTATGGTGAGGCGCGCAAAGGAGGACGCGGAGCTTCAGCAGGAAGCGAAGATGCGTTCGGCGCGGACCATTGCGGGTATCGCTATCGGAGCGGTATTGCTGTCGGCGTTTTTTCTTGTAGTGATAGGTAGAGACATTACCCGAAGCAACCGCTATCGGAAACAACTGGAAGAGGCGAACCGTCGGGCTGAGGACTTGCTCGAAGCGAGGGAAAAGCTGATGCTGACCATTACGCATGACTTTAAGGCTCCACTCAGCTCCATTATGGGTTATACGGAATTGTTGTCGAGGTTAACGCGGGATGAAAGACAGAGGTTCTATTTAGACAACATGAAAGTATCGTCGGAACACTTGCTGAAGTTGGTCAGCGACTTGTTGGACTTCCACCGGCTTGACCTCAATAAAGCGGAGGTGAATCGGGTGGCCTTTAATCCGGCGCAATTATTCGAGGAGACGAGAGTGAGTTTCGAGCCGCTGACGGCGGCGAAAGGCTTGTGGCTAAAGTGCGAAGTTGTTCCTTCACTGTCGGGAAGATACGTGGGCGACCCGCTCAGATTGAGGCAGATTGTGAACAACCTGTTGTCGAACGCGGTGAAATTTACGAAAGAAGGAGGAGTGACGCTTTCGGCCAACTACGCCTACGGACGGTTAGTAGTAGTGGTGGCGGATACCGGGGAGGGCATGGCTCCCGAGGATAAGGAACGCATCTTCCAAGAGTTCACGCGTCTGCCCGGAGCGCAGGGAGAGGAGGGCTTCGGACTGGGACTGTCTATCGTGAAAAAGCTTGTCGATTTGCTCAGAGGTAATATCCGCGTGTGGAGTGAGCCGCATAGAGGAAGTAGCTTTACCGTGACGCTTCCGCTTCCGAAAGCGGCGGAAGATGCCGTTCCGGAAAGAAAAGAGGAAACGCCTCCTGCGATGCCGTTAGGGGCGGACGGGGAATTGTCCCGAAAGGCCTTGAGGGTATTGCTGATAGATGATGACCGTATTCAACTGAGGTTGACGGAGGCTATGCTTGCGCAGTCGGGCATAGAAACCGTGTGCTGTGAAAGGGTGGAAGAACTGACGGAACGTTTGCGGGAGTCTGGGTTTGACGTTTTGTTGACGGACATACAGATGCCGGCCATCAACGGATTCGACCTTGTGAAGTTGTTGCGCGCGTCGAACATTCCGCAGGCTCGGACGATTCCCGTGATAGCGGTGACCGCCCGCAGCGAGATGGACGAGTCAGATTTGTATGCGCACGGGTTTGCGGGTTGTCTGCATAAGCCGTTCACGGTGAAGGAGCTATTGGCGGCCATAGGCTATGAGGAGGTGGACGCAAGTGGAGAACGGGAAGCGGATACCGCTCCGGGAGGATTAAATTTCGGCGCATTGACCGCTTTCTCGGGAGATGACGGAGAAGCCGCCACCGCTATCCTGTCAAGTTTTGTAGAGGAAACGGGAAAGAGCCTTGAGCGTATGAGGGGAGCGCTGAGGATGAAGGATGCGGAAGAGTTGTCTGCCGTAGCTCATAAGCTGTTGCCTCTGTTCACGCTTATAGGAGCTTTGGAGGTGACTCCTTCACTGCGCCGTTTGGAGGCGGGTAGGGAAGAGGGGTTCTCGCCCGAGATAGAAAAGACGGCGACTAGCGTATTAGAGGCCATAGCCGACGTAGTACGTCAGGCGAGGGAATACGCCGGACGCTAATGTAACTTGATAGGTCATAGGCTTAGGGAATGAACGTCATCTAAAGAATGAAGGGGAACGCCCCCGCATATTAAAAACAGACCATTCTGAAAAACGGGACATTTTATGCGTCCAGAAACGCGATAATTCCGGCCGGGATACGCCTCGGACGAAAAGAACGCCGTATAGAGGCGTTAGCGAAATTCAGCGTGTCAGCGAATCGTTTCGTAATGTGACGTTCTTACGCCTTTAGTCTGAAAAATATATCCTGCCGCGTTCAATCCTGACTATATCGCATGATATGGACACTTCCGCTTCGTTCGGGAAATCCGTCCAACGGGAAGCGGAAAAGCGTAAAATCCTCATCCGAATCGTTGAAAAGGGCTTTCGTCCGTGAGCGGGAGGGCTGTGGCTCGTGAGAAATAGGGCTGCGGCTTGCGACAAATACCTCTTCCGCTCGCGAGCCGTAGCCCTTTTCCACGACCGCCACGGCCCTCCCAGATTGCATAAATATTCATTTTTTGCCCCGAAAACTGCATATTTATGCGTCTTTTTGCATACACCGTCCGCTAAAAGCCACGCTTTGGCCGGTACTTCGGGAAGGCGAAATCTTAAAAATGGAACATTTTCGCCTTTTTCTTTATTTCCATCGTTAAAGTGGAGGGCTTGCCCGCCTCGAACCGCTCGTTGGCTTAGAGCCCTGAGTCTTGCTTCAGCCGCTCTACGAAGTGGTCGATGCGCTGCATCTCTTTGGGGATGTCGATGCTTTGCGGGCAGTGAGGGTTGCATTGTCCGCAGCCGATGCAGTGGTTGGCCTGACGCAGCTTGGGCACGCTGCGGTCGTAGCCCACGAGAAAGGCTCTGCGGGCCTTTTGGTAGTTGGCGTCGCTGCCGCTTTTCGGCATATTTCCCTCGTTGATGCACTTGTTGTAGTGTAGCAGTATGGCGGGGATGTCCAGTCCGTAGGGGCAGGGCATACAGTACTTGCAGTCATTGCAGGGTATCGTCTGATACTGCATCATTAGGTCCGCCGTCTCTTGGAGGAAGCTGAATTCCTCTTCCGACAAGGGCTGAAGGGGCGAGTAGGTGCGCAGATTGTCTTGCAGATGCTCCATATACGTCATGCCGCTGAGTACGGTGAGGACGTTGGGGAAGCTGCCCGCGAACCGGAAGGCCCACAAAGCGACGCTGTGCTCAGGCTCCCGCTGCTTCAGCTTGGCGACGATATGGTCGTGTACCTTCGATAGCCGACCGCCCAATAAAGGTTCCATGACGACCGCCGGAATGTTCCGCTTCGTCAGCTCGCCGTACAGGTATTCGGCGTTGACGTTCCTGCCCGAGGCGTGTCGCCAGTCGAGGTAGTTCAGCTGTATCTGCACGAAGTCCCACTTGATGCCCGACTCCTGAAGCATATAGTCGAACACGCGCACGTCGCCGTGGAACGAGAAGCCCAGCTTGCGAATACGCCCGGCCTCGCGCTCCTTCAGGATGAAGTCGGCCACGCCGCTGTCGTAGAGCCGTCCCCTCATCTCCTCCATACCCGCTCCGGAGCCTAAGATGTGGAACAGGTAGTAGTCGATATAGTCCGTCCGCAGACGCTTGAAGGAGTCCCGGTACATCTTGACGGAAGCGTCGTAAAGCTCCTTACCGCGCAGTCCCGCCCCGTAGAGCCGGTGGTTGGACATCTTGGTGGCGATGTAGTAGCTGTCGCGGGGATGGCGGCTGAGGGCGATGCCCGTGGCCTCCTCCGACAGGCCCTGACAGTAGGGCGGCGCGGTGTCGAAGTAGTTCACTCCGTGCGACAGGGCGTGGTCTACCAACTTGTTCACGGCGTCTTGGTCTATTATCTCGCCCTTGCCCTCGGGGGAGGGCTTCATGGGCCAGCGCATACAGCCGTACCCCAAGAGCGACACGTTGTCGCCCGTCAGTGTGCGACGGGTCATCTCTCCGGCGGGTTCTCCGCTCGCCGTTCCGCCCGTGGCCCCGCCGTCCCGCTTGCCGCAGGCCGTCAGTCCGGCCGTGGCCATGCCCGCGGCTCCCATCGCCTTGAGGAAGCTCCGGCGGGACATTCGTTTTCCGTTGTTCTTGTCTTCAGTCATGCTGTCGTCTTTCTCTGTTCAAACTGTGTGGATTGTGGCTTCTTACTGAATGACGTGAATCTCCCTCAGCCACTCTTCGACGCTGCCGCCCGAGTAGGTGCGCAGATGGGTCGACGCGGGGGTCACTTCGTGTATCTTGTCGATGGACTGCTGCAAGTATTCCGTCGAGCCGTAAGTAAAGAAGGGGACGATAATCTTCCCGCTCAGGTCATAATTCTCCAAGAAGGTGCAGACTACCATCGCCGGATTGTGCCACCAGATGGGTGAGCCTACCAGAATCACGTCGTAGTCGGCCACGCTCTCGGGCAGGTTGGCCACGCCCGGACGGAGGTCGCTGTACGACTCGTTCTGGATGCGGTCGCTGTCGTCGTAGGGATTGGTGGCGTAAGGCTCGGAAGGTTGGATGCGGTACACGTCGGCTCCCGTCAGCTCCACGATTTGGTTGGCGAGGGCTTCCGTGTTGCCGGTCTGCGAGAAGTAGGCGACCAGTATCCGCCGGTCGGCGTTGTACTCAACCTCGTCCGCCGGATAGTCGGGGTCGAAGTCATCGTTCTGGCATGAGACGGCCAAGAGCGCGCTCAATACCATGAGGGCTGATAAGTAAAACTTTCTCATAGGATATGTGTGGTTTATGGGTTATTGGTCGAATCCTAAGCGTCGCAGCCAGTTCGTTACGCTCTCCTCGGCGTCGCCCACGCTGTTGCGCGAGATGGCGAGGCCCTTCAGCAGCGTCGCGCCCTTCTCCAGTGAGGCTATCGTCTTCTCGGCCTGAGAGAAGCGGCTTCCGCCGTGGATGCAGAAGGGTATCAGCGTCTTGCCGGAGAAGTCGTACTCGTCAAGGAAGGAGTAGATGGGCATCGGCATGTCGTACCACCAGTTGGGAAAGCCGATGAACACCACCCCGTAGTCGTCGAGGTTCTCGACGCACGTGGCTAGCTCCGGGCGAGCCTTCGCCTCGGCCTCCTTCTTGGCCGCGTCTAACAGCTCCTTGTGCGTGCCGGGATAGGCGCGGGCCGTCTTTATCCGAAAGAGGTCGCCTCCGGTCTTCTGGCTGATGAGCGCGGCGACGAACTCCGTGTTGCCGTACAGCTTGCCGTTGGATACGACGCGGCTCGCTCCCGACGAGGTGTCCACGCCGTCCGTCTCGGGCGAGGTGAAGTAGGCCACCAAGACCTTGCCTTTCGGCGGGGTTACGGGAGATTGCGCCGAGGTTTCCTCCGCCGATAGCGGAACGGACGGGGTTGCGGTGTTCGTCGCGGAGGGCCTGTCGGCGTAGGCGTAGATGACGCACGCTGCCGCCGCGACAATGACGGATAGGGATAAGATTGTCTTCTTCATATCGTTCTTTGTTTTTAGTGAGTATTCGTCGCGGGGGAGCCCCGCTCTTGCTGCGCAAAGTTAGGGCTTGCGGAGGGTTTCCGCCTAACACAGATTACAGAATCCTATACGATATTTACAGATTGTCATCTTGTTACGATGGCTAGGCGACAGGTTCGCGGCGTCTTTCCGCTCCTTACCTCCTCGTGTAAAGTTGGCTTCCCCCTGAGATAAAGTCGAGGAGATGCGGGCGAAAAGTTGGAGAGACGGGGATGTAATCTCCATTCGAAGCCTTTGAATTTGCATTCGAAGACTACGAA
Source organism: uncultured Bacteroides sp. (assembly GCA_949285075.1). GTDB lineage: Bacteria > Bacteroidota > Bacteroidia > Bacteroidales > Bacteroidaceae > Bacteroides. The sequence goes on along the minus strand of CASDXF010000016.1, from coordinate 48,125 downwards.
TGTACATTCAAAGGCACCGAATGTACATTCAAAGCCTTTGAATATAGATTGCGTCCCTTGTCCGACGGTTTTTCCTCCCTTGCCCGGCAACTTTACTTCCTATGGGAGCGACTTTTTCCTCCGTGGGAGGGAGGTTCTCCTTCCCTCCCTGTGTAAAGTTGCTCTTCTCCTTAGCTAAAGTTGCAGAGATACGGACGAAAAGTTTAAGAGACGGGGATGTAATCTCCATTCGCCGTCGCCGAATGTGCATTCAACGTCGCTGAATATAGAATTCGCCCTTTTGTCTGACTACTTTTCTCCCTTTGCTCCGTGACTTTATCTCCTATGGATGGAACTTTTCCCCGCCGTGTAGTCGGTCTTTCCCTCCGAGGGACGAGACGCTTTCTTCCTGCGGGCGGAGAGGCGACGGGGCGCGCGGCCGGGGATGGAAGGCCCTCGGGGTAGGGGCGGGGAAAGCCCGAGGCGGGCTAAACGGTGTGGATGGGCGAGTGGCTGTACATCTCCTTGTAGACCCTAGAGAAGTGCGAGAGGTTCTTGAAGCCCACGTCGAAGCATATCTCCGTCACCTTCTTCCGGCCGGAGCGGATAAGCTCGTGCGCCGCCTCAAGCCTGCGCCGGATAATCCACTTCTGTGGCGACAGCTCGCTTATCTTCTTGAAGTCGCGCTTGAAGGTGGCGAGGCTTCGGCCGGTGTAGCGCGCTATCTCCTCCATCGAGAGGTCGTACATGTAGTTCTGGTTCAGGAAGTCGAGGATGTCTATCTTCCACGGGTCCACGAAGTCGAACAGCGAGGCGTAGAGGCTCTTGTCCGTGTTGAGCAGGACGTAGACCCCCTCGGTCATCTTCAGGCGCAGGATTTCCTCGGAGGGCTTCGTCGCCGACTCGAAGTAGGGCATGACCGACTCGAACAGGCTGCGTATGTCCGCCCGTCCCGAGGGCAGCAGGCGAAGACTCGACTTGTCCCTCTTGGCCTCGGTCACCGCCCGCTTGTCCATCGTCTGGTAGAACTCGCGGAGGAAGGCCCTCGAAAACTTCAGCACCACGGAGCGGTAGGGCTTGCCGTCCTCGACGCGCTTGCGCAGCCACATGCGGTGGTCGCGGCGCATGAAGGCGCAGTCGCCCTCGCGAAGCAGGGTCGTCCTGCCTTGCTCCTCTATCTCCAGTTGGCCCGAGCGGAGGTAGATGAGTGTGTGGTCCCGGTTCTCGTGCGAGCACCCCCGCTCGTCGGTGAAGTAGCTCGCGATAAGCACGTTCGAGCAGTCGAATACGTCCAGTTTTTCCATGCGTCTTCCGTTTATGTTCCTTGCGCGAAGATAGGCGATGTCCTCCGGTTCCGCTTTGCTGTCAGGCTCATTTTTCGGGGCGGGTTAGAAATGCAGGCTGATTCCTCCCGTCACCGTGGCCCTCGGCATCGGGTATCCGGCGTTTATCTCGTACCGCTGCGCGAGCAGGTTCTCCCCCTTCGCCCATACGGAGAGGCACCGGGCGAGGCGGTACGACCCCCTGACGTTCCACAGCGTGAAGCTCTCCGTCCGCGGATTGTCACCCACGGCGGTGTACAGCCCGGCGATGTATTGCAGGCCGGTCGAAACGTCCCACCGTCCCCGCCTGAAGTTGGCTCCGGCGTATAGCTTGTGCTCGGGCGCGGCGACGACGGGGTTCTCCATGTGCAGGTAGCTGTAATTGGCGTCCACCGTCCACGAGCGGCTGACGCGGCAGGCGGCCTGAAGCTCCACGCCCGCGTTGTCTATCTCGCCCGAGTTCTGGTTCAGCATCCCGCTTCCGTTGGGGTTGGGCAGGGTCATGATGAGGTTCTTCCCGTCGATGTAGAAGACGTTCACGCCGTAGCTCAGCCGTCCTCCGGGCAGCGTCTGCGTCAGGGCGAGCTCGTAGTTCCATACCGACTCGGGCTTGAGGTCGGGGTTCTGCGGAGGGAACATATACATCTCTCTCAGGATGGGGTAGCGGAATCCCTTCGTGGCCGACGCCTTGACCTCGATGGCTCCCGGCAGGTGGAAGGCGAGTCCCGCCTGCGGCACCCACTCCGTGCCCACCCGCGAGTGGTGGTCTACGCGCAGTCCGGCGTTGACGGTGAGCAGGCTGCCGATGTCCTGCCTGATGTCGACGTATCCCGCCACCTCGTCCTCGTGCTTGTCCACCAAGTCGCGACGCGTTCCGGCGTTCTCGCCCGCCACGTAGTCCGTCCACGCCTCGCCCCCGTAGCGGAACCAGTCGGCCCCCACGGTGACGCGGTTTCCCTCGATGAACCCTGCGCTCTGATACCACGACACGCCCATCATGTTGTCCCGCGAGTTGAACCGTCCGTCCTGCGAGGTCTCTCCCTCGCTCGGAGTATACCCGTCGTTAATCCAGTGCTTCCCCCAGTTGTAGAAGAAGCTCAGCGCTCCCGACGAGCGTTCGTAGCGGTTGGTCAGGGCCACCGAGGTCACGCCCCTCGTGATGCGTTGGTCTCCGTCGACTAGCGGGGCCGACACCGGTCCGGGGTAGGAGGCGTTGAAGTGGGTCACGTTCACGTCGGCGTACGCGTTCCAGTTGTCGGTCAGGTCATAGCCCACCTTGCCGTATCCGCCGTACTGCTCGAAGCCCATGTCGTCCCGATGCCCGTCCGTGCGGTTGTACGAGCCGCTGACCACGGTGGTCAGCCGCCCTATGCGGACGCGGTTGGTCAGCTCCGTCTCAAGCGTGTTGTACGAGCCGTATCCGGCGTGGAGGTCGGTGCGCACCCCGTCCTCCTTCATCTTCCTCGTCACGATGTTGACCACTCCGCCCATCGCGTTGGAGCCGTAGAGCACCGAGGCCGGCCCCCTGAGCACCTCCACCCGCTCGGCCAGAAGCGACTGGTATGCGTCGGCTATGGGGTGCCCGAAGATGCCGGCGTATTGCGGATGCCCGTCGATGAGCACCATCAGCCGGGCGCTTCCTCCGCTCAGTCCCCGCAGCGAGATGCCTCCGGCCGCTCCGTCGGATACTCCGTAGCCCATGACGCCGCGGGCGGTGGTGAAGAGTCCCGGCACCTGCTCGGTCAGCACGGGCAGGAGCGACGGTTGCAGGCTCCGCTCTATGGTACCGCGGTCGATTACGGATACGGTCTGCGACAAGTGGCGCACGTCCGTCTCGTTGCGCGTACCGGTCACGACCACCTCGCCCAAAGCGAAGTTCCGTTCGGTCTGCACCGTGTCGTTTTGCGCCGTCAATATTCCGGCGGGCATTAGGCATCCCGCCATCAGTAGCAATAAGTTCTTCTTTCTCATCGTTCTATGTTTTTAATGTTAATGTCTATCTGTCGGCGTTGGCACGAATCCGTGAATTCGTGTTACGTTCCGGGCAAAAAAAATTAGTCGGCCCTGCTCATCACCAACTTGCCATGCTTGATGCCTTTTATGGCGGTCAGTCTGTCGGAAAGAGCGGTCAGCCTTTGCGCCGTTCCCATTACGGTGGCGATGTGCAGGCAAAAGTTCCGGTTAATATAATATTGTGTAGAGGAGAGAATCAACTCTTGGCATTCTCGTTGAATCTCTTCGATTCGTAAGGCGATGTCTTTCTTGGCCTGATCGTACATGATAACCACAGTGCCTGCCACCGTGTGGTTGCATTGCCACTTTTGTTCGGCGATGTTTTTTTCCACCAGAAAGCGAATCGCTTGCGAGCGATTGGCGAACCCGTTGTCGCTTACGTAGTGGTCTAATGCCTCTAGCAGGTTACTTTCTAACGATACTCCAAAGCGTTTCAGTGCCATGTCTCTTATGATTTATTTTCCGCGAAGATAGGCCCTATATGACAATACCCTTTTATACAAATAACAGAGATTCATACCCGTTTTACTGAAAGTCCGGAAAAACGGCGTGAATTACGCCCGGCGTCTGGTTTGAAAATGTTCCATTTTTAAGATTTCGGGGACGATAAATCTCGATAAAAATTCTCTTTTAGCCTCTGATTTGTGTAAGAAAACGCGCGAATATGCCCGTTTAGAGGGAAGATACAGCCGTTTTTTTCGGTTGGAAAGGAGCCGTTTCGTGTGTGAAGAAGGGCTACGGCTCGTGAGAAATGGGGCTGCGGCTCATGAGCCGCGGGGCTTCCGCTCGCGGGCAATGGCCTTTCGGGGCGAATCGGATGGGGATTTTGCCTTTTTCTGTTTCTATTTGCTCTCATTTTTCGAACGGAATGAAAAAGTTAAAAGTTTACAGTTTTGAACTGTTTTGCGTTAGATTGATTATACTTTCCGCTATATAATGTCTAAAGGATATGCGTATGTCCGTTTCGTGAACTATCTGAATTTCGCTAATGCCGTAAAGACGCGTTCTTTTCGTCTGAGTCGTACTCCGGTCGGGATTATCGCGTTGTAGAGGAGTCAAAATGTTCTGTTTTTCAGAATGTGCTGTTTTTAAGATTTCGTTCCTTTCGTGCCGGAAACGGAATTGTCCTAAGGAGGCTTTTGCCGGGGCGGGCTAAAAAAGATAAGCGGACTATTTGCAGATAAATAAAAAATAGTCTACTTTTGCTTAATAATCCGTTAACAGTAACTTTTTAATTATCAAAAATATGGTAGACGTAAAGACTTGCCTTAACAACGCACAGGAAAAGATGGACATGGCTGTTATGTATTTGGAGGAAGCGCTGGCGCATATCCGGGCCGGAAAAGCGAGTACCCGACTGCTGGACGGCATCCGCGTGGATTCTTACGGAAGCATGGTTCCCATCAACAACGTAGCGGCCGTCACTACGCCGGACGCGCGCAGCATCGCCATCAAGCCGTGGGATAAGAACATGTTCCGCGTGATAGAAAAAGCGATTATCGACTCCGACCTCGGCATCATGCCCGAGAACAACGGCGAGATTATCCGTCTCGGCATTCCTCCCTTGACCGAAGAGCGCCGCCGCCAATTGGCAAAGCAGTGCAAGGCTGAAGGAGAAACGGCCAAAGTCAGCGTACGGAACGCCCGTCGCGAAGGCATTGACACCCTGAAGAAGGCCGTAAAGGAAGGATTGGCGGAAGACGAGCAGAAGAACGCCGAGGAGAAGCTGCAAAAGATACACGACAAGTACATCAAGCAGATTGACGAGATGTTGGCCGAGAAGGACAAGGAGATTATGACGGTATAACTTAAGTGCTCAGGCGCTGAGCGTAGAGTCTTTAAAGGCATGGCCGGGGACTTCGCGCTCAGGGCTTACGGGCTTCACTTCAGACTTATGCGAGGCTTAGTAATCAAGAATACGGGTAGTTGGTATCTGGTAAAGACAGATGACGGCCAGTGTGTGGAGTGTAAAATCAAGGGTAACTTTCGGCTGAAGGGCATTCGCAGCACCAATCCCATAGCGGTGGGCGACCGTGTGCGAATCATTACCAATCAGGAGGGAACCGCTTTCATCAGCGAGATAGAGGACCGGAAGAACTATATTATCCGCCGTGCTTCCAATTTGTCTAAACTGTCTCACATCCTTGCCGCCAACTTGGACCAGTGCATGTTAGTGGTCACCGTCAACTATCCCGAGACGACCACCATCTTTATCGACCGCTTCCTCGCTTCGGCGGAGGCCTATCGCATACCGGTCAGGCTACTCTTCAACAAGACGGATGCGTACGACGAGGACGAGACACGCTATCTGGACGCGCTAATCAACCTGTACACTCACATCGGCTATCCCTGTTTCAAGGTGTCGGCCAAGACCGGCGAGGGAGTATCCGCTATAAAGAAGGAACTTGAGGGGAATATCACTCTGTTCTCCGGACATTCGGGGGTAGGGAAGTCTACGCTCATTAACGCCATCTTGCCGGGTGTTGAGGCGAAGACGGGAGAGATTTCCGCCTATCATAAGAAAGGAATGCACACGACAACCTTCTCCGAGATGTTTCCCGTGGACGGGGGAGGGTACATTATCGACACTCCGGGCATAAAGGGATTCGGGACGTTCGATATGGAGGAGGAAGAGATTGGGCATTACTTCCCCGAAATATTCCGAACGTCGGCCGATTGTAAATACGGCAACTGTACACATCGGCACGAGCCCGGATGCGCCGTCCGTAAGGCGGTGGAGGAGCACCTCATCAGCGAGTCCCGATATGCCTCTTACCTGAACATGCTGGAAGATAAGGAAGAGGGGAAATATAGGGCGGCGTACTGATTGTCGTGTGAGGGCCTGAAAGAGAATCCCGCCATCCCTTTGAGAAAACAGGAATGGATTAGATTAAAAAAAGTCTAATCTGTTTTTTGAAATAGAATTGCAAATAAAAAGAGCTATAGCGAACTCTGTTCTTGAGAAACGCTATAGCTCTTCTTTTCGTTTTCTCCCTTAGGGCGAAGCCTCAAGGAGAGGATAGGGGTTGTCGCAAAGGCCCTTAGATTACCAGTCTATGCCAAAACCGGCCTCAAAGAATAAGTCAATCGGTTCGCCTACGTCCAAATCTTCCGACTTCCAACGAAGGCCGTCCCACGTAGAGTGCTTAGCGCCCTCTACCGAAAGAACGGCGGCGTTCCCGTCTTGGAAGATGACTCCCAAACGGCGTGGCCACGAAGCTGCGTCATCATCTATTAGCGCCACAATCGGAGAATCGAAGCTGATTACTTTCCTTAGTTGGCTACCTAACGGGTTATTGCGGATATATACGTACAAATCTGTACCTACGCCGATAAACGTGTATTTCTCACTCGATTCAAAGTAAGAAATACTCATGGAACGCATCGTGCATATTACATTGTTAGGATTGGTTAACAGGGAAGCTACATCAGGTTGCATTTCTTCATACGTTTCGCTGTCCAACGTCAGCCTTGCGTTACCGTATTCTTTTTCCAATAAGAACTCATAACGATAGATTATTCCTGTCTCCTTATGCTTCAGTGTCATGAAGTTGTATATCGAGGTCGAGTTATAAGAGTCATGATAAGGAGTAAAATGCAAGATCTCATACTCTCCTCCTAAAACAGTTTCAATATTCGGGATAGAGTCTGGCCATTCTGGAGCGATTTTAGAGGTGATTTGTTCAACCTTACCAATAACATAGTTATCCGACTCATTGCCGAAATCGTAAAAATAACAGTCCCAAATAACAAACAAGCGGTTTTTGTCCGTGTCATACAGCAGGCAGTTTTCGGTGTTTACATTCAAGGGAAGCAGCTTGATTCCCGTCAACGTCTCTTTCTCGTTCGTCTGCGGATTCACGTAAGCCAACGGCTCTGACAAAAACTTATCCACATCAAAAAACTCGTCCGATGATTTAATCCGGGTATAAACGTGCCCCTTTGTATCGGTCACCAAATCCAGATAGTGTCCGAAATATACGTCTTGCACTCCGGCGGCCAAGTCGGCCGGTAAACTTCCTCCATCGAACATGCTAGCGAGTGTCGATTCCGTACGTTCCAGTGAACCGGCATCGGCGGATATCAGGTCGTTTGACGAGAGAAAACTCAATTGATTTACGATTTTTTCCTCATCATCAGAAAGAATTTGTTTTGCGTAATGTTCGTGAATTTTAAAGGTGGAGTTGGGTAATGCCTCTCCTTCGTTTTCCAAAGAAAAAATATCAGGATGAAAAGTGTAGGAAAAGACATTCTTGTTGTCCACAACCTCACTTTGCTCTTTCAGCATGTGGAGCTTTACTTGATTATCCGCACGGTCCTTTGATAAGATAAAGATACCGTCTCCATCGTACTTTTCTATCACTTCTAACGTATATATCACCACATATTCCAAATCGGTTGCCGTATCTGTTACGGTGAAAGTTAGGTTTCCATCCAAACCGCTTGTATAATGGTCCGCTTTCCATTCAAGTTTTGGCTCGGTAGAGATTTCTTCTCCGTCCAAAACCCACGAATAGGTTAAGTTTTTCATCCCTTCTTCTCCTCTGGAACTGGTAATTATCGGAGTGAGCGTCACCGTTTCTCCGAAAGAGACTGAAACTGTCCCTCTCGCATCCGCTTGGTCAATGGTAACCTCGTTTAAGTTGCCGTAATCATAGTTTCCTTTGTCTTCATAGCAGGAAGACAAAAGAGCCAAAGTCGCAACCCAACACATAGTTCTTATCTTCTTCATGTTTTCTGCTTTTTTAGTTACATTACAATTTCTATTGGAGTACCGTCTTCTTCAGTCCAACCGTTTATCCGAATATCATCCTTGAACTTCTCCATAATCTTACGCAGTTCGGTAGTGGAGCAACCGCTTAAATCCGACATTCCGCAACTTATAATCAGATATTCATATTTCTTATCGGAATATTGGCCCAAATAACGATTGGTGATGCGGCTATCCCACCATTCCGGTTGGCTCAGCATATCACTGAAACGAACCTTTATGATTGACGAAACTCTGGGAACAGACCCCATTCCCGCATCTCCCATGTATTCTGCCACTCCGAACGTTTCATTAGGAACCAGACGGAAAGCGACACGTACCTTTTCCGAAGAAAGATGAGCGGTGCGATGCAACGTCACGCTCATAGAGTCTTCTATCACTCCCGCATGAAACACCTGCTCTAAACTGACAGTATAATCTTCCGGCTTAGCCGTAGTCAGTTCTTCATCAATCTCAAGACGGTAAACGGCATCCTCCTCTAAAAAGGTGCCATTCATCCGGATAGGCATTTTTACCTCGTAATCGTTTATATCAATATAATGCTTGAATGAGACTTCAATACTATCTTGTCCATCTGTTGTAGGTACATAGAGTGAACGCTTGGAAGTATCGTATGTCATGATTTCATCCGTAGAGCAAGCCGCTAAAGCGAGTAATACGCCTATTGCTCCTATATATTTTTGCATATTTATCATAACGCACTTATTTTTATTAGGTTAAAATTCTTCATTGTCGGGAAGAGGCCACCTGAACAGTTCTGCGGAAAAAGAACGGGTCGGGAAGATATTCAATCGCTTATGTAAGAAGTATAGCTGTCCTTCTTGAATGAATTCGCGCCTCGCTTCATTGATAATCGCTGTATTAAACCAGTCATCTCCTTCCGTATCCACATTCTCTACGCCGCAATTGTGTCCCCTGCGGAGAGTCGCTAATTCTTCCAACGCTTTTTCTTTTGCACCTATGCGATAATAGTATTCCGCACGAATCAAATACAATTCTCCTATCCGGAGCATTGGAATCATATCTTTGGCATACTGATAATACTTCCCATCTACCTCAGTATATTTAGTCGAGACATAATTATAGTCTTTCTCCGTAAGCAATTTATAACGCCAATCATTCCCTTCTCCATCAAACCAGTCGTTTAACGGGTCCCATGTCTCTAATGTCAACTCATAAGTAGAATTATAGCTTTTATAATCTTCTACCAACTTTTGGTTAGATAAGCAGAATATCAGTTCATCGTATAGCTTGGTGTTTCCATCACGATTAGTACCGAAAGAGAACACCGTTTGGCCGTAATCATCGTATGTAGCGTTTAAAACGATTTCTGTCTCGTCAAACGCTTCTTTATACATCTTGGCGTATGTGTATACCCGTGCCAACATCCCGCAAATCGCCCAATAATTCATGCGATATCCGCGGTAAGAGACAAATAATTCGTCCGGCTCATCATCGATTGTTATTCCTTGCAGATCACCTTCAAAGCGAGCACTCGTCATCATCCATTGCACACGTGGAATATCAAACGAACCTACTAAATCTTTTGCCGCCTTCAAATCACGAATCACTTTCTCCAGAAATTCATCGTTTGTGATATACTCTTGAAAGGTAATGGGATATGATTCTACATAAGGCAGGTATTTGCCACCGTCATTCAGCTCAGGCCCGGGGGCAAACAAACGGAGCAGGTCAAAATGTAAGATAGCCCGGAGCGCTAACGCCTCTCCTTGTATCAAGTTCTTTTCATCTTCTCCCCTTCTAAATAATGTAGGTGAAGCCTCAGAGATTCTTTGAATCAAGTTATTGCAGTTGGCGATGCTGTTGTAGGCCGTACTCCATACGTTTTTTATAATAGGCTTAATGTTGTCGTTCGCATATTCATATTCTGAAGCATAAGCCTCTACTGTCCCATAGTGGGGACTATAATATTGTGCCATTGCGTCTAGTGTTCCCCACATTAATTCCTTCCCGTACATACCGGAAGTGGCCATTTGCTTGTAAATACCGTTTAGGGCATTACGATAGCCATCTCCCGTTTCAAAGAGCTGATCCTCATCCGTCGTATCTTGTGGCTGTAAATCTAACCAGTCACTGCATGAGACTGTCGAGAAACACAACAATAACGCAATTAAATAAGTATGTATTCTCATAATTCAATTAATCTATTAGTTGATTAGAAACTTACTTTTACGGAGAAATTGACCTTTCTTGAATAAGGATAATCTAAACCGCGTTCTTGTTTTACAGAAGAAACACGGAATAGCTCATTCGCCCCCACCTCTACCCGTAGCATACTCAAGTGAAGCGCAGAAAGCACTTTGGAGTCAAAGTCATATCCTAAAGTCAACGAGTTTAATGAAAGCCAATTATAGTCCTGTACAAAGCGTGAAGTCGGACGGGTTGCTTCTACGTCGCTACCGGCCGTCAATTTTTTGAAGAAAGCCACATCGCCCGGTTGCTTCCAACGGTCTGTCAGAACACGTTCATCCGCATTTTCCGAATAGACATCGACACTTTCAATCCTATCCGCTAAGGTTTGGTTGTAAGTCTGTCCTCCCCACTCATACATGAAAGTGAGATACAAACTAAAATTCTTCCAACGGGCATTCATTCCGAAACTTCCCTGAGCATCCGGTTCCCTAGTACCTACAACCACTTGATCAGCAGAGTTCCAGACATTGGTTATTTTCCCGTCGGCAGTCAAATACAGTTCTTGCCCTGTTGCTGGATCAATTCCCAATGAGCGCATCGCCCAGATAGAATTTTCCGAGCCGCCTTCTTCGTATTTATTATAACTAGTTGTTCCTGTTGTAGTTGAAAACCGTTGGCTTGGATCATTCAAGAATTCGTCTACCCTATCATTGTAGGCTTTCATGCTTTCTGAAATCTTAAGAATCTTATTTCTGTTATGGGCTAAATTAGCGAAAACAGCCACATACCAATCTCGGGTGTTCAGAATATCAGAGCGGAAGTCCAACTCGAATCCTCTATTCTCAATCTCGCCGATATTATTCTTGTAAGTGGTGAATCCGGTATGAGCGGGAATAGTCACGTTATTAATAAGGTTCACAGTCCGTTTATTATAGTAATTACCTCTTAAGTAGAACTTCCCGTTCCATAAGCGAACTTCCGCACCCACATCGAGCGAGTTTGTGGTTTCCCACTTCAAGTTCTCGTTTCCTAATGCGTAAAGTGACGCTCCGTAGCCAGTCTTGTACCACTCGTCTGTCAGTATTTGATAAGTTGTACGGGCTTCGAAAGAAGAAAAGCTCACTTTACCGGTTTGTCCGTAACTTGCCCGGACTTTCAAGAAGTCGATAAATTCCAAATCTCTCACAATTTGATAATTGTGTAAGTTCAGTCCGGCTCCTAAACTCCAGAAAGGAGCGAAGCGTTTGTTGGAACCAAATTGAGACGAACCGTCTAGGCGGAGACTGGCATCAAATAAATAAATATCTTGGAAACTGTAATTTACCAGTCCCGTCACACCTATTAATCGACTATGTACTTCTGTAGTCTCAGGCTTATCATGTACTTCCCTTGCATAATTGGGTGAGCTCAAAGCTCCTGATGGAAATCCCCAATATTCGGTAGAAGTACTTTTAGCACGGTCCTCCTTCATGTTAACAATTAAAGAAGCGTTCACGTTATGTTCCTTAATGAAACGATTGTAAGATAAAGATGCTTGCCAATCCCAAGTGAAAGAATCACCATCTTCTATCAGCAATTCGCCGGAAGATAGATTCGTAGAACTTAACGGCTGCGTGTTTTTCATGGAATTAGGGTCATAGAAACGATTGCCCGACTCAAACTGGCGAGTGATACCTAATGTGCTTTTAAATAACAGCCCATCTATAATGTTCCACTGTACACTCAAGTTATTGATTAGTTCTTCATACGAAGATTCGTCACGATTCATCAGAGTCGCCTCATACAAAGGATTATAACGATTATCAAGCGATTCATTGTGCCATTGCCTCAATGTGCGTAAAGGTTTGCCGTTTTCGTCTAAATAGACATCGTAAGGTGATTGTTTTGTATAGTCGGAAAACGAACCGTAGGGCGATTCCGCTGAATGGTTCACGCTATAAGTCGTATGGTTACGTACTTGTAACTTACCTATCCGATAGTCAATGTAGGTTCCTACTCCCCAGACATCGCGTTTGGATCCTTTCATTACACCGTTGTTCTTATTGAAATTCATTTCCGCTCCAAAACGTACTTTCTCTGTACCACCGTCTACATATAAACTATGCTGGGTATTAAATGATGTTCTCAGCGGCTTACTCAACCAATATGTATCCACTCCGTTACGAACATTATAGAGCTTATTGGTATATTCTTGTTGCAAGCGTTCCCATGTATAAGGCAGGTCACTTTCATAACATCCCGCTAAACGTTCAGCCTCTAACTTCTCGGCCGCATTCATCAGATTATAGTCACTTAAATCCGGCGCTTCTATTTCTCCTGTTAAGCTGTAGGATACATTTAATTTGCCCGGCTTTGGAGCTACCGTTGTAATGACTATCACACCGTTTGCCGCACGGGAACCATACATTGCTGTGGCGGCAGCATCGCGAAGAATAGTAACGCTTTCTATGCGTGATGGGTCAAAATCGTAAAGTTTAGTCACGCTAATCTCAAATCCATCCATTATGAAAGTCGGCAGATTAGGGTTATCCTTCAAAGCTGATTTATTTGTCACATCGACAGCGTTTCCATCGGCTCCAATTTGTTCCGCTCCAAACGAAGACTTACCTCGCAATGATACATCTGGTAAGGCGTTCGGATCTGAACCAAAGTTAATATTTTCTGCGATGCGGAAAGAAGGGTCAAAGGCTTGGAGAGCTGCGATAACATTCGTCTTGTTGACCTTCAGAAGTTCATCTTTTTTCACCGTTATCGAGTTTCCCGTAAAGCTTTCTTTCCGTAGATTCGCATAACCCGTAACGACAACCTCATCGATTTCGTTTGTATTTTCCTTCATGTGAACCTGAATTTCCTGCTTTTGCTCGGCCTTCACTTCTACTTCTAAATCTTCCATACCAATATAGGTAAACTTAAGTATGGTATTTTCTCGCGGAGCGCTAATCTTAAAATTACCGTCAATATCACTGACAGTTCCTCCCACTACATCTTTTACCGATATATTTACTCCGGGCAAAGAATGCCCATCCATATCAGTAACTTTTCCTTTAATCACCCGATAACTGTTTTGCTTGACAGTTACAGTAACTTTGGTTTGCGCATTCATAGGCAAAATGCACAGCGCTAAGCATACTGCAATCACACAAAACATGCAAATGCTACGTTTTTTTCTCATAACATAAATGTACCTTACTTGTAAATATGTCTTGTTATATACAAATTGAATAGTTTTCACTTCTTACGGCGACGCCACCACATTATAACGTAACCGGCTAGCAATCCCACGGGAATAAGTCCCATGAATATCAGTCGTACCCATAAAAGAGCGTCTTGACCAATGTACATCTCATCATCTTCCGGATGGGGGCGGCTATCATCTACTGGAAATTCACTATTGGATAGCTCACGAAATATCTCGCTAATTAATGTAAAGTTGGAAGTTTGAATGTCATTCCGGCTTGTGGTTAATTCACTATTGGCCATGCAATCTGCATCTCCGCAGATATAGATGCGCTGATGTTTGCCATTTACATCGCGTGTCAAACGCACTACTAACGGAATCGAATCATTCTTTTCTCCCGTTTCCATATTCACTTCCGGTTTACCGTCAACAAAGTCCGTTGTTTGCAATTCGCTCCACGCTTTCGAGGAAGTCGCAAACAGTATGGTTTTGTCGAATTTGCAACTGTCGCTTACTTGGATTTCTACCGCCCCGTTCATTGACAGCTTTTCACCGTAACGGGACATCGCATAATATGCTCTGTTTTCCTTAGTCGCTTCTTCTGTAGGGTCAAGGAAGAGTTGGTTTGGAGTGTAACCTTCTCTATTCTCAACAACAACTCCCGGCATAAACTTTACTCCTAGATTTTCCACTAATGGATTCATTAACGATTGCCGGCGAGGTTTGCAAGCGATAAGCATGTCACCTCCCCGCATTATAAATCGTTGTAATTTAGCTATTTCTTCTGTTGTATATTCCTCACGCACATCAGCTATTACTAAAACGTCTATATCTTGCGCTATATCCTTTGCTACTGAATCTGTCTTCAGGTTTATCGTGGTTACTCCAAAGCCCTGATTGATTAAGGAATGGCGGAATGTAAGATTCTTGGCGAATGCGCTGAAGTCCCGTTCTCCTCCCTTGTATATATCTCGTTCTCCGTGTCCTGTAACGAAGGCTACCATCGGAGCCTTTTCCACCATAGTCTTTAAAGCTGATGAAATTTCGGCTTCAGACGGATCACGTTGCATATCATCATAGATACGTAAGAACGCTTTTTGTCCGTTTTCCCTCTCGAATAAATATACGAAACGATTGCCTTCTTCTTCAAGATCTATGCCTTTTTCTTTTTCTATCTTTTCCATCTCATCGGGAGAAAGGAACATATCGAAATCTATGTCATAGTTCTCACACAGCCGTTGCGCAATCTCCTTATCTGTCAATCCCGGATAGCGTTCATATAATCGGGGGTTATCCACGTGGTCATAATAATAGATATATTCCATTTGAATTTCGGGTTTGAACCGGATGTAGTCTTCAAACTTATCCATTTCCCAGTTCCGGTTTTTCGGCATTCCTTTATGGAAATTCTCATCCAATAGATTGACAAAGGTAGTAAGCGTTAAATCGCCCTCTAATTTCCCCATGACTTCCTGACTTGCCGGGGTCAAGGTATTCGCTTTAGTAGCTGTGGCGTCGTAATATCCCATTAATTGGGGACGGGAAGTGACGTATCCAATTAACAAGGCGATACATAGTGTAGCTATATACTGAAGTGTTTTTTTGACGCCACTTATGCTAGTCCGTTCAAACTTTAACTTCAGGATAGAAAGCGAAAGGAACAAAATGATGACAATGATGAAATAAAACACGTCTTCGCTGCAAATCATGCCAAGTAGGAAATTATCCGAGCGGCCCGCTAAAGAGAGCCAATAAGTCAAGTCGCGAACAAAGTCAATGTCTTGTCCGATTTGATTCATGAAGTTTAGAACGGCCAGAATCGTCAAAGTGCCTACCGCCGCGACAACTTGATATGCCGTCAATGTAGACATGAATAAACCAATAGCCGCATAAGCGCATACCAACAAGAATATTCCTAAAATGCCGGTCAGCGCAAATGGATAATCGAAGTTCTTTACTACGCATGCCGTATAGACAAAAAAGATGAATAATATTCCAACCAGAATCAGGGCATATATCAACATGGATAGATATTTGCCCAAAATAATCTGAGTATTGGTAATGGGGGATGAATACAGTAGTTTTATAGAGCCACTGCTGTATTCTTTACTCATTAGCCCCATCGTTAACAGAGGAATATAAAGATACAGATTGTTCTGCATGTCAGAATATACTCCGCTATATCCTACCAGTAAAGATGCCGTTAGCTTATATGGACGGTAATTTAACGCCAAATATCTTAACTGGTCAGCTATCAAATCCGAGTAGGTCAATCCGGCCTGAAATGCGAATATAATCAGGATTAACCATGCGATGGGTGAACAAAAGATAGTGTTTAGTTCAGCCTTCGCTATTTTCCATATCGTTTTCATAAGTTCTATCTTTATTTTTATTTACTTTGTTTATATCTTCCCGGAAAGGCGGGCGAAAATATTGTCTAGCGAAAGGCGTTCCAATTGAATTTCTTCTAATTGCCATCCATTAGCGACGCTAAGCGCGATCATTTTTTCGGTCACATCGCTTACGTTTGCGAAATGGAAGCGGAAATGATCGTCACCCAAATCGTCGACAGCGGTTATGCCTTCTATGGATTGCAGTCGCTCTTTAGACGGTGCGTTTCTTAGCGTTACGGAGAATGTTGTCGGGGCTACATAATTATCAAAATCGTCAATCGTTCCCGAAAAAACGACCTTTCCGTGCTCTATCATACGAATTTCGTCGCATGTAGCTTGTACCTCCGGCAAGATGTGCGTGGATAGCATGACGGCGTGGTCGGTTGCTAACTCCTTTATTAAATTGCGGATTTCTACAATCTGGTTAGGGTCCAGTCCGTTGGTCGGCTCGTCTAATACTACGAACTTAGGCTGATGCACAATAGCCTGAGCGATACCGATGCGTTGTTGATATCCACCGGAAAGGTTGCGCAGGAGGCGTGAGCGGAAGTGCGTCACTCCGCAGCGCTCCATCGCACGCTCTACCGCCTTGCCGACACTGGCGGAGTCTATCAGGCGAAGTTCAGCGCAATAAGTCAGGTATTCCTCCACGGTCATGTCCAAGTACAAGGGAGGACGTTGAGGCAGGAAACCTATGAACTTTTTGGCTTCCACGGGGTTTTCTCTCAGATTAACGCCATTAATCCACACATTTCCTTCCGTCTGGTTCAACACGCCGCATATTATGTTCATCGTAGTAGACTTTCCGGCACCGTTGGAACCCAATAGACCGAAAACGCCCTTATTCTTTACTTCTAAGTTTATATCACGAATGGCCCAATCTGCACTGTAGCGGTGAGAAAGATGCTCTACTTTAACAATCAATTCTTCCATGATTTACTGTACTCTCTACATGTTTTTATTAAAATACTCCTTCGTGCGGACTACCATCTCTTTCGGCGTACTTGAATAGTAATGCCTATGACCGCCAACACAAGAGGTATGCCTCCGTACCACGCATACCGGACAAGCTTACGTGCTTCACGCCCAACGTACACCGCGTCGTCTTGTGGACGGGGACGTTCGGTGTCTAATGGATACTCATCGTAAGAAAGCCATCTGAAGGTTCCTGTAATCACCGTAAAGTTAGTCGAGGCGTATCCGTTCCGGTTACGGCTTAGCTCGCCGTTGCTTACACAGTCGGCGTCTCCCGTTATTACAATCCGCTGTTCTTTATCTCCCACTTTACGGTTTAAGGCGAGAATAGTGGGGAATACTCCTTGCCTTTCTCCTGTTTCCGCATTCAGTTGCGGTATGTCATCTAAGAAATCTGTTGTTTGTAGCTCGTTCCAGCATAAGGAATCCGTTACGATAACTGGTGACGCTTCGAATCCTTTAGAGGAATCGAACTCCAGACCGGTTGCGTTGAGCATCGTGACTACATATCCGTATTCGTATGGGCGAGCGTATGGCTTGAAACGCTTTGCGGCTTCTTCTGTAATTTTTCCGATAATTAACGCCGGCGAATCGTTTTCCTTAGTCTCTACCAAAGTGCCCGGCAAGAAAGTCACTCCGAACTTTTCCGTAATCGGGTTCATGATGTCTTGCCGGCGCATGTCGCCCAAAATGAACAGGTTTCCTCCCCGGTCAATGTACTTATTCAGCCGTTCGTTCTCAATGTTTGTAAAGGGAGTTTTCATCTCCGCGATTACCACGATGTCTATATCTTCGGGAATATCCTGCTCTTCCAATGAAAGCGTTACCACATCAAAGCCTTGATTTACTAAAGAATGACGGAAATAAGGATTCTCCGCGAATTGGTTATAGTCAAGGTCTCCCGCCTGATGAATCTTGCGCATCTCATGTCCCGTGAGGAAGGCCACTTTCGGAGACTTTACGACAAATCTCTTGAGTGCGGTAGAAATTTCCGTTTCAGAAGGATGCTTTTCGTTGTCGTTATAAAGGCGGAGTATGTTTTTTTGTCCGTCTCCATATTCCACGATGCGCACGAAGCGGTTTCCTTCGGAAGAGAGGTCTATCTTCTCTTTAATCTGCTCCGGGGTAAGGAACATCTTCAAATCAAGGTTTAAGATGTTGGCCATTTTCTGAGCTCTTTCCTCGGTCGTCTTACAGCCTTCTAGACGGAAATCCAGTGCCGAGTTTGCGTCAGCGTAGTAATAGACATAATCCATCTTGATGTCGGGCTTGAAACGGATGTATTGTTCGAACCGCTCGTGGTCGGTCTTTAGCTGACTTGGAAGGGCTATTCCATAATTGTCGTCCAATAGGTTGACATAGGTAGTTATCTTTAAGTCATCGTCCAGTTTCTTCATTACGTCTTGGCTTACCTGAGTCAAAGTGTTGCTTTTGGTCGCCGTAGCGTCATAATATATCTTAGTCGAAGGCAGTGTCGATATATAGCCTATAAGCAGCATAAGGGCAACTACCGCACCGTAAACGCTCCATCTTTTCCCCGCGCTGACCTTGCTGCGTCCCGCACGGAGTCTCAGAATGGAGAGCGTGAGGAATAAGGCGATAATAAGCAAGAAGTAAAGCAGGTCTTCGCTGCAAATCAGTCCATTGATAAACTCGTACGCGCGGCCGGAAATGGACAACCAGTAAGTGATGTCGCGGACGAACGCGTAGCTTTGCCCCACCTCTCCGATGTAGTTCAGGGCCGCGAGTATGGCTAGCGTTCCTATGGCCGCCACTACCTGATAAGAGGTTATGCTGGACATGAATAGGCCGATGGCTCCATAAGCGCAAATCAACAGATAGATACCCAGAATGCCTGTGAAGAGGAGACCGAGATCGGGGTCTTTTATGAATATGGCGCAAAATATCCCTATGAGAATCAAAGGTAGTATCAGTACCAGATTGTAAATCAGTACAGATAAGTATTTACCGAAGATAATTTGGCTGTTGGTTACCGGTGAGGAAAACAGCAGCTTGATGGAACCGCTGCTATACTCGCGGCTCATCAGCCCCATCGTCAGCAAGGGAATATATAAGTATAGATTGCTGAGGAAACGGGGAAAGATTCCCATCCATCCGGTGAATATCGAGGAGGTCACGTCCCAAAGTCCGTAGCCAAGCGCCTGCGACTGGACTTGACGGTCGAAAGCGTCTCCGAACGCTACGCCCACCTGCACGGCAAAGATTACTAATATGAGCCACGCCACTGGAGAACAGAATAAAGAACGAAGTTCGGCAATGGCTATCTGATAGGTAGTCTTCATGTTTTTTTTTGAATTTTATGATTAGTCTATTTTGATGCCTTTCCCTGACAATTGCGCGAATACGGTGTCTAGCGAGTCGCGTTCAAGGACGATTTCACTGGGACGCCATCCTTTCTCGACGGCTATCTCGGTTACGCGTCGTGTCATCGTGTGGTCGTTTCCGTCAAAATGGAAACGGAAACGGGTAGCTGTCAGTTTCTCCACTTTAAGCACGTTTGCTATATTCTTCAACTCTTCCACTTGTGGCGGGTTCTCGAAAATCGCGATAAAGGTGCTTGGTGCCATATAGTTGTTAAAGTCGCGGATAGTGCCCGAGAACACGACGTTCCCATGTTCTATCATGTTGATTTCATCGCAAGTGGCTTGTACCTCCGGAAGAATGTGGGTAGATAGCATGACCGCGTGGTCCGTGGCGATTTCTTTAATCAGTTGCCGTATCTCGACAATCTGATTAGGGTCAAGCCCGTTCGTAGGCTCGTCCAATACGACGAACATGGGATTGTGTACAATAGCCTGAGCTATGCCCACACGCTGTTGGTATCCTCCGGATAAGTTGCAGATTAGTCGTTTGCTGAAGTGCGTGATGCCGCATTTTTCTTTGGCGTAGTCCACGGCGGCCCTGATTTTTTTCGCGTCCACGTGGCGAAGTCTCGCGCAGTAGACTAAATATTCATCTACCGTAAAGTCAGAATACAAAGGGGGCTTTTGGGGCAGGAAACCGATATGTTTTTTCGCCTCTACAGGGTTTTCCCGCAAGTTGATGCCGTTTATTTTATATAGACTTCACCTTCCGTCTGGTTCAGCACGCCACACATGATGTTCATCGTGGTCGACTTTCCCGCACCGTTTGAACCTAATAAGCCAAAGACTCCTTTTTTCTTTATCTCCAAATTAATGTCCTGAATAGCCCATTGGACACTGTAGCGATGTGAGAGGTGCTCTACCTTCACAATTGATTCACCCATAACACTTATCAATCAGTTTAATATATCATAAAACGTATCAAATTCAACTATGCAATAATTTTTGCTAGAGGTTGTCCCTTTTTCTCCCGTTAAAAGCATCTTTTAACGACTTATTAATTTTTATTGGGAATAAAACGCCGCGAAACTATAAACGTTTGTAATTATACGCAAATTATTTTGTTCAAACATTTATCAGCTCGCACTCGGAATCGCCTTTTCTGATAATGGATTAGGGTGACATTAGGGCTTAATTACGGTCATTTGATAAGCAATTTGACGGAAATGTCGCTTGAAAAGATACGCTTTCGTTTATTTCCCTTTTCAAAAAGATATATTTCTCAATTCTTTCTGTATTAACATATTTTATCCTATTTGTTTGGATCGGTTTTCCCGACGTATCCTGTCACGCTTTTTTGTGTATCTATAAATAGTCTTAACTGAGGCGGAATAGTCGGGGGGGGAGTTTCTTTGCGGAAAATGGTCTGTTTTTAAGATTTTCCTTCGAAACTGTTCTGCTGAAATTTTCGTTTTAGGCGGCCGAAACGTGTGGAAAGAGCATGAAAAGCGCCTATTTGGAGGGCGAAAACACCTAAAGGTCCCTTCTGGAAGCTGTTGGGAAGGGGAGGTGGACATGAGCCGTGGCCTTACCGCTCGTGAGCCGTGGCCCTATTTCTTGCGAGCCGCAGCCCTACTTCTCGGAAACGGGGAAGCAAGGCTGAAGAGCTCCCTTTTCGGCAAATGGTGCGGGGTGTTTTGTGCTTTTCAGCAGCTAATGGCTCTCTTTTTTCGTGCGGAATAAAAGTGTTAATATTTAATGTATATTCATAGTTTCGACAGAGCCTTCTATAATTGTCAAATGTTCGTTCTACTATTCATCTCTTTCCTATTGGCTTAAACCTAAGTTGGTCATTAGAGAATTTTTCCGAGTACGCATTTCGTTTCTGCAATAGGAGGATTCACATCAAACCTTCTCCATTTGTCAGCTTTCCCTGCGGCTCGTGAAGGATAGCCCTACGGCTCACGACAGACAGGGCAGCGGCTCGTGACAGATAAGGCTGTTTCTCAAACGGGTAATAAGATGCTGATAATAAACTGTTTCGTATCAGACAAAATGACAGCGCTTTTTCTAATGCGATTTAGGTTAAAGCCGCTTGTCTTAGGGACATTTACTGAATACCCTTTTGTGTTTTTGCTAATTTGAATTGGGGTGATTCCCCCGTTTTAGCCATCAAATCTTATTCGAGTAGAATGCTAAAGAAACAAAAAGCCAACTAATTTGCAATGATTTGTGTATGAATTAATTGGCTGATATTATGCTATTTACTGAATATATCTTGTCATGGTCTGGACGACGGGTAAGTTTTGCTCACAATTTCTGTGAAATGTTGCGTCTCTCCGCGTTCAACTGCGTTCTTCCAGAAACGTTTGGAATGCTTGTTTATAACTGTCACTGATGGGTACATAGGTCTTATTGAAAACGATGCGTCCTCGTTCAACAACTTTAATCTTATTTTTCTGTACAATGAAAGAACGATGGACGCGCATAAATTGGCTAGAAGGCAATAACTCTTCCATAGCCTTCATGCTCATCAGAGACAGAATAGGTTTTAGTGAGTCTTCAGTGTAGATTTTTATGTAATCTTTTAAGCCTTCAACATATAGAATCTTCTTTAATTCTACTTGTACCAATTTGTAGTCACTTTTTACAAATATGCTATCTTTTTCTTCCGGCCTTTTCTGTATGAGTTCAAACCATTTTAATGCTTTATTAGCCGCTTGTAGAAAATCAACATAAGAAATTGGTTTTAATAGATAGTCTAATGCGTTGACGCGATATCCTTCAATGGCATATTGGTCAAAAGCGGTAGTGAATACAATACGAGTATGGGCGTCAACCATTTTAGAATATTCTAGTCCATTCAATTCTGGCATTTGAATATCCAACAGTAATAGGTCCACATTCTTGTCCGGCAATTCTTTCATCGCTTGAACCGCACTAGAATAAACCCCACTAAGTTCAAGAAAAGGAGTCTTATTGACGTAACTTTCCAATAAACCGAGCGCTAAAGGCTCGTCATCAACGATTGCGCAACGTAAAACCATATAATTCAGTCTTTAAAGATACAAAATATAGGGAGAAGGTTCTCGCCTTGTTAATAAGGAGGATTTTTATATCACTTCGATAGTATTAGCGGGAACCCACCCGACTTTTCCATCTTCCAGTTGGATTTCCTTCCATTCCTTCATTGATTCGTCCTTTATGCGAACTTTCCTTCCTTCGTGAAGAATGAATAGGCTAGTCCCACTCTCGCTAGGGGTGCTACGGACTGTAACACTAGGAGCCATTAAAATAGCCTCATTCCTGTTTACTAGTCGTTCCTTTTGTTGTGAAGCGAAAATATTTGAACAAACAGTGAAAACTAGCGAAATAATTCCCACGATAAAGCAAATTTTCTTTAGCATGATATGTCTAGCGAAAATGAAGAAGTAAAGAGATATGATTAATAATATGAAAAAGACAATTCCACATGTGGCCCATGAATCCACATTCATGCAATTTGTAAGCGTTTTAATCCAAGTGACAAAGAATATCTCCACTATAGGTTCAATCTTGTCTATTGTCTTAGTTCGTGCGATTTCTAGATTCGCACGGATGTCACCGTTGCTCGGTTGTAGAAGCAGGGCCCGCTCATAGTTTAATATTGCTTTAGCGATTTCATCATTTTTATAATAACTATTTCCTAGGTTATAGTATACTTCTGCGGATTCTCCCTGCTCCAGTAATTTTTCATATATCTGGATGGCTGCCATATAATCGTTTGCCATGTAAGCCGAATCTCCCGCAGACTTAGTGGGGATTTCGGTTTGTATAGCAGATAATGCCTGAGGTTTTAAAGAATCAACGGATAATGAATCTTTAGCTTCGCAAACCATTGTTACGGTTGCAAGTAGCAAGATAAAAGGAAATATTTTTTTCATAATGTAATCTTCTTCGTTAATGTTTTATAGAGCTTTCCATATCACTTATTATTTTTAATACGGACGAATAGACCTTATCCATTGCTTGGGTTTCGTCCCCCGGAGCAAAGCGGGCAAATTCGCACTCGTTTAATACCTTCAGGAACTCCTTAATCAGGCTTTCATCTACTTTGTAATTTATTAGATTATCCTCAATATTATCTTTTGATAGGTCGGATACAGGAATACTTAGCTTGTCACTAATATAGCCCCACAGTGTTTTTAATACCTCATCGTAAAAAGCGTTCTTATTATTTTCGGCAAGTAATTTACCCGCTTGCTTCATTCGTTTGTTTGCTACTTTATTTGCTTTTTTAATGCGCATTTTAGCGATATTGGCATTTTCACTCGCCTGCTTACGGTTAATGATAATAAAGATGATGAGAGCTAAAGAAGGGAGTATATAAAAGAGCCAATAGGTCATGCCTCCATAGAAGAAATGTCCTTTAGGGTGTAGTGTCACTTTATTTTGCTTAATATAGCGTATATCCTCTCCTAAAACTTTCAATTCTTCTTTATTGGTAAAGTTCGTTATTGCCTGCTCTGAATTTCCTGCGCCTTTTTCTACTTTGACTACATAATCTTCTGTTTTTAGCGTTTTGTAGGATTTTGATTGGAGATCAAAATAGCTGAAAGATACTCCGGGTATTTTATAAGTACCAGCATGGCGTGGAATTGCGAGATATTCGATGACTTTATTCCCCGTTACTCCTTCTTGTGTCAATCTATCTTGATTGTCTACTTTGGGGTCGTATATTTCAAAGTCTTCTGGGAATCTAATCTCAGGATTGGACAGTAGCTTTAGATTTCCTGTTCCAGATATAACTAACTTTATGGTTATTGCATCATTAGTCTTGAAATCTTTATTGTTGATAGAGGACGAGATGTTAAAACTTCCCACTCCACCGGAAAAATCCTTGGGCTTTCCTTGAGGTAACGCATTCACGTTTATGGTAATTTTAGGTGTGGATATTTTTTTGTTAATTTCAATGACATTACCTCCTCCATTAAAAAAGGCTTCAAATGGATCTTCCACAGGCATGGCTTTTCGCACGACCATAGAGAATTGTGCGGGTTCAATAAGCAATTTTCCCGATTGTTGTGGAAAAAGTACAAATTGTCGGATAACCGCCGTGAAATAATTACGTCCTTTATAATGTTCTTGAGTCCATTTCGCATTTGTTGGCATTTCTATTTCTTGTGAGTGGAATCCTTTTAAATCTGGGAATTTAGCGTTATTCAACTGTAAATTAGCCTCTCTTGTATATATCTTATAGGTTAACAATAATGCTTCTTGTTCATATACTGTTGACTTATTAACCGTTGCGGTAACGAATAAATCCTGATTAGATACACTTGCTTGAGATGAAGATTCTTTACCTTGCGTTTCATTACTGACTTGATCTTGGGGCAAAACTTTAACCTTAACAGCATTTGACGTGATTGGATTACCTTTTGCTATAATAGAAGCTCCAGGGATAGTATACTCACCGACTTCTTTTGCCATCAGAACATAGGAAAAGGTGATGCTTTCACTCATATTCCCATTGAAAATTGTATTTTGTAGTGCACGTGTAGGACCGAAAAGAACCTCAAAACCTTGAAATGATGGTACTTTTAACTCATTAACATCTTGCGTATTAATTGTATAGGAAAGTTTGAATTGTTCTCCTACAACCACTGCTTCTGGCGCAGAGGTCGTAAAGGTTACCTTTTCATTTGCCCAACTTTGCGTACAATACGTTATTATGGCTGACAATATAATAACCGCCCTTTTTATTCTTATAAATTTCATATTTCTAATAATTTCTACTACTATTACCAATCCTTTTCCAAACGTCCACTTTGAATTACCTGCTGTTGTTTCTTAACCTTATCTTGTACGTCTTTTTCATCTTGCATCACAGAGTTTAGCAACTGCTCTGCATTTTCTTTCGACATCTGTTTATCTTGTTTCTCGGAATCCGGTTGTTGCTGTTCTTCTTTAGGCTTATTTTGCTCATTTTTATTTTGTTGTTGCTGTTGGTCCTCTTTTTTGTCCTGATTTTCTTTCTTATCCTGCTCTTGTTCCTGTTCTTGATTCTGTTGTTTTTGTTGGTCTTTTAACATTTTCTGGGCAAGAGCTAGATTGTACCTTGTTTCATCATCGAGCGGATTGTTGCGTAATGACATTTTATATGCTTCTACAGCCTTTGCGTAGTCTTTCTCTCCCTGAAATATTACTCCCATGTTATGATATATCTGAGCTAATTTCATCTTATCTTTCTCAACTTTTGTCGCTGCAACATACTGTTCCATTGCTTCTTTCATCTTGTTCTGCTGAGAAAGAGTATTACCTAAATTATACATTGATATAGTAGATTTAGGATTCACATCCAATGCTTTTCGGTAATTAACCTCAGCGTCAATGAATACACTGTCATTGAATAAACGATTACCTTTACGGATATAATTACGTTCAGCTTTTTGTGCGAATATATTCATCCCCAAAAGCAGAAAAAAAGCACATAAGATATAGCGACTTTTGAACATGGTTCTACTTTTTATCATTAGAAAATAAATGAATATTCTTGAATAAAGGGTTCTTTCGGTCTAGAATCAGGATATCAGATGCTAATAGTAGCAATATAATCCATGCTATGGCCTGAAACTGCTCATCAAAGTCTGTGTAAACTTTCGATTCTACGTCCGATTTGGACATTTTATCTATCTCTTGGCTTATAACTTTTTGAGCGGAATTTGTATTGTCAACCCTTACATAAATACCCTTTCCTTCTTTTACAATTTCCTTGCACATTTCCTCATTCAAGTGGGTAATGATTACATTGCCTTCACTGTCACGGCGATAATCATTTGTTCCCTCTATTGGGATTGGAGCTCCTTCTGGCATTCCCACCCCTAAGACATTAACTTGAATACCTTTTTCGGTGGCTGCCTTAGCCGCTTCTACGGCTCCTCCTTCGTGATTTTCTCCATCTGTAATAACGATAATAGTGCGACCAACCCCTTCTTGTGGTGTGAAACTGCGTGAAGCTAGATTAATGGCTTCACCAATTGCTGTTCCTTGTTTTGAAATCAAGGAAGGATTTATTGATTCTAGAAACATTTTAGCCGAGATATAGTCTGTCGTTATAGGTAACTGCGTAAAGGCATCACCGGCGAACACAATCATTCCTACCTTATCATTATCTAATTTATCAACTAATCTTGATATCAAACGTTTCGCTTTTTCCAGACGATTAGGCTGTACATCTTGCGCCAACATGGAATTCGATATGTCTAATGCAATGATAACTTCTACACCTTTGCGCTTAACGGTTTCCAATTTTGAACCAAACTGTGGACGAGCTAATAATAAGGAAAATAATCCTATCGCAATAAAAACAAGTCCAAATTTTATTTTGGGACGGTATGCGGAAACATTAGGCATTAATTGAGCTAATAATATAGGATCGCCAAATTTTCGGATATTCTTTCGTCTCTTATAATTTGAGTACAAAAAGAAAATCATCAATAAAGGCAATAATAGCAATAAATATAAATACGCCGGTTCTTCAAATCGAAACATTTTTGATTACAATTTAGGGTTACAATAAAATTGTATACTGTTATGGAATTCGTCTCAGAATAGAATTACGCAATAAAATTTCTAATAAGATACAAAGAAATGCAGCTAATGCGAATTTCTGATATTCTTCTTCCCGTTTATTATATTCTTTTACATTTAGTTTTGTTTTTTCTAACTTGTCAATTTCCTTGTACACTTCTTTTAGTTTAGAATTACTTGTAGCTCTAAAATAGTCACCTTCAGTTATTCCTGCTATTTGTGTCAATGTTTTCTCATCAATTTCTACAGGTAGATTTACATACTGAACTGTATTTCCTACAGGGTATGGATAAGGAGCCACTCCATTAGTACCGACTCCTATGGTATAAACACGAATGCCGAAACTTTTAGCAATTTCTGCTGCGGTTAGAGGAGAAATGTCTCCTTTATTATTTGTTCCATCGGTCAACAGAATAATAACTTTTGATTTAGCTTTACTATCTTTTAACCGAGTGACGGCGTTGGCTACTCCCATTCCAACAGCCGTACCGTCCTCAATCAGTCCGCATTTTATGTTATGAATCATGTCCAACAGTACGGCATGGTCCACTGTTAAGGGACATTGGGTAAAACTTTCTCCTGCAAATAAAGTAATGCCTATATTATCGTTAGGGCGTCCATTTATAAATTCAGCGGCGACATCTTTGGCGGCTTCCAATCTATTGGGCTTTAGATCTTCCGCTAACATACTGGTAGAAACATCTATCGCTAGCATAATGTCAATCCCTTCTATTTCACTATTTTGCCAACTATCCGTCGTTTGCGGTCGGGCCAATACAATAATAATTAGTGTAAAAGCGAAAATGCGCAGAATAAACGGTGCGTGAAGCAAATAATTCTTGTAACTTTTAGGAGTATGCGCATACACCCTAGCATCAGAAATCTGAAGAGTCGCTTCTGTTTTCTTTCGTTTTAAGATATACCATACAATATATGGTATAAGCAACAATAATAAAAACAAATATTCGATATTGGCGAAAACCATATTATTTGCAATTTATATTTATCTTGTAATATTCTACAATTTCACATAAAAAGTTCATATAGCTGCGTGCCTATATAAATAAGCGATCCCACTAACGCCGCTGAGAGTAGGGTTATGCAACAGGCCAAAATTATTTTCGTCCGTAAAGAACGCTTTTCAACAATTGTGATTTCTTTAGGCTGTGGCTTTACGTTTTCTTCTTCTATTTGCTTAGTTTCATTGATGAAATTAATAGCGTTAACTAAGTTTGCGTCATTTTCATTCATCAAAGGATTATGCTTTGCAAATTTCACTAAATCTGCGGTGTCAAAAAGGAACTTTAAGTCAGCTATTGCATTTTTATCTTTAATTTCTAACAGCTTATTAATGATTTCATTTGAAGTCATTTCTAAAGCGTTAAATCCAAAGCGTTCTTTAATATATGTACGTAGCGCATCTGTCAATTCGGTATAATATTCTTTCGACTCACCTTTCAGCCAAGTCTTTTCACTTTTAATTCTTTCAATTTCCTTTAATGCCATTTGATGAGGTGGAAGTTTCGGCTCCATCTTTATTTTTCGTATGATAGGCTTATTGTCTCGAATGCGGATAATTAAATAGATTAGTCCTCCGATAATTGGAAGCATCAATAGCGAAATTGCTATCAACCCATACCAATCTTCCCATGCAAAAGGAGCTTTCATTATGTCTTTTTGTCCAAAAAAATGCTCTGGGTGTAATGTGTCTACCGGAACAGAATAAACTTTTAATGCTAAAGCTTTTGAGTTGTATGGCTTACCGTCCACCATTACGGGGATTGGGGGAATATAATAAAGAGCCGAATCAAAAGAGGTAATAGTGTATTCTTGGGTTATTAATAAACGCTGACGATTGTTAAGGAATTGGGTGTCAGGTTTTGCCTGCTCTACAATCTCAATGCCATGTACAATAGTATCGGTATATGTCGGGAATACTGCATGTTGATTAGCATCCATAGCAACTTGTAACTGCAATTTGGCCTGTTCGCCAATCCATATTTGCAAAGAGTCTATTTGGGCTTCAACGGAAACGGATTGCGCTATTGTTTTGCCTATAAATACGCATAAAAAAATAGTAAGAATAGAAATCCTTTTCATTTTCATTTTCTTAATTTCGTTTAGCAAACAAGTTTAATAACGCTTTTACATAATCTTCATCCGTTCTAATAGAAACGGAATCAACATTTGTTTTTGTAAACACCTCATTCAGTTCAGCTTGTTTCCGTATCCACCATTCACGATGTGCCTTGCGCACAGCCTTTGAGGAGGTATCAATCCATTGTTCATGCCCTGTCTCCGCATCTTTTATTCGGATTAATCCTACAGAAGGGAGTTCGCTTACTCTTCTGTCATAAACTTGTAATGCTACGACATCGTGTTTCCTATTAGCAATAGTCAAAGCGTTCTTAAAACTTTCCTGATCAATAAAATCTGATAGAATAAATGCGGTACAACGTCTTTTCATTGCGTTAGTTAAGTATTCTAAAGCGAGACGAATGTTTGTCCGCCTACTTTGGGAATGGAAATCAAGCAATTCTCTGATAATATACAGAATATGCTTACGCCCCTTTTTAGGGGGGATGAACTTCTCGATTCTATCAGAAAAGAAAATAACGCCAATTTTATCATTATTCTGTATAGCGGAGAAGGCAAGTGTAGCTGCAATTTCTGTTACCATGTCTTTTTTCAGTTGCTTTACTGTGCCAAACTCCAAACTTCCTGAAACATCAACTAGCAAAATGACCGTTAGCTCTCGCTCCTCTTCAAACACTTTAACATAAGGCCTGTTGAAGCGGGCTGTTACATTCCAATCAATATCGCGAATGTCATCTCCAAACTGATATTCCCGAACTTCTGAAAAGGACATACCTCTTCCCTTGAAAGCGGAATGATATTGCCCCGCAAAGATATTGTTGGACAGCCCTCGTGTCTTAATCTCAATCTGGCGGACTTTTCTTAGGATTTCACTTGTTTCCATTCTAATTTAAATACGAATAACCTCATTATATACCGACCGATATGTTCTATCATAAATAGGCTATATAATCAAGGGACTTCAATCTTGTTCAGAATTTTATTAATGATTTCATCAGAAGTCATGTTGTTCGCTTCCGCTTCATAGGTCAATCCTATGCGGTGACGGAGCACATCGTGGGCAACGGCGCGTACGTCTTCTGGAATAACATATCCACGGCGCTTAATAAATGCGTAAGTTCGAGCGGCAAGTGCTAAATTGATGGAAGCACGGGGTGATCCGCCGAATCCGATCATATCTTTTAATTCCTTCAATTCATATTTTTCAGGGAAGCGAGTTGCGAATACAATATCCACAATGTAGCGTTCAATCTTTTCGTCCAGATAAACTTGGCGCACAATTTTGCGAGCTTCTATAATTTCTTCCGCCCTTAATATAGGTTTAACGGTTACTTTTTCTTCATTTATGTTTTGCCGAATAATTAGTTTCTCTTCCTCCTGTTTGGGATAGTCAATAATAACTTTCAACATGAAACGGTCTACTTGTGCTTCGGGAAGAGGATATGTACCCTCTTGTTCTATTGGATTCTGTGTAGCGAGTACCAAGAAAGGTGCAGGTAATGAGAATGTTTCTTTACCGATGGTAACTTGACGTTCCTGCATTGCTTCAAGTAAGGCGCTTTGTACTTTAGCCGGTGCGCGATTGATTTCGTCCGCCAATACGAAATTGGCGAATATCGGTCCTTTTTGAACCTTAAACGATTCATCTTTCTGACTATAAACCATCGTACCGATAACATCTGCGGGTAATAAGTCTGGCGTAAATTGGATTCGACTATATCTCGCATCGATTAATGAGGCTAATGTCTTAATTGCTAGTGTTTTTGCAAGTCCGGGAACTCCCTCCAATAAGACGTGGCCATCAGAAAGTAATCCTATAAGTAATGATTCTATCAGATGTTTCTGGCCCACAATAATTTGGTTCATGCCTGTTGTAAGGTTGGTCACAAAAGCGCTTTGCCTTTCTATTCGCTCATTAAGTTCACGGATGTCAATTGATTCAATCATAAGATTATTTGTATTTTATCGTTTAACTTCAAAAGGTTAAATACTTAGGATATAAGATTCCTCACTTTGGATTTCCAAAAGTACGCTATATAGTTAACGACTGCAATTAATTTTCATTAAAAAACGATGCGAAATCTTTAGATTAAGTTACTTTTATATGGTTTTGCATACCTTACAAGAACAAGTATAAATAGGTTATTCAGGCGAAAATTTAATGTGCTCTAAAGTAAAAAATATCCTCATACCTGTTTCTGTGTATAAGGATATCTGAAAATATAGTGATATGTTTCTATATCAAACGCTTATTGCGCCTCTTCTAGTTCTGGAATTTTTATAACCGTTCCATACGGGACATTATCCGGATTCTTTATTACATCTTTATTATATTTTACAATGTAGGGCCACATCGCTTTATTCCCATAATATTCTAATGCGATTTTAATTAAAGTCTCTCCTTCTTTAACAGTATGCGTATCTTTTGTACCTGTTGCTACATATTTAACCGATTCGGAAAGGGGACGTACATTGTTTTTGTTTGTTGTGATGGCTCTTGTGTTTGGGTAAATCGAGTCTTGTTTGTTTGTAAGCCTTGATGTATCTTCTACCTTTTCTGGAGTTGCTGCTATCGTGTCAGACTCTTGTATGCTATCTCCCATTTCTATACTAGTTGGGAAATCCAAAGTGTTTCCTTTGGGGGGGGAATGGAAAAGGTCTGGATAATAAAGGAAGAGTACAGTTCCTCCACACAGCAGTAAGACAATAAGAATAAGGGCTATTATATAAGAAACCATAGGTCTTTCTTTCGTGGAATCCAGTTCTTTAATTGGAATGGATTGCTTATGTGGCATTTTTTCTGGAAGTTCATGTTCTCCATTTCCTTTTGAGGATGACGGTGTTATGGGTTCTTGTGATTGTGTCAACGTGCTTTCCTTCGTTTCTTTCTTTTCGTCATTTTCTATGTCCGTTTGCGTATTGATTGCGGAATTTTTAGTTTCTTCATTCGCAAACATCTCATCGTTTTTTGTGTTTTCTTCGTCGGGTTCTTCTAAAGGCGTGTCTTTCAATATCGTATTTTCATTCAGAATAACGGTCTCAAAGTGAGAGAAGGGTTTGTTTATAATCTCTTTCAGACTGGAATCCGGAATAAATGATATTTTATTATGGCCTTTTATTTCAAATCGTTCTTTTGTGTTTATATTGACGCTTTCACGGTTGTCTACTTCAATTAGCTTGAAAGTACCTAATCCTTTAATCTTAACGCACTTGTCATTCTCCAGAGCCTGTTCAATTAAAAGGAAAAATTCTTTTACGAAAGCTTCGGCGTCTTGCTCAGACATCTTATGCTTTGAAGCTAGTAGGCTAGTAAGGGTTTGGATGGTTAGTTTTTCGCTCATGGGGTAACGGATAAAGAGTTATTTAAATTTTTCTTTTAGATTGTTACTGGGTTTATAAGAGAGAATTAACTTGGGAGGGATTAACAAGCGTTGCTTAGTGACGGGATTGACTAAGATCCTTTCCGTTTTCTTTTTCACCTCGAAAGAACCAAACCCCCAAATTGATATAGCGTTACCTTCTTCTAATTCTTGAATCATACCCGCTAATAGGGAATTAATTAGTTCGACTGTATCTTTAGTTGTGTACCCTAGTCTGTTTGCCAGTTCTGATGTAAACTCTTTGTTATTCATTGTCATTCCGTTATTTTAGCATATAGGTCAAAGTCGTCCGCATCTGTTATTTCAGCTTGATAAAAAGTTCCTGTTTTTAGTTTGCGGCCATTGGAGCTAATCAATACTTCTGGGTCGACTTCGGGTGAGTCAAATTCAGTACGCCCTATATAATATTCGCTTTCTTTCCGATCTATAATTATCTTCATCCGTTGTCCGACTTTTGACGTATTTAGTTCTGCGGAGATTTCTTGTTGGGCGCTCATTAGCTCGTCAAGCCGCGCTTGTTTGATTGTTTCAGAAACGGAATCTTCATAGTGTTGTGCGGCGTATGTTCCTTCCTCCTCTGAATATGCAAAAGCTCCCATTCTGTCGAAACGTACCTTCTGAACGAATTCTTTTAGTTCATTAAAATCGTCTTCCGTTTCACCGGGATGTCCTACCATTAAGGTTGTGCGTAGATGTATATTGGGAACTTCTTTGCGGAAACGGTCAATCAATTCGTAAGTTTCGTCTTTAGTTACCTGACGCCGCATCAGTTTTAACATTCGGTCGCTGATATGTTGGAAAGCGATGTCCAAGTACTTACATACATTCGGCCGTTCACGCATTATGCGCAATAAGTCGTAGGGGAAATGGGCGGGATATCCATAATGTAACCTAATCCATTCTACGCCCTGAATGTCTGCGATGCGTTCCGTTAATTCGGGAAGCATTTGTTTTTTATACAAGTCCACTCCATAATAAGTCAATTCTTGTGCTATGACTTGAAACTCTTTTACTCCTTTGGAAACTAAGTACTTTACCTCCTTCACTATCTCTTCCATTGGTCTAGACACATGATGCCCTGTAATGATTGGAATGGCGCAGTAAGAACATTTTCGGTCACATCCTTCTGAGATTTTTAAATAAGCGTAATGCTTCGGGGTTGTTAGTGTGCGTTCGATATGCAACTCTTGATGGTAAGTTTCCCCTAAATCCTTTAAAAGCTCTGTCCAGTTAAATTTTCCATAATATTTATCTACTTGGGGTATCTCGATGGATAATTCCTTTAAATACCGCTCAGAAAGACATCCCATTACATAGAGTTTCCTTAATTTCCCCCTTTCTTTCCGTTGGGCGAATTCAAGAATCATATTAATGGATTCTTCTTTTGCGTCTCCTATGAATCCGCACGTGTTGATGACTGCGATTTCCCCGTCAGGATTTTTTGCGTCATGAGATACACTATACCCCGTTTCTTCTAATTGGCGTATAAGGTGTTCTGAGTCAACCAGATTTTTAGAGCATCCTAAAGTAATGATGTCAACTTTCCTTTTTCTCATGCCTTTTCTCCAAACAAGGAATCTACGAATTCTTTTTTGCGGAATACCTGCAAGTCTTCCATTCCTTCTCCTAGACCGATGTACTTTACGGGAATCTTGAATTGGTCAGAAATCCCGATGACAACTCCGCCTTTTGCGGTTCCGTCTAATTTTGTTATTGCTAAAGCGGTGACTTCTGTCGCTAAAGTAAATTGTTTCGCTTGTTCAAAGGCGTTTTGCCCCGTTGAACCATCTAATATCAGTAAAACCTCATCCGGAGCGGTAGGGACTACTTTTTTCATGACATTTTTTATCTTCGTAAGTTCGTTCATCAAGCCAACTTTATTGTGTAGCCGGCCTGCGGTATCGATAATCACAACGTCCGCCTTATTGGCTACCGCTGAGCTTAACGTGTCAAAGGCGACAGAGGCGGGGTCTGCGCCCATTTTTTGCTTTATTACCGGTACTCCCACACGCTCTCCCCAAATCATTAGCTGTTCTACTGCGGCTGCTCGGAATGTATCCGCCGCGCCTAGATAGACGGATTTTCCCGCCTTCTTGAATTGATAGGCCAATTTTCCTATAGTAGTAGTTTTTCCTACGCCATTTACGCCAACTACCATGATGACGTACGGTTTTTTTTCGAGAGGGACATTGAAGTCCGTCATGTCTTCCGAGTTGTTCTCGGTCAAGAGCGCTGCGATTTCGTCGCGCAATATGCGATTTAATTCTTCAGTGTTTACATACTTGTCCGTAGCGACGCGTGTCTCGATTCGGTTGATGATTTTTAATGTTGTTTCTACTCCGACGTCGGACGTAATCAGCACCTCTTCCAGATTGTCCAACACCTCATCATCTACCTTTGATTTACCGGCTATGGCGCGGGCGATTTTACCGAATACGCTTTCTTTGGTTTTAGACAAACCTTTATCCAAGGATTCTTTTTTCTCTTTTGAGAAAAAGCTAAAAAGTCCCATATCTTAATTCTCCTTAATACGTTATTGTTGCTACAAAGATACAATAAAAGGGTTGAAGAAGTAAAAAAAATCCCTCCATTTTGTTTGAATGGAAGGATTTTATTCGTTAAGACTTATGTTCGAATTACTTCTTGAAGAATTCTTGTACCTTTTCGTTAAGAACCATTTGTTCATTAAAGGAATACGCCCCTGTTTTGGGTGACTT
Source organism: uncultured Bacteroides sp. (assembly GCA_949285075.1). GTDB lineage: Bacteria > Bacteroidota > Bacteroidia > Bacteroidales > Bacteroidaceae > Bacteroides. The sequence goes on along the minus strand of CASDXF010000016.1, from coordinate 13,253 downwards.
TACCATTTTTATGACTTTAGTGTATGCACGGCCGTCTTTAGAACCCTCGTGCAAGCTTGCTACTGTTTTCTTTGCCATGAGTCTATGCTTTATTTAATTTCCTTATGTACCGTAACTCTCCTTAAAATAGGATTGTATTTCTTCAGCTCAAGCCGTTCTGTCGTATTCTTCCTGTTCTTCGTCGTGATGTAACGAGAAGTTCCCGGCATTCCGCTATCCTTATGCTCTGTGCACTCCAGAATCACCTGTACCCTGTTGCCTTTTGCTTTCTTTGCCATTATTAATTTCTCCTCTTAACTGTTTTAGCCAATTACTTTAATGCTTTTCCAATCACAAAAACCTTTCGCCACGGCGTCGTTCAGCGCTGCGTCCAATCCTTTCTTGTTAATGGTGCGCAAGCCGTTTGCGCTGATTTTAAGTTCAATCCAACAATCTTGCTCCGCATAATAGAATTTCTTCTTGAACAAGTTCACGTCGAAAGTTCTTTTAGTCCTTCTTTTCGAGTGTGAAACATTGTTGCCAACCATGGCTCTCTTTCCGGTAATTTGACAAATCTTCGACATTTCTATCTTAATTTTATAGTTTTATATCTAACCTGTTTCAAACAGGACGCAAAGTAAACGCTTTTATCCGTATAAAACAAGCAATTCTTGAAATAATTCATTTATAACCACTCATTTTTCGCTGTTTAATCAAATCTTTGAGCATTATCAGGGCATTGTTGACCGCTCTTTCTATGTTCATGGCGCGTCCGCGGTTTGTCTCTTGTTTATATGTACGAATTTCGTTTTTATAACCAACGGCTATCCATACTGTACCTACCGGTTTCTCCGGACTTCCTCCTCCCGGCCCCGCTATTCCGGAGGTGGCTATCGCGCAGTCGGTTTTTAGTGTCTTCATCGCTCCTTTTACCATTTCGATAACCGTATTTTCGCTTACGGCCCCGTGTTCAGACAGAGTTTCAGGTTGAACGTGGAGCAGATTCATCTTCACCTCGTTAGAGTAAGCCACTACGCTTCCCTTAAAGTACTCAGAACTTCCGGCTATGGAGGTCAAGCGGGCGGCGATATTTCCTCCTGTACAACTTTCCGCCGTGGAAACGGTCAATTTTCTGCTTTTTAGCAGTTCGCCCACGATTACCTCCAAAGGCATATCCTCTTCGCTGAATATGTCATCGCCGAGTATACGCTCCAACTTCCGGCTCTCTCGGTCAAGTTCTTCCTCAAGCTTCTCCCGCTCCTTGCCACGCGCCGTCAGCCGCAACCGTATGACACCTAATTTGGGTAGATACGCCAATTTAATGCAGTCCGGAAGGGAAGATTCCCACGACGCTAACTTTTCGGCCAAAACCGATTCGGGATAACGCTGAACGGAGAAAGTGCGGTGAATGATAACGTCCGTGTCAAACTTTTCACGCAGCTTGGGCAATACGGATTCTCGCATGACGGCCATCATCTCCTGCGGTACTCCCGGCATAGACACAAGCACTTTCCCGTCTCTTTCAAACCAACTGATAGAGGCGCTTCCCACGGGATTGTTGATGACGACACAATTTTCCGGAACCATCGCCTGACTGCGGTTCAGCTCGTTCATCGGAATTTTCCCTCCAAGCACCCGCTTCACGTTCTCATACACCGCCTTGTCAAACACCAATCTCGTATGGAAGTATCTGCAAAGCGTCTGTTTCGTAATGTCGTCTTTAGTAGGGCCCAATCCGCCCGTTACCAGAATGGCGTTTACCCGCTTCATCGCCCCGTCAATCGCCTCTACGATTTCCTCCTCACGGTCGCGCACGGAGGTAACGCGTAATACTTCAACGCCTATTTTATTCAGCTCTTTTCCCATCCACGCCGAATTGGTGTCGACCACTTGTCCTATCAGCAACTCGTCTCCAATAGTTATAATCTCTGCAAACATGTTCCTTATATTTATTATGTAAAAGAAGTGTCGCGAATTTCGTTCTTTTCCCTGACTCGTGAAAGACAAGAAGCGGCAAAATAATTTTCCCCGACTATTGTTAATTGAAAAAAAACGTGTATATTCGCAAACGGAATCGCAAGGAAGCGTTTCCATTTCATATATTAGATATGTCGATTCGTTTTCGTAAGAAAAAAATCGTACTATCGTTCGATCCGGAACATCCGGTATCAAGGTACGTTGCTGCCAATGTAGTCGTTGGCAGTATAAGTTACAACAAACTATGCGACGAAGTTAATCAACGTACCGGCGTACATCGGGGCATAGTTGACGTTGTTCTAAAAGGTGTCCAAGACACGATGATTTCTTTCCTCGAAGAGGGGTTTTCGGTAAAGTTGGGAGAGTTCGGCTCGTTCCGTCCTTCCATTCAGGCGAAAAGCCAAGATAGCGAAGAGGAGGTCGATGCGGACACCGTGTCGCGGGTGAAAATCATTTTCGCTCCCGGCAGTAAATTTCAGCAGATGCTTAATAATGTAAGCGTCGAGTCTTTCACTTCCAGTCCATCCGATGGTGGAAGGAACGAGGAAGAATCCGGTGGGTCAGATAGCGGTTCCGAAGAGGAATCTCCCGACCCGATACTTTAATTTTTTTACTTTCAACTGATGAGCGTAACGGAAAGTTACGCTCATTTTTTTTGTCTTTCCCACCCGAATGTTAAAGAATCATTAATGGGCAACGGTGATTTTACGCTTGCCCAAGCGTGATTTCACCGTTGCCCAACGGCGATTTTCTCATTGGGCAAGCGTTTTTTACAGCTTTTCTTGACATGTCGCCTATAAAAGTTTATTTCTGATGTCTAGATTTTTATTCGGATTTTCCCGTTTTCTCTATGTGTCACGTCAAAAGAGGAAAAGGACAAGTAAGATTAGAACTTGTATAAGTTCTCCGAAGCGCAAGATTGTATGACAAGACACGTTCAATTATCACCTTACTTGTGTTTTGCTTTTTTTAACCAATTCCACCCCTTTATGAACCATTATGAGCTTGATTTTGAAAAAATGCGCTATTAAATTTGTATTACACTTCGATATCGGTTTTAAGATTACATAATTATGAGAAATCTTTCTTTTTATCCACTGCTGTCTTTGGTTTGTTTCCTTTGTTTTTCATCGTGCAACGACGAGAATCTACGATAGGGTACTAGAAATATGATTGCTTTCGATTCAATATACACGGAAGTTATAAATAGATTCATATAGTAATGCGACATGAAGTTTAGTGAACATAAAACAGGTAACAATGTAGCGATTTTGCAGCCAGTAGTACCTCATTATCGAGAAGAGTTTTTTGAAAGATTTGCAGCCAAGTGTAGACATTGCGATATTTTTGTTTATAATACAGAAAAAGCGGCCAAACAGCAAGGCTTTAATGCGGCGAGTAAAGGGGTGCGGTATATCCATAATATCCAAGCTCATGGGATAATGATTTGCTCACCAATGCTAATGCTATCTAAAAGATATGACACATTGATACTCATGCTCCACTTTGGCCATATCACAACATGGTTACTGCTTCTTACTAAATGGTTGCATAAAAAACGTATCATTCTTTGGGGACAAGGTATAAGCGTAAAACGATACTTACGAGAAGAACGACAGCCAGATTGGAAATTGAAGTGGCAGATATCCTTAGCTGATGGCGTTTGGATTTATATGGAGAAAGAAGCTAGGATTTGGAAAGGTTTGTTTCCGCAAAAACCTATAGTCGCCCTCGGAAATACAATCAGCGGCATGGATAAGATGGCACAATAATACCCCGGCATGTTCCATCAGAGATTTAAAAAACAAATATAGTATAACAGAGGATATTATACTAATATTTTGCGCTCGTTTTAATCATTACCGTAGGATTGATTTGCTATTGGAAATTATTCGCCGTCTTGATTCATCCAAATATGGATTTGTGATAATTGGCGCAGGTGAAACAAAACCTGATTTTTCAACCTTTGTCAATGTGCATGATTTTGGAGCATTATATGACACGGCAACAAAACAAGAGTTATTCGCAATTGCTAACTTATATTTTCAGCCAAGCTGGGTAGGACTTTCCATCGTAGAAGCTATGGCATACGGTAAGCCTATTTGTACCTTCCAAAGGACAAAATCCACCAAACAGTGCGTGGAATATTCATACATTATTAATGGCATAAACGGTCTTTTGTTTTCTGACATAGATGATTGCATCAATAAAATAACCTCATTATCAAAAGAAGACATGCAGAGGATGGGAAAGAATGCCCGTCAGTTTGTAATTCAGAATCTTTCACCGTCCAAGATGGTTGAACGGGCATGGAGCATCTTATAAAACATGATCATGAATCTAAGAACTATTGCATTGCAGATTAAGCGTTGCCTTGTACTCGTATTACTTATTCTCCGGATTGTTAGAGTTTATACAGAATAATGAACAGAGGGTATTAGTTATCAGTGTCCTAAAACCTTATTCGATATAATATCTAATCATGCCAAACATTCCTTTTGAGATGCTTCTTTAAACAGCATCTTACGAAGTAAGAGACAATACGTATGAACCGTTTGGCCGGACTTTTTTAGAGGAAATCCGGCCGAATGGTTTTTTATTCACCTTCTTTTTGTAGACGGCGTTAGGAAACTTACTGGATAGGAGCAGGAGCATCGCTACAATGCTATACTTGATAAATGCCTTATTGTCAATGTTTTGCTGCGTCGTTGGGAAACAGCCCCATTTCTCGCGAGCCGCTGCCCTATTTCTCGCGAGCCGTGGGGCTGTCTGTCGCGAGCCGCAGGGCGAGCTGACAAACGGAGAAGGGCTAACGTGAATTCTCCGCGTCGCTGAAGCGAAAAACACGCTCGAAAAGAGCCTCTTCAAAAGGGACTCTGGCAATTTGATCATCCTTACACTTAGGGCATAAAATACCCTAATGACCGTTTGGGGTAAAGTCGGGTAACTCTTTTAGCCGTCCTTTCAGATTATTGACTACCTTTGCGGGCGTTTGTCGGTTTTTCCGATGAGCGGTAAAGAAAAATAGGAGGTACATGATGGAAGAATTTGTGTCTAGCCCGGTTCTGCGTCCTCTGAATAAGGGGAATAGCTTGCTGAACCCGAAAATGATAGGACGGGTGCTCGGTGTACTGTTGCTTATCGAAATAGCCATGCTGTTGGCTTGCGCCGGTGTGTCGCTGTTTTATGGAGAAGATGACTATAAATATTTTCTCTATACTTGCGGCATTAACGCTATAGTGGGTGGCGCCTTGCTATTCTACGGCCGCGGGGCCGAAAATCGGATGAATCGCCGTGACGGTTATTGTGTAGTCACTCTTTCGTGGGTGTTTTTCACGACCTTTGGTATGCTTCCGTTTTATTTAAGCGGGAGTATCGACACGGTTACTGACGCTTTTTTCGAGACGATGTCCGGTTTCACTACTACAGGAGCTACGGTGCTTGATGACATTGAATCGCTTTCGCATGGAATGCACTTTTGGCGTTGTCTGACCCATTGGATAGGTGGACTGGGTATCGTTTTCTTTACTATCGCCGTTTTGCCTATTTTTACAGGAGGGGGGGTTCAGCTCTTTTCCGCGGAATCGACGGGGGTGACCCATGACCGCACACATCCCAAAATAACCGTGATGGCTAAGTGGCTGTGGGTGGTTTACTTGATACTGACATTGGCGGAGACGATTTTATTAATGGTAGGGGGGATGGGATTGTTTGATGCCGTTTGCCATTCATTCAGTACCGTCGGGACAGGTGGCTTTTCTACTAAGCAGGCAAGTGTGGCTTATTGGAACTCTCCCTTTATTGAGTACGTTATAGCCACTTTTATGGTTCTTGCGGGCATGAACTTTTCTCTTTTTCTCATGTGCCTTAAAGGTCGGTTCGGCTTTCTCGTTCGTGATGAGGAGACACGTTGGTTTTTGCTTTCCATCGGTATTTTGACATTGCTTATTATGTTGGGGCTTGTCTTCCAGAATCATTATGAATGGGAACCCGCTTTCCGTAAGGCTTTGTTTCAGGTCGTTACTCTCCATACATCCTGCGGATTTTCCACGGACGATTTTAATCTTTGGCCTCCGTTTACTTGGATATTGCTATTTGTGGCCATGTTTTCCGGTGGATGTACAGGCTCCACGAGTGGCGGTATAAAGAACCTTCGTCTGCTAATCGTGGCTCGGACTATACGGAATGAGTTTAAGCGTCTGCTTCATCCTAATATAGTACTTTCGGTGAGAGTGAACAGGCGTTCGGTGGCTTCGTCGGTCGTTTTCACCGTACTTCTTTTTTTCGCTTTCTATATGATTCTGACACTTGTCGGTTGGCTTGTTCTTATGTTTCTTGGCGTAGGCTTTGTTGAATCCATCAGCTTGACCATTTCCAGTATTGGGAACGCGGGGTTGGCTTTGGGGGATTACGGTCCTTCTTATTCATGGAACGGGTTGCCTGATGCGGCGAAATGGATTCTTTCTTTTTTCATGTTATTGGGACGCTTGGAGCTATTTAGCGTATTGTTGCTGTTTTATCCGGGATTTTGGAAGAATAGATAGGCTATCTTGTAGGGGATTGTGTTATGGCAAGTTCAAAAGAGATGACGGCGGGGCCCGCTTTGCCTCTGATATTGAAATTCACTTTACCGCTTTTACTTGGCAATCTGTTACAGCAGACCTATTCGATGGTGGATGCCGCGATTGTAGGAAAGTTCTTGGGTATTGACGCGTTGGCCTCGGTGGGCGCCAGTACATCGGTTGTTTTTCTCATTCTAGGGTTCTGCAATGGTTGTTGCGCCGGTTTCGGTATTCCTGTCGCGCAGAAGTTCGGCGCGCACGATTATAGTACGATGCGTAGTTACGTAGCCGTTAGCCTGAAGTTAGCCGTCGGCATGTCGGTTATGATTGCTGTGGTTACGAGTGTTTTTTGTTCAGGCATCCTTCGTATGATGCGTACGCCGGAGAATATTTTCGAGGGCGCGTACGCTTACCTGCTGGTGACATTCATCGGTGTGCCCGCCACCTTTTTTTATAATCTCCTGTCGAGCATCATCCGCGCGTTGGGCGACAGTAAGACGCCGTTTTGGTTTCTGCTCTTGTCTGCCGTGCTGAATATCGTGCTCGACCTTTTCTGCATTCTGGTTCTTGGTTGGGGAGTAGCGGGTGCGGCTATTGCCACCGTGTTTTCGCAGGGATGTTCGGCGATGTTGTGCTATATCTATATGAACCGGCGTTTCAAGATTTTGCAAGGAAACTCGCGTGAACGCCGTTTTCAGCCAAAGTTGGCCAAGACGTTGCTTTACATCGGCGTGCCTATGGGCTTGCAGTTTTCCATTACGGCTATCGGCAGCATTATGCTCCAGAGTGCGAATAATGCGTTGGGTACAGCTTGCGTGGCGGCTTTTACTTCAGCCATGCGCATCAAGATGTTCTTCATCTGTACCTTCGAGAGTCTGGGCATCGCGATGGCCACCTATAGCGGACAGAATTACGGGGCGGGAAAACCTGAGCGTGTATGGCAAGGCATCAAGGCAAGCGGCTTGATGATGATGGCCTACGCCGCATTTACCTTTGTCATATTGATGACATGCTCCAAGTATTTTGCTTTGATATTCGTAGACCCGTCGGAGGTGGAGATATTGGAAGATACGGCGCTGTTCCTTCACGTGGCCTGCTGTTTTTTCCCGGCGTTGGGCTTGCTATGCATTCTTCGTTACACTATTCAGGGGGTAGGGTTTACGAATCTTGCCATGTTCTCGGGTGTATCGGAGATGATAGCCCGCATTCTTATCAGCCTTTATGCGGTTCCGGCGTTCGGCTTTATAGCGGTTTGCTTTGGTGACCCGACAGCATGGATGGCGGCGGACTTATTTCTTGTTCCGGCTTTCATCTTTGTCTATCGTAAATTGAAGCGGATGGCGGCGCTTTCCGCTTCTTGAGCCCGGTGACGGTAATGATGCGCCTAGAATTCCGCTTCTTTTTGCAGGCAAATGATTTCTCCGTAAATGGGATGCCGAAATTCGATATATTCGGCGTGCAGGCAGAGACGGTGGGCTTTTTTGCCATATAGCTCGTCGCCTATGATGGGGCATCCCAATCCCGCGGGATGCGCGGCATGTATCCGCAACTGATGAGTGCGTCCGGTCAGGGGATAGAACAGTACACGCGCCCGATTTGCTGAGCGACGCAATATCCGGTAATCCGTGACGGCGGGTTTACCGTATTCTTCGTTGACCATTTGGCGGGGACGGTCGGACGGATTTGGGCAAAGCGGGAGCTCAATTCTTCCGGTTTCTTCGAGTGGAGTCCGCCGTTCGCTGCAATCCAATAGGGCTACATACCGTTTCTTTACGCTTCGTTTCTCGAATTGCGCTTGCAGTCGGGCGTGCGCCTTCTTCGTCTTGGCTATGATTAGTAGGCCGGATGTGCTCATGTCCAGACGGTGGACAATCAGCGGTCCGGTGGCTTCGGGATATTTTTCACGCATGCGTCGGTACACCGAGTCGGCTTCCACGTCTTTTCCGGGTACGGACAGCATGCCAGCGGGCTTGTTGACCACCAAGAGCCATTCATCCTCGAATAGTGTCTCTAGCTCCGCGTCGCATGATGAGGCGGCCAACGGGTTCTCTTCCACTTCCAGTCCTTGCAGCATGTGACGGAGGATGGGTTCGCACTTTCCTTTGCAGGAAGGATAGTAGTAGCCGTGATAGCGTATCTCGGTTTTCGGTGAGTGGCCCCACCAGAATTCCGCCATCGCCAAAGGATGAAGGCGGTGTAGATAGGCGTATTGGAGCAGTTTGGGCAGGGCGCACTCTCCGGCTCCCGCGGGCGGAACTTTTCCCGCCGTTTCCCTGAAGATGTCGCGCAGGTCTTTCGTTTCACCCCGGGCGTTCAGCATCCGGAACTGTTCGAACAGCCGTTGCTGCAGCGCGGCGGAACGTTCCCGGCGCTCGGCTTTCAGCCGTTCTATCTCGTCCTCAAAGGTGGAAATCTCTTTTCGCAGGCTTTCTATCCTCGCTTTCCATTCCCGTTCTAACCGTTTGAGACTGGCTTTTTGGTGTTGGCTTTCCTTGATGAGCGCCGCCCGTTCATTGTCCGAAAGGGTGGGGGAGGAGTTGCGGCGACGTTCACGCTCAGCTTTGGCGGCTTTCATATCCGCCTTCACGCGGGCGAGCTCGGCTGAGGCTTCGGCCGTGTCGGCTTCTAGCCGCCGTTTCAGGTTCAGGTAGGCCATGTCGTTGGCTAACTCTTCGACGCGCCGGTTGATGCCGGAAATTCGCTCTTCTTCTATCTTGAAGAAACCTTGCGGTCGCGACAGGTCATAGACGGGCGGCACGAAAAAGGGGTGCAGGTTCTTTCCCGCAAGGTTTCCCGAGAAGGCGGCGAGGTAGCCGACGCTTCCGTTTACGGCCCGCACGACCAGTACGCCGAACATCTTTCCCTCTTCCAGTTCGTCCGCCCACTCTTGACGGGAACGCAGATAGTCCTTCACTTCTTCCGCGGCCAACACGCACAAGGGGTGAGGCGTATAATGGAAGGGATAAGTGAACTTCTCCGGCAGGGAAATGTGGGAGACGGGTTGACTGAAAGCGTGTATGATCGTTGCCTGTTGGTTCATCGTTCGCCGATAATGGGTCTTTGAGGATGCAAAAGTATAACAAAGTCGCGGAACGAGGCGGGAAAATCAATATTTATCCGTAAGTTTGCCCGCTACAGTGACGGAGAAGATTGTATAACCCCCATAAAAAGAATGAGACAATGGAAAAAGTGATTATTAACTCATACGAGGAGTTTGAGAAACTGGTAGGGCAGGAGATAGGCGTCTCCGACTATGTGGAACTTTCGCAGGAGCGCATTAATCTGTTTGCCGACGCTACGTTAGACCATCAATGGATTCATGTGGATACGGAGCGAGCCAAGACCGACAGCCCGTACAAGAGCACGATTGCGCATGGTTACTTGACGCTGTCCATGCTTCCTTATCTGTGGAATCAGATTATTGAAGTGCACAACCTGAGGATGATGATTAATTACGGCATGGATAAGATGAAGTTCGGACAAGCCGTTTTGTCGGGGCAGAGCATACGCTTGCGGACGACGCTGCATTCGCTGACGAACCTTCGGGGAGTGGCGAAGGCGGAGATTAAGTTCGCCATCGAAATCAAGGACCAGCGGAAGAAGGCGTTGGAGGGAATCGCCACGTTCCTGTATTACTTTGACTGACCCGCTTAGGGCTTACGGTTTATTTCACCATTCCGTGCCCTCATTTTCCCGCTGAGGATATTGGGGTGGGGAACTGGTGAAATAAATCATAAGCAACCGGTCGTCATTCTTTCCGGTACACGCACTCTATCCTGTTCCCGTCGGGGTCGAGCACCACGCTTTCGAAGTACCCGTCGCCCGAGGTGCGGGGCTCTCCCGCTATGGTGTACCCTTCGCCTCGCATCAGTTCCGTAAATCGGAGAACCTCCTCACGGCTCGGGAAGGAAAAGGCAAGGTGGGTCAGTCCCCGTCTGTTCTCTTCTATCGGCGTGTCCTGAACATCGGTCCGACTCATCAGCTCCAACGCGACGCCGTCGTCGAGAGTGATGAAATAAGATTCGAACCCTTTCTTCGGGTTCGTGTACTTTTCGTTACTCCGTCCTCCGAAGAAGCGGACGTAGAACTCTCTGAGTTCTTCCAGACGGAATGTCCAGATGGCAATGTGATGTAGTCTCATGTTTATATCCTTAACTTTATATTATAGTAAATATTCGGTTGATAGCCTGTCCGCCGAAGAGTTGGTTATACCTTCCATCGGACAAGCGCTTTTTCTTTAGTTTTCTCACGGGCAGGAGAAAAGTTTCTCACGGGCAGGAGAAAAATTCCTCATGGGCAAGAGAAAAATTCCTCATGGGCAAGAGAAAAGTTTCTCACAGGCAGGAGAAAAGTTTCTCACGGGCAGGAGAAAAGTTTCTCATGGGCAGGAGAAAGGTTTCTCATGAGCAGGAGAAAACGGCAAGTTGACCTTTCAGTCCCCTCGCTTTTGGGTTGATTCCCATTCATACTGTTCGATATACTCCTCGTACGTTGGCTCCTCGTTGATGCCCCTGCTGCGGAAAAGTTTGCGGATATATTCCTGTTCTTCGGGGCTTATCAGGCGTTGCTTGTTGCGGAAACGGTAGAAATTGTTCCGCCCGAAGTGGGCGAGCATGCGATCCTTGATGTATATGGCGTCCTTTTGCGGCACGTTGTCGAGCAGACGCTTCGTCCCCGCGGCGTAACGCACGAGCTTGTCTTCCAAGAAGTAGGGGCAACCCTTCCCGTTTTCGCTCGCCAACGCGGGATTGAGCGCGCTTATCGATACGCGCTCGGCGGGTATAAGCTTCACGAGTTGATGCCTTACGCACTCCTCCGCCCGCGGGCAGGCTTGGTTGAGGCAATGGAGAAAGCCGAAAGGCACGTTGCGGTAGTCAAAATCCTGTTTCATACGTTTGAGGAATAAAATGAGTGATGTTCGGCCGTTTGGAGCGGATGAAGGGCTCTTCAGTGCGCCAAGCGGCCACGCGAATGTACGATTAAAGTTTTTAAGCGACAATATCGCTCCGCCTCCAATCCATGCGCTGTCTTACGAAAAAATGTCCGTTTTAACGGATGGCATAGCGGATATTTGTTCATTGTTTCCTATTTTTGCCGCCTCAATGAACGTCTGTTTCGGAATAGGCCGATATAAGAAACTGAAGAAATGGAGAGGAATCAAGAAACAATTTGCGCCATCGCTACGGCGCAGGGCGGGGCCATCGGAGTAATTCGTGTATCCGGTCCGGAAGCGATTACCGTCACAGGCCGCATCTTTAAGCCCGCTTCGGGTGACCTTCCTTTCGAGGAGCGTCAACCTAATACGGTTACTTTCGGGCGCATCTATGACGGAGATGCCCTTGTCGACGAGGTGCTCGTTACCCTTTTCCGCGCGCCGCATTCATATACGGGAGAGGACAGTACGGAGATATCCTGCCACGGCTCCGCCTACATCCTCCAACGTGTCATGCAGCTGCTTCTGGAGAATGGCTGCCGCATGGCTCATCCGGGTGAATATACACAGCGCGCTTTCCTTAACGGGAAAATGGATTTAAGTCAGGCCGAAGCCGTGGCCGACCTCATCGCTTCGTCTTCCGCCGCCACTCATCGGTTGGCGATGAACCAGATGCGCGGCGGCTTTAGTAAGGAGTTGGCCGAGCTGCGTTCCAAGCTGCTTCACTTTATTTCCATGATAGAACTGGAGCTTGATTTCAGCGAAGAGGATGTCGAGTTTGCCGATCGTCAGGCCTTGTACGTCCTGTCTGACGAGATAGAAAAGGTAATTTCTCGTTTGGCGAATTCTTTTCACGTTGGCAATGTGTTGAAGAATGGTGTTCCGGTCGCCATTGTCGGCGAAACGAATGCCGGAAAGTCCACTTTGTTGAACGTCTTGTTGAATGAAGAAAAAGCCATTGTCAGCGACATTCACGGAACAACCCGCGATGTCATTGAGGACGCGGTTAATATTGGAGGCGTCACTTTCCGGTTCATCGATACGGCGGGAATTAGAGATACGCGTGACATTGTTGAGAATCTAGGAATAGAACGTACCTTCCAGAAGATGCGGCAAGCGGAAATTGTACTTTGGATAATAGACGCGTTGGATACAGAGAAGCAGATACTTCAATGCTCAAAAAAAGTCCTTCCGCATTGCGAAGGCAAGCATGTAATCGTCATCTTCAATAAAGCCGATGCGATAGATGAGGTTCGAAAAGCGTCCCTTGAGTCGTTGTTTCAGAATCAATTGTCTCACTCTTTAATATCCGCTGATTCGTTTTCAAGGCAATCCGTTCTTCGGCAGTCGGCAGACATGCTCTTTATTTCAGCCAAGCATAGGGTGGGTATATGTCGGTTGGAAGAGATGTTGGTGAGTGCTATTCAACTTCCCATGATTACTCCCAATGATGTCATTGTTACAAATGTGCGCCATTATGAGGCTTTAACTAATGCGTTGGAAGCGATACATCGTGTGCAGGATGGGCTGAAGTCGCAAATCCCCAATGATTTGCTTGGGCAGGATGTAAAGGAGGTTATCTTTCACCTTTCAGATATTATTGGCGAAGTTACTAACGATATGGTGTTGCAGAATATATTCAGAAATTTTTGCATCGGGAAATGATATATCGCAATTAACTGCAACGAATTAGAACCAACTATAATGAAGCCGCTGATTTTCAGTGGCTTTTTTATTTGTCCAAAATCCGGCTATGTGCAGTCGGATATAGTTGTCCGCCATATTTTTCTACCGTATTTCTA
>CASDXF010000015.1 GCA_949285075.1 uncultured Bacteroides sp. | reverse complement strand
TACCTGACCCTGCTCGACTTCTTGGGGCATCCTTTCGTCACGTTCGACTTGGTACGGCTTTCCGCGGGCGACTTCCACGTCTATTACTGCAAACCCGAAGAATGGGCCAAACACAGTAAAGACTACGAGAGAATCATCTCCCGGTTAAAGGAGGGAGCGATTAGGAAATAGATTCTTCCGTGCCCCGGAGCATGGCCAATCGGCCTGCGCCGGGGCATTTGTTGCTCGGAATGCAAAAATATTCGCTATATTTGCCTTACCATACAAACGGACTTGAAACTATGGATAAAACAAACTGTCGGCTAGCAAGGGCTTGCCTCATGAAAAGGAATCGCTTCATTACCATTTTTTTGGCTACCGCCTTCGCCCTGACCGTGGCGGAGAGGGGAGTCGCGCGGAGTAAAGACCTTCGCCCGCTGTTCAAGGAATACGGCATTTCGGTAAAAAACCAGTCACATCGGGGAACGTGCTCCGTCTTCGCCCTTGTGGGCCTGATAGAGTTCGAGCGAGCCCACGTGTTGGGCGAGCGTGTGCCGCTGTCCGTGGAATACCTTAACTGGGCCGCCAACCGGATAGAGGGGGTCTCGGCGGACGGCTCGTTCTTCCATTACGCCATAGACGGGCTGTCGGAGTACGGGATATGCGCCGACGACTATATGCCCTACGCCTCCCGCTTCTCGGACAAGAACGAGCCTTCGGAGGCGGCCAAGCGGGACGCTGAGGGGCGGAAGGACGGTAAGCAGGTGTGGATTAAGCGATGGAATCCGGAGTGCGGGCTGACTCCGGAGCAGCTTGAGGAGGTGCGCAGGCAATTGGACGCCGACCACCCCGTAGCCATCGGCTTTCTGTGGCCCAAGAGTGACAAGGGATTCTCGGAGCGGGGAGAGCTGCCCGTGGTGGAACGTGACGAGGTCTTCGACGGGCACAGCGTGCTGATTGTGGGCTACGAGGATGACCCCGAAAAGCCCGGCGGCGGATGCCTCATCTTCAAGAATTCGTACGGCGAGTCCTTCGGAGACAAGGGGTACGGCTATGTTCCCTACAAGTATGCGCTACTTTACGCCAACGACGCGATGGCGCTGCGCGTGAAGGCCGAGTGAGACAGGCCTACCGGTCGCTAATGGAAGAACAGGTAGCTGACGAGGATGGCGGCCACGATGCCCGAGAAGTCGGCTATCAGTCCGCAGGTGACGGCGTTGCGGGTCTTCGTCACGCCCACGCTGCCGAAGTAGACGGCGAGGATATAGAAGGTGGTGTCCGAGGCTCCCCTCACCACGCAGCTCGCCCGGCCCACGAACGAGTCCGGCCCCGCCTCCTTCATGGTGTCTATCATCAGTCCGTTGGCCCCGCTTCCGCTGAGCGACTTCATCAGGGCGGTGGGCAGCGCCCCCACGAAATCGGTGTTCAGTCCGCACAGCCCTACCACGTAGCCGATACCGTCCACCAGATAATCCATCGCTCCGGAAGTGCGGAATACGGCGATGGCCACCAGAAACGCCACTAAATAAGGAATGATGCGCACCGCCGTGGTGAAGCCCTCCTTCGCCCCATCCACGAAAGCGTCGTACACGTTAATCTTCTTGCGCACGCCCGTCAGGATGAACACGACGATGACGCTGAACAGAATGACGTTCGCTATCAGCGTGGAGTAAACGCCCATCTCCTCGCGGGAGACGCTCAGGAAGAGAAACACCAGTCCGGAGAAGAGCAGGCAGACCGTCCCCATGAGCAGAAGTATGGGCTTGTTTATCAGGTTAATCCTTTGCGCTATGCTGACGGCCACGACTCCCACTAAGGTGGAGACGAAGGTACTCATCAGGATAGGGATGAAAACGTCCGTCGGTTGGGCGGCCCCCATCTGCGCCCGGTAGACCATGATGCTGACGGGGATAATGACCAGTCCCGAGGTATTGATGACCAGAAACATAATCATCGGATTGGAGGCCGTGTCCTTCTTCGGGTTCAGCTCCTGCAACTCCTTCATGGCCTTCAGTCCCATCGGGGTGGCCGCGTTGTCCAGTCCCAACATATTGGCGGACATATTCATGAAGATGGAGCCCAACGCCGGATGTCCTTTGGGAATGTCCGGGAACAGCCGGCAGAGCACTGGGCTCAGGAACCGGGCCAACGCGTGGATGAGTCCGCTGCGCTCGCCTATCTTCATGACACCCAACCAGAGCGCAAGCACGCCCGTCAGTCCCAACGAGATTTCAAAGGCAGTCTTGGCCGAGTCGAACGTGGAGTTCATTATCGCCGTGAATATCTCCGTGTCGCCCATGAAGGCGGTGCGTACCACCGCTATGAGAAAGGCGACGAAGAAAAAAGCTATCCAGATGTAATTTAAAACCATAAGCTGAAGAATAGTAGAAAAAACTGTATTTATTCGTTGAGGCGGGAAAGCGTGAAGGAGACATTGTCCCCGCGTCGCGGAAGCCTTACGCGTTTCGGGTCGCCGCTATAACCTATGCGCACGCTTATCTTTCCGCCCTCCCCTCTTTCCCATTGCAGGGAGAGCCGTTCCTTGTCTATCCTCATGTTGCCGACGGATAGGAACGACAGGCCGTCGGGGAAGGAGGGGGCTATGCGCACCGTGCCGTCATTGCGGTCTATGCTTATCCCGGCCAGTCCGTGCAGAAGGCTTTCCATGAAGGTGGCGTACGACCATAGTTGGGAGATGTTGGAGCAGAGGCCGGGCTGACACTCGGGAAACAGCCCCAAGCAGGAGTGAGGCAGTCCGAACACGCCTTTGGTCGTGAGCCGCAGCAGCTTCCATCCAAGCTCCTCTTTCCCGTACGCGAAGGCGGCGGTGGCGCACAGGTTATTGTGCACGATGCCCACGCCGTCGTGCTCCTGATTCCGTTCCGGTTGGAACCGTCCCACCATTCCCCAGTTATCGTTTACCCAGTCGTTTTCGACGCGTTCCATCGCTTTCAGGCCGTTGTCGGCGTTCGCCGCTCCCGAAAGCTGCGGGAACACCACGCTCCAGAAGTTATACGGCTTCTCCTCGTTCCGCTCGGAGAGGGCGCAGTTCCAGATGTTCTCCCGCCGGTTCCACCACCGTCGGTTGAAGGCGGACCGATAAGTCTCTGCCTCGCTCGCGTACGCTTCCGCCCGCTCCTTGTCGCCTTGCTCGGCGGCCATGAAGGATAATGCGGCAAGGGCCGTGTACAGGTAGGACGAGGCGGACAGCTCCTCCCAGTCCCCCTTGAACTCGCTCTCTTCCATCAGCCCGTGTCCCTCTATAAATCCGTCGCCGTCCTTGTCGGCGTTGGCCCGTACGTCGTCGAGCAGCGCGCGGCATAAGGGATACATCTCTTCAAGGAAACGGGTGTCCGAAGTCCACGCGCAATAGTCGGCGCAGGCCGCAATGAACTGAGGGGTCACCTGAATATGGTCCCACCCCAAGAGCTTGCCGTCGCTGCTTATCTCGTGCGGGGCCCTCAGGTGCTCCTTAGCGTACTCCGCCATATCGAGCAGAGTAGAGCGGACGGTCTCGTGGAACCCGCCTCCCAACAGTCCGTACGTGGAGAAGCAGAAGTCCGTGCCGAACAAGCGGGGATAGACCGGAACGCCCGCCCTGACGAACGGGTGCGCCACGTACGGAGCGTGGTCGCAGGTGTTCAGAAGGACGTTGGCCTTAGCGCAGTAGAAGGCGTCGGTCAGCCGCCGGTCGGAGCAGGCGAACGTAGTGCCCTCACGGAATACCGCCCGCGTATAGTAATCGGCCTTTTCTTGCCCCACTTGCCCGTACTTTTTCCCTAACCATTGGAACAGTTCTTTCGCCGTTGCGCTGTCTCCCCGGTTGTCTCCGGCTATGAGCAGGGGAAGGTCCGCGCTTCCGTTGCCGGGGAGCGTTATGCCGTACTCCAGTACCGCTACGGAATCCTTTACGGAGCAGGACCGGGGTGTTCGCCCGTTGCCGATGACTACGGAACCGTTATCGTTGTACGCGACGATTGCCTTGTCGGTAAGGTCGACGTGAGTCGCCGACCTCTTCAGCTCCGCGCATCGGTCAGACGGACGGAGGTCGACGTGGCACGTGAGGCGAACGGTCAGCGAACGGGGCCGCGGAGAGCGGTTGTCTATGCGCAGCGTCGTAATCAGGGCGGGTCGGTTCTCGGCGACTACGTCCCTCCGCATGACGCGCAGGTCCTCCTTCTCGAACGTGAAGTCCGCCGCGTGGAAACGATAGGTAAACGTTTTCGCGTTGGTCAGCTCCCACTCGTTCCCCTCTTCTATAATGGTGTATCCTATGGAGGAGAGCAGCTTAACGGGATGGCACCAGACGCCTTGCTCCTGCTGCGGGCTTCCGTCAGTCGGGAACGAGCCGTCAATGCTTCCCACCTCGTACATCTTCTTGCCGGAGAGCAGGAAGGCCGTTTCTCCGGGAGAGAGGGTCGGGGAAGAGACGGCCACGTCGCCGAAGCGCAGGCGTTGGGATACGCTGTCCCTCACCGCTCCGGCCACGCTGCCGACGAGGGCGAGCAGCAACAGGCACGACATGTAGGCTTTCATCTTTGTCTCTATTTACGAATCGGAGGCAAATATAATTATTAAATTGAGAATTGGGAATTGAAAATTGAGAATGGAGAGGCGACTTCCTGAGCCGCCGCCCTGTTTCTCGTGAGCCGTAGCCCCATCTCTCACGAGAGACAGCCCCATTTCTCACGAGCCGTAGGGCTATTCTTCATTTTCCATTCCCTAATCCCCCGCATAGGGGATGATTCCCTGTAAGACGGGCGGATAAAATCACATTTTTTAGGGATTGACTCCCTTTCGGGGCTGAAATAACTTTGCATCGCAAAACAAAACAAGAATTATTAATTAAAAATAGCAAGGTAAAAAATGAAAATGAAAGGTGGTTTGGCCATGATGATGGCCTTAGGATTGTTCGCGGTCGCTTGCAGTGACAACGAAAAGGATGACAGCAAACCTATAGGTGACGTAACGGTCACCGAGGTGACGAACGGAGATTACACCAGTTATAGCGACTGGACATATATCAATCTGGAGACGGGACAGACGGAGACGCATCCCGACGCTACGGAGTGGATTTACCCTTACCTGACCGGGGACGACCAGATTCGCGAGGCGCAGGAGGCGGAGACGGTAGGCATCGACTGGCACATCGCCATCCACCGCTACGAGATGAAGACGAACGGAGGCTCGGTGTACGACACGCAGGCGACGGACATCAACGCCGTCAACGAGCTGCCGACGGGAGGCACTTGGGTGACGGACCAAGCCTATCCTTACGGAGAGTCCGCATGGGAAGTGATTACCGACATGTCCAAGATGATGGAAGGTTCGGTGGGCTACGCCAACAACCCCACGCTGAACGAGACGCTCTGCGGATGGGTGGTAAGGACGGAGACGGGCTCCATGCCTCCCACTATCTACACGCCGACAAACCACGTGTATGTGGTCAAGTTCGCCGACGGAAGCTGGGCGAAGCTACAGTTCACCGACGCGGGCAACATCGATACGAACGCGAGCGGATACATCACTTGGAAGTACGCCTTTTATCCCGCTGAGTGATGAGAAAGATAATCGGCATGACGCTTCTCCTGCTCGTCTGCGCGGTGACGGCCGCGCGGGCGGAGGGGAGCGTCGACAGTAACGCCCGCTACCGCTACATGATAAAGGGCGTGGTCACCGACGAGGAGGGGCAGCCGCTTCCGGGAGCCTCCGTCAAGATTGTCGGCACGACCTTCGGCGCGGGGACGAATACGGACGGGGAGTTCACGCTGCGCGTGGAAGACACCAAGCGGCGCACGCTGAGGGTGTCGTTCATGGGATACGAGCCGGCAGAGGTGGAGGCCACGCCGGACGAACGGCCCGCCGCGCTTGCCATACGGCTGAAGTCGGCCTCCAACTCGCTGAACGAAGTGGTCGTGACCGGCTCGTTCGTGGAGAAACCGTTGAAGGACGTGCCGGTGCTCACCCGCGTCATCTCCCAGAAGGACATTCAGGCGCTTAACCCCATGAGCATCGAGACGCTGCTGCAATACGAGATTCCCGGCCTTCAGATTGGGTATAACTCCATGAGCCAGCTGCCCGAGATTACCTACATGGGCATGGGCGGCGAGTACATCCTTTTCCTCATCGACGGCGAACGGGTCAGCGGCGAGGGGGCCGACCATAACGTGGACTTTACCCGCTTCAACGTGGACGACATCGAGCGCGTAGAGATTATCAAGGGCTCGCAGTCCACCATCTACGGCTCCAACGCGTTGGGAGGGGTCATCAACATCATTACCAAGAACGCCGACCGCCCCTTCTCGGGAAGCCTCAGCGCCCGATACGCCGGAGACAACGGACAGAAGTACACGGCGTCCACAGGCACGAAGCAGGGCAAGTTCTCTTCCTATACGAGCCTGACGTGGAGGCAGAAGGACACTTATACCATTGGCGACGACGAGGGGAAGTCGACGGTGACGGTGACTCCGGGCGAGGGCGAGTCGGAAACGGTGGCCGACCCCGCCTCGACTACGGTCTACGGATACAACATTTGGGACTTCAGCCAACGGTTGGGGTATACCTGCAACGAGAAGTTGAGCACGGACCTGAAAGGCACGTTCTACCACAACAAGAGAGACGTGAGGGCGGGACACAACTATCAGGACTTCTTCGTGGACTACACGCTGAGCGGAAAGGTGAAGTATCTTCCTTCGGAGAATCAGCAGCTGACGGTTTCCTACATCTTCGACAACTATAAGAAGGACAAAGAATACTTCAGGACCGGACGGGTAAGCACGGACTACCGCAACCGGACGCAGACTCCGAGGGTGGACTATACCGGGACGTTCGGCGACCATACCGTCAGCGCGGGATTCGAGGGGAATCTGGAGTATCTGAAGCATTACTTCATGAAGGACACCTCGTCAGTCAGCGCGCAGACCTACTCCCTGTACTTGCAGGAGGACTGGAGGATAACGGAAGAGCTGAACGTGGTGGCCGGCGTGCGGGCGGACTACCATAAGAAGTACCACTTGCACGTTACGCCCAAGCTGTCGGTGCTTTACCGTTTCTGCGACCATGTCACGCTACGGGCCGGATACTCGCAGGGATTCCGTTCCCCGTCGCTCAAGGAGCTTTATCAGGAGTACGACATGGGCGGACTGGGATTCATGATGCTCTATGGCAATCCCGACTTGAAACCGGAGACGAGCCACCAGTACTCGTTGTCGGCGGAGTTTACGAAGGGAGGGTTCAACATGTCGGTATCGGCTACGCACAACCGGTTTAAGAATAAGATTACCCTACTGTCATTGGACGACGGTACCAACGACTCCCGTTACGAGAACGCGGAGGAGGCCAAGACCACCGGCGTGGAGACCATCCTCCGCTACCGTTGGAACTTCGGACTGACGCTGACTGGTTCGTACGCTTACACGAAGGACTACGAGGAGGTGGACGGGCTGAACACGTCCAGTGTACGCCCGCACACGGCGACGTTCAACGCCATGTTCTCGCGGAAGTTCAAGGATATCGGAGTGAACTGCTCCATTAACGGACAGTGGGCTTGCGCGCATGACCGGTATAGCATAGACTCGGAGACGGGCGCTTACCGTGTGGTCTCTTACGACCCGCGGACGATGTGTTCGCTCAACGCCGGAGTCTCCTTGCCCCGTGGCGTGTCGCTGAATTTCGGAGTGGACAATCTGTTCAACTATAAGGATAAGGCTGCCGACAGCTCGCTTCAGTTTCCGCAGAAAGGTATCAGCTATGTGGGAACGGTGACTGTCAACTTCGCCGACATGTTTAAGTTATAGTTTCCTGAGATTTACTGACGTCCGGTATCGCCTCGGCGACGCCGGGCGTCGTAAACGTTAGCAACGGCAATAATAAGTGAATACAGAATAACTGCTATAATAATGAAAAGAAAACATCTCATGCTTGGCGGCGTTGTCGTCGCCTTCTTAGCGGTGGTATTGGTGACGTGGAACGCTTGGTTCTCCGTTACTAATATCGCGTTTGTAAACTATCAGGTTATCAGCCTCGGGGAAATCTCGAAGGCCAACGATAATCCCTTTATCAAAATCAGTGAGTTGGGCACGGACGAGCTTGAGCGCGTTGACTCTTACGATATGGTGTTCATCAACGGGATGGGGTTGCGCATCACCGAGGCCCAGCGGGCGATTATTCAGAAGGCGGCCGACGAGGGGCTGCCTGTGTTCAGCTCGGCGGTCACTAATCCGGCCAACAACATCTGTTCGCTCGACTCCGTTCAGGCGGATACGGTGATGAGCTATTTGGGCAACGGCGGTAGGCGGAACTACCGCAGTATGCTGAACTACGTGCGCAAGGAGATAGACGGCAAGCTCTTCTCGGTGAAAGACCCCGAACCCGTAACGGAGCGGTCGGCCGACTTGATGTATCACGCCGACCCCGACCGTCCCGAAGAGGAGGAGCTTGGCTTTAACACGATAGCCGAGTACCGCTCTTTCCTGAAGGCGCACGGCCTGCTGAAGGAAGACGCTCCCGCCATTATCGTCACCGGACAGATGGGCGAGCCCGCCGACCTCATCAGGCGGTTGGAAGAGACCGGTAACGTAGTCTATCCCGTGCGGGCGATGGGAACGCTGATACGGAAACAGATGATTGACTCCATCCGGCCGGCCGCCGTCATCAATATGGCCCACGGGCGCATGGGCGACTTCATCGTGGATTACCTCACCCGCCAGAATATTCCCCTCTTTTGCCCGCTGAACGTCAACCGTCTGGTGGAGGAATGGGAAGCCGACAAGATGGGCATGAGCGGAGGTTTCCTCTCGCAGAGCGTGGTGACTCCCGAGATAGACGGAGCCATCCGTCCGTTCGCTCTCTTCGGCCACTATAAGGACGAGGAGGGATTACAGCACGCCTTCGCCATTCCCGAGCGATTGGAGACCTTCGTCGAGACGGTAAACAATTACATTGCGCTTCAGCGTAAGCCGAATGCGGAAAAGCGTGTGGCCATCTATTATTATAAAGGTCCGGGACAAGGGGCGATGACCGCCGGAGGAATGGAGGTAGGCCCTTCGCTCTACAATCTCCTTGTTCGCATGAAGCGTGAGGGATACGACGTGAGCGGCCTTCCCTCCTCAGCTAAGGAGTTGGAAAAGATGATTCAGGCGCAGGGAGCCGTGTTCGGTGCCTATGCCGAGGGCGCCTTTGACGAGTTCATGAAGACCGGCAAGCCCGAGTTGGTGTCCAAAGAGCAATATGACGGTTGGGTGAAACAGGCTCTCCGTCCCGAACGCTATGCGGAGGTCGTGGCCAACTTCGGCGAGTTCCCCGGCGAATACATGACCACGGAGGACGGCAAGTTGGGCGTGGCCCGTCTGCGCTTCGGCAATGTCGTCCTGCTGCCGCAGAACGCCGCCGGGAGGGGAGACAACGCCTTCAAGGTGGTGCACGGTACGGACGCCGCTCCCTCGCACACCTATATCGCTTCCTACTTGTGGACGAGGTTCGGTTTTAAGGCCGATGCGCTCATCCACTTCGGGACGCACGGTAGTCTGGAGTTCACGCCCCGCAAGCAGGTAGCCTTGAGCAGCAACGACTGGCCCGACCGCTTGGTAGGCCCCATGCCGCACTTTTACATTTACTCTATTGCGAATGTGGGCGAGGGCATGATTGCCAAGCGTCGCGCTTACGCCGGGCTTCAGTCCTACCTCACTCCGCCCTTCCTCGAAAGCGGCCTGCGCGGAGTTTATCGTGACCTGATGGAGAAGATAAAGATATACAACGACAAGTTGGCCTCTTACTCCAATAACCCTGAGGGCAAGGTAGACGAGTCGCCCCGTGCACAGAATGACTTGCGCCGCGCCTCGTTAGCCGTGAAAGCGGCCACCGTCAAGTTGGGCATTCACCGTGAGTTGGAGTTGGACAGCCTGTTGACGGAGCCGTATGCGGAGGAGGACATCGTGCGCATAGAGAACTTCGCCGAGGAGTTGGCTACCGAGAAGATTACCGGACAGCTGTACACGATGGGAGTGCCTTACGAGGATGCCCGCGTCACGAGCAGCGTCTACGCCATGACCGTCGAGCCGATAGCGTACAGCCTGCTCGCATTGGACAAGATTCGCGGGCGTGCCGACTCGCAAGTCATTAAGCGGAAAGCGCTGTTCACGCAACGCTACCTGAACCCCGCCCGTGACTTGGTGACCCGTCTGCTTGCCAATCCCGCTTTGGGTACCGACGAGCTGATTTGCCGTGTGGCGGATGTCTCCGCCGACGAGTTGGCGAAGGCCCGGGAGATAGAGAAGCAGCGCAACGCTCCTTCCGGAATGATGGCCATGATGATGGCGGCCGCTTCTGGAAATACGCCCTCCATGTCGCGGGCGACGGGCGAAGTCTCATCCAAGCCTGCCGCCGGAGCGAAGGAGACTCAGGGCGGAATGCCGAAGGCCATGATGGAAAAGATGAAGGAGATGGGCAAGAACATGGACCCCAAGAAGGCGATGGAGATGGCCAAGATGATGGGAGCCAGTCCGGAGGCGTTGAAGAAGATGCGGGCGAAGATGGAGGAGAAGAACGCCGAGTCCGCAAGGACGGAGAAGAGCGGAGGCATGGCCGCCATGATGGGGGCCATGACAGGCAAGAAGAAGGAATATACGAAGGAGGAGGTCAACTTCGCCTTAGCCGTTATGGAGGTGGAGCGTGCCGTTAAGAATGTCGGTAACTATAAATGGGCTCTTATCGAAAGCCCCGAGAAAGAACTGGCCTCGATGACGAACGCCCTGAACGGAGGCTATACGAAGCCCTCGCCCGGAGGAGACCCGATAGCCAATCCGAACACGCTGCCCACCGGGCGCAACCTCTACGGCATCAACGCCGAGGCCACCCCGAGCGAGTCGGCTTGGGAGAAGGGCATACAGTTGGCCAACAACACGATTGAGATGTACAAGCGCCGGCACAACGACAGCATTCCCCGCAAGGTGAGCTACACGCTCTGGAGCGGCGAGTTCATCGAGACGGAGGGGGCCACCGTCGCCCAGATTCTCTATATGTTGGGCGTGGAGCCTATCCGCGACACGTTCGGGCGAGTCACTGACCTGCGGCTGATTCCCTCGAAGGAACTGGGCCGCCCGCGCATCGACGTGGTGGTGCAGACCAGCGGACAGCTGCGTGACATCGCCGCCTCCCGACTGTTCCTCATCAACCGGGCGGTAGAGATGGCCGCGGCCGCTAAGGACGACGTGTACGACAATCAGGTGGCCGAGGGCGTGGTTGAGGCCGAGCGCGCGCTGATAGAGAAAGGACTCACGCCGAAGGACGCCCGCGAGGTTGCCACCTTCCGAGTGTTCGGGGCGGCCAACGGCGGCTACGGCACGGGCATTCAGGGCATGGTGATGAGCGGCGACCGTTGGGAGAGCGAGCGGGAGATTGCCGATACCTACCTCAACAACATGGGAGCCTACTACGGCAGCGAGAAGAACTGGGAGGCGTTCAGGCAGTTTGCGTTCGAGGCGGCGCTGACCCGTACCGACGCGGTGATTCAGCCCCGGCAGAGCAATACGTGGGGAGCGTTGAGCCTCGACCACGTGTACGAGTTCATGGGAGGACTGAACCTCGCCGTGCGCAACGTGACCGGGAAAGACCCGGACGCTTACCTGAGCGACTACCGCAACCGCAACAACGTCCGGATGCAGGAGGTGAAGGAGGCCATCGGCGTGGAGAGCCGCACGACCATCTTCAACCCCAACTACATCAAGGAGAAGATGAAGGGCGACGCGGGGTCGGCAGGCACGTTCGCCGAAATCGTGCAGAACACGTACGGGTGGAACGTCATGAAGCCCGAAGCCATCGACGACGAGATGTGGAACGAGATATACAACGTGTACGTGAAGGATAAGTTCAACTTGGGCGTGCAGCGCTATTTCGAGGGGAAGAACCCGGGAGCGTTGGAGGAGATGACCGCCGTGATGATGGAGACCGCCCGCAAAGGATACTGGAGGGCGAGCGACGAGCAACTGAAGACCATCGCCGGGCTACACACGGACTTGGTGCGGAAGTACGGCGCGTCGGGGAGCGGATTCTCTGGCAACAACGCCAAGTTGCAGGACTTCATCGCCTCAAACGTCAGTCAGGAGCGCGCGGCGGAGTATAAGCAGAAGATTACGGAGATGAAGGAAGGCGTCTTGTCCGAGGAGAGCTCGGGCAAGGGAATGACCCTGAAGAAAAGCTCAGTGACTTCCGCCGAGCAGCTGACCGAGGAGACCAACAGGCTGAGTGGCCCGTTGGTGGTGGCCGTTGCGCTGATAGCCTTCGTGCTTCTGCTCGTGATACTGAAGAAGAAGTGCGGCAAGAACCAAGATAAACGATAAGGGCGGAGCTTTATGGAACAGATTATTCTAGTCTTGATGCTGTTTATCGTGATAAACTGCGCTTTCAAGCTGAGCTTTTGGAAGTGGTGGCAGGCGGGTCTCTACGGCCTATTGGTCGCCGTGTTCACCGTCTTGGCCTGCCCCTACGCCATCCTTCAGTCGAAGACGCAGATAGCCGACTACCTCCAGAACGTGGAAGCCTTGCAGGACATGGCCATTATCATCACGTTGGAGTCGGCCGTATGCTTCAGCTTCTGCGTCACCTATCTGCGGGGACTTTTCGGCAAGAAGAACCCGTGGTGGGCCGTGGCGTTGTGGTGGTATCCCAGTCTGCTGCTGTTTCCGGTACTCTTCTACTGCCTGACGGAGCTGATATTCGCCTTCGTGGGCGTACCGTTCTCCACCGTCTCCTACGTGTTGGCGGCGGTGGCGTTGGCGGCCTTGCCGCTGCTCGCCAAGTTGGTCCGCTACTTGGTGCCTGAGTCCGACCTACGATTGGAGATGCACTTCCTTATCAGCCTGTTCATCTGCATGTTGGGACTGCTGACTACGGTGAACGGGAAGACGGTCTACGCGGCGGTGGACGAGCCCGTCAACTGGCACGCCGTGGCCCTTTCCGTCGTCTTGTTCGTCGGCCTCTTTCTGGTCGGCTTCGTGTGGGACCGCTTCAAGTTCCCCTTGATACAGCGGTGGCGGAACCGGAAGGCGAAGAAGGAAGCCGGCAAGCCGTAGCGCGCTCAAAACCGATTACCGATAACTTATAACTTAAAAACATAGAACTCAAAACTTACAACTTGAATTATGGAATTTATATCAAAGATGCTTTTCTGGGTGGCGAACAGCCTCCTCATTCCCGACGTGATTATCTTGTTGGTACTGTTCGTGCGCTCGCTGATTCTCATCGGGGGAACCTACAATATGTACATCGTGAAGCGCAAGAACGACAAGGCGTTCGACGCGTTGGTGAAAGACGGAAAGATAGCCGAGCTGCGGGCCGCCCTTCCGGCGAAGGACAATTCGCTATACGTGAGCTATCTGCGTGATATGCTGAGCCGTCCGGCAAGCGAGGACTACGCCGACTACCTGCTCACCAAGTTCGAGAACGAGGCCGAGAAGGACGTTTCCCTCTCCAAGATGCTGGCCAAGATAGGTCCCGTGCTCGGACTGATAGGCACGCTGATTTCCATGAGCCCGGCGTTGGTGGGACTCTCTACGGGCGACATCTCGGGCATGGCCTACAACATGCAGGTGGTGTTCGCCACTACCGTCGTGGGACTGGTGGTCAGCGCGGTGGGACTGGTGTCTATGCAGTTCAAGCAGCGTTGGTACGCCAAGAGCGTGAACAATCTGGACTACGTGTCACGTGTAATGATAGAGAAGGAGGCGGCTCATGGGCAGAAATAGGCGCAGGCGTGTTAGCGTATTCCTGAAGGACGAGGACACCGACCCGTTGAGCGTGGTAGTCAACCTCTTCGACGTGGCTATGGTGTTCGCCGTGGCCCTGATGGTGGCTATGGTGATGAACATGAACATGACGGAAATCTTCACCGACAAGGACTTTACCATCGTGAAGAATCCGGGAAAAGAGAACATGGAGATTATCACAAAGGACGGGAAGAAGATAAACCGCTACACGCCCTCCGAAGACCAGAGCGGGGCGAGCGGAAAGAAGGGCAAGAAGGTGGGCATCGCCTACGAGCTGGAGAACGGCGAGATTATCTACGTGCCCGAGGAGTAGCGGCCTATTCATTTCTTTCTTTTGAAGCGTAATGCGGAAGCCTTATCCGGAGAGCGGCGCGAGCCCTCTCCGATAAGGCTTTTCCTGTCTTTTTTTTGTAGGAAAGCCCATCCTGAGTCCGGTTTGTTGGAAAGGGCCATTTCTCGTGAGCCGCAGGGCGGCCTCTCATAGCGGGAAATCCTTGTTGATTATCAACGCATTATTCGGGTGAAGGAACTTTTCCTGCCGATAATAGAGAAATATTCCTTAAGAAAGTGTTGTTTTGTTTATTTTTCCTTAATTTTGCGGGTAACGACAAGTAAGCCTGTTGATTAACATAAAAGCCAAAGTAGCTATGGGAAGAATAATAAATAACAATAAAACGGAAGACGTAGACCGGACGTTTAAGGATTTGTGCTGCGACATCTATCAAGGCGAGTATGTCTTGGTGCTTGGCGGAGACGTGGTGCTGAAGCCCGAATATGCCGGCGGAAACTCGCAAGATTACCTGAAGAGCGAATTCCGCAAGGCGGACGGTGGGCAGGAAATGAATAAGTGGACGCTGAGCAATTTCCTGAAAACGGAGTGGGAATACGACCTTGACGAGATTTCAGGCGACTTGGTCGCTCTCTTGTCCACGAGATGCTTCCGTGTGGTGCTGACGACTACCTTCGACGGCTATGTCGAGGCGGTGATGAGGCATGTCTACGGCAAGGAACTTCGGGTCAGGAACGTGTACGACAAGGCGGATACCGGAGCCTTTTTTCCGAGCGGAGAGTTCGCCGTTGTGCCGCCCACGCTGTACTATGTGTTCGGCAAGGCCGATTCAAGGTTCGACTACGTGTTCTCCGAAAACGACGCGATTAAAGTCATAGCTACGAGATGGTTAGGTGAGAACAGGCCGACAGACCTGATAAAATACATGTCGGGCAAAAAAGTATTGGCCATCGGCTGCAAATTCGACGATTGGTACTTCCGTGTCTTCTGGTATTGTCTCCGGCAGAATTTCGAGAATTTGGCGGGTGATGTAGCCATTTCCCTTCAGGAGGAGTCTGAGTCGGACCGGAAACTGGCGGGCTATTTGGAAAGAATTAATGTCGGGAACAAGGGCGAGTCGAAAAGGTTTGTCCATGAGTTGAGCAGTCTACTGAATGACCCCGTTGCGAATGTGTACGACAAGTTCTATAACAGCCTGCGCGCGGGTGGCGTATTCATCTCCTACGCGTCGGAGGACTTCCCCATCGTGTGTCAGATTTACGGCGTGTTGGTCAAGGCGGGAGTGCCCGTATGGTTCGACAACGCCGAGCTGCGAGGGGGCGACCAATACGACAAGCGCATAGGCAATGCCATTGGCCAATGTAAGGTATTTATGCCTATACTGAGTAAGCAGGTAAAAGGTGATCTCACTCAAGGCCGATGGCGATACTATAAAAACGTGGAGTGGGAGGCGATAAGAGACAACAAGCAAAGCCGGGTGGTTCCCGTCACCCTGCAAGGCTTTGACATCAAGACGGACAGGGAGCTGCTTCCTGAGACCTTCCGTGACAAATCGGTGGTCAGTTGGAGTCAAGAAGGAGAGCGGGGCGTATTGTCCGCATTATAAATAAAAAACCATAACCGATGATACAGCAGAATCCGTGGAGAGGCTTGGCCGCCTATCGCGAGCCGAAGGCCACAGACGAATATACCTACCTGTTTTGCGGTCGCCAGTCGGCGACGGGAGAACTTGCGGCGTTGATAGAGAACAACCTGTGCGTCACGCTCTATGGTCGCACGGGCATTGGGAAGACCTCGCTATTAGAGGCGGGCGTATTCCCTGCGCTAAGGCGGAAAAACTATCTGCCCGTCATGGTGCGGTTTGCCTCGGCCGACGTGTCGCTTGCCGAATATGTGGTTCAACGCATTGAGGAGCAAGTGAAGGACATCCGCCGGACAAAGGAGAGGAAGGACGGGCCTCCCGCCATAAATCCGTCTCCTGAACGGAAGTGTCACGCTCCCAATATCGATTATCTGTGGGAGTACTTCGCCACCCGCCATTTCTTCGTTGACGGTGAGGAAGTGTTCCCCGTTATCGTATTAGACCAGTTCGAGGAGAACTTCATTGCCCGCAAGGAGGAGACACTCACGCTGCTGAGCCAATTGTATTCATTGATAGACGATAACAAGATATTCCCCGAGGGCTACCACAACGAGACCATCTTCCGCATCGTCATCTCGATACGCGAGGATGACCTCTACCGCTTGGAGGACTGCATCGACCGCCTGCGCCTGAACGACTTCAAGTTCAATCGCTACCGCTTGGTGCAGCTCACCGATACCGAGGCGAGGGAAATCATCGTCCGCCCGGGGCAGGCCGCCGGATGCCTTCCCCCGGACGAAGCGGAGTGTGAGGCGGTGGCTAGCGAAATCATTCAGGTAGTAAAGGACGGAAATGGAGGAGACATCAATACGCTGGTGCTCTCGCTCATTTGCAGCGTGCTGTTCAACAAGATGGCGAAAGGCGACAGGCCTTACATCACGTTGAACGATGTAAGGAGTCTGGGGAATAATCCCTTGACGGACTTCTACCTGTCCATCCCCCTGAAGCCGAAGGCGAGGACATTCCTTGAAGACCGTCTGGTAGACGCCAACGGACGGCGTAGCACGGTGAACGAGGAGGAGATGAGCGAGTACCTTCCCCAATGGAAGGCGTTGTCCGAGGGAGCGAACCGCATCCTCCAGTTCTCGAACGGCAAGATAGAACTGGTGCACGACATGCTCGCCCAAGCCATCTACGACGTGCGTCTGCGCCGCAAGAAGAAGCAGAAAAGCAAGCTGCTGAAAACCTCCGTGCTGATA
Organism: uncultured Bacteroides sp.; assembly: GCA_949285075.1. Taxonomy (GTDB): domain Bacteria; phylum Bacteroidota; class Bacteroidia; order Bacteroidales; family Bacteroidaceae; genus Bacteroides. The sequence continues at coordinate 44,232 of CASDXF010000015.1, read as the reverse complement.
TTCGTGGCCCTGTGTCTGGCATGCAGCCTTTTCAGCTCGGTGTTCTGCTTAAATAGCAAGGATGACGCTCTGTCCCGGAAGCCGCTCTTTCCGGAACGGAAGGTTGTCATTGATTCTGCGGACTACGAAGGGGACAATTATGTGGAGGAACTGATATGGAGAGGAAAAGACGGAATAAGTATAAACAATTGCGCATCTTTGCGACATGTGGTAATAGACGGAGCAAACGGGAGTTCGGTCAATTTATTCGGTTGCCCCCAATTGCGCTCTATCGAGTTCCTTTCTGATTCCGTTTATATTCGTATCGCTGATTGCCCGAACTTGGAGACGCTGAACATTCCCCGGTACGTGCGAGGCATGATACGCATAAGAGGCAATACGGATATTCAGAAGATTGTCCCCAAAGATACGGAGCGGTATGTCTGGTTAGATAACGCGCTGTGGGACATTCAGGAAAAGAGAATTGTTTATAAACGAGAGAAAGAAACGGATTCAATTCATTACTTTCCTTATGAATGCAGAGACTTGTCTTATGTCAGATATAGAGGAGACACCGTCTTTAGTCGAGGCCATTGGATAGACAACATCTTATTCAGTCAAGACTCTACCTCTATCATTGGATACCATAGTCCCATTGACCCGACGTTGGACTTGAACCGGTACAAGAAACTGGACGAGGTGAGCGAGGATGCCTTTAACGGAAGCAAGGATTTAAGGAAAGTTGTATTGAAGGATAGCGTACAATATGGCACCTTTTCGTTCGCCAACTGTCCTAATTTGGATACGCTCGTCATCTCGAAAGGGTTTACTCATGATTTATCGGATATCTATTCCATGACTTATAACTGCGGTAAGATATTCTACGTGTTGGACAGTACACGGACACGCTATAAGGATGCGGAGGGTGTTGTCATGGAGGATGGAGCTCCTATGCTGCTATCTTCAGAATATGCTAAGGATTACTATTTGCAGGGCGCGTTAGAGGATGAAGGTGATACTCTTTGGGTTCTGTCGCATGGCTTTTGTAACAGACTGACGAAGCGGGGGAAGAAGTTAAATGGCGATTTATACGGAATGCTGACTGATAAGGATGTGGCGGAACGGCTGTCGACGCGTTGTAATGTATTTCGTGTGAATACGTATAAGGGAAGTTCGTTTGTTCAAATAGGTGACGTGAGTGCGCTATTGACGGCGGGCAAGGAGGTCTATCTTCCTTCTTCCTCTTCAGGATTGACATTCCTCTCCAGACCTCTCGCTACGGAAGCGATTTATATAACCAATCCTAAGTTTCACGTTATCTATAATCTGCCGGACTCGTTGGCGAGAAATATGACATTGTACGTTCCTTATGGGCATTCGGACAAGTTCCTGCGGAACGTCGGGTTTACCGCGTTTAAGGCGATAAAGGAGCAGAGCCTCGGCGAAACCCTGTTGGGAAGCGCTCGGAAATGTATGGTGAATATATCGTGGGCCTTCTCCACTTACAAGATTCTGATTTATCTTTCGGCGTTGGGCTTGCTGATAGTGGGCGGATTCTTCTTTATCCTGAACATGACGTATAAAGGCCGGTCGTACCGGTGGTGGAGGAGCTTGCTTGCCAGTTTAGAGATGATGCTGTTCGCGTTCGTCAGTTGGGTCGCCTTTTATTGGTCCGTATGGTTTACGTTTGGTGTGCAAAACGCTTGGATTTGCTCGGTGATAGCTACTTTATTGACTGTCGCGGTCTTGTTCGCTATCTATCGCAACGTGTTGTATGTGGTCAGCAAAGTGAAATGGAGGCGGATGTATCGGAACGTGTTGACTGCGGTGACCTCCCTTACCCCCGAACGGGTGTCCTCCTTCATCAAGGCCAACATGAAATGGGTGATTGCCTGTCTCGCGGTTGCGGCCTGTCTGCTAACGGGGTTGCTGTTGTGGAATTCCCACTTGGAGAAAGAAAAGTACGCCGCTCACGTTGTGGATGTGGTAGACAAGCTCTGCCAACGGTACGAGAAGGAAACCGCGCTGTTGGTATTGTCGGACTACATAAGCGGCCACGACTACCGCGGACTGGCGGCGGGCGAGGAAATAGATTCCTTGTTCCGCCAACTTTCCCACGATTTGGGTTATGACCAGATTATATTGAAAGGACATTCGAATACAGTGTCTGATGTCGCGCTGAGCGCTGACGGTAGCTTTTTGGCTTCCTCCAGTTATGACCATAGTGTTAAGTTATGGAACCTTCGGGACTATACTTGCGTTGATTCTGTCTCCGGTTCGGACTGGTATACTTGCGTGGCGCTCAGTCCCGATTTGTCAACGGTAGCCTACGGAGACACGCGGGGACATTTGCGTACATGGTATCCTAAGGATAGCTCCCGTAAACCGTTGGATATACGTGAAAACAGTGATGACATGCAAAGCGTGGCGTTCAATAGCGAAGGGAATCTGTTGGCGGCCGCTTCGGAAGACGGCAATATCTATGCGCTCAAGTTAGACTCGCAATACGTCGTGAAAGAGGTGTGGGAGGGCCATAAGGCGGTTGTGAACGACTTGTGCTTCGGCTCCGACGGCAAGTACCTGTATTCTTGTTCCGACGACAGTATGGTTATCCGCCGTGAGGTTGGTAGCGAGAGGGAAGTGGAACTGGTTAGGATGAAGTTTGGCGCGAGGCTGAAATCCATGTCGCTCAGCGCCGACGACAAGACGCTTGCGGTAAGCGGTTGGCAGGACGTGTATATTCATAACCTTGAAACGCGGAAAACTTTAGCTATTCCGGGAGTAGGGGAGTCGGTAAGGACTGTATGTCTTAGCCCGGATGGCAAGTTCGTCGCGGTGGGGTACAATAATTACTCAAACTCCAGAGAGAATATAAAGATATGGGACCTGACACGGAATCCGGCAGAGTGTGTACATTCTCTAAAAGCGGGAAGAACCCGTATCTCCGCCTTATGCTTCAGCAAGGACGGAAAGTGGATATACGCCGCCGCTTCGGACGGAACGATTTGCGTGTGGCCCATATTCGGCGATGTGGAGGACTTGCTCAACTGCTGCGAGCGCCGCTTCGCCGGAAGGTCGCTGTCGGAGGAAGACAAAAGCGAGTGGGGTTTGGAGTAAGTAAGCTGAAAGAGGAGCGGAAGCCCCATAAGCACGCTTTGCGAGTCGAGGAGGAAAAGATTTTGCAGGCGTTGATACTCAGGCGGTTGTTGGAAAGGGCCATTTCTCGCGACAGGAAGGGCTGTCTCTCCCGAGAAACAGGGCGACGGCTCGCGAGCCGTAGGGCGGCCTCTCGCGCCCGTTTTCCCCTTCACCTGACGCTTCCGGAGGGAAGGTTCCGTGCGCCCTCTTCCAAGCCGCTGATTCTGTCCCCGGCGGACGTTCCGCTATCCTCCGCGCGGCCGGAAGAGCGTCTTAAAAAGAGTTATATTTAAGAGCAGGGACGAAAAAAACGTTCTCTTATCCGATAAATATTTCTGATAACGATGGGATATGCCTATCTTTGTCAAGCTACAATATCGGATAAACATAAATAGTCATTGCTAACATCGAAAGTATGAGAAAACAGTTACTTATCGGCGCGATTCCCGCGCTGATGCTGATGCCTGCCGTCGGAATGGCGCAGACATCGGAACGCCCGGAATGGAACGACGAGTTGGTTTCGGGAGTAAATAAGGAAAAGGCGTGCCAGATAGGCATTCCCTTTGCCAACGAGCGGCAGGCGATGGCCGCGGTGATAGAGGAATCCTCTTACTACAAGACCCTGAACGGAACGTGGAAGTTCCATTGGGTGGCCGACCCGAAAGAGCGGCCGCAGGATTTCTATCTGCCCGACTACGACGTGAGCGGGTGGGACGACATCAAGGTACCGGCCACATGGCAGATTGAGGCGGTGCGCCACAACAAGCCGTGGGACAAGCCGTTGTACTGTAACGTGGTCTATCCCTACGCCATTCCGGGAAAGGTACAGTGGCCCAACGTCATTCAGCCTCGCCCGGCGGACTATACCTTCGCCAATATGCCCAATCCCGTGGGCAGCTACCGCAGGGAATTCACCCTGCCCGAATCGTGGGACGGACGCGACGTGTTCATCCGCTTCAACGGCGTGGAGGCGGGCTTCTATATCTGGCTGAACGGTCAGAAGGTGGGCTATTCGGAGGACAGCTACCTGCCCGCCGAGTTCAACCTGACCCCCTACCTGAACAAGAAGGGCGAGAAGAACGTGCTGGCCGTGGAGGTGTACCGCTTCACGGACGGAAGTTTCCTTGAATGTCAGGATTTCTGGCGCTTCAGCGGAATTTTCAGAGACGTGTTCCTGTGGTCGGCTCCGCAGACGCAGATACGCGACTTCTTCTTCCGCACCGACTTGGACGCGGGCTATAAGGACGCTATCGTGACCTTAGACGTAGAGCTTACGGGCAAGAAGGTAGAAGGCGAGCTGCAAGCGAAGCTGACGGACGCGAACGGAAAGGTAGTGACTACCTATAGCGTGGCCGACGCCAAGATAGGAAGCAACCGCTTGGAGTTCACGGTGGCCAATCCGGAGAAGTGGACGGCGGAAACCCCTAACCTGTACAACCTGACGCTGTCGCTGACCGACAAGAAGGGTAGAGTGACCGACCTCCGCGGCGTGAAGGTCGGCTTCCGCGAGATTGAGTTGACGAAGGACGGGCAGCTGTTGGTGAACGGCAAGTCCATCAAGTTCAGAGGCGTAGACCGTCACGACCATAGCCCGGAGAACGGACGCACCGTGTCTAAGGAGGAGATGGAGAAAGACGTGCAGTGGATGAAGAAGCTCAACGTCAATGCCGTGCGCACCTCCCACTATCCCGACAACCCGTACTTCTACGACTTGTGCGATGCGTACGGAATCTACGTCCTTTCCGAGGCGAACGTGGAGTGCCACGGGCTGATGGAACTTTCGAGAGAGCCGTCGTGGAAGAAGGCCTTCACCGAGCGCAGCGAGGATATGGTCAGGTGCTATAAGAACCATCCCTCCATCGTGATGTGGTCGTTGGGCAACGAGTCGGGAAACGGAGCCAACTTCAAGTCGGCCGAAGAGGCGGTTAAGAAACTGGATACCACCCGTCCTACCCATTACGAGGGGAATAGCGACTATTGCGACGTGAGCAGTACGATGTACTCTAGCGTAGAGTGGCTGGAAGGCGTAGGCAAGGAGCGCTTGGAGAAAGCCCGCAGGGGCGAGACGGTGAAGCCGCACGTGGTGTGCGAGTACGCTCACGCGATGGGCAACGCCGTGGGTAACTTCAAGGAGTACTGGGAGACGTACGAGCGCTATCCCGCCCTTATCGGAGGATTCATCTGGGAGTGGGTGGACCATAGCATCAAGGTGCCCACGCCCGACGGCAAGGACTTCTATCTGGCCGTGGGAGGCGACTTTGGAGACAAGCCCAACGACGGCAACTTCTGCGCGGACGGACTGATATTCTCCAACCGCACCGTGGCGGCTAAGGTGTACGAGGTGAAGAAGATGCACCAGCCCGTATGGGTAGAGTCGCTTGGCAACGGGCAGTATAAGCTGACCAACAAGCGCTTCCACGCGGGACTCGACGACCTCTACGGAAGATACGAGATTCTGGAGGACGGAAAGGTCATCCGTTCCGGCAATCTGGATGAGCTGAACCTGAAGGCGCAGGAGAGCAAGACCGTCACGATAAGCGACCGGCCGCAAACTCAAGTGCCGGGAGCCGAGTATTTCATTAACTTCAGCTTCAGGCAGAAGGGAGACACCAGATGGGCGGAAGCCGGTTACGAGGTGGCTTCGGAGCAGTTCAAGCTGACCGGCAGCGAGAAGCCCCTGTTCACGCCTGAGCAGGGCGACGTGCGCTTCACGGAAGACGAGAACGCCATCGTGGTGAAGGGCGAGCATTTCGAGGCGACATTCTCCAAGAAGGAAGGCACGATGTCGGCCTACACCCTGAATGGAGTGCCTATGATAAGTAAGGGTATGGAACTTAACCTTTTCCGCGCGCCGACCGACAACGACAAGCAGGTGAGCGGCGACTGGCAGCGTAAAGGTATATACGATATGGCGTTGGAAGCGGGCGACTGGAGCGTCCGCGAGGAGGACGGCAAGGTGATTTTGGCCGTCGAGAATACGTACAGGGGGAAAATAGGGTTCGACTATCGGACGGCGGTAGAGTACACCGTGATGGGCGACGGCTCTGTTCTGGTGAACAGCACGATAATTCCGGCGGTCAGCGGAGAGATTATTCCCCGCGTGGGCTACCGTATGGAGCTGCCCGAAGGCTTTGAGCGGGTGCGCTGGTATGGCCGCGGCCCGTTGGAGAACTACCCCGACCGCAAAGACGCCACTTACGTGGGACTATATGAAAGCACCGTGACCGACCAGTGGGTGGACTACGTCCGTCCGCAGGAAATGGGTAACCACGAGGACGTTCGTTGGATAACGGTGACCAACCCGAGCGGCATGGGATTCGTGTTCGTGGCGGGCGGAGAGTACATGTCGGCTACGGCTCTGCACGCCAGAGCGCAGGACATCGCCCCGAACCCCGACCACATTCAGGCCATGATTCATAAGTACGAGGTGAAGATGCGCAAGGAGACGGTGCTCTGCTTGGACGCCGCCGTTCGCCCGTTGGGTAACGCCAGTTGCGGCCCGGGCCCGTTGCGCCAATATGAGCTGAAGTCTCAGCCCACCGTGTTCAGCTTCATGATGCTGCCTTTGGAGCGCGCCTATCTGCGCGACGAGCTGAGCGCGAAGGCCCGCGTGCGCATGCCGGTCTGCATGCCCGTCCTGATAGAGCGGGACAACGACGGTTACCTGACCCTGAAGACGAATACGCCGAACGCCAAAGTCTACTATAAGCTGAACGGAGGCAAGGAGAAGGAGTACACCGGTCCGGTAGAGCTGATTGAGGGCGGAAAGGTAGAGGCCTACGCCGTGTCCGACGAGTTGGGCAAGAGCATGGTCACTTCCGTCGAGCTGCCCATCTATGTCGACCGCTCGGGATGGAAGGTCGTTTCCGTCAGCAGCGAGAACCGGGGCGAGGAGGCTAAGCACGTGATAGACGGCGACCTCACTACCATCTGGCACAGCCGTTGGAGCGAGAACGAGACGAAGCATCCGCACGAGATTGTGGTCGACATGGGCGGAATGCTGGAGATTGACCAGTTCATCTATCAGCCCCGCGATTCGGAGAACGGCCGCATCAGGGACTATGAGCTTTATTTCAGCAAGGACGGAAAGACGTGGGGCGACGCGCTGAAGGGCCAGTTCGTCAACTCCTCTTCCGCGCAGACGGTGAAGCTGCCCAAGCCCGTAGCCGTGCGCTACTTCAAGCTCGTGGCCCTGTCCGAGGTTCACGGACGTCCGTGGGCTTCCGCCGCCGAGCTGAACGTGAACGTGGTGAAGAACTTGTCGGGCAACGTATCGTCCAACAGGCAGCGGGTGACCTACGTGGACAGCGACAGCGACGAGAGCATGCGGCTGGCCGCCGACGGCAACGTCAATACCTACTGGCACACCGTGCACAACCAGTTCTATCTGGCGCCTTACCCGCACGAGATACAGATAAGCCTTTCTAAGCCGGCTAAGATAAAGGGCGTCAAGTACACGCCTCGGCAAGACTCGGAAGAGGGCCGCATCGCCGGCTACGAGGTGTACGTCAGCAAGGACGGAAAGAATTGGGGCAAGGCCGTAGCTACCGGAACCTTCGCCAACACGAAGGAGGCGCAGACCGTAGAGTTCGCTCCCTGCGAGGGACGCTACGTGAAGCTTCAGGCCCTGTCGCCCTGCGTGAAGGACGATAAGCGCGCGGCCGTGGCCGAACTGGAGATTCTGAAGGCGGAATAGCCTCGGGCCTTTCCGTACGGAATTGAATAAGGGAATCCCCTTACTTCTTTTTCGCTCCCTCCTCGGAGGGCGCTAAGGGAGGTAAGGGGATTCTTGTTTCCATAGGTCTTCTTCGCTTGGACAATCGGTTGATAATCATCTCTGTATGCCGTATTCCGCCTCGGAGGGGAGCGCCGTGCGGAGGGCGTGCCGTAGGGCGGTTGACGGAAAGGGCTGTTTCTCGCGAGAGATAGGGCTACTTCTCGCGAGAGATAGCGCTGCGGCTCGCGAGGCGTAGGGCTGCGCCTCGTTAGCCTGCCTTCGCTATATCTTTATCAGCTCGTACTTCTTGCTTCCCAGCCCGATTTGTTCGGCGTAGTCCACCGTGTGCAGCCCGTTGCGGCTCTCGATGCGCTCTATCAGCGGACGGTTGTCGTCTCCTTCCGTCGGCTTGACGGCGTACACAAGGTCGAGGCAGGCCCGGTCTAGCGCCACGGGGTCGGTGGAGGCCAGTATGCCGATGTCCTTCATCTGCGGGTCGTGCGGGTGAGCGTCGCAGTCGCAGTCAACGGAAAGGTTGTTCATCACGTTGATGTAGACAATCTCGTGCTTGAAGAAGTCGGCCACGCCTTGCGCCGCGGCCGCCATCGATTCGAGGAAGGCGTCTTGGTCGCCGATGTTCTCCCACATCTTGGCGGTGTCCTTCGTCTTTCCTCCCGTGTGGATGTACGCCTTGCCGTTGGCCGAGGCCACGCCGATGGACTGGTTCTTGATGACTCCTCCGAAGCCCGCCATGGCGTGCCCCTTGAAGTGGGCGAGGTTAATCATCGAGTCGTAGTTCTTCAGGTGCGTGCCCACGATGTCGCTCTTGATGTGCTTCGCGTCCTTTACGGGAATCTCGAACTCGCCCTCGGCGTCCATGATGTCCACGTCGGCGATGTCGAAGAATCCGTGCTTGCGCGCCGCCTTCAGGTGCTCTTCCGTCGAGTTGCGCCTGCCGGCGTAGGCCGTGTTACACTCCACGATGGTTCCGTCGACCTTCTTCACCAAATCCTTGATGAGCGAGGGTTGCAGGAAGTTGTGTCCTCCCGGCTCTCCGGTGCTGATTTTCACCGCGACTTTCCCTTTCAGGGGATGTCCTACGGCTTCGTAAACCTTGACCAGTCCGGCGGCGGACAAGTCCTTCGTCATCCATACCTTAGTCGCCGTTCCGGTAGAGGCCGCGGCGGGCGTCGCGGGCGACACGCTGGCCATGCCTCTCGCGAATGAGGGTATCGAGCTGAGGGCGGCGAACGAGGCCACTGACGTGGCGGCCGCCTTGAGCCACTCCCTTCTTGTCATTTTCTTCTTCATGCTCGTCATTCTTTTTTTTGCCGTTATGTTGTTTATAGGAATCTTCCTTCTGTTCCTTCAGTCTTATCACCATCGCGAAGTTACGGGCTATGTACCAAATCTCTTTAACCTGAATTACAGAAAAATGTACCCATTTTACGGGGATTGCGGGCTCGGCGGAGAGACCTCGCTATCGGAGTGTCTGGTCAGCCAAGCCGGTATGTCCGGTCGAGAATAGGGTGGACCTTACCTTTAACGTTCCGTTCGGATAGCCTTCGATGACCGTCGTGCTGTCGGCCGACAGCTTTTTCGTGATTGGCTCCGCGCTCTCCTTGTCCGTAAGGTCTGGGTCGCGATAGGTTTCCTCGGGCAGCGGGAACTGTGGCACTTCGTCGGCCACCTCCAACTGTCTCCGTTCTTGCACGTCGTATAGGGCGTATTGGCTTCCATAGTCGAAATAAGAGATGCAATGGCGGCCGTCATCGGTGAAGTGCAGATAGCCTCCGTAAGGATGATATGGAATGTGCTCCTTTTCCGGTTCTTTGCTTACCACCATGAACGTTCGCTTGTCGACCAAGTCGACGCCTCTCAGCTTGTTGAATCCGGAGATGACCCACAGCGACCGGCCGTCGCGCGTGAACGCTATGTCGGAGGGGCTGTCGATTACCTTCCCGTTCCACAGACACTCGCCCGTCGACAGCTTCCATACGGAGACCGTTCCGTCCGCGCAAGCCGCGGCCGCCATCTGGCAATCGTTCGAGAGGGCGACGGCCGCTATGAGCGAAGGTCCCGCGTGGAATATCTTGGTGAGGTTGCCGCGCCGTACGCTCCACACGTAGGTATATCCCCGGGAGCTGACGCGGAGGTCGCTCGCCTCGTCCCAGTAGACGGTGTCGCATTGTTCGTAGCCGAAGGTATAGATGGGTCGGGTGTCCCGGGTATCGTAGACGGCAATCTTGTTGTCTTTCGAGTAATGGAGGTAGTAGTATTCGTCGTCGGGGCTGAACGCGCCGTCCGCATGGTTCGATGCCGAGTAGGTTATTTCATTGTCAACCCAACCGCGCACGCTTGTCCTTGTACCTTTCCGGAAGTCCGCAAGCCATATCCAGTCATTGTCTCTCCATACCTCCCGGTATATGAGCTTGTCCGCGTCGCTGCTTAGCGCTATCGGGTAAACCAAATAAGGAAAGTATCCCCAACAATTGATGAAGTTTTTCAGCGCTCCGCCGTCGAGCGGGTAAATTCTGATGCCGCTTTTCTTGGGCGATTCCTTCATGTCCGGCCCTTCTATACAGTCGAATTTGGGGTCTCCCTCTTTAAAGATGGCGGCGTACGTCCGTTCCCGGTTGACCGCTATGTGTATATGGTTCGGATACCAGTCGGATATGGTGTCCTGAACGACGCCGCCTTTCTCGTGCCTTGTGATGTACAGTCCCTTATGCCCGTCTTCGTCCTCCTTGCTGTAGCGGAACATGGGGTTACTGGCTATAAGCTCGCCCATGCCGATTGCGGAGTCGCTTGGCGCGGGCGCGTCTTGGGTCAACAGGTGTATCGGGCGTACGGACAGTGAGTCGTTAATGGCGAGCAGCAGCTCATCGTACCTTGCTCGGGTTAGTGAGTCCAGCGCGGGTAAGTTCCGCCTCACCTCCTCCAGTGCTACAATCGCCATTTCCGGGTTGTTTCGGTAGAGGTGGTTTTTCGATAAGGCGATGTCCTGCTCCAGTTTCGCCCTGAAGATAATCTCGTTTTGCCTTTCCAGTTCGGCGTTCTTTTGCCACATCCAGTAGGCTACGCCGCACACGGAAATCAGAAGGCAGAGCAGGCCTGTCGTGACGGCCCGGCGGCGTTTCCGCCTGTAGCGCTCGTGGCGTTGCCAAAGCGTGTCGAACTTCAGTTGGAACATTTGCGCCACTACCTTCACGGCGGCCGCGTCGCGTCCCGTTTCGTTGATGTTCGCTCCTAATATTTCCTGCTCTTCGGGCAAGGCTTTTAAGGCCGGCGGAAAGCATTCGTCGCCGGGGCTCTTGGCGAAGGCTGTTCCCTCGATGATGAAGGGGATGATGCGGTCTGCCCTGCCCATGCCGATGAACGTCTCTACCTCCTTGTTTACCCATTCCGACCGTGCGGAGCGGGGAGAGCATATCACGATGAGATGCTTCGATTGTTCCAGCGCCTCGTGTATCTGCCGGGGCAGATTGCCGGGGTTCAGGTCGGTAGTGTCTTTGAATATCGGGCGTATCTCTTTGGGCAGGTCCGTCCTGCCGTTCAGGTTAGAGGGCAGCCTGTAGTGCTCCAGCTTATGCTGTAGCCACTCCGCCCATCGCTCGTCTTCCCGCTTATAGCTGATGAAGGCGAAATATTCCTTGCTTGAATCCATATCGGCTTCCGCTTGTGTTTCTTAGGGCAAAGTTACCTTTTTTCCCGGTAAGCCCCAATCGGTTATTAGAGAATTTTATGTCCAGAACGTGAGGATGTCTAAATTCGCCCGGTCTCCTTTTGATGAGCTTTTCCGAGTTAAATATTCTTCATTTGTCAGCCTGCCCTGCGGCTCGTGAGAGACAGCCCTACGGCTCGCGACGGAAAGGGCAGCGGCTCGCGAGAAACGGGGCTGTTTCTCGGACGGGTAGTAAGGCGTTGATTATGAGTCGTCTCGTGTGTGTGGTGCTATGGCGATGGGGTTGTTCCTGTCAAACAGAATGGCCGCGTCTTTTCTAATGGCCTATTGGGGGTAAAAACGAAGCACTTCCGGGAAACGTCCAGTGGACGGAATCCCGGAAGTGCCGATAAGTCTGTTGTCCGTTATGCCCTTGTCCTATTCAAGAACCGCCGCGAAACCTCCGTTTCTTACCATCTTGACGGAGAGCTTCTGCCCTTTCTTCACGTCGGCGTTCCGCTTGCGGTAGTCCATCGCCTGACGGTCGGCGTTCACTCCGTCCTCGAAGGCTGTCAGCCGGTAGGTCTTCCCGTCTTTCAGGAAGTCGAGGCTAAGGTCGAAGGTACGGTCGCCCTTGCCGTTGGCCATTCCGCCGATGAACCATTTCTCGCCCTTTCGCTTGGCCACGATAGCGTACTCGCCCACCTTCGCGTCGAGCACCCGCGTCTCGTCCCACGTTACGGGCACTTGCGTCAGGAAGCGGGTGCAGTCCTCGTTGCGGTAGTACATCGTCGGGTTATCGGCCAGCATCTGCACTCCGCTCTCGAAGATGACGAACAGCGCCATCTGGTAGGCTCTCGTCCCGATGCTCGCCGAGTTGGGCCGCTCGGAGCGGTAGATGTTGGGCTGCATACTAATCATGGCTCCCGGCGTATAGTCCATCGCGCCCACGGCGTTGCGGATAAAGGGCATGTAGACGCTGTTGTCCGGCGTACATCCGCCCATCTGCTCCATGCCGCGCACGCCCTCGTACGAGAGCACGTTGGGGTACTTATACTCCAGTCCGGCGGGCTTGAACGCTCCGTGGAAGTCGACGAACAAGTGGTTCTCGGCCGCGGCTCGGGCCACCCGCTCGTAATAGTCCACCATCCACTGGTCGCCGCGGTCCATGAAGTCTATCTTCACGCCCTTGACGCCCCATTCGTTGAACGTCTTGAAGAGGTCGAAGTGTTTCTCTACCGTCAGCCACGTCAGCCACAGTACGATGCCCACGTTCTTCTCCTTGCCGTAGCGAATCAGTTCGTGCAAGTCTACGTCCGGATTGGGCGTATAGGGGTCTCGGGTGCTCTTAGCCCATCCCTCGTCCATCAGGATGTAGGGGATGCCGAACTTAGAGGCGAAGTCGATGAAGTATTTGTAGGTTTCGAGGTTGCATCCCGCCCGGAAATTCACGTCCGGTCCGTAGGGCACGGCTCCGTTCCACCACTCCCAGCTTACCTGTCCCGGCTTAATCCACGACACGTCCTCCAGTTGGTTCTTGTCAGACAGACGGCATGTCATGGTGTTCTCTATCAGTTGGCCGTCTTCTTTCGTGATGACGAAGTAACGCCACGGGTAGTTTCTCTCCGCCTCGGTGCGGGCGATGTAGTTGGCCTCCTTCAGAATCTTGACGCTGCGGTCACCGTCGTCGCCGAACTCAAGGGGTACTTTGGGGAAAGTAGCCGATACGCCGTTCTGCCCCGTTCCCTTGAGGAACATGGTGGGGTAGTCCGTCAGGTCCGCCTCGCTGACGAGTATCTTGTACTCCTTGCGGGTGTCGATGAGGGCCGGCAGTATGGCCATCTTGTCCGACGGCTTCCACGAGGCGCTCTCTACGTGCGTGTAGGGTTCTTCGCATGAGGTCTTGAATCCGCCCGGTTGTTGCAGATGCAGCAGATAGTCTCCGGGGAATCCTAATGAGAACTCCTCGCCGAGCACCTCGGTCTCGCCCTTGCCCTTCGTGGCGAAGCGGTAGGCCACTCCGTCGTTGAATGCCCTGAACTCCACGGAGTAGTTGCCCTTGAACGTCAGCAGCAGTTTGTTGTATTCGTTGTTTACCGTCGAGAACTTCAGCGGCACTACCGGAGTCAGCGTCTCTTTCACGCTCGACAGTTGCTTTTTCGACAGTTTCGGGAATTCTCCCATCGTGCGCTCCGTCGTCTGGAGTTTCATCGCGTTGTCCTTCAGCAGTGTCTCTCCGTCATACGCGATGTCGTAATAGATTTTGTCTTCCAACCTTACGGATACCTTGATTTCCCCGTTCGGAGAACTTAACTCGTAGCTTTGCTGCGCTCTTGCGTTCCAAGTCAGGCAGCAAGCCGATAAGAATAGAAATAAGTATTTTCTCATTGTTTTTAAGATATTTGTTTTAGTAGTTCGATGCATCTAGGGTGGCCAAAGGTAAGACTTTTAGGTAGCGGTCGGAAAGTTTAAAATGATAAAAAAAGTTATATAGTCCGATTGTCCATCTTTTTTGCGGAAAAGTACAAAAAACGGACGGCGACCCGCTTCCGCTCCCCGCCCGTGTCCCGTGTCCTGACGCCTTCGCCTTTCGCTACGGAATGGAGAAAAGCGGACAGATGAAAGGCGGCGCTATTTACGCTATGTCCAAGCCGCCATAAAACATCAGCGGGGCAAACAAGATGACTTGTCCGTCCCGCTGATATTTTTAGTTGTTTAATCCGTCTGAAGACTATCAATACTCGTCCTCGTTGAAGAAGAAATCTTCCTTGCTCGGGTAGTCTGGCCAGATGTCTTCAATGCTTTCGTAGATTTCGCCTTCATCTTCCATTTCTTGGAGGTTCTCGATTACTTCAAGAGGAGCGCCTGAACGCATGGCATAATCGATTAATTCGTCCTTAGTTGCCGGCCAAGGAGCGTCTTCCAGTTTTGACGCCAATTCCAATGTCCAATACATAATCTTAGGTATTTGTTTTAAATGAATACTAAAATTGAAACCTCTCTTTAAATTTTCGGCAAAAGTATAACAAAATACATCATTCGCAATTAAAAATGGCAGAATAATTCATCTTTCCGTTCGTCGACATTGATTTTCCGGGATAAAACGAACAGGTAGTCCGAAAGGCGGTTCATGTAGGCCATCAGCTCGGGAGCGACGCGGTGGCTTTCGGCGAGCGTCAGCAGATGGCGTTCGGCCCTGCGGCAGACGGTGCGGCAGACGTGGCAGAGGGCCGACGCTTGGGCTCCGCCCGGAATGATGAATGACTTGGCCTTTGGCAGCCGCTCGTCTACCGTGTCTATTTCCCGCTCCATCCTCTCCACGTCGTCCGTCCCGATGGGGCAGTCGTTCCCGCGGCTTTCCCGTCCGGCGTCTTCCGTCTCGTCGGGGAGGAGGGTTTCCTTCGGTCTTGTCCGGCGCTCGTCGGCGATGTAGGCTCCTATGGAGAACAGCGTGCGCTGTATCCCGTCGATGAAGCGGAGGTCATCCTCGTCGCGCACGGCGGAGCGCAGCAGGCCCAGAAAGGCGTTCAGCTCGTCGACCGTGCCGTACGTCTCTACGCGGATGTGGTTTTTCGGGACCCGCGTTCCTCCCACGAGGCAGGTCGTTCCCTCGTCGCCGGTCTTTGTGTAGACCGGGCTTTTTCTTCTTTTCATATCTCGGCGTTTTGGTGATTAGGAGCGTAAAGATAGTCAGAAGTTGACAATGTAGTGCTGCTTTACCTTTGTTTTGTCGAAAAAAAGCAGTCCGGCGTCGTAAAGGTCGAAGGTGACGCCCACCCGCTCGTCGGAGCGCATCTCTTTCCACAGCCTCCGCATCTCTTTCGAATAGCCTATCCCGTTGACGACGAACAGGCTGCGTGGGGCGGTCCGTCCGGCGCAGACGCGGAACGCCTTCCTCGTCAGCTCAACGTCCCGGTAGTTGTTCAGGTAGAGGAAGTCGACCGGGACGTCCGGCTCCAGAAACAGTTCGGACAGGTTGTGGGCGAAGAGGTATTCCGCCGACGGCTTGGCCGCTTGCAGGTAGAGGGTGCTGGCCGAGGGCTCGCCCACCTCGACGATGAGGCCGGGGCGCGTCTTGTTCACCAGACGGAACAGCAGGCGGTCGGTCTTGTCGTTCCCGGGCAGTCTTTTCTCCCGTCTCTCTCTCCGCAGGGGGGCGTATGCGTAATAGGATGACTTCTCGTAGATTACGTCTGTTATCAGGTCGAAGGCGAAAGGAGAGTGTACGCCGTATCCGCGGCGCTTGCGGAAGCGGGATATCCAGATAAAGGGTCTTTTTATACGGACTGACAGTGGACTCATGGGACTTTGCTATATAGAATGACGTGTTGAGGCTAGCCGGAGATTGCGCCCGAGGCGGGGCGCTTGTCCGGCGTGCGCTCCGTTTTTCGGCGCGAAGATATATAAAATAAGGAAGAGGCGGGCGAAAGAAAAGAAGGAAAACATTCCGCACGTCTTCAGCTCCTTCCGTTCATGGCTTGAGGGGCAGGGCTACGGCTCGTGTGGGAAAGGGCTATTTCTCACGAGAAACAGGGCAGCGGCTCACGAGCCGTGGCCCTTTCTGTCAATCGCTTATGCGATAGTCGCTTACGCCAGTCCGGATTCCGGCCGGGGCGATGGGCCAAAGCTTCCGTGCGGAGGCGACTGAACGGGCGGTCCGGGCGGCCTTCGGGGTAGCGCGACACGGTAGGGCGGAAAGTTAAAAACGAATCTTGAAGAACTAACGGCGGCTGTGGTTTGTTATTTAAGGACAAAGAAAACTTATTAAAAAGAATGAATTATGAAAAAGATTCTATTATTGTCCGCGTTTGTCGCGGCTCTTTTCGCCAGTTGTTCTAAAGACGATTCAACCTTGTTTGTCTGCGGTGATGGGGACGGGTGCGCTGACGAGCTGGTAAGTCCGCTTCTGCGGGCTACGGTCAACTCGCCGGAAAACCCGCAAAGTCCCATGACCGGCGTGCTGGAGGTTTATCCCTGTCAGGACAAGTCTTCCATCTACTATGGAAACTATGTAAACAACAACCGTACGTCGTTTCCGGGACTGTACGCGCTGAAAGACGGTGAAATTTTCGGCGACGACAATCGGGTGATTTCACTCCCGGTGGGAACCTATAACATGGTCTACTGGGGAACTCCGAAGTATGAGGATCCGATATATACCGCTCCGGCCATAACGGAGCCTCAGCTCAGCGTGGGCACGGACCTGTCGCAACAGTATTTTGGCCTGCGGCGCAATTTGCCGGACACGACCTACTGCCCCGTCTTCGACTTGGTGTACGCCGTGAAGCCGGTCAACGTGGGGACGGAGGACCTGAACGCGGCGATGAAACGGCAGGTGGCCGGGCTGAAAGTCATCGTCAAGGACAAGAACAACGGGGTGCTGAGCTCCAGCATATCGTCCATCGAGGCGCATATCGGAGGCATAGCCGAGAAGCTCAACGTGTTTACGGCCGAGCCGTCGAACCAGACCAAGACCGTGGCCTTCCCGCTCGTGTTCTCCGCGGACGGCACGCAGCTGAGCAACGCCACGGTGATGGTGTTCCCCTCGGCCAACGCTCCCTTGTTCCAATTGTTCATCACGTTGAAGGACGGTACGGTGAAGAAATTCGGGCAGGCGTTGAAGTCTCCGCTGAAAGCCAATACGAAACTGACGTTGACGCTCACCCTAAACGGCATTTTCACGGAGGAAAATGAGGGAAATTTTACGATTGACAACTGGCAGGAAGAGAGCGAGACCATAGATATTCCCGAGCTGAGCTAGGCGCGGGACTGCTGACGGACGGCGGAAAAGGCGGAAAGCGTGAAGATTTGTCTACACCTTTCTGTTGCTTTTCCGCCGTTATTCGTGTAACTTTGGGCGGTTCAACGAAGGGACGGGCGATTTCCCCGTTTCTGTAATATGTAGGAACACCATGAAGTATGATATCTTTATTAGCTATCGCCGCGACGCTTTCGAGTCGGCGAACCTGATTGCGGAGAAACTGCGCTCCGCGGGCTATACCGTTTTTTTCGATGTGGAAACCTTGCGCTCGGGAAAGTTCAACGTGCAGCTGCTCGCCGAGATAGGGCGGTGCACTGACTTTATCGTCGTCTTGCCCGAAGGCGGCCTCGACCGCTGCGCCGACCCGGAAGACTGGGTGCGGCGGGAGGTGTGCTGCGCCATGAGTCACGACAAGAACGTCATTCCCGTCATGCTCGCGGGCTTCCAGTGGCCCAAGCCCATGCCGGAGGGAATGGAGGAGTTGGCCAACTATCAGGCCATCACCGCTTCCGGGCACGAGTACTTCGACTTGGCGATGAAGCGGCTGATGGGCTACCTGAAGAGCAGGCCTCACGGAAGGCGGCGGGGACTCGCGCTGAAGGTGGCCGCCGTGGTGGCCGTACTGGCCGTTTGCGCGGGCATAGGCTATTACGCCTTCCGGCTCGCGGCCGTTCCCGTCTGCACGGAGGTGGCGAGCGTCGTCACGCAGGGCATGGGAGTGATGAACCTGCTTGGAGAGGACAACGGGAACCTGCGGAAAGAGTGGGAAGCCTTCGCCCGGAAATACGGGGAGGCGAGAACCGGGGCCGACACGGCGGCGTTGAAGTCGGACCTGCGCAAGGCCATCGCCCATTATCGGGGTGAGATAAGCCGCCTGCACGAGGCCCAACCCACCCCGACCTTCGAGACGGGCGATTACCGCACCTTCCTGCTCGGGCTGTACGGCGTCAATTCCGCCGAGCTTGGAGCCTTTACCCAATCCTATCAGTCGATGTTCGACGAGCTGAATCACCAGTTGGATTTCATCAGTCAGGTGTTGGACAGCGGAGACCTCAGCGCGTTGAACCTCCAGTTTATAGACACTAATTTTCAAGGGTTCCAGTACTTGTTGAATTCGCTATACTATGGCTACATGGATTTCCTCTCGCCGATGCCCGCCGAGGCGCAGGAACTGCACGGACAGTTGTCGCCGGAGTGGAACCATTTCCCGAACGGGGTGGGGCTGAAGCTCTCGAAGGAGGAGTACGAGCGCTTCCAGAAGCAGGAGGCGAACAAGTACGAGGCGCTACTGAAGGACACGGAGGTGAAGTTGGTGAAGGCCGACTCGGACATGGGCGAACTGGAAGAGAAATTAGACAATATAGAGCACATGGTGACCGAGGCCGCTCGACAGGGACAGACATCCGCGGACGAGGAGCTCGCCAATCGAGTGAAAGCCGTGGAAGAGAAACGGGCCTACGTGGAGGAGCAAAAGGAGAAGCTGGCCGAGATAGACAGACAGTACGCGGAAACCTACCGCCGGATGAAGGAGAAGTGTCAGCTCGACGAAAACGACGAGCAGAGCTACATGTGGGGAAAGATAGTGCACTGGGCGAAGTTCATGAACACCATCGTGGAAAGCCGTAAGGCGATGGAGGCGCAAGGGGTATACTCTACCTCCTCCGTCACTCCGGAGGTGGCGTTGGCGGACATGAACAGCCTGCTGAATTGCTACCAGACCTACCATCCGGAATCAAAGGCGTACATTCCCTCCATGAAGGCCTTCTACGGCGATGTGGTGCGGGGAGTCCGTCCGTTGGCGGGCGTGCTTGTGTTCGGGTTCAAGGACGACGCCGTCCATCCATTGCTGAAGGCGGGTGACATTGTCGTCGGGCGCAACGGGAAGGACGTGGCCAAGTACGCCGACCTGCAAGAGGCGCTCAAGGAGAAGGGAGACGGTTCGGTGGTGTTCCTGCGCCCGAACGCTGAGGGACAGTTGGAGCGGCACGAAGAAAAGATGCCCGACACGAAGATTCTGGTAGGCTACATGGAACTGACGGAGTAGCCGTTTCCAAAGACATTTAAACGTTAACGCATTATGATACGTCCTATTGAATACATCCATCCGGAGGATGAGGCCGCGCGCAGGAACATGGAGGCCATTCCCGGCTTCGCCGCCGCGTTGAAGCTCATCATGAAGTATTACAGCGAGCAGCTGTTCCACGGCCTGAACATGGCCAACAAGATACGGCTGTCGCCTACGCAGCTGCCGGAAATCTACAAGAAGCTCCCGCCCATTTGCCGGAGCCTGAACATCGAGGAGCCGGAGTTCTACCTTGAGATGAATCCGTTCCCCAACGCCTACGCGATGGGCGACACGCGCACGATGGTCACGCTGACTTCTGGGCTGTTGGAGTACTTGACTGAAGAGGAAGTCTCCTCGGTCATCGCCCACGAGTGCGGGCATATCGCTTGCCGTCACATGCTCTATCATTCGCTGGCGCAAATCTTGGTGCAGCGCATCGGCAGTATGGGATTGCTCGGTGACGCCATCACTCCGGTGTTCTGGGCCTTGCAGTACTGGAGCCGCCGGAGCGAGCTTTCGGCCGACAGGGCGGGGGCCGTAGCGCTGGGCGACATACGGAAAGTCGTGGAGGTGCAGATTAGACTGGCGGGAGGCCCGAAGCACATCACGAAAGACGTGAACGTGGAGGAGTTCGTCAGGCAGGCCGATTACTATGACGAGCTGCAGGCCAACAGCAAGTGGGATAAGCTGCTGCAAAACTACTCCATTCTCGAATCGAGCCACCCCTACGCCGCCATCCGGGTACGGGAGATTCTGCGGTGGGGGGATACCGACCAGTGGAGACGCATAAGGAACCGGATAGAAGCGGAAAGGAACGGCACGGAGCTGTGTCCGGGCTGCCAGAATCCGGTAGAGCCGGAATGGATGTATTGCCGCCATTGCGGACGCAAGCTGAAATGAGGAATGACAATTACTAATCTAAAAAACTTTTGAGCTATGTTATTTGACGAAAACGGAATGTTCCGGCTAGACGAGGAAGTGGCCAAGCAGTCGACATTCCAAAAGATTATGGAGGACGGCATTGTGACCGACGAGGAAATCAAGCAGCAGTGCGACCTGCTCATCGACCGGATGAAGAGGTTGGAACAGGAGCTTACGCCGGACCAACTGAGGATGGTAGAGGAGGTACTGACCCAAGCGGGCGTACTGTACGCCGTCTGCCAGTATAAGGAGTTACAGGAGTTTCACCATTAAATCAGACAGTCATTATGGGAACATTTAAATCGAACAAGACTTTCTTCGCCGCGCCGGCGCTGATTCCGGCGATAGCGAGAGACATCGTCGCCGACTTTACGAACGACGGATACGAGGTGCAGTCGCAGGAGCTGATGAGCGGAGGCTATGACATCTCCATCACTAAGGGAGGGATGTTCAAGGCGGTCATCGGCATGAAGACGGCGCTGAAGGTAAACATCAGGCCCAACGGGAGCGACGGCATACAGATAGAGGCGGGAGTCGGTATCTTCGGTCAGCAGGCCATACCTACCGTCATCTCGATGCTTTTCTTCTGGCCGGTGCTGATAACGCAAATCTCCGGAATGATTTCGCAGGCGAAGATGGACGACCGGGTGATGGTCATTGCGGCAGACACCATCGCGAGGGCGGCTTTCAGCCAACAGGCCCCGGCGAGCTCCGGACAGCCGACGGCCGGACGCAAGTTCTGTACCCGCTGCGGCAAGTCCAACGAGGCGGATGCCGCCTTTTGCAGCGGGTGCGGGAATAAGCTGTGATAAGCTGCGCGGACAGCTGTCTGACGGCGATGGCTATTCCTTGACTTCCGGTCTGCCCACGTGCGGGGTGGGCCGGAAGTCTTTTTTTGTCGTCCGCCGTCGTCAGGACGTGGCTTCCGTCTCCGGATAGGCTCCGCTGCGAATCAGCTCGTATATCCTTCTCACGCTGTCGCGGTCGTATTCCCGGTAGGGCGTGTT
Organism: uncultured Bacteroides sp.; assembly: GCA_949285075.1. Lineage (GTDB taxonomy): Bacteria > Bacteroidota > Bacteroidia > Bacteroidales > Bacteroidaceae > Bacteroides. The sequence continues at coordinate 22,980 of CASDXF010000015.1, read as the reverse complement.
GAAGCGTTTCTCCACCCACTCCAAGTCGTCCCAGTCCACCAAGCAGGCGTGTAGCTTCCGCCTGTCGTCCTTGTTGGCCACGGCTTCGATGGGGACGGGGTTCCACGTGTCCCACTCGTTGGCGAAGAGGGTGGCGTTCCAGTGCAGGTGCTCTCCTTTGGCTAGGTTCTCCTGCCGCGTTGTTCCTAAGGCGTTCCAGTAAGCCTCCGGGGTGGGCATGGCCCTTATTTCCTCTACGGTCAGGCCCGCGAGCCGCAGCTTGGTGTAGATGTGCATGGCTGCGGAGACGTTCGTTATCTTCTTCATCACGCTCAGGTCGTCCCACTCTATCCGTTCGGCGGACGGTTTCCTTTGGTTGTAGTGGTCGTGAATCGTCCTCGCTACCCGGTCGCGCGCCTCGTTGACGATGACCCGCTCGGTGAAGACGCTCTCGTCGCTTCCGAACACGTGAATCCCCTTGAAGGTCTGGGCGGCGATGCGCATGTAGCCGTTGTCCACGTCGTTCCCGGCCTTCACGAAGATGTGGAGCGTAGTCTCCCGTTTCCGGCGGGCGTACCGGCTGAGGCTGACGGCCGTCTTCATGTTCAGGTCCGTGTCTCCCAGTGAGATGACGATGTAGTTCAGCCGCTCCAGATTCTCCTCAATCAGCTTCCAGTACGCCGTGCCGCCTACCGTCATGCCGTGGTAGTCGACGCGGTAGTGGCTCATGCCCGGGAAGCGGGCCTCGAACTCTCCCCGCTTGCCGTCCATCTCCCTGTCGACGACGATGGCCCGCGACTCCGTCCCGACGAACTGTCCCAATTCCGTCAGGTAGCGCAGGGCGTATCCTCCCACTCCGCCGAAGCCGATAATCATCATCGTGAAGCCTTGCCGCGCGGTGGCCTGCCGCTCGTCGATGTCTACGTAATCCACCGGCGGGTGGGCGAGGGCCAGTTCCGTTACGGCCAGTTTCGCCGAGTTGACGATGTGCACGTTGACGTTCTTTGGCCTGCCCTGCTCGAAGGCGGCAATCATGTAGTCGGCCTCCGCCTTGACGTACACCTCCACCTTCTCGGCGGCGCTCTTCATCCGCCCTATTTCCTTGATAATCTTCACCGCCGACTGGATGTTGTACTCCACGTTGTCGGAAAAGAAGAAGAGACGGCTTTTTCCCTTCCTCAGCAGCCGGGCGATGCCCACGTCGCTCAGGGTGGTGCTTTCCGTGTACTCCCTGTTCAGCAGCAGGGCGTCCATCTTGCTCGCCTGCTCGAACAGCGGCTCGCGGCGGCGGAATACGGACCGCAGCGTCTTGGTCTTGGCCTCCGTGTCCGCCCGGCTCTTCAGGCGCTTGTCGAGGAAGACGATGAACGGCTTCCCGCGCTTGGCCTTCAGGTCTTTGGCCAACGCGAACGAAGCCTCGTTCAGCTCGAAGAAGACGTAGCTCTCCGACGGCGAGGAGAACTTCAGCCGGAGCCACGACAGGGCGTGCTTGCCGAAGAACTGGATGACTACCATGAAGGTTATCAGGAAAGCCATGAGGTGAATGACGGCGAAGCACACCATGTATTCGTCGCACCCGTGCATATCGTGGCGCACCTCTATCAGGTCGGAGTGAAGCAAGAACATGTGGAACGTCGAGATGAAGGAGCGGATAGAGAGCGTGACCAGCGACTCGTAGCTCCCTTCTTCCAAGTATCCGATGAAGTAGATGACGAAGCCCCCCGCGGCGGTCAGCGGTATCAGTATCCAGTTGCGCAGCCAGAGGCACAGTTTTTTGTTCTTGACCAGAAGCAGGCTATACGCCGCGATTAAAAGAATGAGCGTTAGTATTCCCCAGTAGCTCCACTGGTAATTTGAAAAAAAATGCTTTAGCAAATCCATAGCGTCAGTTGTCTTGTATTTTTGTCTCCGGGCTAGTCCGTTGACTTGTCTTGAGGCCAAAGTTAACGTTTTTAGGCTATCGTTAGGAATTTTATGGCGATAAAAAAAGTTATGCCGCCGTGTTATCCGCCTTCTGGAGACGTGATGATTCCTCATGCCCGGTTTGGGGTAGGCGGAACGCCGTGCCGTAAGCCTTGCTGGGCGGGCGCATGGCGTTTGTGGCGTAGCGCTACCGCTCGTGAGAAACAGCCCTACGGCTCGCGAGAAATAGCCCTTTCTCTCATGAGAAACAGCCCTTTTCCACAAGACGCAGTCTGTCAGCCGGTTGCGCAAGCCTCTATTCCCCGTTCGGGAGTCTGTAGAAGCGCGGGCCTTCCCTTGCGGAGCGCCGGGCGCTCCGGTGAGGCCTTTTTCAATGAAAGGCCGTTCCAATGCGCTGTGGATTAGCGTTTTGCGTTTTTGGAGGATAAAAGAGCTCGTAAAATTTTGCGGGATAGAAAGAAATTCGTACCTTTGCAGCGCTTTTCAAGAAAATACTTAGGAGAGGTGGCAGAGTGGTCGATTGCGGCGGTCTTGAAAACCGTTGTACCGCGAGGTACCCGGGGTTCGAATCCCTGTCTCTCCGCGGTAAAAGGTGTAAATCAGTTGATTACGGGATTTACGCCTTTTTTTATGTCCAAGAATGTAAGGCGGAGCGTTTCTGTATTGCTTAAGATTGTACTTATGTCTGTCAGGTTATGAATTGGCGCTAACTTGTTCAATGTTTCTTTTCCGTGTCCTTATTTTTAATGAATAAAAGTGTTTGTCTCGAATTAATTCGTATTTTTGAATCAGTAAGAGTGAGTATCTTTCGAAGTATCAACGAAGTAAACCGTTTGAGATAAATTATGATACCTATTTGAATATGCCTGCTGTCAAGGCTCAATTAGCTTTTGAGCAAAACGGCCGGAGCTATACGCTTAGTGGGAATTTCGTTTTAGATTTAGGCAACGGCTCTTTTATAGCCTTGATGAAACAGAGTCCGTTGGTGAAAGATTTCTTAAAAATAAATTCCGGCTTAGCGTTGCGGAATGGTTATGACAGCAAAGGAACCGTGGTGGCCGAAGCGGTGGTCGCGCAACGAACAGAACTGTGTGGCATCTCTTTTGGAAATCAGATTATAGTGATAACCTCTAAGTTGCCTAAATTTACGTCAGAAGGAAATATCGGATTAAAGTTCTTCGATAACTCTGTAAGCGTTTTCAATTTTGACACGTCGGAATTTGTAATCTTCTAATCGGTTTGTAATTGTTGGATGCTTCTTTACCTTGAACATAATCGCTCATAATTGCGCGAGGGCTTTCAGCCCTTCCGCGTCCCCTCTGACGAGGGCGGGAAGGCACCGCCTTATCTTTTCGACGGGCCAGTCCCACCATCGTAGGGCTTCCAGTCTGCGTATCGTCTCTTCGTCGAAGCGCTTCCTTATCGGACGGGCGGGGGCACCTCCGACTATGGTATAGGGAGGCACGTCCTTTGTCACCACGGCGCGGGCGGCGATGATGGCCCCGTCGCCGACGTGCACGCCCGCCATGATGACCGCCTCGAAGCCTATCCATACGTCGTTTCCTATGACAATGTCGCCCTTGTTGTCCCATGCCGACGCCACGTCCGCCCTTTTCAAGCCCCACTCCTCGTAGAAGAGCGGGAAGGTGTAGGTGGACAGCGACCTCAGCGTATGGTTGGCGCAGTTGAACAGAAACTTCGTTCCGCAGGCGATGGAGCAGAACTTGCCGATGACCAACCGCTCACGGTTGACGGGGTAATGGTACAGCACGTTGTTCCGCTCGAAGAGCAGAGGGTCGGAAACAAAGTCATTGTAGATGGTGTAGTCGCCCACCTCTATCGAAGGGTCCTTGACTACCGCCTTCAGGTACACGGTCTGCGTGTCGCCCGTGCGGGGATAAATTTTTCTTCTCATGACTAATATCGTTTATGTTTCAGGTAAATGACGGACTGCGCACCAAGCCCGATGACGAACAGGTATTCCACAGTCCAGTAGACGGCGAGGGAGACTTCCCAATGGCTCAGCCCCCACAGATGGAGCAGATAGGCGGCGATGGTCGTCGCTTGAAAGAGGAAGGCCGTCCGTGTGGCCCCCGTCCCGGTGACGGCGCTCATGTAGACGTAGCCGGGCAAGGCGAAGAGGTAGTTCAGCAGCATGACCGCGAACGGCGGCCCCGCGGCCTCGGCTACGGCCGGACTGTCCGTATAAAGGCCGATGACTGACCGGTGGAAGGTCAGGGCGAGGGCCGCAAGCGGGAGGCCGACGGCGTAGCCCAAGCGGATAACCCTGCCGCAAAGCGGGAATACGCCGCGCCTCTCGCCGGCTCCAATCAGGTTGCTCGTCAAGGAGCCGGTGGTGGCGGAGAGCGAGTTGACGATGACGAAGAACAGCGTGGAGACGCTTCGCACGATGTTGGCCGCGGCCAGTTGCGCCTCTCCCAACCGCTCAACCGCCACGAAGAACAGAAACCACGGGGCGACGCTGACGAACGACTGGAACATACTCCACACGGAGACGCGGCAGACGTGGCGCAGGACGCTCCCGTCAAACCGCCAACGCAGGCCGTAGAGCCGTCTGTCCGTCTTGCGCAGGAGATGGGCGGACAGCGTCGCCAATGCGCACAGCTCGGCGATGGACGAGGCTACGGCCGCTCCCTTTATCCCCATGTCCAGTGCGAAGATGAGCAGTCCGTTTCCCGGAATGTTCACCAGTACGGCGGTAAGGGCCGCCCTGTTCAACGCCTCCGTCCGGGTGATGCCGACCAAGAAGGCGCGCAGGGCGAGGAACGGGAAGGAGAACAGCAGTCCCCATACCCGCCCGTCCAAGTAGTCCGTTGCGGCGCGGCAGACCTCGGGCGAGGTTATCAGCCTGCCCAGTATCAGGGGAGAGAGCGGCTTGGAGAGCAGGCACAGCGCGGCGGCGAGCGCCGAAAGGAACAGCAGCCCCTGAAGGAGGGCCTTCCCCGTCTCGGCGTAGCGGCCCTCGCCGTTGCGCCTCGCCACGACGACCTGCAAGCCCAGACTGAACCCGAAGCCGGGCATGTAGAGGACCAGATACCAGACTCCGGCGAGGGCGGCCGCGCCAAGCTCCGCTTCGCCCACGTGACCCAAGAATATGGCGTCGGTGATGTTGATAAGTTGTTCGATAAGGACGCTCATCAGCACGGGAAGGTTGATGAGCCAGATGCTTTTGTATGTATAGTTCATTGCTCAACTGTGGATAGAATACGACAATAAGGGATATAGAAAGCCTGAGGAGCGGACTTGACGTAAGCCCGCCTTCCGGTTCAGTCTATATGCACACTTGCCATTTCATATCGTTGAACAATCCGCGTTTTCCGTTTACCCCGCAAAGATAGCGTTTGTTTCCGATTATCCCTTCAGTCCGCTGATTTCTTTTTGCAGGTTCTCCAAGAAGCGGGCGGCGTGCGCCCCGTCCATCTGCGTGTGGTGGAACTGGAAGGAGACGGTGAGCGTCCGTTTCCAGAGCCGCCGCCTGTACCGTCCCCAAATCAGGAACGGGTTGTTGAACACGCCGCTGTACATACCCACCGCCCCGTCTATCCCGTATCCGGCGAGGGCGGACGTGCCGATGACCATGCTTTCCGGCAGGTCGTGGTCCCGGCACTCCTCGGCCACCCGTCTCGTCAGCCGCAGGTAGTCGGCGTTGAACCGCCTCAGGTCGTCGGAGAAGGGGATGTCGCACGAGCTGACCTCGCCCTTCCGGTTGGCGACGATGGCGCAGACGGCGAGGCGGTCGTACCGCATCAGCTTCCGGCCTACGGGCAGCGTGTAGAACTTCTTGATGCCGCTCGCCGCCCGTCCGACGCACCAGCACATCAGCATATTGAACTTCAGCCCTCTCCGTCGGGCCGTCCGCGCGAGGCGGGTCACGTCCAACGTCTTGAAGAAGGTCAGCATGGGCATGGGCGCGTCCATCCACATCTCGAACGCATACGCCCGGGTCGTCTCTTTGGGGTCTATCTCTTTCATGATTTCTGTTGGCTTTTAGTGAAACACGCCGCGAAGGTAGGGCGGACGGCCCGCGGCGGATAGAAGAAAAGGGACATTATACGGGGTGGGTGAACAGGTCGGAGTAAGGCTCGCAGACCTTCAGTAGCGACCGGGGCGTGTGGCCGCTGAACCGCCTGAACTCCCTGATGAGGTGCGACTGGTCGGCGTAGCCGCACCGGTAGGCCAGTTGAGCCAGACTGAAGGAGTCCTCGCGGTGCTGCAACAGCTTCAGCGACTTCTGGAAGCGGGCTATCCTCGCGTAGGCCTTAGGGTTCATGCCCACCGTCTCGCTGAACAGCCGTTCAAACTGCTTCTTGCCGAGGCAGGCGGCGGAGGCCATCGCCGTGACGGTGGCGCTCTCCGGCGAGGCGAGCAGTTGGTCCACGGCGGCGGTGATTCGCTTCATGTCGTACTCCGTCTTCAGGCCGCGCCCGCCTGCCATCCGTGCGGTCAGCCACCGTTCTATCGCCTCGACGCACGAGTCCGCGCTTTCAAGGTCGAATACCCGCGCGGCCAGTTCGTTCAGCCCCTCGTCCTCAAGGTCGTAGCCGGAGACCTCCCGGTTGCGCAGCAGCGATACGGGCGGCCTGAGGAAGAGGCTCATGCCGTATGGCCTGAACACGGCCACCACCATCTCCACGCTCCCCTCCGAGCGCAGGCGCGAGGGGAAGCTCACCTGACCGCTGACGGTCAGCCTCGACTGGCGGGCGTTCAGTTCAGGGATGTAGAGCGGCGTTCCCCTGTGAAAGACGAGTTGGGTGCAGCCGATGGGGAAGGTCAGGACGTTCAGCGGCCGGTCGCTCCTGAACGCCCAGTAGTACCTGACGTACGGTCGCAGCGCTCCGCACGGCTTGTAGAACTTGAATCCCTCCTGAGTCATGCCGCGAAGGTATTGAATTTTCCCTTTGCCCTCGCCGTTTCCCCGGGATTTCCTCATCCGTGGCCGGGTGGAGTAGGTGAGCGCTCTATCGCCTTGTCACTCAACGTGTTGTTGGATAGGGCCATTTCTCGTGATGGAAAGGGCTACGGCTCGTGAGAGACAGGGCGACCGCTCACGAGCCGTAGGGCGAGGCCACGGACACCGTCCGGCCTTCGCTGAATGGAAGGCGGTCGTTTCCCGTACGCCACGCCATGAATTCCGCTCCGGCCTTCTTTTCCGCTTCCGGACGTGTTAACCGTCGTGAATTTGCTCTCAATGATTTGTATATTTCAAGATAAAGCCATACCTTTGAAGCCCGAAAGCTTGTCCGGCGAGCGAGGCCGGGGCAGAGTGTAAACGTGACAGACAAGGAGAGATGCCGGAGTGGTCGATCGGGCCGCACTCGAAATGCGGTGAACGGGTAACTGTTCCGAGGGTTCGAATCCCTCTTTCTCCGCATAAAGCGTTTAAACCCAGTCTTTTGTAGGAAACAGCCGACCTTACGGTTCTGTATGTAAGGCCGGCTGTTTTTTCTTTTTATCAAGACCTGTTTCGGGCTTATCTGACGAGCGGAACCGGGAAAAGAGACCGGAAAAGAAGCTCAAAAGAGACCTGACCGAATCACTTAAGCGTAAAATGTGGACAGGCCCTAAGGCCGCGACTCAAGGTCCGCCCTTAACAGCTCGTAATAACGGCTGTCGACAAACCGCCCGTTCTTGAAGCATGCCCTTCGGTGAGTGCCGCACAGCCTGAACCCCGCCTTTTCCAGTACGCGCGCCGAGGCGGAATTGCTCGCGTAGACGTTGGCGTAAATCCGCTCGACGTCCGTTTGGCAGAAGTAGTCCCGGATGGTCCGGCGCAAGGCTTCGGTCATGATGCCGCGGTTCCAGTAGGGTTCGGCGAGCCAGTAACCCAGTTCCGCGTTGAACCGCTCCACGTCCGCGCCCCGCTCGAAGCTGATGTTTCCCGCCGCTTTCCGGTCCACCTCTATGCAATAGTTGACCTGCGGCTCTTGGCTTTCGGCGAGCCGGATAAACCGTTCCGCGTCCGTTTCCGTATAGGGGTAGGGCAGGCAGTCCCGGCAGTTGTCCCATATCTTTTTGTTGTTGAGGCCGCTCGCCAAGTCGTGAGCGTCGGAGGCGTTCCAGCGCCTCACGGTGAATCTTTCCATATCGCTTATGTCGTTTAACGTGTTTTTGCTTCTTACTCCCTCAACACCCTGCGGACGTACGCTCGCGTAGCCGGACAGTGGGCCAAGCACTTCAGGCACGTGTCGCACGCGTACACGTTAATCATCTCGTCCCTCGGTACGGCCCTGCTCCAATTGTGGCCTTTCAGCGCCTTCTCGGGGCAGATGCCGGCGCAGACGGTACATCCTCCGCAACGGGACGGTTGGGTTTCGTGTCCGGCCGCGGACAGCGGAGCGTCGGTCAACACCGAGCCGAGGCATTGCGCGGCTCCGTAGTCGGCTGTGACAAACAGGTTGTTCTTGCCAATCCACCCCGAGCCGCTTAGCGTGGCGATGGTCTTGTGCGGCAGTGCGGAGGTCTTGGTGGCGAAGTCAAAGGCGTTCTCGGCCAATAGTCCGCCGTCCGACTGCGAAAGGGCCTTGTAGCCTCTCCCGGCGAGGAAGGCGGCCAGTCCGTCGGCCGTCGCTCCCGCCCGGCTTTCGGTCCGCGCGTATTCGTCGTCGGAGGTATGCGCGTAGTCGGGATTGGAAGCTACCGCCTGAAGGAATCCGGGGTCTACGGCAATCCCTATCAGTATGGCTCTCGGCATCCCTCTGTTCTGCCTGAAGTTCAGCGCGGAGATGTCTACAAAGCGGATGAAGTCGACCTTTCCGCCGAGCCATTCTTCTATTTCCCGATTTAAAACCGTATGCATGTTCGTTTTCATTCCGCGGGCAAAGATACGGCGAATTCGCCGTTCCGCTCCGCTAACTCTCCGATTTTTGGACTCCGGCGGCTTCTGGCCCGTTCGGGACGTCGGCCGAGAGTTGGTAGAGCTTCAGGCCGAACAGGGGAGCCATAGCCAGCAGATGGTCGAAGATGTCGGACTGGATACGCTCGTACCTCCTCCACGCCTTGTCGCGCACGAAGAAGTAGACCCTGACGGGAAGCCCGTAGGCGTTAGGTTCTTTCTGGCTGACGATGAGGTCCAAGTCCTGATTGACCATCGGATGGCCGCTCAGGTAGCGGTCGATGTAGACGCGGTAGACTTGCGAGTTGGTGGGCGTTTCCCCTTCGGCGGGGCGATAGTCGGCCAACAGTGAGATGGTCTGGCGATAGCGTTCGAGCATGTCGGGCGTGCAGAAGCGCACGGTGTTCAGGTCGAGGCTTATCTTCTTGTCTACCTGCCTCCCGCCGCTTTCCTGCATGCCCCGCCAGTTGCGGAACGGGTTGCTGACCAGCGTGTAGGGCGGGACGGTGGAGATGGTGTTGTCCCAGTTCTGTATCTTGACGGTGTTCAGCGTGATTTCCTGCACGATGCCGTCGGCCGAGCCGTTGGGCAGCGTCACCCAGTCGCCGATGCGCAGCATGTCGTTGGCGGAGAGCTGCACGCCCGCCACGAGGCCCAAGATGCTGTCCTTGAACACGAGCATCAGTACGGCGGCCGAGGCGCCCAGTCCGGCGAGGAGCTTCAGGGCCGACTTGTCCATCAGGGTGGCTACAATCAGGATGCCGCCCACGAAGAACAGCAGCACTTGCAGCACCTGCGCGAACCCCTTTAGCGGACGGCTTTTCTGCTTCTCCTTCGAGTTGTAGATGTCGAGCAGCGTCAGGATGACCCCGTTGATGGTGAGCAGTATGGAAACGATGATGTACACCTCGCACACCCGCTGCGAGATAACCAGCGCCTCCTTTCCCTTTACGAAGGCCAGAGGCAGCAGATAGTAGATGAGCAGCCCGGGGATGACGTGTATCAGGTGATACACTACCTTATGATTCATCAGCGACTTGTTCCATATCTTCGAGGAGCGGTCTGCGTAGCGCCTCGCGCCTCCCACGAGGAAGGTCTGGCACAGGTAATTGACGCCGATGGCCAAAGCCACCAACAGTGCCGCCACGACCGTCTCGTCAAACGTGTTCGCCACTCCGGAGGGTATCCCCCAGCTTGTCAGGATGTCGTTCATCCTGCTTCCTAAACTTTGCATGTCTTTATTATTTAATGGATAGAATACGTTCATATAACGCAAGAACAGGTATAAAGGTTTACATTGCGCTCTCGTTTCCCTTTTTTGTGTATCTTCGCGCTGTGATGCCGGAGGCGCTTGACGTTTCCGGCCTGCAATGTAAAACGATACCGGAAAATGATGAATGTAGAAGAGTTCAGGGACTTTTGCCTTTCCCTGCCCCACGTGACGGAGAAGATGCCCTTCACCTCACTAAAAGACCCGTATAGCCGCAACGTGCTTTGCTTTTATATCGGGCACAAGTGGTTTTGTTATGTCAACATCGATGTGTTTGACTGTTGCTGCCTCAAGTCGACTTCGGAGGAGGCCTTTAATTTGCGGTTGAACTACGACGGAGTCCGTCCGGCTTGGCACATGAACAAGCGGATATGGAACGATGTCTATTTCAACAGTGACGTGCCCGACGATAAAATCAAGGAGCTTGTCGTAACCTCCTATTGGCTGGTGTGGCAGTCGCTGCCGGTTCGTGTTCGCAAGGCGATAGAGCCGGACGAAGGATGAGCTACCGGAGATGAAGAATCGCCGTGCGGGCGGGGCTGACTTTTCGGCTCCTGTCCCCGCATGAGCCGTGGCCCTGTCTGTCGTGAGCCGCTGCCCTGTCTGTCGCGACAGACAGCCCTGTCTGACCCGAGCCGTAGCGCTGTTTCTCGTGGCTCTGTTTCGGTCTGGTCAACTTGCTTGTTTAGAGGGAGGTTAGCTTCAAGTCCATTTCTCCCCGTATTTTTCATGAACCATTTCCGCCGATTGGGTGTTCTCTATTTTAGAGGCCCTTCCGGCTCGGATTCGCCTTGCCCGAAAATCTCGTCCGGCATATCGTATAAGGTTATTATTAATCCATTAAAATATAGTGTGCTATGAGAATAATTCCGCTGATTCTGCTCCTTCCATGCTTCCTCTCGCTTGGCGGCTGCTACGCGAGCTATAAGGTCCCTACGGAGACGGTGAGCCGTGAGGGAACGGACTCCGTGCCGGTGAAGGAGGAAACGATTCCGGTGAAGGGGCTTCGCGTCTTGTTGGTGAATCGAGTGGACAGCGTGGCGGAAAGGGATGACCTGACCGAGCCGTTCGTGGAAATACAGTCTGGAAGTTCACAGATGCACTGGGGGAGCGGTACGCTGCATGAAACTGTGAAAGGAGACACCCGTAACTGGTTTTATGGTCAGGTGGCCTCCATTAAGGCGGGCGATGGTTTGAGGGAGTACGCCGACGTGTTAGAGATAGCTGATGCGGGTGTTTACCCTGACGAGCGTTTCGATTCCCTATGCCGGAAGAATCGTATAGACTTGGTGATAGTGAACGACGGAGTCATGTTCTCCGTAAATCAAGATTTCTATTCTCACCTTTCCATGCCTACTACTTATCACACCTCTGTAATTAGTGGAAACACGGACTTTTCTCCGAATCTTCCTGTAGGCGGCGGTTCTTATTCCTCCGTGGTCTATTACCTCTCGCGTTGGCGGCTTTACTGGACAGACGCTTCGAGCGGCGCCGGCTTCCGCGAGCAGACCATCGTTCAGCGGGGCGGATACTGGAATCCGAAGCGCAGGCATCCCGGTGGAGACGTGCTCTCGTGCGCCCTGAAAGCCGGGGAGGATTTCGCCGCTCTGTTCCGCTAAAGTGTAGTCTGTAAACCGATATTAAAGAAAGGAGAAGATATGAGAAAGATGTACAGTAATGGCGGCGTATTGCTATGCCTGCTTGTCTCGCTTGGCGGCTGCTACGCGAGCTATAAGGTCCCTACGGAGACGTTGAGCCGTGAGGGAACGGACTCCGTGCCGGTGAAGGAGGAAACGATTCCGGTGAAGGGGCTTCGCGTCTTGTTGGTGAATCGGGTGGACAGCGTGGCGGAAAGGGATGACCTGACCGAGCCGTTCGTGGAAGTGTCGTATGGAAGCTCCTCGATAAATGGGAATGGGGCGGACCAAAGCGTCGTGAAAGGAGACACTCGCAACTGGTTTTATAGTCAGGTGGCCTCCATTAAGGCGGGCGGGGTGTTGCGTGAGCGTGCCGACGTGTTCGAGATAGGCGACGCGGAAGCCTATCCTGACGAGCGGCTTGACTCTCTCTGCAAGGCGAACCGCATCGATTTGGTGATAGTAAACGACGGGGTCGCTTTCTCTCTCGATAGGAATTCTTATACTCAGGCTACCTTGCCTTCTCCCTATCATGTCAGTCTGGTGATGGGTAACACCGCGTCTGCGGGACCTTTGATAGGCGGCGGTTCCTATTCCTCCGTGGTCTATTACCTCTCGCGTTGGCGGCTCTACTGGACGGACGTTTCGAGCGGCATCGGCTTCCGCGAGCAGACCATCGTTCAGCGGGGCGGATACTGGAATCCGAAGTACAGGCATCCCGGCGGAGATGTGCTCTCGTGCGCCCTGAAAGCCGGGGAGGATTTCGCCGCTCTGTTCCGTTGAGCGGGCCCGCGGGGACTTGACGTGTAAAAACACGGAAGGCGCAAGCCTTTACGCGCTCGCGCCTTCCGTGTTTGGTTTATGCCTTGTTACTTGTGGGTAACCTCATTTCTTCTTTTTCTTCTTCGTCCATTCTCCTCCGTCATCGTTGAAGTTGTTTCCTTGTTGGAAGAACTGTTTCCAGTCGTCTTTCTTCGGAGCCGCGACCGCTTCCTCCTTCCGGCCGCCTCTCTCTCTCTTCTTTCCTGAACTCTTCGCGGGGCGTTGCGAGGCCTTGCTGTCGTCTTCGGTTATTTCTACCGATACCGGCCTTCCGTGCCACTTCAGGCGGTTCATCGCCTTCAGTGTGGTTCTTGTGTCCCGTTCTGCCACTTCGAAGAAAGAGAAGTTCTGCATGATGTCGATGCGTCCTACCTCGACGCGTCCGTGCGCGTTGTCGTTCAGCAGTCCTATCAGCTCGTTTGGCGTGATGTTGTCCGTCCTTCCCAGATTGATGAAGAGCCGTGTGTATCCCGGTTCCGCCTTGCGGCTTCTCTTCTCCCGGCTTTCTCCTTTGCTCTTGCCTTTCTCCTTTCCTTTTTCCTTCTTTCCCTTCTTGCCGCTTTCTGTGGGCTGTTCTATTTCCGCCCGTCCGCGGTAGTATTCGGAGAACCGGTTGAACTCGTGTGAAACCACCCGCTTAATCAAATCTTCCTTGTTCAGCCATTCCAGCTTGCGGTAGATTTCCGGCATGAACTCGTTGATTTCCTCTTCGTTCACCTTTACCTTCTCCAAGTCGTCTATGACCTTAATCAGCTGCTTCTGGCAGATTTCGGTGGCCGTGGGAATCTGTCCGGGTTGGAACTGCTTGTTGATAATCCGCTCGATGGCCTTCAGCTTGCCTTTCTCGCGCAGGTTGATGATGGCGATAGAGGTTCCCGTCTTTCCGGCGCGTCCCGTACGTCCGCTTCGGTGCGTGTAGCTTTCGGTGTCGTCGGGCAGTCCGTAGTTGATGACGTGCGTCAGGTCGTCCACGTCCAGTCCGCGGGCCGCCACGTCGGTGGCCACTAGCAGTTGCAGGTTGCGGATGCGGAACTTCTGCATCACCACGTCGCGTTGCGCCTGCGACAGGTCGCCGTGCAGCGCGTCGGCGTTGTATCCTTCCTGCATCAGCTTGTCGGCTATTTCCTGCGTTTCCTTACGGGTTCGGCAGAAGATGATGCCGTATATGTTTGGATAGTAGTCTACGATGCGTTTCAGCGCCTCGTACTTGTCTTTGGCGTGTACGGTGTATACTACGTGCTTCACGCTGCTCGTCCCCTCGTTCTTGCGTCCGATGACGATTTCCTTCGCGTCGTGCAGGTAGTTCTTGGAGATGCGCGAAATCTCCGGGCTCATGGTGGCCGAGAAGAGGAGCGTGTTCCGGTCCTCGGGCACGTCGGCCAGAATGGCGTTGATGTCTTCGGTGAATCCCATGTTCAGCATCTCGTCGGCCTCGTCCATCACCACGTTGTGGATGGTGGCCAACGATACTGTCTTGCGCCGCATCAGGTCAAGCAGTCGTCCCGGAGTGGCCACGATGATGTGTACGCCCCGCTTCAGGCTTTTTATCTGGCTTTCGATGGACGAGCCTCCGTACACGGGGAGTACTTTCAGGCCGTCGATGTATTTGGAATAGTCGTTCAGGTCGCCCGCTATCTGCAAGCACAGCTCGCGCGTGGGGCATAGGATAAGCGATTGCGGAATCTTGTTGCTCACGTCCGTCCGTTGAAGCAGGGGCAGGCCAAAGGCCGCGGTCTTTCCTGTTCCCGTCTGCGCGAGAGCGACCACATCGTTGTTGTTACCCAAGAGGTATGGGATTACTTCTTCTTGTACCGGCATGGGATATTCGTACCCCATCTCTTCAATTGCTTTACGTATCTCCGGAGAAACGCCAAGCTCTTCAAATGTCTTCATTAAATCTTTGTCTGTCTTTTAATTCCGGCCGCGAAGATAATAAATAAAAATGATACGCCGGGCATGATGGGGCATTATCCTTTAATTATTCCGCGTCCGCGCCCGTCTTTTTTGTTTTTCTCTTGAACGAGTGGATATTTTGTCCCTTGAATTTTATTCCTTTACTTTGCGGAGCGCGAGCGCGACGGAAACCAATTTAATCAAGATATGAGAAGAATAAAATGCAAACTGTTGCTTTGGCTGACGCTGGGCCTGACACTGACGGCTCAGGCGCAGGAGGAGCGGATGATGTACGCCGACACGTCGAGAGTGGGCGTGCCTCACGCTAAGGACCCTCACGTGGTGAACTTCAAGGGCAGGTACCTGATGTACTACTCGATACCTCCCCGCAAGGATGACCCGCAATCGGGATGGAACATCGGCATCGCCGAGAGCCGCGACCTTGTCCACTGGGAAAAGGCGGGCGAGATAACCCCGGCTCCCGGGGCGGAGTACGAGAAGAAGGGGCTTTGCGCTCCGGGAGCGCTGGTCAGGGACGGCGTGGTGCACCTGTTCTACCAGACCTACGGCAACGGGCCGAAGGACGCCATCTGCCACGCTACGTCGGAGGACGGGATACGCTTCGAGCGTGACGAGACCAACCCCATCTTCCGGCCTACGGGTGACTGGAACTGCGGACGGGCCATCGACGCCGAGGTGTACCCCTTCAAGGGCAGGTACTTCCTCTACTTCGCCACCCGCGACAAGGACTTCAAGGTGCAGATGCAGGGCGTGGCCGTGGCTCCGGGCGACACGGACTTCGGCCGAGGCGACTGGAAGCAGGCGTGCGACGCGCCCATCCTCTATCCCGAGCTGGACTGGGAGAAGGACTGCATAGAGGGAGCCTCCATCGTGGAGGAGGGCGGAAAACTGTTCATGTTCTACGCCGGAGCCTACAACAACGCCCCGCAGCAGATTGGCGTGGCCGAGAGCGAGGACGGCATACGGTGGAAGCGGGTCTTCAGCGAGCCGTTCGTCCCCAACGGCAAGCCGGGCGAGTGGAACTCCAGCGAGTCGGGACACCCGCACCTGTTCAAGGACAACGACGGGCGGACTTACCTCTTCTATCAGGGCAATAACGACGGCGGAAAGACGTGGTACATCACCAACGAGGAGGTGGTGTGGAAGGACGGGAGGCCGGCCCTTAAATAGAGCGTCTCACTAACAGTGAGCCGTAACCCTACCGCTCGTGAGCCGCTGCCCTACCGCTCGTGAGCCGCTGCCCTATTTCTCGCGAGCCGTAGGGCTGTTTCTCGCGAGCCGTAGGGCTGTTTCTCGTGAGCCGTAGGGCTATTTCTCAAGTGAAGAATGGGGAAGGGTGAAAGACTGATGATTGATGCTATGAATCGGTGGTTTACTCAAAGCGATTGAAAACGTGAAGGGCCGCTCCGGGGTTAACCGGGCGGCCCTTCGCTTTTAGTTCCGCGGGATAAGCGCGTCGCTTTACTTCACGATGCCTCGCTTGGAGTTGTTTACGAAGTTCACGATGTTCTCGATTTCCTCGCTCATCGGCACTTGGTCGATGATTTTCTGCACCGCGTCCTGAAGGCTGAAGTTACCTTGATAAATCAGCCTGTAGGCGTTCGCGATGTGACGCAGTATCCGTTCGGTTGCGCCGTGGTGTTGCGTCAGCACCACCGCGTTCACTCCGTGGTAGGCTACCGGGTTCCCCGACATAATCACGTACGGCGGCACGTCCTTCGAGATGCGGCATCCGCTCTGCACCAGCGTCCATCCGCCCACGTGGCAGTACTGGTGCAGCGTCACGTTTCCGCTCAGGATAACGCAGTCGTCCAGTACGCACTCTCCGGCGATGGTTGTTCCGATGCCCACCACGCAGTTGTTGTTGATGGTCACGTCGTGGCAGAGGTGTACCTTATCCATCAGGTAGTTGCCGTTGCCTATGCTCGTGGCGTTCCCTCCGAAGGTCGCCCTCGCGATGACGACGTTCTCCCTGATGTCGTTGTCGTCTCCGATAATCAGGCTGCTCTCTTCCCCCTTGTAGTGGAAGTCTTGCGGCGTCGCTCCTAAGACGGCGTTTTGGTGTACCTTGTTTCTTTGCCCCATCTTGGTACCATTCAGGATGCTGGCGTATGACATGATGACGCAGTCATCGCCGATTTCTACTCCTTTTTCGATGTAGGCGAAGGGCTGAACGGTGACGTTCTTTCCCAGTTTCGCCTCGGGGTCTACATAAGCTAATGGACTAATCATAGCGGTATTTGTTTAAGGGGTTAGTTTTCTCTTCCTCCGCCCAACGCCTGATAGAGGTTGATGACGGCTTGCAGGCGGTTATAGTCGTCGGTCACTTGCGAGAGCTGCGCGCTCAGGTAAGTTTGCTGCGCCGAGAGCACCTCCAGATAGGTGTAGTTGTACATGTCGTACAGGTCTCTCGTGTCTTCGGCCGCTTTCTTGGCCGATTCCACTTGCTCCTTGCGCATCTCCGCTTTCTCGTTGGTCGTCTGATACAGGCTCAGGGCGTTGCTTACCTCGTTGCCGGCGTTCAGTAGCGCCTGCTCGAAGCTCAGCCTTGCCTGCTCTTCCTGCGCCCGGGCCATTCTCAGCTGAGCGATGTTGGCCCCGTTGTTGAAGAGCGGCTGCACGAGCGAGCCTACCGCGCTCGCGATGAACTTGCCGGGGTTGATAATCTGGCTTCCCGCGCTGTTGGTCCATCCCGCCGTTCCGCTCAGCGTAATCTGCGGGTAGAAGTTGGAGCGGGCTATGTTGGTGTTATAGTAGGCGTAGGCCAGTGACATCTCGGCCGCCTTCACGTCCGGACGGTTTGACAGCAGCTGGATGGGCACGCCCGCCGAGAGGTTCTCGGGGATTCGCTGCTCTTCCAGTCTCCCGCGGCGGATGGCCTGCGGAGCCTGACGCAGCAGTATGGAGAGCGAGCCTTCCGTCTCGCGGATGCTCTGCTCGATGTCGGAGAGCGAGGCCTCCACTTGCGCGTAGGCCGCCTTGCTCTGCTCTACTCCCGCGCGGTTGATGTTGTTTATGGCTCCTTCCATCATGGCCTCCATCGCCTCGTAGTTCTTCTTCAGCACCTCGGCCGTTCCCTTCGTGATTTCCAGTTGACGGTCGAGCATTAGCAGGGTGTAGTAGAGGTTGGCTATGTTGGCTATCACCTGTGTCTGCACCGCCTGCTTGTTGGCCTTCGCCAACGCTACGTTGGCTTCCGCCCCGCGCTTGGCGTTCAGCAGCCCTCCGAAGAGGCTGATTTGCCAGCTCGCGGTCACCGGCAGCGTGTACGTCTTGGTGGCCTTGCTGTTGTCGAAACTGCTGATGGTTCCTTGCGGCGAGAGCGAGAGCGAGGGGATGAACGCCAGTTTAGACGCCAGTAAGGGGGCCTGAGCCGCCTTTACTTGCTCTATCGCGCTCAGCAGGTCGGTGTTTCGCTCCAGTCCCGTTTCTATCAGCGCCTGAAGCTGAGGGTCGGTGAATACCTCCCTCCACGGCGTGTTGCCGAAGTTGACGGTGTCGGCCACTAGCGTGTCGTTCGGCAATACCGGGTCGCGGTACAGTCCGGAAGCGTCGATGTCTTCCGGTCTGTCGTACGACTTGTAGATGTGGCAACTGCTCAGCAGAGCGGTTGCGCACAACATATATATTATCTGTTTCTTCATATACTTATTTTACCTCTGTATTATTTAGCGTATTGTTCAATCTCAGTCTCCGCGTCGGTATTGTCGATGTCTTCCCATTCCATCGGCCTGAACTTCTCCTGTAAGTACTGGAAGGCCACGAACAGGGCGGGCACGACGAAAATCTGTAGAATCATACCGATTAGCATACCGCCGATAGAGGCCGTACCCAACGTGCGGTTACCGTGCGCGCCGGCTCCGGAAGCGAACATCAGCGGAAGCAGACCGATAATCATGGCGAGCGAGGTCATCAGAATCGGTCGCAGACGGGCGGAGGCTCCGAGCACGGCGGCCCACGTGATGCTCATACCCATCTTGCGGCGGTCGAGCGCGAACTCTACAATCAAGATGGCGTTCTTCGCCAACAGACCCATCAGCATGATGAGGGCGATTTGCATATAGATGTCGTTGGACATCGTACCCAGTATCATGGTCAGCGCCGGAATCTTGCCTAGCGAGCCTACGCCGTTGACGAACAGGAAGCTGCCGAGCAATCCGAACGGAATGGACAGCAACACGGCCAACGGAAGAATGTAGCTCTCGTACTGCGCGCTCAGCAACAGGTAGACGAAGACGAAGCACAGCACGAAGATAAGTCCCGTTGTGCTGCCGCTGGTCTCGGCCTCCTCACGGGCCATACCTCCCAGCTCATATCCGAAGCCGGCGGGCAGGTTCTGCTGCGCTACCTCGGAGATGGCTTGCAGCGCTTGGCCCGAGGTATATCCGGCGGCGGGGGCCACCATCACCTTCATAGAGGTATAAAGGTTGAAGCGGCTGATGACGTCGGGGCCGTAAATCTTCTTTATAGAGACGAACTGCGTGATGGGCGCCATCGTGTCGCCGTTGCGCACCTTGATGCTGTTGAGCGACTCAAGGTCTTTGGTGGCGTCGCGCTCGGCCTGAATCATTACGCGGTACATCTTACCGAAGCTGTTGAAGTTAGAGGCGTACAGACCGCCGTAGTATCCCTGCATCGTGCTCAGAATGTCGCTCGGGCTGATGCCGGCCCGCTTGCAGGCCGCCACGTCGATGTCCATCTGGTATTGCGGGAAGCTCGGGTTGAACGAGGTCTGCGCCGAGTTGATTTCCGGACGGGCTTGCAGCGCGGCGATGTAATCCTTCACCACGGTGTAGAAGTGGTCGAGCGTACCTCCCGTCTTATCCTGCATGTTCAGCTCGATATCGCTGGACGCCGAGTAACCCGGAATCATAGGCGGCGCGAAGAACAGCACCTGAGCGTCCTTGATGACCTGCTGCGCCCGCATGAAGAGCGTGGCGTAGACGATGGTCGAGTTCTGCATGGTCGAGCGTTCGCTCCAGTCCTTCAGCTTGATGATGATGGAGCCGTAGCCGGGGCCCTGACCTCCCACGAAGCTGAATCCCGAGATGACGGTGCGCGACTCTACCGCGGGGTCGGCCGCCACAAGGCTGTCTACCCGGGCCAGTATCTGTTCGGCTCTGTCCTGCGACGTGCCCGGAGGCAGCGTCACGGCTCCCATGATGGTACCCGTATCTTCGTTCGGCACCATACCCGTCGGCGTGATGTTCATGAAAACAGCCAACAGCACGATGGAGGCCAATACGATTCCGCCGGTGAGCCAACGTCTCTGGATAAACTTCAGTACCTGTTTCTTATACTTGGCCAATAAGGATTCGTAGGTGGAGTTGAACGAATGCTTGAACTTGTCGGTGGTCATTCCGGCCAACGCCAATACGCTGATTACGATGAAGACGATACACAGCACCGGATGCTCGCTGAAGCTGAACATGCCGAAAATCATGCCCAAGATAGCCACTATCGCGAATATCAGCGTGATGCTCGGGTGAAGCATCCGGCCTAAGGCGTCGGTATACCTTACCAGCATGATGCGCCGCGCCTCTTTGGTGGCTTCGCCTACCCGCTCTTTCAGGCTCGCGTCGGTGTTATGCGGCTTCAGGAAGATGGCGCAGAGCGCGGGGCTCAGCGTCAAGGCGTTGACGGCCGAGAAGCCGATGGCGATGGCCATGGTCAATCCGAACTGCTGATAGAACGTACCGGCCGTACCGCCCATGAAGCTCACGGGGATGAACACGGACATCATGACCAGCGTGATGGAGACGATGGCGCTGCCCAACTCGCGCATGGCGTCGATGGAGGCGAGGCGCGCCGACTTGTAGCCTTGATCCAGCTTGGCGTGGACACCCTCGACGACGACTATCGCGTCGTCCACCACGATGGCGATGGCGAGCACCATAGCCGACAGCGTCAGCAGGTTCAGGCTGAAGCCGATGAGCTTAAGCACGAAGAACGTACCGATTAGGGCCACGGGGATGGCGATGGCCGGAATCAGCGTGGAGCGCATGTCCTGAAGGAAGATGTACACCACGATAAACACGAGGATGAACGCCTCGATAAGCGTCTTCACCACCTCGTGGATAGAGGCGAAGAGGAAGTCGTTGGCGCTTTGGGCCACGCTGATTTCTACGCCCGCGGGCAGGTTCTTCTCTATTTCCTTCAGCGTCTCTTCAATGTTGGCGATGGTTTCCGTCGCGTTGGTTCCCGCCATCTGGTAGACGATACAGGATACGGCGGCATGTCCGTTCACGGTGTTGGAGAACGCGTAGCTGTTACGTCCGAGCTCGATGTCGGCCACGTCCCTTACGCGCAGCAGCTCTCCGTTCTCAAGCGCCTTGATGACCATCTCTCCGAACTCTTCCGGCGTTTGCAGACGGCCCTTGTAGCGCAGGGTGTACTGGTAGGTCTGCTTGCCCCGCTCGCCGAGCTGTCCCGGAGCGGCCTCGATGTTCTGCTCGGCCAGAATGCCGGTAATGTCGCTTGGCACCAAGTTGTATTGTGCCATCACGTCGGGCTTCAGCCAGATACGCATGGCGTAGTCGCCACCCATCACGCTGGCGTCGCCCACACCCTTTACACGCTTGATTTCGGGGATAAGGTTGATGTTACCGTAGTTCTCAAGGAACTTCTGGTCATAGCGGTCTTCCGAGTCCACGATAGAGAATATCATCAGCATGGAGGTCTGGCGCTTACGGGTGGTGACCCCCACTTGCGTTACCTCGGCGGGCAGCAGTCCTTGCGCCATAGACACGCGGTTCTGCACGTTGACCTGCGCCATGTCGGGGTCGGTGCCCTGCTCGAAATAGATGGTGATGTCGCCGGAACCGGTATTGGTGGCGCTCGAAGTCATGTACATCATGCCTTCCACACCGTTAATCTGGTCTTCCAGCGGCGAGATGACGGCGTTCAGCACCGTCTGCGCGTTCGCTCCCGTGTAAGTGGTACTTACGTTTACCGTAGGGGGAGCGATGTCCGGATATTGGGTGATGGGTAGCGTGGCCAACCCGATACCACCCAGAATGACTATCAAGATGGAGATTACCGTTGACAGCACCGGACGGTTAATAAAGTTATCTAATCTCATATCTCAACTTCTATGTAATGTTGTAATGTGTGCTTAATTAAGTTTATTGTTTGAAGGCGCTCTCTATGTTCCCCTCTTTCTGGTCCTTCAGCGCCTGCTGATACTTGGCCTCCTTCTGGGCGACGGTGGTCGGGGTGATGGCCTGACCGTCGTGCAGCGCCTGAACGCCTTCCACTACAATCTTGTCGCCGACCTTCAGCCCTTCGGTCACGTAGTAGTTCTTGCCGTCGTTCAGGTAGTACACCTTCACCTCTACGGTCTTGATGGTATTGTCGGGCTGAACGACGTAGACGAACTTCTTGTCCTGAATTTCGGTCGTGGCCGTCTGCGGGATGACGTAGATGTCGGTCAGCACGTTGGGGAACACTACGTTGCCCGTCGTTCCGCTGTGTAGCAGTCCGTCCTTGTTGGGGAAGAGAGCGCGAACCTGCATGGACTTCGTGTTGGGGTCGATAACGCCGCTGATGGTTTCTACCCGTCCGCTGTCGGCGTACATGGTTCCGTCGATAAGTTGCAGCTGCACCTTCGGCATGTTCTTCAGCACGTTTTCTTGGCTGCCTTGCGCTTTTACCATTTTCAGCAGCTCCCTCTCAGGTATGGAGAAGTAGGCGTACATTTCCGAAATCTCGGCTACGGTAGTCATCGGGGTGGCCATAGAAGCGCTCACGAGGCTACCGAGACGGTAGGGGATAGTACCTACTACGCCGTCGGTGGGGCTGCTTACCTCGGTGTACGAGAGGTTTTGCTCCGCCGTCACCAGTTGCGCCTTAGCCTGCGCCAGCGAAGCCTCGGCCTGCGCCAGTTGGTTTTCGGCCGTCTGCAGGTCGTAGTCGCTGATTACGCCTTTCTTGTTCAGCGCGCGCTTGTTCTTCGTCGTAAGCGCTTGCGTGTTCAGCGCGGCCTTCGCCGTCTCTACCGCGGCTTTCGCCGTGCGTACGGCGGCTTGGTACTGCACTTGGTCGATGGTGAACAGCACTTGTCCCTTGCGCACCGTGGCTCCCTCGTCCACGTGGAGCTTGGTGATGAATCCGCTGACCATCGGGCGGATTTCCGCGGTCTGCTTTCCTTCTACGGTGGCCGGATAGCTGTTGGTCAGGTTAGCGGTACTGGCTTCCACCGTCATTACCGCGGCCTCGGGCGCCTTAGCTGCGCCGTTGTCCCCTTGTCCGCACCCGGACAGCAGGGCTACGCAAAATGCGACTAAAACAATTCTACTTTTCATACTAACTAACTTATTACGATTTTTGATGTTTGTTCATACTCTTGATAAAAACCGGGAACGCCTCCCGGCCTCTTTCCCGCCGCGGGCGTTTCAAAAAAAACGGTCGGAAACTGAAACGGTCCGTACAGTTTTCGGCTGCAAAAGTACTTTAAATAAGGTGTCTTTGATTATGGTTCGTGTGTTTCTTATATGTTTTTTGCTTTATTTATCTTTTATCTTTTCCCGTTTCGAGCCGCTCGCGGGCTTTTCTATTTATCTTTCCATCGGGGGGGGGAAGGG